>JBGSNE010000251.1:0-62108 GCA_041739785.1 Pirellulaceae bacterium
GATCGCTGGCAAGCCGGAAGATCGCGGGGATGCTTCAATGACCTGGGATTTGCATCCCAGGCTATCAAATGCCGTGCCTTCGGCACTAAATTGCGAAACATCAAAATCTACGGCTGCGGGTTCAACACCACAATCGGCGGACCGCTCGTGCTGTTGACTCTCTTGAATATGCCAACGTCGGGCTCACTTGAAAACGTAGGTCGTCGAGTAGGTGGGGCTAAAGCCAACACCCGTCTTGTATGCCTTGATCGTCAACTTAGTGGTCTTGTTCAGCGCGATAGGTCCTTCGTAAATCGGCGAATCCTTGGTGGGCTCAGAGCCATCGGTGGTAAAGCGAATACGCGCGCCGGGGACACTGTTCTCAATTGTGACTTCGATCGGTTGTTCAAACAACACCGCCACCGGTGTGTCGATCGCCTTGTCGCCTTTGCCTATCGATTTCAGTTCGGTGTTGGCGGGGAGCGTATTCAGGTGGAACGGATCGGCCTGCTCAAGGTAAGCCTTCATCGATACCATCGCGCGTTCGGTCAGCCCAAATTCAGATTGTTGGTCGTTGCGCGCGTGGTAGTAGGAATTTGGATCTACGGCCAGTTTCGAAAACAGTGCATCCGCCGGGCCAGCGCACTGCGAGCCATAACTGACATGATTCCATGAATTCCGTGAATCGGGATTCGACAGGGCAATACCACCTTCTGAAACATAGTCAAAATGCACTCCATCCAATTGCACGTCGCCACCGAGCTGCATGGCGATCCCGAGTTTTCCACTTGCCTTGGCCGATGGTTCACCCACTTGTTTACCAACTCCATCGCGGAAGTCGGCCACGGAAGCGGTAGCCGAAATGACCAACCGAGCGCTAGTTGGATTCGCCGAGTAGACACGCATCATCGACCCCAGCGCGGTGTATAGACCTGTATGGCCCGGATGCTCGTTGTCTCCGAAGCCAAGCAGCAGAAAGGCATCGCTGGTCAGTGGTCGTTCGGGCGAGCCGGCTTGGATGACGCCGTTGCGATAGATATTAATATTGTAAACGTTCTTATTGTTTTCTGGGATAAACGGGCCAATACGTCCGCCACTTTGGAGTTCAAGAATTCCGCCGTCATAAATTTCGAAAGCACCCTTGTTAGTCACGCCACTGAAACGGAAATCACCACTGATGATCATCTTGCCATGTTGCAACATGACTTCATCGCCCACGCCAATGTTGCCATAAAATTCGACTGAGGCGGTGCCATACTTGCAGATTTGAAATTTGTGCGAAATCTGTGTGCGGCTCTGTTGTTCCTCGGGGAGTCGGCGAGTTGGATGTTGGTAAGCGTGCTTGTTTTCCGGCGTGGGAAACTCGCCATCGTCGAGCCGAAAGAACGTATGTTTTTCTCCCACGACGGAAACGTACTTCACAATACCATCAGGGAGTACATGGCAATTCCCCCAGATTTCAACTTCGTTGCGATGCTTACCAGACAGCTTGGCATTCTTGCCGACAGTGACATGCCGCACTTGGTTATTGCGACCACCCGAGACGGTATACAGTGTGTCTGCGGCAGGCAGGATGACATCGCACGTGTTGTCAGGGGCTATCTCAGCGGCCTGCCCATCTTCCAACCAATTCGCAGCTTCACCAATGTCACCGCTCTGGCCAGGTTGTGCCCAAGTCAATACGCGACCAGCCGGCCAAATTTCCGTTTCATGCGCGGGCGCACCCGCGAAAAGCACGGGGGTAGCCACCAGTAGCAGCACCTGCGGGACCAAAAATAAAAATACTGATGCAGAGCAAACAATAGCTACGCGCAAAGCCGACAGACTTGGTTGCCGAACGTGAAAACAGTCAGTGGAACACATGAGCGCTGCCTGTAGAAAGTCGTTTAGTTTTAAAGTGGTGTAGTTGGTCGCCGCTCAGCCCAGAATTAAATTGTGCTGAAGCACCAGCACGCCTGCGAGCTGTTTTGGGAGTGTCCTGGCAACTAATCTTAAAATGTTTTTTTGAGGGAACTTAATATACCCTAGCGATTGAATTAATCAAATTTGATAATTCCGTCCATTTATTAGGAAATATTGAACGATTGAATCAATGTGCCCAGTGCTTAAACACATTTAATTTTGGGGTTGTCCGGGAAACGGTGTCCGACACCAAAAGCCGGAACGGCCCTGCGGGTGGTTGGCACTTTTGGTGTCGGACACCTTTTTGCCGACGCGCGTTGCCCCCCAGATTCTTAAGCTGGACAGAGCACTAGTGAAGAGTGTTGTCGGCGTGCAACGGTAAAGCAGCTCTTGGGGTTGATAGAATGGACTTTGGTGAGCAAGTATTTCAACTTCTAAGGAGGCTGTAGCTTGCCGCTCGCTGTTGTGAACGTGCGTCTTACCTCTCGACATTTCGGACCCGATGTGACTCTCAAATTTTCTCAGGCTTTCGTTGGTGTAGTAGCGCTGTGGTTGGGCTGTGTGACGATCTCGGACGAGACTGCTAACGCTCAAGAGCAACGACCGAACATAGTATTCATTGCCATCGACGATCTCAACGACTGGATCGGTTGTCTGGGCGGACACCCAGACGTGCAGACACCCAACATCGATCGGTTGGCCAAGCGTGGCCTGCTATTTCGCAACGCACATTGTCAAGTTCCCGTCTGCATGGCGTCGCGCGTGTCGGTGTTTTCGGGCCAGCTCGCGTCGACAACAGGTTGCTATGAATTCAACGCGGAGTTTCATGAGGCGGCTTCACTCGCCAGTGCGCTACCCATTCCATTGCACTTTAATCGCCAGGGTTACGCCACGTTGGGTGGGGGCAAACTGTTGCACTCTGGATTCAAAGGGCGCTTGGCGAAAACGTTCGATGTCGACCTAACGCAAGGTCGCAATCCAACTCCCAAAGAAGCCATGAACTGGCCAGTGAAAGTCTGGGGATACGGTGCGTTTCCCGAAAGCGATCAAGAGATGGGGGATCTGCAACTGGCCGAGAAAGCGGCCGAGTATCTCTTGCAGAAGCAAGATCGTCCTTTTTTCCTAGCGACTGGCTTTCATCGTCCCCACGTGCCATTGCATGTGCCGCAAAAGTGGTTTGACCTTTACGACCGCGATTCGCTGACGCTCCCCACCGCGCCCATCGAAGACATGCAGGATATTCCGGAAAGCGACATTACTCGACAGCTGGCTATCGCGCCTTCGCATGCCGAAGTACTAGAGTCCGGCAAATGGCGGGACTTTGTGCATGCCTATCTGGCCTGTATTAGCTTCGTCGATCATTGCGTCGGCGTGGTTGCAGACGCAGCGCTGGATGGTCCTAATTCAGATAACACGATCGTCGTGCTGTGGAGCGATCACGGTTTTCACCTGGGGGAGAAACAGCACTGGGCCAAACGTACGCTATGGGAGGAATCAACGCGTTCACCACTGATGTTCGCGGGCAAGGGAATACCAGTTGGCGCCGCGAGCGATGCCGCCGTCGGCTTGATCGATATTTATCCGACGCTGGTGGAATTGGCCGGGTTGCCAACGCCGCAAGAGTTTGACGGGGCCAGCCTAGTTCCGCTGTTTAACAACCCCGCGGCTAAATCGGATCGAGCTGTCGTGTCGACCTGGTTGCCGAACAATCACTGCGTGGTGCGCGATCATTGGCGATATATTCGTTACCGGGAAGGGACTGAGGAACTGTACGATATGCACAACGATCCACCCGAATTCACGAATCTTGCCTCGGATCCGCAGTATGGCGCAATCAAGTTTAGCTTGGCTAGCCAATTGCCAAGCGTCAACGTGGAGTTGTTGCGAGTGGAAAAAGCAAATACCGAGTAAGTAACTGCCTACGTCGCTGAACCGTAGTAGTTTACACAAATCTCCTCCGAGCCATATTCGTGGCTAACCCGGTAATTGCCCGCCGCAACCAACAGACCACCGCATGGTCTACAGCGTTTTTAGATGATCCAAACTTTGACCGATACTCACAATCGGATTGGGGGATTGATCCTGTTCGACGTGGCATTGCTCGACACCTATTTCGGCGGAAACCTGTAAGACTTCCGCCATGTCAATAACGCCATTGCCCAGTTCCTTAAACGCTTCGTTGGGAACCGTCCCTTCGTCATAGTTCGTGGGAATACCCTTCAACAGATCCTTCAAGTGGACTTGGGACACGCGGCCATTGAGTTTGCGCAAGGTTTCGACCGGCTGCCAACCTCCCAGTGCTACCCAAAACACGTCCAATTCGAATGGTACCAATTGGTGGTCGAAATTGTCGATCAACACATCAAAACCGCATTGGTCCTCTGTCAACTTTTTGAATTCAAACGAATGGTTGTGGTAGCAGAGCCGCATGCCGGCTGCTTTTATCTTCTCGCCAAATCGATTGCTGTTTTCCGCGTGCTGCTTAAATTGATCGACCGTTTCTCGATGCCCCTTGCCAATGTAGCCAAACACCAGATGTTTCAGCTTGGCAGCGGTGGCTTGTTCGATGATCGCATCGAAAGTGGGAACATCCTTTCCCGTGGGGTTGGCGACCGCCTCCCAATTGATGAACGACGAAGTCACATTCAAACCGAGGTCCTGGCAAATTGGCAACAACTCTTTGGCATCCGTCGTATCCATCAACTCGACTTGTTTGTAACCAGCCGCTGCGACCGCAGCCAGCGTTTTCCGTTTATCCTCCGCCATCTGATTGCGGACCGTCCATAACTGCAGACCAATCGTCTCCCGGTAGGAACTGGCAAGTGGCATGGCCAACAGCGATTTCTCCAACTGCCAAGCCAGCGCGGAACCCGTTAGTAGTGACGCGGTTTGAATAAAAGTGCGGCGTTTCAAAGTGAAGTTCCCTTATTGAATAGAAGATTAGAAAAGGTCAAATTCGCGAACGATGGCTATCATATCAGGTAAATTCATTGGGACAGCTCATCATTTAATCATTTACGTAACTCCTCGAGGACCCAGGCATTTGTCAATGCGCTTCATCATATGGCTGTTGTTGACCGCATACTGCGGAGTTGCCCACTTGACCGATGAGGTGCTTGGACAGGAGGACCCTCAGCTGATTGTGCTGGGTATTGCACAGGATGGGGGTTATCCTCAGGCGGGCTGCAGGCGAACCTGTTGCGAGCGAGCTTGGCAACAACCAGAACTTCGGCGTTTCGTGAGCTGTGTGGCCATCGTCGACCCTGTCACCGGCCAGCGTTGGATGCTCGACTGCACGCCCGACTTTCGTGACCAATTGCACTTGCTCGACCAACTGGCACCCACCAAATCGGAGAAATTGTTAGATGGTATTTTTCTTACCCATGCACACGTTGGTCACTACGCTGGCTTGATCCATCTCGGTCGCGAGGTATTGGGGACGAAGCACATGCCAGTGTATTGCATGCCGCGGCTGCAATACTTTCTGGAATCGCAAGGACCATGGAGTCAGTTGGTGAGCTTGAAGCAAATAGCCATCCAACGTATCAACGCTGGCGTGACCATTCAACTTAACGACCGCATTTCCGTCACTGCCATTCCCGTTCCTCATCGAGACGAATTCTCGGAGACCGTTGCCTTTCTGGTCGAAGGCCCCAATCGATCTGCTCTATATCTGCCAGACATTGATAAGTGGGATCAATGGGAAGTGAACATTGAAGACTTGATTAAGAAAGTCGACGTCGCGTTGTTGGACGCTACTTTCTACGACGCTCGCGAACTCCCTGGAAGAGACATGAGTGAAATCCCACATCCGTTTATCGTCGAGAGTATCGAACGATTCTCCGCCTTATCGAGCGACGCGCGATCCAAGATCCACTTTATTCATTTGAATCATTCCAACCCCGCTCTCGAACCACAGAGCGACGCAAGTCGAAGCATTCAGTCCGCGGGTATGCATGTAGCCGGCCAGGCGGAAGTGCACCAGCTATGAGGAGGCGCGCCTGTTGACTTACGGTTGTTAACGCTGTGAAGACAACGCGTGGAAGATGATGTTGATGGCCATGGGGAAGGCGATTTTAGCCGAGATGTCATTTTTATAGTCTTCCGACTCACGAGCTCGCTCCCAGCCATCGCCCAAATCCGTGTTGTGGCATACCAGCACCGAGAGCTTACTGTCGTTATTGACTTTGGCGCTTGAGACCTGATCGCCGTCCATGATCGCCCAGTAACTGGCTGGACTGGTGGGGAGAACTTTTCTCATGTAGACGTGAATGCACAGGCTCTGCGGCAGTTCCTTGAGATCAAAAACGTGATGAAATATCGGATGTTCAATCGTTAACTCGATGAGCTTCTTGTCTGGGAAGACCTTCTTGAGTTGATCTTGGATGTTTTGTAAGGCTTCGTCCCCTACGGTATCATCCAACATCAAAAAGCCGCCGTCATTGAGGTACTTGCGCAGTGCCGCGGAATCGTCTGCAGTTAAGTGAAGTGATCCGCCTTCCGCCAAGTACAGTATGTCAAACTGGCGCAACTCTGAATTCGTCAATTCAATAACGGTACCAGGATTGGGAACTACAAGTTGCGTGAGACTTTCGACCTGAGCTGCTAGAGCTAGGTCCGCGTCGGGGTAGTCGGTGGCCCAAGCTCCTCTAAGTCGAGTGTTGTTGGAGCTATACTTCACCCGCGCAAAGCGGAGTTCCGGCTTTTCGAATTTGTGATTGGCCAGCCAGTCAGGGACGTTGGGCATGTCGATCGGCTCGGCCCGCTTCGCCCGGTGTGTCGCTACTGACTCCGGACCCTGAGCATGAGAGTAGTTGTTTTCCAAGCATAGCCAGGCGAACAATGCCACAGCGAGGCTGGTTGGTCCAGCGAAGGTTTGCATCGGTCGTTACCTTTTGAAAAGTTGCTCTTGAATTGGAAAGCGCCACTTTCGGCACCCGGATCAGCTCGACGCGCAAGCCAGTGGGTCCCTCAAGCTGATATTGTAAGACTGCGCAGCCCCGGGGAGGGTGTTTGCGGCCAGCCGACGCATCGATTCACAGCTGACTAGACGTGTGGTCCGCAGACCTACACTTGGTCGGCTTCCCACCATGCGCGGGCGGTGGAGTAGTAGCTGCTTTGTGGACAGTGCTCGATCAGTTGCGGTCGCGAGGCGACGTCGCGAATGTGTGCCCGTTGGACCATGAGGCACATGTCGAGCAAGTCTTGCAAGATCGGTAGGGCGAAGTCCCAATCGTCGGTACGGGCATCGCCGATGAGTTTTTTAAGTTCGGTGGACAGATGGCGAATCGCGGGCAAGTCATAGAGCTCACCGGCCTTTGCCATTTTCTCTAGCGACTCGGCAAGCACTTTAGCGTCGTGTGTTTCAAAGGCGTGCATCGTCCGTTCGGTCAAGTGACCGATGGCCAACGCTTCTTTTCCTTCCACGTCGGAAGTCATGAAGCGGCTATCGGCTCGCCATCCGACTTGCGCATTGATGAAGCGTTCGACCAAACCTGGGTCAAATTGCGTTCCCGCGCAGCGCTTTAGTTCGATAAAGGCATCCTCTGCGGGGCGACCCTTACGGTAGACACGATTGGAAATCATGGCATCGTAAGCGTCGACGATGCAGATAATACGTGCGCCGAGGGGGATGTCCTCACCCACGGGGCCGCCCTCTGGAGTGCCGGCTCCGTCATAGCGAAAATGGTGATAGCGGACGATGTCAGCCAACGCTTTGGAATTGAATGAAGATTCGACGATCTCGACACCGATCCGCGCGTGAGCCTCCATCACCTTCCATTCCTCTTCGGTAAGCTTGGCGGGTTTGAGCAGGATGGAATCGGGGACGCCTATCTTGCCGATATCGTGCAAGACAGCGGCGATCTCCAATACGTACAGTTGACTGGCAGTCATCAAGCCACGAGCGACGCTCACGGCCAACTCGGCCACACGTTGGCTATGCAGCGCCGTGTCAGCGTCGCGATAGGCTAGTGCGGAATGCAACGAAGCCACCGCGTGGTAGGAGATCGGTTGATCGCTGGTCGTGGGCATGGCCAGGGCCTTGACCTCCGCCTCTTCGACTAGCGTTGGGCTCCAACAGCGAACTGCGTTGCGGCCACCGTGCTTGGCGGCATACAACGCCTGGTCGGCTTGCTCGATGATGGCTTGGAAACTGGCCGCGCCAAACTCGCTGCCAGAAACGCCTAAACTGGCCGTCACCTGATAAGGCTCGGCCAGTTTGGTTTCGATGGCTTGTCGGATCCCTTCACCGATCAATGTGGCTTCGGCGGGTGTCATGGCCGGCAGGACTACACAAAATTCCTCGCCGCCGTAGCGCCCTGCAAAGCCAGGTTTGGGTACCGCCTCCTGGATCGTGCGCGAAACATCCTTCAGTACCTCATCCCCGACAGCGTGACCATGATTGTCATTGAGCTTTTTAAAATGGTCGACGTCGAACATGATGCAGTTGAGCGGTTGACCACTGGCATGGAATTCGTTCCACAGAACTTCCAACTGCTCATACAACGAACGGCGATTAAACGCGCCCGTCAGCACATCGCGTGAGGCCAGTTCCTGCAGCCTTATGTTCTGCTGATGAATTTGATCCTTCGAGGTTTCCAGCTCGCTCAAGGCATGCATCAACGATTGCTTTTGTTGCTCGAGGCTGGTCACATCTTCGAAACTAACCAGCGTGCCTGCCACAGCTTCTTTCGAGTCAAAAATTGGAGTCGCATTGACAACGAAACAGCGCTCCAGTGCTCCATCTTCGAGAAACAACGTGGCACCACTCTGACGCTGTTTTTCAACGACCGCTTGTTCCCAGGGTAACATCGCTTGTTCGCATCGAAACGGGATGTCCCCCAGCTGAGTCCCCAGCAGCGCATCCATCGAGCGTTTACAACTGCTCTGAAAGGCCTCGTTGGCCATTACGATTTTGCGGTTAGCATCCAGGATGACCACGCCACCGACGATGGTGTCGAGCGTATTTCGGACGCGTTTGGGAACTGCGCTACCTGAGTCCAGCACCGCCAAAGAACGCCTCAAAAGCATGCCGAACGTTAACAAATTGAGCGATAGAGTGGCCAAGAGGGCTTCCCCAACACGCCACAATTGATCGGCGGCTGGGTCGTCCTGATATACGGCCTCGATGTTACCCCAATTTTTTCCAGAACGTAGGATCGGAATGCGTACATTCTTTCCGCTGTTCTGTGGCTCGGTCGTAGCTCCAAATTCGTCGGCGATTCCCAATTGGTGAATGACCAAACCATCAAAGCGGACTAGACGGATGGCTTGGATAGCTTCCGTCCGCTGCATGAATTGATCAATCAATTGCTCGATGGAGTGGTAGTCTTGATGCTTTAGTTGCAGCGAGCAACCGAGTGCCAATTGTTCGCAAGATACAAATCGGCCGCGGGTAGTATCGACAATCTCGTGGGATGTACGATTGAATACCAGAAAGACCAACGGTGCGGTGGAGAGCAACGCCAGCAATGCAGTCAGTTTATAGGTGATGCTGAGGCGTTGCATGGGGCGAATATAACGATTGGTTCGATGGTACCGAGTTCAGATGGTCGCGAGGTTCATAAAGCTACTGATGAGAGCTAGGCTGGCTCTCGCCAGTTGGCTGACTCTTCGGAGGGAAAAACCACACGATTCCAAGTGTTTTTGCCTTGCTCGGAGCGAGGCTGTGCTCTTATGAGGCAACGCCTACTTCAAGCTCGGACAACTCTTGCTCACACAATCCCTAACCGATGGAAGCTCGATGCAATTGGTAGCTCCCCAAACAGTTAAATGCGGCTGAGTTTGCTGATTGTGCCGTTCGTAACGAAAGAGTGTTTTGGCTGTAACTTTGGGCCGCGTACCGGATTGCCAGAAATTGAGAAAGGACAGGCGGGTACTAGCCGGTACGATTGTAATGACTGTGCATTAAATTCGCGTGGCACGGAACAAACCAGTCGTCGATGGCCGCTTGGCAATGATGCTCGAACGTGGGGATTCCGATGGACTAAGTGAAGTCTGTCGGTACATGGATGTCAAGGGCGGACGAGAATTCTCTCCATAGCATTGCTAGCAAAAGTCAGATAGCGCGTCTGAATTTGTGACACTGTGCGGGTGGGATGTGTGCTTCGAATAGTTAGAAGGGATGCCCGTGTTGCGGTCAGGGAGGATGACGCTGTGCAAACTTGGGTTCGTCCTGGCCGTAATGGCCGGGGTGAGCAGCAGTGCGCGTGCGCAATTTTCCGAAGACGCACTAGCGCAATCCATACCCACGATCGACGTGCCGATCGACTACGATAAATACTCTCGCGATTCCGACGCGGGCATGGAAAAGGGACTTCAAAATTCTTCGGTGTTGACGCAACCCTGGTGGCAAGAGAGCGCGACAGCGCAGCTCAATCCACAAGTCGCCGCGCAAGGTTGGGATCTGGATCAACTGATTTGGCTGGCTGTCGAACATTCGCCTCTGGTGCAATCCGTGCTGGTGGAGCCTCAGATCCTGCAGGCCCAAGCCTCCGCCACCAATGGGCAGTTCGATCCCAACGCCTTTGTCGATTCGATATTCAAGGATACTTCCGATCCTGTTGGCAATACGCTTACCACCGGGACGGCGGGACGGTTGAATGACCATGTCTGGAATAACAGTTCTGGATTCCGGGCTAAGAACACGCGTGGTGGACTGGCCGAGTTAGCCCAGGATTTCAGCTTTAAAGACAGCAATTCGAATTTTTTCGTACCCGGCAATCAAGCCGATACGAAAATGGTCATGCGGTACACGCAACCTTTAATGCGCGGCGCGGGGCAGACCTACAATCGCTCGTCCTTCGTGATCGCCAGTCTGAATGCCGATGAAGGGATGCAGGAGGCGGTCAAGCGGATTCAAGAGCACGCGTTCGCAATTTCGACAGCGTATTGGGAATTGGTCACCGCTCGAGCCAGCTATCGACAGATCGAACGTGGTCTGGAAAGCCTGGTGGAGTTGCACGAACAGTTGGTCGGTCGCACTGATATCGATACTCTCAGGAGTCAGCAGCTACGCGCTGAGTCGGCGATTTTCAAACAACGCGCTGCACAGGCCAGGGCCCAAGCCCACATGCAAGCCGCCGAGGCCAATTTGCGTGCGGCTGTGGCAGCGCCTGAGTTGCGAGAGAATCAAGGGCAGGAATTGATTCCGATCACGCCTCCAGCTGACTGGAAGAGCGTGGTGTCGCGCGAAGATGAATTGACGGCAGCCCTCAATCTTCATCCCGAGATTCAGGCGATTCGCTTTAGCCTACAAGCCTCGCGAGTTAAACTACAAGTCGCTGAGAATGAGCTGCGACCGACGTTGAACTTGGTCTTGGAAGGATACGTCCGCGGGCTCAACGGTGACTTTGACGCCGCCAAGTCGTTTGGGGATCAGTTCAGTACTGGAGCCCCCAGCTATTCTGCCGGCCTATCTTATCTGCGACCGTATCGCAATACCGCAGCCAAAGCTATCCTCCGCGAACGCCGACTGGAATTGCGGCGAACGTTGCTGGAACTTGACCATACGTTGTTAACGGTTGGAGCAACCGTCGAGGGGGCAGTGGCAAACCTCGAAGCCGCCTTCGTTGAGCTGGAAGCTGCCGTGCGCTCGACGCTGGCTATTCATGCTGAGCTCGATTACTTGCTAGCGCGCTGGCAAGATGCCTTCCTCGACGGCACGACTCGAAATCTCTTGTTGGATCAATTGCTCAACGCTCAGATTCAATTGATCCAATCCGAAAACAGTTGGGCTCGAGCCCAGGCCGACCACATGATCGCTATCGTCAATCTTAAAATGGCCACCGGTTCGCTGCTGCCCATGGTACAGGAATAGTTTCAGGTTTCAAATCGCAGACTTGAGGCTTGAGGCTTGAGGCTTGAGGTTCGGGGTCCGGGGTCCGGGGTTCGGGGTTCGGGGTTCGGGGTGCCGGAGAACGGGGGGCCGGAGAACGGGGTTCAGGGCCGAAGGCCCGGCAGATTATCTAGCCCCGGCTGCAAGCCGGGGGAGAGCAGCCCCGAGTTAAAAACGAATAGGGCCGAAGGTCCCGTAGATTGATAATCATTCACCACACCAGATAAATATTTACCATTCAAAAAATATTTACAATTACGCAAAATCGTTCGGCACACCCTAATCAAACAATCCAGGACGGGGCAATCTTCCGGGCCTTCGGCCCTAGACGCCCATCATTGGCCACGCCCCCGGCCTACGGCCGGGGCTAGATAATCGTCCGGGCCTTCGGCCCTAAACTCCCTTTCCGAACCCGAACCCGAACCCGAACCCGAACCCGAACCTGGAACCTGAAACCTCAAACCTCAAACCTGAAACCTCAAACCTGGACAACCGCTACATTCGATACAGCCTGCTTTCATTCGTCCGTTTTTACTTCAACGAGGGGCAATTTATTCCGGGCATACCAATTGCGTCCTAGCTTTTAGTGCCCCTCTCTGCATTTGGCAGGGAATACTAATTGTTCGTAAACGTATGAGTATGAACCGACTGTCTTACTCCATCCCGATGGCAATCGCCCTAGCGGTGATGCTGCTGAGCCCTATAGCCAGCGGCCAAGGGCGTTCGTCACGAGTGTCATTGACCAACGGCTACGCACCCGATGGTGTGCTTGAGCCATGGAAATCCAGCGACGTGGCATGTAGTGAACCTGGACTATTGGAGAGCTTGCACGTCAAGTTGGGAGACCTTGTAAGTGTTGGACAAACACTGGCTAAGGTGGAATCCAGCGCTCTAGAAACGCAATTAGCCATTGTTGAATCGCAGGCAGCGGCTAGTGGACGACAAGTGGCGGCTGAAGCGGATGTGGAATTGAACCGTCGTCGTGTCGAAGCTCTTCACGTTGCACGAGAGAACCGATACAGCTCGCAAACTGAATTGGAACGAGCGCAGGCGGATCTAAAGATATCACAGGGACGCTTGACGTCGGAAATTGAAGAGCAAGAGGTCTTGCGGTTGCAAGTAGCGCGACTGAAACACCAAATTAAACAACGGACCGTCATAGCTCCGATCAAAGGTGTTGTCACTCAGCTCCACAAAGAGCTAGGGGAATTTGTATCGCCGACCAGTCCTGAAGTCTTGCGGATCGTCGACGTGTCACGACTGCGAGCCAGCTTCTTTTTACAAGTAAAAGAGGTCGAAAGTTTGTCGAGCGAAGCACGCGTTCGTGTGCGACTCAATGATGGCGCGGAAACTGAGGCTGAAGTAGAACATGTCTCTCCGGTAGCCGATGGCGAGAGTGGATTGATTGAAGTTCGTGTATTAATTGATAATCCCGAACTCAAGATTTTAGGTTCGCGCTGTTCGCTGTTGCTCGAAGACCAGGTCACGCCAACACCTCGAACCTAAGTGAGGCACTCCTGCCGAGAGTGAATGCCTGTTGACCAGGTCACACACGGCCAGAGCGACCCACGCGGTTCTCTTCGGTAGTGGCTTAGTAATAAAATTTGATTGATCAGATCGTGCAGACTTTCACCGATAACTCGAACCTCAATTACTCCCCGGCGATATTCGTCGGAGGCAGTTCGCCGCCGTTGGAGCGCGAGGGAAAACCGTTGGCTGATGAAGCTGTCATTCCAACAGGTCGCTCGAACTCTGCCGATTCAACTACCAAGCCGCAGGGAGGGCTGAATACGACCGCGGTTCCCAATCCAAGCGCTGCCCAACCGGTGATCGACTGGAATACCTGTCCACCAGATGGGACTGAGCAATCGTTTAGCAAAGTCGTGAGTTGCGTGGCGACAGTGTTTCATGGCGACGTTACCATCGGCCTGCGGTCCGACGGAGGCGAGCTAGAGCTGAACGGCTTACGAATCATCGAAGAACCGACGCTGCGTGCCACGCTACGTTCGGCCGTTGCGGAGGCAGTACAATCGAAACAGGCTTGCCTGTTTGCGGCCACAAGCGGTCAATCTTCGCTGGTTTTGAAGCAACTGCGTCAAGCAACCGATGATGCATTGCTACTCGGTTTTGGCGTGGGAAGTGTGGTCAACGAACCTGCCGGATTGAATGCCGTCGACGATGATGCTTTTGATGTGGGCGTGGTAGTTGGCATCCGCCGCGTCGAACAATTGCAAAGCAAGGAAGTCTATGCAGCGCTGATCGCCCAAACGCAACTCGAACTCAGAAGCTGGTTGCAGGTCTGGCGACGCTGTCGCATTGGATCAAAATTGAGCAATTGGCGAAAACGCTTTCGTTTCTATCGTCGGCGACGCGGACAGGTCGGTCTATTGATTGGCGGCGTACTTCTGGCCAGCCTAGCCGTTCCGGTACCCTACTGGCCGCAACGGCAGTGCTTGGTCGAGCCCGCGTCGAAGAGCTTTTTGGCTAGCCCAATTGATGGACGCATTCGTGCGGCGACCGTTCGGCCTGGCGATTTGGTTAAGCAAGGCCAAGTACTAGCCCATTTGGATGAAGAGCAAATTCGATGGCAACTCTCATCCGCCGAAGCCGAGTATGAGACCGCGAGCAAAAAACGCGATACGGCCTTGGCCACCCGTGCTGGTGGAGAACTGCGTCTGGCCCAACTGGATCAAGAGCGAATCGCGGTGCAGATAGAATCGCTTGAACGACAGCTGGACAGGCTGGAACTGCGTAGCCCGATCGATGGCGTAGTGGTACAAGGTGATTGGTTCCAAAGCGACGGAGCTCCTGTGTCGCGCGGAGATATGTTATTCGAAATCGCGGCTATGGATCACATGCGGGTTGAGATTCACCTCAGTACTGATGACTTAGCGCGGATCGAAGTGGGAGACCAAGCGACTATTCATGTCGATGCGGCACCCGGCGTCAAGTGGACGGCGGAGTTGAATCGGATCGATCCACGTGGTCAGGTGGTCGATACGGAAGTTGTGTTTGCCGCGAATTTGGACGTCGACAATGCTACCAATCAGCTTCGCCCTGGCATGCAGGGTACGGCGCGGATCTCAGCTGGTACACAATCAATCGGCTGGTTGTTGTTTCATCGTCCAACACTATGGGCCTTGAAGAAATTGGCTTGGTAGATAGGACCTAGCAATTTTGAACACACCACACCACAGCCCTGCTCTGCCCGCCTTGGTTGCGAACCTGCGCTTTACCGTGCATGGTCAAAGTGGGAAATTATGGTACGCGGTCAAGTCACCGGACAAGCGTTTTCTGCGCGTTGGCCGCAAGGAGTACCTAATCGCGAGCGCGCTCGATGGAAAGCGAACCGCTGTCGATATCGTGGCTGCGGTGCAAGAGGTGGACGCGACGATCGTGGTATCTGCAGAGGAAGTAATGCAAGTCGTCAGCTGGCTTAGCAAGATTGGGTTGATCCATCTGACGAATGCTCCGGCTACTGCTTCCGCAAAGTCGATGAAGCTATCGTTCAATCCGATATATACCAAGATACCGCTTGTCGATGGTCGGCACTTGGAACGCATCGGATCCTGGTTGGCGCCGCTGCTGAGTTGGCCGGTGTTAGTGGGAGCGGCAGCATTGTGGTTGATCGCAGGGGCGAGCGTTTTGGCGAATTGGGATTTGTTCGGCCGGACGACGCGCGGACTGTTTGTCTCGGACAGTTGGCTGTGGTGGGGAGCGGCATGGCTGGTTCTCAAGACTGCTCACGAACTGGGGCATGCCGTGATGGCGGTACGAGTCGGAAGCCAAATCCGCTCGGCGGGCATCAGCCTTATTTTTATGGCCCCAGTTCCCTATGTCGATTTATCTGATTTGTGGACCATTCCCAATCGCTGGCAACGCATACTTTGCTGCTCTGGCGGCATGCTGGTGGAGATGACACTGGCTGCTGCGGCAGCGCTGGTCGCTGTGTCTACCGAGAGTCAAGCACTACAGTACTTCTGCTGCGCGTTGGCTACCATGGGGACGGTTACGACTTTGGCCTTTAATGCCAGCCCGTTGATCCGCTTCGATGGTTACTTCATATGTTCCGATTTGCTCAACTATCCCAATCTGTATACCGATGCGCAATTGGCCGCCAAGCAGTGTGTGCTCAAGTGTTTGCGTCCGTGGCAACCCGCGCGGCAGCGGATGTCGGTGGGACTGGTTTTATACGGCTTGGCTTGTTATCAGTATCGCATTGTCATGATGGTTAGCTTGGCCGTGGGTACGATTCTAGCGCTGCAGGGCGTTGGGATGGCCCTAGTTGCCTGGGGGGTTTACGCCACGCTCGTCGCCCCTTTCTTCGCCATGCGAGCAGCGCGGAAAACGCAAGCGGCCTTGGCTAATAAAGCTCAGCGATCGACCGAACCTATGGATTCGTCGCTGAACCATGAAGGCCAATCGTTTTTTTCCCGACATTGGGAAGCGTTGTTGAGCGGTGGAGTAGTGGTAGCCTTGTGTTGGTTGGTTGTTGTTATCCCTTCGCCGGTACAACCTGCTATTCCCGGCTACGTAGCGCTTCGCGATCCACAACTGATCCGAGTGGAAGCAGACGGATTCTTAACGGAAATATTAATTAGCGGCGAGTGTCATGTTGCCCAAGGAGATTTGGTTGCCAGGCTAAGTAATCCGGAATTGGAGACCGAGTTGGCGCTGAAGCGGCTTGAACTGGCAAGAGTCGAAGAGACGATGGCTCTCAAGCGAGCGCAGGGATATTTGGCAGAATTACAAGCCGCCGAGGCGCAACGCGAATCGTTGGCGTTGCATGTTAAGCAATTGGAGCGTCGTGTCGCTGGTCTGCAAGTGCGAAGTCCCGCCGATGGGCAATTGGTGCAAAACGATATGCCTAACCGACTCGGTTTGTTTCTCAAAGCCGGTGAACCACTAGCCACAGTAGCTCGTCCCGAAGAATTGGAAGTGCGTGCCTCGGTTAGCCAACAGGAGGTAGCTGGCTTGCGAGCTGTCGTGGGTGAATCGATCGCAGCCAACATCAGTGGTGGTGCCTCACTGACGGGCACACTGGAGAAAGTCGAGCCGCGTGCCAACGATCGCCTTGAGCAACCGTTGCTGGCAGCCATCTATGGAGGGCCAATCCCGGTTCAAGTGCAACATTCTGCAGCGGGAGAGGAAGAACTTAAGCTTATTCAACCGCGTTTCGATGTGCGTCTGCGTTTGGAGTTGAGCGGTTCACCGCGAGTCACGCCGGGGCAAATGGTGTGGTTGCATTCTCCCGGAAAACCCGCCACCTTGCTCGACGCCTTCTCACGTTGGTGTGAAGCGAAATGGCAAGAGCTGGTGCGCCAATCCAAGCCACTCACATAGTTCTCGGAGCTTTGGTTTTTAAGGCGGTTGCCAGCGTATGGGAATTGGCTGGTGGGAATCGAGCTTGAAGTGAAACTGCCTGGATGCGGTTTCCCGCCTGCCATCCGCACTAAGCAATGCATGCGATAGCACGGATGGCAAAGCCGGGGCACGGATGGTTCGTGCTGACTATTTCGATCACCTGCTAACTCCATTTACTCCCCGGCTGCATTGAAAGAGAAAGCTGTGACAAGTCCCAGCACTTCCAGGCGACCACTGGTCCATTTGGGAGTGCTCCGAGTCGCCGGTACTGAAAGGGCTTTTTACCCTCCCGCGCGCCCGAGCTTGCTATCAAAAGTGCATGTATTCGCGGGAGGGTCGCTAGGTGAGTACTACGAACCTAGCGGGGTGGGCAAACAAATGTTTACCCTCCCCGGAAAGCTCGCATCACTCGCTCCCGCGAACTCGTCGATTTCCTCGTTTTCTCAAACGCGCGGGAGGGTGAAATCAACCTTTGTACCGGCGATCAGCGAGAGGTGTAAAATTTTTAGCGCAGTCTGCTATCGGGATCTGTCGGCGGCGCGAAGTGACTGGGTCAATTCTTCGAAGCGGGCCAGTGTCTTGGGGCTGACATGATGCTCGATGCCTTCGGTGTCGAGCGCTGCGGTGGCTGCGTCGACGCCGATGGCCAGCAGAAAATTCTGGACGATCTCATGACGCTGGCGAGACATTGTCGCCAGTCGCTTTCCTTGCCGCGTTAAGGTAATCGGGCGATATGGTTCGGTCTGTAATAAACCCTCGCCGGCCAACCGCGAAACAATGCGTTTGACAGTGACATGGCTGACGCCGAAAAACGCCGCCAGGTCGACCGCTCGGCACTCTTTTTTCTCTGTCAGAATCTCGGCGATCGCTTCGACATAGTCCTCTGCTGTTTCGTTGGAATGATCCCGTCGAGTCCGTTGATGGGGCAAAGGGGCAGCTAAGGGAGCTTTACTGGCGGGCACGTAGACGGATTCCAGGGGTTGAATGTGTGCTTAATGGTTAACGTCCAGTGGCTATCACTGGGGGCGTATTGTGAACCTCAGACGCTAGCCGTGGGCCTTACTAAGCTGGAGCCCACGGCTTGCGCCTGAGGTTCACCAAGTGAGTGCCATTTGGCTAGCGTCTGAGGTTCATCGATAATCCCGGTTTAACTCTAGGGCTAGGGGACTCGACACGAAATGTAGCATATGCTACATTTCTGCAGGTGTCAAGTTGGATGGCGCTGTTGTTACTTACCGCTGGAGCTTCAGTCTGTGAGAATTTCACCAAACATCGACGATGTGCGCGTGCGTGCACCGCAAGTCGATAAGGCTTTCAGTGCAATGTCAGTTGCATGGGGTCAGACCGCCGAAAGACTTGGCGACTTCCGCTACGGCGGAGGGGCCGCGAAGTATGTCGATTGGCCGCTCAAGGTTCTCTCGTTGACTATGACTTTCCTGGTCGCCGTTGCCCTGGTGGGCTGTAGCGGATCAAACAATTCAGCACCGCAAAATGGTGCAGGCCAGTCGCAGGTCACAGTGGATAGCGATTCACCGATTGCTGTGACAGCCACAGTTGGGATGGTGGCTGACTTGGTTCGCATCGTGGGTGGCCCGCGGGTCAATGTTACGCAGTTGTGTGGTCCGGGGGTCGACCCGCATTTGCACAAGGCCAGTCGTGATGATGTTCAGAGCATGATGAATGCAGACATCATTTTCTATTCTGGATTGATGTTGGAGGGGAAGATGACCGATTCCCTGGTCAGATTGGCGCGTGACAAACCTGTGGTGGCCGTGACGGAAGCTATCGACCAACAGACGCTGCTTGAGCCGGACGATTTCGCCGGTCACTACGACCCACACGTCTGGATGGATGTCTCGGCTTGGTCGAAATGCGTTGACGTAATCGCTGAGGAATTATCCAGGCTCGATCCACCGTCGAAGAGCGGCTATCGTCAGCGCGCGGGAAAGCTGCAAGAGGAGTTGTCCAGTTTGCATGCATACGGTCGGAGAGTGATCGGGTCGATCCCTGAAGAGAGTCGGATACTAGTAACTTCGCATGACGCCTTCAATTACTTTGGCCGTGCCTATGGCTTGGAAGTGTTGGGAGTGCAAGGCATATCCACTGAGTCCGAGGCAGGCTTGCAGCGGATCAATGAGCTAGTGGACTTGTTGGTCGACCGAAAAGTGAAAGCAGTGTTTGTTGAAAGTAGTGTCCCGCCTAAGAATATTGAGTCATTAGTGGAGGGGGCACGTTCGCGAGGCCACGACGTTCACATTGGGGACAAGGAGCTCTTTAGCGACGCGATGGGACCGGCGGGGGAATATGAAGGGACCTATATAGGCATGTTAGATCATAACATCACGTTGGTCGCACGCGGCTTGGGGGGCCAAGCTCCGGCGGGTGGCTTTCAGGATAAATTAGCACCATGACGCAAGCGGCCTTCGAGACTCAATCGCAGAACTCTAAAGCGTCGATAGCCCTCTCGGTCGATGACTTAACCGTTGCCTATCATCGAAAACCCGTGATTTGGGACGTTGGATTCGAACTGCCTGCCGGTTCATTGATCGGTGTGGTCGGTCCCAACGGAGCGGGGAAGAGTACGCTGCTCAAAGCCGTGATGGACTTAGTCCCCATTGCTTCGGGACGAGTGAAAGTTTTCGGCGAAACCTACAAGAATAACCGGCATCGTGTGGGCTATGTACCGCAGCGCGAAAGTGTCGATTGGGATTTTCCAGTGGATGCACTCGACGTGGTAGCCATGGGGCTGTACAGCCAGATTGGATGGTTTTGGCCGGTTCGCAAAAAGCATCGTCAGGCAGCCATGGAGGCCTTGGAACGCGTCGGAATCGCCGACCTGGCGCGGCGACAAATTAGCCAGCTCTCTGGGGGCCAGCAACAGCGAACGTTTTTGGCACGGGCCTTAGTGCAAGACGCGGATTTGTATTTGATGGACGAACCGTTCGCTGCCGTGGACGCGTCGACAGAAAAAGCAATCGTGGAAATTTTGCGAGAGTTAAAGTCGCGGGGAAAAACGAGTTTGGTGATTCATCACGATCTGCAAACGGTTCCTGAGTATTTTGACTATGTAGTGTTGTTGAACATGCGGGTGGTCGCACACGGACCCGTGGCTGAGACTTTTACGTCTGAGAATTTGCAAAAGACTTACGGTGGTCGACTAACACTTCTGGATGAAGTCAGCGAAGCGATGCGGCGGCGGGAGCGAACGTTGTGAATGGCCCACTAGAACCGAGTTGCCGACACAGAACTTGGAGAGTCGTGCGACGATTGGGGGAGCGATCGATATTTTGGGTGAATTCCGCTACGTGGTGGTGGGTGGTGGTTGTGTGTTGGGTGTGCGCTGGGCCGAGTATGGCCTTCGCGCAAAGTACCGGGCAATCGATCGCCGATCGTCGCATCGACTGGCCCAGTATCGAACAATGGCGGCGAGTTGTTTTTTTGGAAGATTACAACACGCGTATCGTGTTGTTTGGCGTGGCTGTGCTGGGAATTGCTGCTGGTTTGGTTGGCAGTTTTACGCTGTTGCGGAAACGGGCGCTGCTCGGTGATGCACTCTCCCATGCGGCTGCTCCCGGGATCATGGCGAGCTTCATCTTGGCAAGTAGCTTGGGTATGAACGCTAAGTCAATGCCGATCTTGCTAACGGGGGCGACTGTGAGTGGGTTGTTGGGGGTGGGCGTGGTATTGTTGGTGGGACGACAAACCCGATTGAAAGAAGATGCCGGATTGGGGATCGCGCTGAGTGTCTTTTTTGGCGCAGGTATGGCGTTGTTGGGGATCGCTACCCAGATGGACACTGGGCACGCTGCTGGACTGGAGGCATTTATCTACGGAAAAACGGCGTCGATGAATGCCAATGATGCGAAGTTAATCGCTATCGCGTCGTGTATTGCGATCGTTGGTTGCCTGTTGCTATTCAAGGAATTTAAACTGCTCTGTTTCGATGAGAGTTTCGCTGGCTCACGTGGTATGCCAGTGTTACTGTTAGATTGGACGCTCATGTCGTTGGTGGTGCTGGTGACGATCGTGGGACTGCAGGCAGTGGGGCTGATCCTGATGGTGGCACTGATGGTCATTCCGGCTGCAGCGGCACGTTTCTGGACCGACCAAATGTGGCTGTTGGCCTGTCTGGCCGCAGTGTTGGGGGGCATCGGTGGCATCGTCGGAGCCGCGTCGAGTGCATTGTTTCCACGATTGCCTTCAGGGGCGATGATCGTGTTGTCGTGTACGGGATTGTTTGCATTAAGTTTGATTTTTGGTTCCACCCGTGGTGTGATGGTACGAGTGATGCGCCGATTGAGTTTAAATCGGCGCGTTAGAAAACAGCACTTGCTACGTGGGTTGTACGAATTGCTCGAAGCCGAGTCGACGCCGATCGAAACGGATCGCAGGCAAATGGTATCGATTGAGCAGTTGTTGTCGATTCGCAGTTGGTCGCGTGCCCAGTTGCTGCGAACGACCGGCGAGGTGGAGCGCGAGGGTTATGTAATTCGCGGCCCTCAAGGTGTAAGATTGACGCAAGCTGGCTATGCTGAAGCGGCGCGGTTGACGCGTCAGCACCGTCTGTGGGAGCTTTATTTAATCACTCATGCTGATGTCGCGCCGGGCCGCGTTGATCGCGATGCCGATGATATCGAACATGTGCTCGAACCCGAGCTGGTCGATGAACTCGAGGCATTGTTGGAGCAAGAACCGGTAAGGATCCAAGTTCCAGCCAGTCCGCACGGAGCCCGACCATGAATTGGAATTGGCAACTCGACGGTTGGATTGTTTTGGCGGGAATGCTCTGCGCTGTAGCGTCAGCGGTATTAGGGAATTTTTTGGTGCTGCGTCGCTTGAGTATGCTAGGGGACGCCGTCTCGCACGCAATCCTGCCCGGCCTGGCGGTCGCGTTTTTCGTCAGCAACAGCCGCAGTAGTCTTCCGATGTTCCTGGGGGCGGTTGTGGTGGGAGTGCTAACAGCCCTCTTCACGGAATGGATTCGAGGCGTCGGCCGCGTGGACGAAGGGGCGTCGATGGGAGTAGTTTTTACATCCTTGTTTGCGCTTGGTTTGGTTATGATTGTACAAGCCGCCGACCGCGTGGATTTGGATGCTGGATGCGTGCTGTATGGAGCGATCGAGTTGACGCCACTAGATTGCATCCCGTGGCTGGGGTTCGACATTCCGCGGGCGGTGGTGGTTCTGGGGGGCGTAGCGATCCTGAATGTGTTGTTCGTGGTTGTGTTCTTTAAGGAATTGAAACTAAGTTCATTTGATCCGTCGCTGGCAACGTCGATGGGATTCTCTGCGACAGCGATGCACTATGCATTGATGGTGTTGGTGGCCATCACCGCCGTGGCCAGTTTCGAGAGTGTTGGTAACATCTTAGTAGTAGCGATGTTCATTGTGCCCCCTGCAACTGCTTTTCTGTTGACTGATCGATTGGAATTGATGATCGTTCTGTCCGCAGTGATTGCTGCCGTGGGGGCTTTCAGTGGGCATGTGTCTGCCGTGGTAGTGCCCACGTGGTTCGGATTTCAAAGCACCTCCACAGCCGGGATGATGGCCGTCATGGTGGGCGTGTTTTTTGCGGTCGCGCTGTTGTGTGCACCCCGGCAGGGATTGGTAATTAAATGGATTCGCAACCGACAGCTATCGCTGCGGATTTTATGTGATGACATCGTTGCCTATTTGTACCGACGCCAGGAAAGAACGGCCATCGATGGCGAGCTGACCACTGTAAACGCAACCGAACTGGCTCGTGAATTGTTCGCTGGTGCATGGCAGCTCAAATCCGCCCTGTTGGCGTTACACTGGCGCCAAGAACTGCAACGCGGCGCAACCGGCTACCAGTTGACTGAGCGCGGGCAACAGCACGCACGGGAGCTGGTCCGCTCTCACCGCTTGTGGGAGCAGTATCTGGTTTCCGAAGTGAGCCTGGATGCTGCGCGGATTCATGACAAAGCAGAGTTGTTGGAGCACTTTACCGATCGTAGGTTGCGAGATCAGTTGGACGAAGCCATGGACGCGCCGGCTCGAGATCCACATGGTGCTGAGATTCCGCGTGAACAATAACAAGTGGGGCGCATTTGCCGGATGCGACTGTCACAACGAAGAGAGGCAAGCTACGGGGACTATCAAGGGGCTGGACTTATGAACCTACTGAATCTACGCGCGGGAATCTACTTGTGTTATGCCGCTACCGCGTGCTTGGGAAACCAAGTTTCAGCGATTAGCCAAAGCCAGTCGGCGCTCCGCAAAACGAATGTCGTGTTTATCTTGACCGACAATCAAGGAGCGTGGACGCTGGGCTGCTACGGCAATCCAGATATTCGTACGCCACACATCGATCGCTTGGCTAGCGAAGGGATGCGGTTTACGCGCGCGCTAAGCAGCAATCCGGTGTGTTCACCCACCCGCGCTACGTTCCTGACGGGGCTGATTCCTTCTCAGCATGGTGTGCATTCCTTTCTCGATCCAAAATTCATGATGGGGCCCGAAGCCTACAATACGTTGGAGGAGTTCAGGTCATTGGGTGAGATCTTGCGAGATGAGGGATACGTCTGTGGTTTGAGCGGCAAGTGGCATTTGGGAGCCAACCTGACGCCCTCGGAGGGTTTTACAGCTTGGACGACCAAGCCCGATGGATCGACGCGCGAGTTTTACGATCAACAAATCATTGAGGATGGGAAACTGCGAAATGAAGCAGGTTACACGACGGATTTGTGGACGCGGAAGGGAATTGAATTCATTCGTGCCAATCAAGAGCGTCCTTTCTTCTTAATGTTGGCCTACAACGGACCGTATGTGTTGGGCGGGCTAATGCAGAATCGTCCGCGCAATCGACATGCGGCAACCTATCGCGATCACCCGTTCGTGAGTTTTCCGCGCGATGCTATGCACCCTTGGCAGTTCGCGAACAAGGCCTTCCACAATACACAAGTGGCTATGGAGCGCGTTGCTGCGGAGACTAGCGGGGTGGATGATGGTGTTGGTGAAGTGATGCGCGTGCTGAAGGATTTGGAGCTCGATGAATCAACTTTGGTGGTGTATGCCGCTGATCAAGGTTGGATGGGTGGGCAAAACGGGTTGTGGGGCATGGGAGATCATACTCGGCCGATCGGTGCCCACGAATTGATGATGCAAATCCCCTTCATCTTTCGCCAGCCGGGGCGGATCGCAGCTGGCCAAACCAGCCACCACTTGGTTAGCAACTACGATTTCCTACCAAGTGTTCTGGGGTATCTCGGGTTGTCCGAAAAAGTTCCTCAAACTCCGATGTTACCAGGCAGGGATTTTTCACCACTATTGTTGGGAGAGCAAGCGACGTGGGACGACATCGTCTACTATGAAATGGAAGGTTGTCGCGCGGTACGTGGCGAGCAGTGGAAGCTGGTGATGCGAAATCCCGACGGACCACATGAGCTATACGACATGCACAACGATCCGCAGGAGCGGTTCAATCTGTATGGCCAACCTCGGCTCGAAGCGGTACGGCTTGAGATGCAAACACACTTGGATAACTTTTTCCAACAGTACGCCGATCCGCAATACGATTTGTGGAAGGCTGGTCGCTCGAAGGCAAAACGACTGAGAGTGAAAGTGGAGTAGTCCTAGGTAGAGGTACGGCAGGGTGTGGCAATGTTTGGAGGCTAAACAGGGGGCTGGGGGTACTTCTATTTATTTCGGGAAGATATCTGGGGAACTCCGACGGCGGAGCGACGGGCTACTTTGGGGTGACATCTCGGGCGACAGCGTATGTGATCGATTCGGCGACGATCGATTTGGCGACCCACTCAAGGTGCAGTGTCGATCCGTCGCGTTTGATATAACGATTGTTAAACCGGTCAACAGGGAGGCCTTGCAGCGTGCGGCCCATCTCTTCGATAGTTCGCACTCGATCGTCGGGATGCACGAAATTAAGGAACGGCTGCGAAAGCAATTCCTTTTCCGAGTAACCGGTGACTCGGGTAAAGTTGGCATTGACGCGTCGGAAGCAACCATCGAAGCCTGCGATGCAAAACAAGTCGCCGGAGAGTTCAAAGAAACGCAACATGTCATTATTGGCGAGAGTCAGTGCGGACTCTTGGAATTCAGTCAATTCCTTAGCCAATTCCCCGGCATGTGCCGGGCGCTCCTGGGGATCACTTGCCAAGCAGCGGTTGACCAAGCCGATCAGCCACACGGCTGTTTCCGACTTGGAGAGTTCTTCTACGGCACGGGCGGTAGCACCGCGGATGGCGTGCCAGAGGATTTCTTGTGGATGCTCAGCGCGGTAGATCGGCTGTCCGGTGAGGATCTCGCACAAGATTGCTCCCAGTGCGAACACGTCCGTGCGGGCATCGAGCAAATCCCCGCGAGCTTGCTCGGGGGCCATATAGGCGGGAGTGCCACGAATGTTGCCAGACTGGGTATCACTGTCTCGGGATCCCGACATGAATTCAACACTAAATTCATGTTCCGTTGCGTTGGGATCGGGACTGCCAATTCGCCGCGACAGCCCCCAATCGATCACGCGCACGCGTCCAAAATCTCCGACCATGATATTGCTCGGCTTGAGATCCAGATGGACGATCCCTTGAGCATGCACATAAGCCATGGTCTGGCAGACTTGAGAGAAAATACTCAACAAGCCGAAACTAAGTGGACGAGTTGGTTGGGCTAGGATGTTGCCGAGTGTTTCGCCTTCGATGAACTTCATTGCATAAAAAGGGCGACCGTCATCGCAAGCGCCTGTTGCATAAACTGGTGCGATACCGGGATGTTGCAAATCACTTTTGATTTTCGCTTCGTTGGTAAAACGAGCGACGACCCGCGGATTGTCGGCAAGTTCATGGCGTAAAATCTTGATCGCCACTTCGCGTTCTAGCTCCACATCAAAAGCGCGATAAATCAATCCCATACCACCACGACCGAGCAACGACAGTAAACGGTAGCTGCTCCGCGAAGCTACTCCACTAGGAAATTTGGAGGATAGCTCGGCGCAAGTTTCCGTTTGCGCATCGGCTCCTTCAACATAGGCGATGGTCTCATTGTCTCGAGCACACTCAGCACTCCGAAGTAGATCGTCCGCTGGTGATGTCGAATCTTCTTCTTCAGCCAAGATTTCACTCGCTTTGCGCTGAGAGATTAAAGGTAGAGATCGCCGCCCCATTTTCGGCACCCACATATAGGTATTGTTGGTTGAAGTCGAGAACCATCCCGCTGGCGCCCTGTAGATTGCATTCGGGAGTGTGACTGACTATTTCCAATAAATTTAACGCGTGGGAATGGGGATCGTGTGCCACGACAGCTAGCGAATTGCCGGTAGTTCCCGAGGCTATAATCAAGCGCTGGTCACGGGTTACCACTAGATGATTGCCTCCCTTGAATTTTTCTGGTGAAAGGGCGAGTTCACTGACAAATTCTAGCTGACCAGAGTCGAGTCGCTGAAAGACAGTCAGTCCACTTTCCGCTACAAATCGCCCGGCCAGGGTAAAGAGCGTTTTACCATCGTCGCTCATCCAGGATGAAAAAAGCCCCTGCAGCAATGTCCCCTGCCCTTCATCATTCTTGATGATTTGTAGCAGTTGCAATTTGCCGGTTTCCACATTGCGCTCGAATGCGTATAGGCAACCTGACATTGAGCAATTTGCATAGCAGTGCTTTCCAGTGGGATCGAACAGAAAGTCGCGCATGCCGATCAGATTGGGATGCTCGACGCGCTCCACGTGGGATAGTCGACCTCCGTCACCGATGGAGAACGCTACTATCGCGCTTTTTGCATTGGGGTCCGTTGATCCACCACCAGCATCTCCGACGTATAAGAATCTTCCATCGGGCGAGAAGTTGAGCGAAACCGGCCAAACCAAATTGGTTCGCGCAAAGCCATCAGGAGTTAGCATGCCAGTTTGCCGATCGCGTGCGAATAGCAAAATCGTGTTACTTCGCAAACAGACTACAGCCAGCCGGGACTGGTCGTGGTTCATTTGCAGCTTGATGGCCCCTTTGAGCATGGCATTGTCCATGCTGGTGAGGTGGGTCAATCGTCCATCTTCACCACGCGAATAGATGGCCAGCACGTTTCCGCGCCAGGCTGCAGCGTAAATGAATCGATCGTCGCTGGACAGGACTAGTCGATTGAGGCCGCTTAAATCCTCGCGGGGTTGACTTTCAACAAACTTTAAGCGCCCAAGTTGCGAATTTTCAGTTTGTGCTAAAAGGCTATGGGGCAAGACACTGAAAGAAAATACGAAGCTGACGGCGGCAATCCACTTCGCGCGACGTTTGTTGCAATGTTGAGTCGCAGGCTGCATACCCACGCGATAAATTGAGCGAACCGACCGAGTAGACATGGATCTGCTTTCAAGGTGCAGCTGGCGGAGATAGGGCCTAACCGCCATTTTAACAAGCCGCGGGCACCTATGGGGCCAGTTTTTTTACAACGGCAATTCGAAATCAATAGGAGATTCTCAGCAGACTGCTGGTCCCTGGTTCAAATTTCCCGTCTATTACCCAGGCATTACGGAGCAAAACATAGAGGCTACCATCGGCACCGAGCCGCAAATCGACAGGTCGCCGCAGGCCTATGACAAAGGTTTCCGCGGAATTGGCCGTGACGGCATGGGCGACTTGGGGATCAATGGCATGGATCCATCCCTGGACGAAATCGGCGAACAAATATTGGCCGCGATATTTTTCAGGCCAATTTGAGTTCTGTGGCACGAAGATACTCCCGCCGATGGACGACTGAGGGTAAATGTGAATGGGGCCGACGAACCGCGGGTCATCCGTCGGTCCATGGTCGACGGTCGGCCAGCCGTAGTTGGCACCAGCGTGGCCACGATTGATCTCTTCGAATTCTCCGCCGACATCGTTGATTAACAAATCGCCCGATTCCGATTGGAAGGCGAAAGTAAATGGATTGCGAAGACCATAGGCCCAAATTGCGCGATACTTGCCATCGGCCTGGTTGTAAAATGGATTGTCCTCGGGAAGGCTGCCGTCGGAGTGGATGCGGAGCAATTTGCCCTGGAACGTATCGAGCTTTTGCGATGGCAAGCCAGCGGTCTGTTCGCCAATGCCGATGTAGAGGCAACCATCAGGTCCAAAATGCAATCCGCCCCCTTGGTGGCCGGCAGGGACCTTGCCACCCAGTTGCCGTTGGTCATCCCCTTCCAACAAAATCTGTTCGCTGTCGGGGCGAGCTACGTCACCCTCGGCAATCAGTCGACTGACGATATGATGTGGGTAAGGATCCTTAGCAACGTAGCAGACGTAGACGTACGGTTGCTCTGCGAAGTTAGGATCGATGGTGACTCCGATCAAGCCACGTTCCCACTCAACATGTACTGGGAGTTCTACGAACGGAGTGGGGAGTAATTGACCATCTTTAATCACGCGCAGCGCACCGGTTTGTTCACAAATCAAGATGCGACCATCGGGGAGGGTCTCCATGGCTACGGCACCGGTCATGCCGGTGACCACCGTTTGTACTTGAAAACCGTCTGGCAGATAAATCGGTCCACTAATTCCCGCCCCCATTTTCTGTTCGCTGGCGCGGAGCGATTCAAGGTAGGCGATCAAATCGGTGAATTCTTGGGGACTGATACCAGTGGCAACACCTTCGGGCATTAGCGATACGTCCCCGACTTCTTCCACTTCCACTTGTTTAGGATTGACTTCGACAATTTTGCCCGCCGAGTCGAGCAGTTGGATTTGTGTTTCAGCTCGCTCCTTGACAATACCGCTGACAACTTGTCCCGATACGAGTTGGAAAGTGGTGGTGCGATAGCCTTCGACGATTTGTCTCGAAGGTTCGAGGAGCGATTCAATCAAGTGGGGGCGATCGAACTTGCCGCCGATCTGCGTGAGCGCGGGGCCAACCAATCCACCTTGATCGTCAATTCGGTGGCAGACCGCGCATTTGGTACGCTCCTGGTCAAAAAACAGTTTCTTGCCAGCTTGTGAGTCGCCCGCGCCGGTGAGTGCTGCCTGTTCGAATTGCCGACGCGTCTGAGCGTCGTTGGTGAACTCTTCGCCGGTGGCTGAAGACAACGTTCCTAAAACCAGTAGGCAAAGTGATAGAATTCGCATCGATGTTTCTTTGGTTGGATATTAAGAAGCGTTTGGTACTGCGCGCCGTTAATGATTCAAGGATTCCGGCTCTCTGTTGATTCAGTGAGCCGTGACGGGTAGGCAGGCTGTTGGTTTATTCGTTTAACCCGCAGCCGTAGGCGAGGATCAACGGGACGAACCTCGCATTCGGCGTTTGTAGCCCGCGCTTTTTCAACCGCAAACCGGAATAACGATTGAATGCTTCGACGACCTGGGATTTACATCCCAGGCTATCGAATTCCGTGCCTTCGGCACTAAAAAGCGCGAGCTTCAAAACCTTCGGCTGCGGGTTAAACGAATAAATCAACAGCCCGTTGCGCGGCCGAGCGCCATGCAGTGCCCTGTCCGCTGTTCTGGACACGTGATGCCCGGTGCCTTACGGCCCACGGCTCACCAAGCAACCAGCGCGGAGTCGTTTACTTTCCCAATTCAACGATCTTTAGATCCTTGATGCGAATTTTCATGGGGGGACCAGCGTGCAATTGAAAGGCGATGATGCCTGTCGCCTTGCGATGGGCTGTGTCTTCATCGATGCCGACTGACATGACGTGTTCGTTGATGATGTGCGTGAAAGTGAATCCACGCGCCACCACCCGCATCGTATTCCAGTCATCGCGGTGGATTGTTTTTTCGAGTTTGACAGAATCTCCCACCGAACCAATCACTTCGAGATGTGGTTTCTTGGGAGTTTCTGTGTTGGTCCGCACAATCACCGCTTGTCCGCGTTGGCCCATGAACATGCGACCTTGCTCATCGAAAAACATCCCTGAGAAACGGTCCATGGGGCCGTTGTCCGATGGGTGATGCAGGGCTTCGAAATCAGACTGATATCCTCCTACCGACCACTTACCCAGTTCTCTGCTGCGGTATTGGACCCCCGAGTTGTAGCCGGTCACTTGATATTGGAACTGTAAATCGAAATCAGCGAATTCGCCACCGCGGTAAATTAGGAAGGTATTCTTTTCGGCTTGATTCGCTGCGGTGGTTTCACCAATCAGCTCGCCATTTTCGACTCGCCAAAAACGTGGATCTCCGTCCCAACCTTCAAGGTCTTGGCCATTGAACAATCTTTGTACGGAATCGGATTCTTCCTGCGCGATGAGTGGATTGCCAATGTTGAGCGTTGCCGCCAACACCGTCAGGAATGTTAGGATCGATCGCGCCGCAGTTGTGCGCTTCGTGAGTAGCACGGAGTTGGCTTGCATGGAAGAAGCTCCCAGGTGAAGTGGAAGGAGTTTGGAAGGATTAATTCTGAAGTGTGGTTGAATCGACCAGTTTGAAGCAGGTCTGCCCGTTCGAGTAAACCGGTATTCGGGAATCATCGGATCGATTCGAAATGCCTCTTTAGGTCGACCGATAGTTCCGTGGTTGCTTCCAGTCCTCGATCGAAGGCACCCGCAAAATGGACGAAGCCGTGGATCATGCTGTCATAGCGGCGCAGTTCGACTGGCACGCCCGCCTCTCTTAGTTTGGCGGCGAATTGCTCGGCTTCGTCACGCAGCACATCGTACCCAGCGGTAATGATCGTCGTTGGTGGGAGTCCGTCTAGCGATTTGGCCTTGGCTGGTACGGCATACACTCCAGTCTTATGATCGCCTAAGTACTGCTTCCAAAACCACAGCATGTCGGCCCGCGTCAAACCGTAACCACTCGCAAACGATTGATAGGAAGCAGAATTACAGCGACTATCGAGGACGGGATAGATCAAGACTTGCCCTGCGATTTTTGGTCCCTGAGAGTTCCGAGCTTTGATGGCTACCGAGACAGCCAATGTTCCACCAGCGCTATCGCCCACTACCACTAAGTGCTTGCTATCAATATTCAATTCATCGCCGTGCTGAGCAACGTATTCGGTTGCCGCATAGCAATCATCTAAGGGAGCGGGATGAGGATGCTCGGGGGACAATCGATAGTCGACCGCAATCAGCGCACATTGAGCTTGGTGGCAAAGTCGACGACATAGTGCGTCGTGTGTATCGAGGTTCCCCAAAACCCAGCCACCGCCATGAAAGTACATGACTACCGGTTGTTTCGCGGTGCTCGGCTGATCTAGTGGCCGATAGATGCGAACTGGAATACGACCGTCCAGTCGCAGGTCCTGGGCTGAAACTTCGGCGGGTCCCGTGCCAAACAAATCGGTGAAGGAATTGAATGTGGTTCGCGCTTGGTCCACGCCCATTTCCTCCCAACTGGGGCCAGCTTGTTGGGCCAGCGTATCAACAAACGTTTGACATTGAGGATCTAAAGGGGGAGCTGCTGTTTTGTCTTGGGCAAACACAGAAGGCGATTCACTATTCAAAGAGATAAAAATCAGAAGTAGTGACGTTAGTAAGTTTACTCTTTCCAAGTTGTGATCCAGTTGCGAGCGGTTTGGGCAATCGTGTGGTGAAGCGGTTGCGAGTCGGAGACGCTTGGCAACGCGACGAAGCCGAGTCGAAACGACTGGTTGGCGCCGCGCAACAGCGGTTGGGTCCCTTCGCCGCGACCAAAGCCGAATACGATCATGCCATCCTCCGAAGCGGTTCCTCGGTCGGAATTACCAAGATACCACAAAGTGTCGTCGAGTTGGTCAGCGTCGCGGTGGGCGATCAACAGTACACGGGGTTGTGAATTGTCACCAAAGTAGGCCCAGCGCCATTGCTCGAATAGTTTATTCTGACTGGCAGCGATTTCGCGACGTGGCCCACCGGTGTCCGTTCCGAAGAAGTGAGTTTGGGGAGACCATTTGCCCCCCACAGGTCCTTCGTATAAAAACCAGTACGGGTGCTCTGCGTCCGCCTTGACGATGGTCAGTGTGGCATGCGCATCAGTGAATTGCCATCGCCACTGCCACTTGCCGCTCCGTGACCTACACACAATCGCGTCAGGGCCATCGGTCTCGCTGACGCACTGTTCAAAACCGGGGTGACCAGCACCGGCATCGGGATTTTCCGAGCCAAAGACCAGGTTGGGAATGCCGCGATAGCCGGCTGCGGCCGATGCGGGAAACTGCTTCAACGGATCTCGATGAAACGCAATCCAATCGTTCCCAGCGCGATCAAGCAGCCGCGAAAATCCGCCGCCAGCGCGATCCAAATAGTAGGTCGCTTGGTCGGTTTCGACCAGCAATTGCGGTCGCTCCTCATAGGTCGTTTCGCTAATTCGTACTTCAGCGACAACCGTGACAGGCGAGCTCAGCAAGAGTACCGTCCACAGTCTCGCGAGCGAAAGACAATTCAACCTGCCTGTTAGAGTGTTCATGCCAACAACTGTCTGTAATGGTAGTGATTTCTAAGGGAAGGTTTCCAATAGCCAAATTAAAAAGGTGGTTGGCTCTTAGCATACTCGCTGCGCAGGTTGTACGCTGGGCACTTGGTGCTCGAAACTGTGCGACTAGGAATTGCTTGTGGTATGATGATGAAATCAGATTGGATCATTTTGATAGGTACTTACCTCCGCGACAAATTAAAACTGCTTCCGGAACGCGTTCAATGTCAACTCTACCCCAGTCCACGGTCGAAGTTGCTCCTTTCCCGGTGCATCGATTCACTGTGGAGCAGTACCGCCTTTTGGGGAAGTTAGGTGCGCTGTCCCCAAGCGACCGCGTGGAACTACTGGAAGGATGGATCGTTCCCAAAATAAATCACGACCCGTTGCATGATGGTACCATCGAGTTGGTGGAAAGTGCGTTGCGAGGACTATTGCCATGCGATTGGCGCATTCGCATTCAGTCGGCGATTACCACGGCTGATAGCGAACCCGAACCGGACTTGGCAATCGTGCGCGGACCAGCCGGACGGTATTTGCAGGCCCATCCAACCGGAGAAGATATTGCACTGCTCATCGAGGTTGCCGACACATCCTTAGCCAAGGATCGTTTGAAGTGTCGTTTGTACGCGCGGGAGAATGTCGCATGCTACTGGATTGTCAACCTGGTTGAACAACAGGTCGAAGTGTACTCCAGTCCAATGGGCTCACAAACCGGTGCCAAGTACGCGGGTCGTCACGACTATTTAATTGGCGAGCAGCTTGTTTTTTGCATAGGCGACAGCAGCGAATTGGAACTGCCGGTCGGTGATTTATTTTCACCATCGCAGCCGAGCAAATCGCCAAACAAATAAAGCTCTTCAGACGAATCGGTGGGTAACTATTGATTTAAACGATTCTGGCAATATACGAGTGAGCCGTGGGCCGTAACGGCTTGTTGATTTAATCGAAGTATTGAACCTAAGGGTGAGCCGTGGGCCGTGAGGCACCGGGCAGTGTTGGTCGCCCGGCCGCTCACGCGCCTGAGGCTCACTAAATCAACAAGCCGGTAAGGCACCGGGCAAGGCGTTTCACCCGGCCGCTCACGCGTGGCAACTCACTAAATCTTTTTTTTGTTTGTCTTTGAGCACTTTTGGATAGGCTGTCAAATGATGTTTAAAATGATTCGATGGATGACGTGTAGTTTCGCCTGTGTGCTGAACCCGGCCTCATTTAATTTCGCCACTGGTCAGAGTGTGGTGGAAGCAAGCCAATATGACACGTTGCAGGCCGCTGCCGATGCAATTCCAGCAGGTGGAGGCGTGCTGATGATTCCGCCGGGCAATCATGAAATATCGCAACCACTAAGGATCAAAACCGGGGACACTCGCATCGTCGGTCACGGAACTGCTTCGAACATTGTCAATAAGAATACTGACGGCCAACCCGCGATCCTGATCGAAAACCCCAAATTTGCGGGTAAACCTACGCCCAGTGCGGAGCGAATGTGGCGTGTCAGTGTAGCCGACTTGCGCATTACTGGTAACGAGAAAAGTGGTGCGGGAATCGAGGCGCGTTACATTGAAGAGATTCTGATTGAAAAGGTTTCGAGCAGCTACCACGGTGGCGATGGACTCCGCTTGTACTATTGCTACGAAGATCCGCGGATCGTCAACAACTTGTTCACCTACAACAAGAAATGTGGTGTCTCTATCGAGGCCTGTCACGATATCGTCGTTTCAGCCAATCAGTTCGAGGAGAATCAGGATGCGCTGCAGTGCCTCGACTCATTTAATTTGGCCATGAGTGGCAACAACTTGGATGATCACTTGGGCAACGGTGTGGTGATTGAGAACACCTATGGATCCGTGGTGGCCAGCAACATGATTGAAGAGTGCCAAGGCTGGGCCATTGTGCTCGACCGCGATTGTTACGGCATCACGATGTCCGCCAACGTGATCGCTCATGAATTTTCGGGTGGCATTGATTTGCGTGATGCGCATGGTTGCGCGGTGTCGGCCAATACGTTTACGATCGTCAAACAGACCGGTTTGGCCATACGGGGGGAGTCGGGGAGCGTTACTGTCACGGGAAATAACTTTAGCGACGCGATGATTGGGCGTGAAAGCGGTGGAAAACCGCTGCTCAAGCGTGAGGACAAAGCAAGTAAAACGGAAGAGCACCCCAACGAAGCGGCAGGTATCTTGCTCGAGGGCTGCGATGGGGTGGTTATCTCTGGGAACCTATTTTCTGGTTTAAGCACTGAAGCAGTCAAGCAAACAGGCAATTGTCGACGGATCCTCTTGAATGGTAATGGAACGATCGAATAAAAGTAGCGAATAGTAGTTGCAGGATCTTTGCGGCGCGCGTACTGAAGCGTATCGAAACTCGCTAAGTATTTTGGCAAAGTTTCCGATGTCTAGTGACATACGGTTCACAACGAAGCTGGGTTTCTTACGATGGTGGAGCGTCGTGCCATATCGCGGGCATTCGCCTGTCACAGCGGTGCCAGCGATTGTCGTCCAGCAACTTTCACACATGAAATCGAGTTGAAGATTGCCTCGAAATTCTTTTAACGAGTCATGGAATCGTTGAGTGAGGAGAGCACTGGGCTACTTCGCTGCTGTCATCGCAGGGTGATTGTGCTCCTGGGGCGCGGAATGCCTAGTTTCTGAGACTAAACGCCGAGAATTGCCTCGCGCCAACGTCTATGTTGCAACGGTTGGGTTCCAGCCCTCGACAGGTAACCCGCTTTCGTGTTAGTCCCATGTTGCAGTCGTTTCAGGAGCAGTGGTAATGAATAAGAGCAGAGTGAAACCTAGTCGTTTTCGCGGCGCGTTCACCTTGGTGGAATTGCTGGTCGTGATTGCTATCATCGGCATACTTGTGGGATTGTTGCTGCCTGCGGTGCAGGCGGCCCGAGAAGCGGCTCGGCGAATGCAGTGTTCAAATAATTTGAAGCAAATTGGATTGGCTATGCACAACTATGAAAGCGCCAACAAGCGTTTTCCGCCTGGTGCCATCGCTCGGGTCCCGACCAACACTTGTCCGCCTCAGACCGGAAGTGGTGCGACTCGGCAGAATGCAACTGGGAGCACATTTACGCTGGCCGTGCTCCCCTACATGGAACAAACCTCCTTGTATAACGCCTTTGATTTTGGAGTTCCGTTTGCCAGTCGACACGTGACGGTTAACCCGGTCAATGAACGCAATGGTAACTTGCAATTTCCCGCGTTGGGCCTGGGTGGTTTTGAAACGCCTAGCTTCTACCATTGTCCCTCCAGTGCGCGGAGCGGAGTTGGCACCGTTTTATTGGACTACATGGGGGTCATGGGGGGAGGCGACGACTGCGTCAAATCCGGAACTTGTCCTTTCGGCGCGCAGTGCCAAGGGGGCGCCGGCCGGTTGTATTGGGACAACGGAATTCTGCACATCAATTCGAAGACGGGCTTTGGCCAGATTCCGGATGGCACTTCGAACACTTATATGGTGGGTGAAAGCAAATACATGCGCAAGGCGGGTGATCTGAATGTGGCGGCCACCAACTATCCAGCCTGGAATTCCGGTTTGGATGTTTTAAACGCGGTCAATACATCGGCGCAGACTTTGGCAGCTGCCGTACTTCCAATCAATTTTGGACGTGTCGATAGGCCAAGCACGGCGGGTGGATACGACTGGAACGACTCAGGACAATTCATGCGATTATTCGGAAGCTACCATGTGGGTGGTTGTCAGATGGTGCTCGGAGACGGTTCGGTGCATTTTGTCAGTGACAATATCGATCTGACAATTCATCGTAGTCTGGGCTCAGCCAACGACGGACGCGTAGCGGGGATACCACAGTAATGAAGTTCGAACATTTAATTCGCCTCGCAGTGCTGCTGCAGTTCAGCCTGGCGATACTCGGCTGCGGCGATCCAGGACCGAAGAAGTATCCAATTACAGGAAGCGTTAGCTATGGAGGCAAGCCAATTATCTACGGCGATATCCGTTTTGAACCGAAGGAGGGCTTGAACAACCAGCAGACGATGGCCAACTCTCGCATTGAGGATGGACAGTACAAGACGGAAGTCGTAGGTGGTTCACACTGGGTTTACGTCCGCGATTTGACTGGGGATGCTGACATGGGAAACCCAGAGAAGCCGGGCCGGTCGAAATTCATGATGGAATATCGGGGAAGCCTGGAGCTCCCAAAAGTTGATGACGTAAAATCGGGCAGCCCTGTCGTGAAAGATGTGGTGGTGCCTACTTCTCACAAATAGACTCTAGCCAAACCAATTCCATGAGATTTGATCGCAGGCTCAGCAGCTGGTTAGCCGTACTGGCCGTCGCCATTTGCCATGGGGGGAGTTTAAAATCCCAGGCAGGTGACTGGTTGGGCTTTCGTGGGCCGGCGGCCAATGGCATCGCCATGGCCGGCGAAACTCCTCCGCAGACGTGGAGCGCCACCAGCAACGTTGCGTGGAAGATTAAACTTCCCGGTACCGGAGCGGGCAGTCCCATCGTTGTTGGCCAGCGTGTGTATTTAAACTGCGCAGAGGAGTTTGGGAAGCAGCGATCCCTGCTATGCATTGATGCCGGCGACGGTCGTCAATTGTGGAATCGCATTGTGCAAGTAGCCCAAGAGGAACTGACTCACAAGGACAATCCTTATTGTGGTTCGACGCCAGTTAGCGATGGAAAGGTAGTTGTCACCTGGCATGGCACGGGAGGACTTCACGCCTATTCGCTGACAGGGGAAAAACTATGGTCCAAGCAATTCGGAGTGATTCAACATCTCTGGGGCTATGGCAATTCGCCGATCGTTGATGACGGCCGCGTGATTTTGCATTCAGGGGTCGGTGAGCGGATGTTTGTGGCCGCGTTGCGTCTGAGTGACGGTGAACTGCTGTGGGAACAGGAGGAGCCGGGGGGACAAACCAACGCTACTCCCGACAGTCCATGGGTAGGTTCATGGACGACACCTGCGATCCTTAGGAAAGGAGAGACTACGCAGGTAATATGTGCATTTCCTACCGCGGTGGTAGCCTTGGATAGCGCCACAGGCAAAGAAATTTGGCGCTGTGAAGGATTGGCCGGGGAGAATGCCAACCTAGTCTATGCCTCGCCGAGTGTGTCGAATGAGTTTGTGGTGGTTATGGCCGGTTACAAGGGGCCTGCCTTGGCGGTTCGTCATGGCGGTAGGGGGAACGTGACCGAGAGCCACCGCGTTTGGTTGGTCACCAGTAAAAATCCTCAACGGATTGGCTCCGGTGTGATTGTCGGCCAGCACCTATACATGGCCAATGCGGATGCAGGGACAATGCAATGTCTAGAAGTAGCATCGGGAAGGGAGTGTTGGCGCGAGCGCATCGCTGGCGGGCCGCATTGGGCGTCGACCATTTTGGCTGGAGGCTTGTTGTATGCTACCAATCAAAGCGGAGTCACCCGCGTGGTGCGTCCCGATCCAAGAGGTTTTCAACTGGTGGCCGAGAATGAAATTGGTCAAAGCGTAAATGCTAATCCTGCTTTTGCCGGCGGTCGGATCTACATGCGCAGCGTAGACCAGCTGTGGTGCATCGCCGAAGATCATCCTGAAAGCGGAAGTGGAGTGCCATGAGTCAACTTGAATGCACGATAACCCACCAAGGCTTTGACTTACGTTGGCAACTTGGTCGTTGCGCAATTTCTGCTAACCTGTGGATGTGCTGTCTATTCGCTTGGCCGCTGCATATGCTTGGCCAGGACCCGACCATGAATTCTGAGCCGAGTGAGTTTTCCGACTCGGACGGTGAATTCTTCGAATCGAAGATTCGACCCATCTTGAAGGAGCATTGTTGGGAGTGTCATGCGGGAGACTCTAAAACGCTCAAAGGAGGATTGCTGCTCGATAGTCGTGCGGCGATCTTGCTGGGTGGCGACTCTGGGCCGGCTGCGGCTGTTGGCCAGCCCGACAGTAGTCTCATCATTGCGGCAGTGAACTACAACGAATTGCAAATGCCACCCCTGTCGCGTCTTTCACCGCGCGACATTGCGATGCTTGAGAGGTGGGTGCGTGATGGACTACCATGGGGATTGTCCGCAGCAAGTACGCCAAACATACGGCACCGAGATGGTGTAGTGGACCAGGCAGAAATAGCCGAGGGAAAGAGTTTTTGGTCGTTGAAACCCCTAGGGCGGAATACGCTGCCCGTTGTTTCCGATCCGCTTTGGCCCCAAACTCGCATTGACTATTTCGTGTTGTCAGGCTTGGAGAGGTCGGGATTAAAACCCGCGGTTGAAGCTGACCGACGAACTCTAATTCGTCGACTTTATTTTGATCTGCTGGGGCTGCCACCCAAGTCGGAAGAAGTTGAACAGTTCGTGTCGGACGACCGGTCTGACACGAGCTACGCGCAGCTCGTTGAGCGCCTACTGGCGTCTCCGGCCTATGGTCAGCGTTGGGGCCGTCATTGGTTGGATGTCGTGCGTTATGCAGAAGATCATCCCAATGGTGCGCTTCCCCCACGCTACCCTCACAAGTATCGCGACTGGGTGGTAAGCGCGTTGAACGAGGATCTGCCCTACGCAGAGTTCGTTTGTCGACAACTGGCCGCCGATCACATGGAAGGCCTACCCCCAGAGGAACTTGCGGCGCTCGGATTTCTAGGGCTTTCTCCCACCTACGTCATCGATGAAAAGTTTTCCAAGGAAGTAGTGGAAGCCATCAAGGCAGACGAATGGGAAGAGAAAGTCGATGTGGTCACTCGCGGATTGCTCGGGTTGACGGTTGCCTGCGCTCGCTGCCACGACCACAAATTCGATCCGATTACAAGTGCCGACTACTACGCTTTGGCCGGAGTGATGGCGTCGACGCAAATGGTAGAAACGCCGACTATTCCACTGTTTGCCGAGGATCGCGACAATATTGCAGGCTTAACGGAACAGCTTAGGTTTCATGAACAACGTTATGACTCACGTTTCAAGCAACGTCAGGGACTGATCAAGGACCGTGAGCCGGATGTCTATCGCTACGACAAGGAGATTCTCGAGTCGGCATCTGAAATCCAACGTATCACGAGTCTGCTGCCAGACAACTACGCGAGCATCCCACGCGTAAATGCCGTGCGTGACGCAGCCGAGTACGTCAATCCCGAGTTCTACGTGATTCGTGAACTGGTTTCTCCCGAAGCGAAGTTCTGGCGGACGGTTGAGTATTCAGTGGGCAAGTCACGCGACTTACCGATTCACATTCGCGGCAGTGTCACAAATCTGGGTGAATTGATACCGCGGCGGTTTATCGAACTACTCTCGCCGGGGGCACCGCCATTATTTCGTCACGGTAGCGGTCGACGAGAACTAGCAGAGGCGATCGTCACCCAAGCCAGGCACTTGTCAGGTCGAGTTATTGTTAATCGTGTTTGGGGTTGGCATCTGGGAAGCTATCTCGTGGGAACTCCCAGCAACTTTGGAGCACTTGGAGATCGCGCTACCCATCCAGAGCTACTGGATGATCTGACCTATCAATTCATTGAACAAGGTTGGTCATTGAAACAGTTGCATCGTGAAATTGTACTCTCGTCGACTTATCGACAAGCGAGTCGTTTTGACCAGGCGAGCTACTCCATCGATCCGGCCAATGTGAAGTTCTGGCGAATGAACCGTCGTCGTTTAGAAGTTGAAGCTTGGCGTGATGCGATGTTGCGCGTGTCTGGTAGGCTCGACGAGCGTATGGGGGGGGAGTCTTTCGATTTGGAGGATATCGATCGGGTGCGGCGGACGCTGTACGGAAAAAACAGTCGCCAAGTTTCGACCGCTTTGCTGAAAGTGTTCGATTTTCCGGAACTGAATCGCCACACGGAATCACGGACAGTAACAACCACGCCGCTGCAACAACTGTACTTTTTGAATAGTCCGTTTGTGCTTAGACAAGCCGTGGCAATTCGAGAGAGCATTTGCACGGCCCCATTAGACCAATCCGCTGTGCTCGAACCTGAAGAAATACACGACTCCATTTCCGCTTGCTACAACATTATCTTACAACGCGAACCGAGTCGTATGGAGGCTCATGCGGCCTTTGAGTTTGTTAGTTCACAGTCGGATACGGTTGACGAGTTCGTGTGGCTGATGTTTGTGCAGTCGCTGTTGACCAGCAATGAATTTTTGTTTGTTGATTAGGTAGTCGAATCGAACCTCAGCGGAAGTCGCCAAGACTTTCGGCGTTCACTCGGTAAGTACTAGCGGCGAGAGACTTGGCCACTTCTGCAATGCGTGTGTTGCAATTTGTGGATAGAGACCACTCTAAGGAAAAGACATGAACAATCGTGAGCAGGGTGCTGTTTCGAATGCTAGCGATCGGCTCGTTGGCTCCAACCGTCGCCAGTTTATTTCATCGCTTGGGGGCCTTTGTCAGCTTGGAGGACAAGTGGGCACATTGGGTTTAGCTGGGTGTTTGGCGACTACCATTTCGGCCGAAGTATTGGCCAAGCCCCATTTCGCGCAGCGAGCCAAGCATGTGATTTTTATGTTCATGAGTGGCGGTCCCTCGCAGCTTGATACCTTCGATCCCAAGCCGTTGGTGACCCAATACGCCGGCCAGCGTCCCAGCGGCACTGGGTTGACGACGGAACGGACCACGGGAGGGCTATTGCCATCCCCTTTTCGTTTTCGACCTGGGGGGGAGTGCGGTACCCAAGTCAGCGATTTGTTACCGGAACTGCGGCGCTCGGTCGATGACTTGTGCGTGATTCGATCGATGCATACGGTGTCTCCCAACCATCAACCGGCCATCAACTTCATGGCGGCTGGTTCGATCGATGCCACACGCCCGACTTTGGGAGCGTGGGTGACCTATGGACTGGGGTCGGAGAATAGTGCCCTACCCAGCTTCGTCGCACTAGGTGGGCGGGATGGACGACTCCTGCGCAATGGTTTCTTGCCGGGAGAGCATCAGGGAACGATCATCGATACGCAATCGACTAACCCAGCGGAGATGATTCCCAACCTAGTTAATGGCAAGCTGAATCGTCATCAACAATCTCAACAACTTGAATTTTTGCAGCGACTCAATCGAGCTCACCTGGAGGGGCAAGGTGGCTCGGATCCGTTGTTGGAGGCTCGCATTCGTTCGATGGAAACCGCCTTTCAAATGCAATTCGTGGCAGAGGAGGTGTGTGATATTCGTCGCGAAACGGCGCGGACGCTCGAAAGTTATGGGGACACCGCGTTTGGAAGAGTCTGCCTGCTAGCGCGTCGGATGGTCGAGCATGGTGTGCGTTTCATACAGGTTGAGAATGGCGGATGGGACCATCATACCAATATCAATCGCAATATCGCTGGGAATTGCCGAACGATAGACCGGCCAATCGCGGCACTGATTGGCGACCTAAAACAACGAGGTCTCCTCGACGAAACCTTGATCGTGTGGGGTGGTGAGTTTGGACGTACGCCGGTGTCCGAAAGCGAAGACGGCCGCGACCACAACAGCTACGGTTTTACCATGTGGATGGCTGGTGGCGGCGTGCGAGGGGGGATGACCTACGGTGCCACCGATGAATTCGGATTTCAGGCGGTTGAGAATCGCGTGGCTGTCCATGATCTTCATGCCACTATTTTGCATCTGTTGGGCATGGATCATGAACGCCTGACGTATCGTTATTCAGGTCGAGATTTTCGCCTGACTGACGTCCATGGCCGTGTGTTGTTTGAACTTCTTGCGTAGTCCACCCCAATGTGCCAAACCGAATTGACGATTGCAATGGGTCTATGGGACATTTCACTTGGTAGATGCGTCCGACAGCCGCACATCAGATACTTTTTTCATTCGCTCCCGTATGCGTGTCACAAAGTGCGCGGAGGCGGTTGCGATATTCACTGGGCGTCATGTTGCGAAGTTTACGAAACGAACGATTGAACGTACTTAGATCGGCAAAGCCACTATCGAAAGCCACGTCTGTAATGGCCTTGTTGGGGTCAAGCAAAAGCTGGCAAGCATGCCCAATGCGGACATCGACCACAAAATCATGAAAAGCCATACCGGTATGAGTTTTGAAAAATCGACTGAAAGCGCCCGGGCTCATGTGGGCAATATCAGCCGCCGTGTCGCGATCTAGGGGTTGATCCAGATTGGACTTGACGAATGCGTACACGCGGGTGAGTCGTGCGACTTCCAATTCTGCTTTTACAGGTTGAAACATGGGACTTGAAAGCGTCAGCACCTCGCGCGAACGAGCAATTTCATCTAAAATGGCCAATAGTGTCAGCAGTCGCGCAAATCCGCTTTGTCCCCGTAGCGACTCAATCTTGTCAGCTACTCTGTTACGCGTTTGCCCAACAACCTGTAAACCCTGACTGGCGCGTGAAAGCAACAGTCGTAAGTCGCACATTTCGGGTTTGTCGAAGAACTCACGACCGAGAAAATCCTCGCGGAAGTGGATTGCTACAGCATTGATGGGAAGTTCTTTGATCCACGTATCGAAACGCCAAACGTGCGGCAGATTCGGCCCCAGTACGACCACTTCCCCTTCCTCGATGGCTTGCACATCATCACCAATCACTCGCTCGCCGGCCCCCGATGCAACATAACCGATCTGGTATTCCGGATGGAAATGCCAGGAGCAGCTCGAAGGCGCGCTGTCGATTTCAAACATTCGAATCGATTCGTCCTCGCCGTGGAGACTCACAAAGCTCCGCGCTCGTGACATTGCTTGATTGGCAATCACTGTAATAACTCCATTTTGTTGTGCGGGAACTGGTAAAAGTTCTTGCACTGGGCTACGTGACTTAGTGACGTTCATTTGACGGCATTTTACTACATGCCAGCCGTTGCGTGTGGGGAATGCTTGTCCATTGCTCTAGCTTGAGCACAAACCAGTGCTGGAGGGAAGCTGCAGAATCGGCGCCAATTATTGCTTATTGCTTATTTGGCCCCTGCTTGATGGGGACGTGAATACGAACACGACTGAATTGAGTGTTACGCAAAGTACATATTCTGGATTTGCATGTTAACTGGATGTAATGTCATTTATTGTTGAGGACGAATAAATACCAACAAAGCATGGGAACAACACGCTAAAATCCTCGTAAGTGCTTCCTTTTCACCTTGGCTCGATGTTCTTATTTGGAGTCTCAAACATGGTAACAGTTTTTTGGCGGCGACGCGCGTTTACGCTTGTCGAGTTGTTGGTCGTAATTGCGATAATCGGAATCTTGGTGGGATTGTTGCTCCCTGCCGTCCAGGCGGCGAGAGAGGCAGCTCGGCGCATGCAGTGCAGCAACAATTTCAAGCAAATGGGATTGTCACTACACAACTATGAATCGACGTACAAACGGTTTCCACCGGCGGCGATGAAAGGTGGTGCGGCACAGCTCAACGGCGGGCACTCTGCGTCTGGTTTCTTGCGCATGACACCCTACTTGGAGCAAGGGACACTCTACAACCAGTTGGCGGCCATTGGCTTCGGCGATGCGGCTAACTATTGGTTGGGGGCGGCAGACGCGCAGACAGCCACGGTTCGCAAGATTTTCGCACAGTCGCGGTTTAGCACGTATCGCTGTCCCTCATCACCTCTGCCAGAAACGGTCGACATCTTAGGGGATCAAGTCCATTGGCCGAGCTACGTGTTGATCGCGGGAAGTGACCGGCACAGAACCGCCGATCCGACATCCTTCAATACCAGCATCCATTCATCGGGAGGACTTTTCCCAGGGAGTATTGCTTACACGATTGGTTCGATCTCCGATGGGACTTCCAACACGATGGTGATCAGCGAACAGTCGCAATGGGGCAAGGGTGTCAATGCAGGGGCATGGCCCCTTTTTAGGACCGCCATGTCGCCAACCGGTTCCTGGCTTCAGGGGTCCAAGAATTCGCGCATCCCCAATGGCCCGGGAACTTTCTCCTCGACAGGCACGCACAACGCAAACAACGCAACGACTGACGTACGCTGCTATTGTGTGACTACGATTCGACAACCGCCGAATGCCGCCGGTACCCCAATTTGGAGCAACTTCCGTGCGTGCAATACGATACTTGCATCGGCGCACACCGGAGGTGTCAACATGGTGCGCGGTGACGGTTCGGTTCACTTTTTAGGGGACAGCGTCGATATGGATACACTTCGCAATCTGGCCGACAAAGATGATGGCCAAGTATTGGGTCCGATCGATTAGTGGTGTGTTGAATTGACCTCGGCCTGAGCGTGAGTTAGGCATTGGACATTCGAGGCGGCCTGACGCAGCGAATGCGACGGCGCCGCTAGTGGTCTGTCCATATTTAATTTGGGGGTTGTCCGGGAAAAGGTGTCCGACACCAAAAGCCGGAACGGCCCTGCGGGTGCTTCGCACTTTTGGTGTCGGACACCTTTTCCCGACGCGCGTCGAACCCTAATTCTTAAGCTGGACAAAGCACTTGTGACTATTCCCAAAGATTTTCGGAGAAGACTGTTGAGAGCTACAATATTGACCTGTTTGATCGTCCTGTCTGCTGTTTGTGGTTGTGGTGAGTCGGAACCCCCAAAGTTCGATATCAGCGGGACGGTCAGTTTTACAGGCAAGCCGATTGCCAATGGCACAGTGACCTTCGAGGACAGTGCTACCGGTGTGGCAGAAACATTTAGTATCCAGAAAGACGGAACGTACGTCGCGACAGTGCCCGAAGGCAATTATGGCGTCAGCGTGCAACCACCGCTGGTGACAATAGCCGATACGGCCACGACTCAGGGGGGCGATGAGATCAAGAAGGTCGACTATATTCCCAATCGCTATTGGTCCTCCTTCGAATCTGGGTTGTCGGTCAGTGTGTCGGCTGATTCAACCTTTGACATCCATATGGTCAAGGCGAAAAAGTGAGCCTGCACAGATTGGTTAACATATTTCATGGCTGCTCCTTGATTTCACTTTCGCTGCTACTCACGAGCAACGTACGGGCTGACGAGTCGAACAAGGTGCAGTCTGCCACACGGCGTGGCTTGATTCGAGTCAAGCAGGCAGCGACCGATTGGCAAAAAAATACGACGTGTTTCTCCTGTCATCACCAGACGCTACCAATGCTGGCGGCATTGGAGGCGGAGCGGGCTGGCTTTCCCTTAGATAAAGTGTGGCTAAAGTCCCAAGCGGACACCACGCTTGACTATTTCCAGGAACGCATCGGTGATATGGATGCAGGTGACCATGTTCCCGGCGGAGCCGCCACAACCGGTTATGGCTTCTGGGCTTTGAGCTTGGACGAGAGGCCGTCCGACGAGACGACTGCGTCGATGGTCAAGTACCTGCTGCAGATCCAAGGAGTTGCGAGGTTGCGTGACTTGAAAGCTGTCAGTTCAGCCAATGCAAAATCAGCCAAGAAAAAAGATGGGCATTGGCAGGCATCTTGCCGTCGCGCTCCGATGCAAGCCTCGTTGATTGGCGACACGGTGCTGGTGCTGCTGGGCATTGAGAAATACGCGACATTGGAGCAACGTCCGCAGGTCGAAGCAGCGCGGGCAAACGCGGAACGATGGCTGGCCCAGGCACCGCTGCGAGATCAACAGGATCGCCTTTGGCGACTCTGGGGTTTGCATCATCTCGACGGTAGCGAAGACTTGACGCAGAGCACGCTCGCCGCCATTTTTGCTGAGCAGCGCGACGATGGTGGCTGGTCTGAAACCAAAGATCGGTCGAGCGACACCTACTCGACGGGGCAAACGCTTTTTATGCTGCTCAAAACAGGAGTTGCTGCCGATCACCCCGCCATCATTCTTGCTCGCGACTACCTGCTCAATACACAGCATGCGGATGGATCATGGCTGGCCGAATCGCACGTGAAGTTTAAGGCGCAGCCATATTTCGAAAACGGTGACCCTTATGGTGACCATCAGTTCCTCTCGACCGCCGCCACCGCCTGGGCCACCGCAGGACTGGCTCAGTTGCTCCCATCAAAACCTGCGACACTTGGCCGATGAAACGCACGACGGCATTTGCGGAATGAGCAATGCCTAGACTTGATGGAAACGAAAAAAGACTTAGAGCTTGATTGCTCTAAGTCCTTTGTCGGTAACGAGTAGGGATGACAGGAGTTGAACCTGCACACCTTGCGGTACTAGAACCTAAATCTAGCGCGTCTGCCAATTCCGCCACATCCCCATTGTTTTGCTATGCTTTTATTATGTCCAATTTGGTCGCCGAGAGAAAGGGGTAAAGCCTAGTGGGATTCATCGATATCGAGCAATATTCAGCAGTGGAACCTTTGCCGGGAATTCGTTTGAGAGCTCCGCATGGGGAGCATGTCATGCTGTCGTATCTAGAAATGGAGGCGGGGGCAGAAGTACCGTTGCATGCTCATCCGCACGAACAGGCTGGCATGTTGCTTCAAGGGAAATTGCAACTGACCATTGGCGAGGAAACGCAAATCATGGAACCGGGGAGTATGTACATTGTCCCTGGTGGAGTTCCCCATCGAGCTGTGGCCATTGATGGCCCAGTATTAGTGCTCGATATTTTTAGTCCGATTCGCGAAGACTATGTTCGGTAGAAGAACGTCGCTCGACTCTCCGAGTCGAGGAGGATATCGTGCCGTTCGGTATCGGGCTTAGAAGTTGGTTCGCATTTAGAGAACAAAAAGCCCAGTCTCTGTGAGACTGAGCCTTGGGAGACTGAGCCTTGGGAGACTGAGCCTGCGGAGAGGCTCGCGTGTGCGCGGATTCGACTCGGAGAGTCGAGCGCCAAAATTGCACTCGACTCGGAGAGTCGAGCGACGATGAAACTGATTGTCGAATTCCTAGGTTGCGGTGGGGACGACCCAGACCTTGAGGTCGCATTCGATTTCTTGGTGCAGGTGGACCTTGACCGTGTATAGCCCCAATTCCTTGAGCGGCCCCTGCAGGCGAACTTGGTCATCGGTAACGTTGATATCGCTGGCTTTCAAGGCGGCGACGATTTCCGGTGCACCGACGCTGCCGTACAGGTGACCTTCATCGTTGGCGTTGGCTTCGATCGTGATCGATTGTTGAGCGATCTTATCGGACAATGTTTGCAGTCCGCCCAGGCGCTTCTTTTCGATTTCCTTAAGCTTAGTTTTGTGCTTCTCGACCATCCGCTTGTGGTGTTCGGTAGCTACGATGGCCAGCCCTTGAGGGAGTAAGAAGTTGTTGGCATGTCCAGCACGGACTTCGACCACTTCTCCCTGTTTGCCCACAGCGTCGACGTTTTGAATCAACAGCAGTTCGATACCACCGTTGGCTCCCTTCGGTAAACGCTTGAAAGCTTGTCGTCGCGCGCGGATCTTTGCAGCAACCATCGTTAAACTCACCGGAATATCTTAAAGGTTTTTGGGTCGTCCAGCGCTGGGGCGATTGGCAATCAGTGCCTCGCTAGCGCTTCGTCGGATTACGGTAACGCTTCGCATACAGCAGCGGAGCACAAGTTTCTCAAATTAAAATGGAATATCGTCGCCCGACATTCCACCACCGCCACCGCGGGAGGGTTCGGGAACGTGGTGATGGGCCGTTGGCGATTCAACGTAATTGTCATGTGATTCTCGGGGAGCTGTCGAGCGCGGACCACCGCTACTATCGCCACGCGATCCAAGCAATTGCATGCGGTCACACACGACTCGGAGCTTGTAGTTTTTCTGACCGTCCTTTTCCCAGGTATCCAGCTTCAAGCGTCCTTCGATGAAGACCGGCGAACCCTTGCTCAGGTACTCGGAGGCAACTTCAGCAGTTCTACCCCAAAAGGTCACATCGACAAAGGTCGTTTCGTCGATCCACTCGCCGTTTTGTCCCTTGCGTCGATCGTTCACGGCTAGACCAATTTCGGTCACAGGGGTCCCCGACGGTGTGTACCGAAGTTGTACGTCGCGGGTCAGATTCCCCATCAATATTACGCGATTGTAGCTCGACATGGACGCAATTCTCCTTGGCCTGGGAAGTTTGACAGCGGTGACCGAATCCCAACGGGACGTTTGGGGGATAGGTCGACTGCGTAAACTATAAGGCATTTTGTCCCGCTGGTAAAACCAGGGTGCAGGGACAATCTAATATTCCTATTCTTCCTCGTCGTCTCCATCGGCACCCACGGCCACAGCCACACGCTGGCGGGGTTCTCCATCCAAGTCGGGACGCGGCATTTCCGCCTTGCCCAGCGCGTGGGCCACCAATGGTTCAACCAAGCGTGGATCCACTTTGATGACCAGCATCCGCAGAATGCTTTCATTTAATTGACATGCTCGATTGAACTCGGGGAGCCGAGTTCTCTCCATGTTGAAGTAGTTGATCCAATAGGTCCCTTTGGATTGACCATTGATGGGGAAAGCCAACTTGCGCTCTTCCCACAGGCGGCTGGCCAAGATCTCGCCACCGAGTTCTTCGATGGCCTTGTGGACCTCTGCGACAACACCACCTGGATCGCGGTTGTATTTATTGCTGTCGAACAGGAAAAAGCAGTCGTAACATGTAGCTGGCAAAGTTCTAAACTCCCGATCAGTTGATTTGATTCATGCAATGGTTCAGATCGTGTTTGCACCAAGTCAGCAGCGCGCTGGCCGCTTCTTTGATTGCCGTTTCGATCGTCGGTTTTTCGTCCTGGCGAAAGCGTCCTAGCACGTAGTCAGCTGTATCCCATTGGGGAGGAGCTGAGTCGATGCCGATCCGCAATCGCGCAATTTCTTGGGTACCACACACTTGCAAAATGTGATTAAGTCCCTTTTGTCCACCCGCCGAGCCTTTGCCACGCAACCGGAGTTTTCCCAATGGGAGGCTCAGGTCATCGCAGATTACCATCAAGTCGGTTAGTGGGTCGATCTTATAAAACTGAGCGACTGCCTTCACGCATCGCCCACTTTCGTTCATATAGGTTAAAGGCCAAACTAAAACAAGCGTTGTGTCGTGCACCGTAACGCTGGTCAGTTGACCTTCGAATTTTGCTCGGGGAGTGGGAGCTGACAAAGATTGGCTGAGGTAATTTAATACTTCAAAGCCAATATTATGTCGAGTTCCCTCATATTTTGGGCCAGGATTGCCCAGCCCTACAGCCAATTTCAGTTTTTGTCCAGCTGTGCTCACGGGCCACTATTCGTCGCTCTCGTCATCCTTGTCCTTGCGAATCAATTCCGGTTCAACCGACAAACTCGCCTCTAATTCGTCGTCACTTTGGCCGGCCGGTTTGACAACATGGACGACCAATTCATTCGCGGGCGTCAACATCTCAGCGCCACTGGGAAGTTTAACTTCGTGGGCATGAATCGCGTCACCAATATGCAAACTGCTGACATTAACATGTAGGTGATCAGGGATATCCGATGCGGGGCAGCGAATGGTCAGTTCGTGGCAGACGAAGCTGAGCTGTCCACCTTCGTTCGAACCCGGGGCTTCACCGTGCAGCTCGACAGGCAAGGTGACTTCCACCAACTCCGATCGGGAGACACGCGTCAGGTCGACGTGCATGACTTCAATACCAAAAGCATCCCACTGCACTTCGCGTAGCAGTGCTGTATCGGCCACGTCACCGGTCAGTGCCAAAAGTTTCGTACCATGGTGAATGATGGAATTGAGTGCGTCGGCGCGTACCGCCAAATTCACATTGGGCTCACCGTGGCCATACAAGTTGGCGGGGACAAAACCCTGCTGCCGCAACCGGTTCGAAGCCAACGTACCCAAACCTTCACGCTTTTTGACTTCGAGTGTTTCGCTACTCATCGATTAAACCTAATTCCTAAACCTGATTCCATCAGCAAACATGATTTTAAAATACGCCAACCCACTCGCTTGCACTTCGCGCGGATTTCGTCTTCGAAGCGGCACGGTCCGCGGCACTGACCACGTAGTTGCCGAATGGGAAAAATAGCCCGCCCGATTTTCGTAGGGGCCAAGTATCCCAAAACATTCCGTTCTTTCAAGGGCAAACCGGCGGTTCGGGGCGATCGATTTTGAAGCTTGGCAGAAAGGTCGCTGGCGGGCTCCTGCAACTCACATTGCGCGACGCCCCCCATTTTCTAAGGTGTTGGGCACCTTTTTTGCCAGGCTCTCAGGTAAATCCGCTGTTGGAGCACTTGTGGTTGAGCCCTCCGTCCATTAATTTCGCTGGCGACCCGCTCCACTTTTCCACTCGTAGATCAGACTGCTATGGCTGCCAAGAAGAATACTCTGCAATATATTGAACCCATTGGTGGTCGCGTTTTGGTATTGAAGGATGAACCCAAGCGGGAGACCAAGGGAGGGATAGCGCTCCCCGATGCTGCGGAGATCCCTACGATCACCGGGCGAATTGTGACCATTAGCCAGCAAGTGGCCCACGACGAGGATGTTCCATTGCGGCAATACGACAAGATATTGTTCCATCCCAAGAACGCCATCCCCGTCGATTTCGAGCCCGACAATCAGCTGTTTGTGGTCCCAGTGGACGATATCGTCGCTGTCTTTCGCAATGAAAAACCGGATTAAGCGGTATTGCGTTTGAAAAGCCGTTCCCCCCATTCGTCGCTCGACTACACGTCGCTCGACTCTCCAAGTCGCGACTTGGAGATATTCGGGCTGAGAGGGCTAAGTCAACGGCTTACTCGACTCGGAGAGTCGAGCCACGATAAAAACTCGACTCGGAGAGCCGAGCGACGATGGAAATCGGTGTCGCATTGGGGGGGCGAAGTTGCTATTGAGAACGTTGGTAACCCACTTTATGTCGTTCTCACTTGGGAGCTTTCCAGCCATGGCTGTTCGCCTGCCGCGCCGCATTTTTACCGCCAGCGTTGTTTCCGTTTTGACCTTCGGTGCTACCGGTTCCGCTCTGGCCGACCCTCCATCGATTCTAAAGATCTTTCGCTCCAAGCAAACGCTACCGGACGAGTCATTGGAGCTGAAGGTGGAACATGGCCCGTGGATGATCTTGGCATACAGCATCCCTGGCGGCGACGCCAAGCCAAAGGCGATCGAATTGGCGCGGGAACTTCGGCAGTTGCTCAAGCAACCAGCCTTCGTGATGGAGAAAACGACCGGTGTGGCCCCTACTTTGGTCAAACGCGAGCGGATTCGCAATGATGCTTATGGCAATCCGGTGCCTGTCGGTTTGGAAGCCCGCTACGCCAACGGAGGACAAGAAAGCGTTTATGTGGTGTTGGTTGGAGAATTCACATCGATCGATGATCCACGACTGCCCGATATTTTGCAAAGCGTACGTGCCGCTCAGCCAGTTGCGCTCGGGAGCGATGCTGCGGCAAATAATGGAAACTCAGAAAGTAGTAATTGGTTGGTGCAGCAATATCGCTCGATGATTTGGACGCGGAGTGATCGTAAGGACGACCTAGGAAAAATGGGAGCGGCCTTTGTCACCCGCAATCCGCTGTTGCCGGACGACTATTTCGAAGCTCCCAAAGTAGACGAATTTGTGGCCAACCTAAATAAGGATGTCGAATTCTCGTTGCTCGAATGTCCGGGTAAATTTACCGTCCGCGTCGCATCGTTTAGCGGCCGACAAGTAACCGACTTTGGCAACGGTGCGCAGGCCTCCAAGATGAAAGAAACCACGGACTCGCTCGACAAAGCGGCCATGGATTCGCATGTACTCACCACAGCACTGCGGAAACAAGGTGTGGAGGCTTATGAGTTTCATGATCGCTATGGGAGCTACGTCATGATCGGCAGCTTCGATAGCTTGGGCCAAGAATACACGTCGGGACAATTCCAATATCATCCTGGAATTCTGGAGGTAAATCAGAATTGGTGCGGCTATCGTGTGGTAGACGCCCGGGATACAGTGACTGGAGCCAAGGGTAAGACCACCACGCTCAATAGGTTGGAGAACATACCCTTTGACGTGGAAGGGAAGCCGATGGCCGTTCCACGCCTGGCAACCAGCAACCTTTACCGCGGCGCGTTACTCGGGAGCCACTAGGTTTTCTCATGTCACTCCCCTACCCCGTTCCCAACCGGATCATCCTGGGAACAAGCAATGCCAAGAAGTGTGTCGAGCTACGATTGCTGCTCGCACCTTTGGGGCTCGAGCTACTATCGTTAGCCGATATAGACGGTCCCTTGGATGTTGACGAGACCGGTCACACTTTTATAGAAAACGCGAAGCTCAAAGCGGCAGAGCAAGCGCGGCATTTGTCGCAATGGACCATCGGTGAAGACAGCGGTCTGTGCGTCCCATTTCTCGACGGCGCCCCCGGAATCTATTCGGCGCGCTACTCGGCACCCGACGCCACCGACCAGCGCAATAATGAAAAACTTCTGCGTGAATTGGCGCCGGCCAAAGGTGATCAGCGGCGCGCGTTCTACATCAGCACCATCGCCCTGTCCGATCCAAGCGGGCAAGTTCACATTGAAGCTGAGGGAAAGTGTTGGGGGCGGATTATCGAAGAGTATCGCGGCAGCGGCGGCTTTGGTTACGACCCGTTATTCGAATTGCCCGAATACCATCTGACCTTTGCCGAGCTGGGGCCGACTGTGAAATCGGTACTCAGTCATCGCGCCCGCGCGCTGGAGAAGTTCATTCTTCAATTGCGGCGGCTACTCTCTCCGTAGGCTAGTTGTGCATCCGAGTGCGGATCCTTGGAGTGCGGATTCTTTGGAGTGCGGGGATTCATCCCCGCTTTCTCTTTCCATGCGGCCTGAATCGGATGGGATTGCGAGTGTAACATCACGGATTGCAGAATGTAGCGATTGTCAATTACTTAGCTCGCGGTGGAATAGTCCCCGACACTGGCTTATCCGAGGATTGCCACTGCGCGACTGCGACTACAACCATCTCCATGGAAGTTGCAGTTGGTTCCCACCTCAATCAGACTGCGATGTCAACCAGACTGCGATGTCAACCAACCCACTTGAGGCGGATACCCATCGCAGCTCCATCAAATAGTTTTCGTTGGGTCTTGGCTCGTTGGAAAAAGAAAGCTCCGAGAACTCGGAGCACTCCCAAAAAAACGAACGGAGAGGACAGGATTCGAACCTGCGGACCAGTTTGACCCGGTCGCTTCATTAGCAATGAAGTGCTTTCGACCACTCAGCCACCTCTCCAGATGGATGCGCTCACCGGCAACGAACAATTGGAAATTGTCATGGCTGCGGTGTCGAATTGAAAGGAGGCCGACCAGCGGCTCTCGCTTGGGCGTATATCTAACCAATTCCGATCACTTTTGGCAACATGGTTGCACGGATTTTCTGTCAAATGGGCACCCCGACCACTCTCCTGCCTGAATTCCTGGTAATTGGCGACGATCACGCGGACGGCCAAGCCACGTTCTGGGGTTTCTAGGTACCATGATAGGGACTGACCGGCGTGCAGCTGGGTTCGCTGGCTAACTAGGCTGTGGGTTTATGAGCGATTTCCAAATCTTGCACTTCAACCTAAACCTAAACCTAAACTTCAACTTTCGCTGCGATAGTTCAAGTTTAAGTTTAAGTTTAAGTTAGCAAAAATTCACAGCCTCACCGGCCAATCTGCGGCTGGTGGTGGTTTGCAATTGCCGAAAGTCTTGGCGACTTCCGCTACAGTACTATGCTGGCGGTACAGTTTTTACTAATCAATCACGACATCCCGCGTCTAGGATGGAATATGGGTATTTCCGTTGTGCTGCCAATAGCGATTTGGGCAGCTTTTGCGCAAACACAAATCACGCCTACCGATCGCCCCCCGTTCCTTGCTGAGGTGTTGGCGATTTCCGATACTTCGGTCGAAATAGCGGAAGGCAATAAGCTGTCACAGATTGCCACGGGCAAACTGCGGCGGTTGGAATTTTCTAGGGCGGCGGCATCAAGCGATACTGGGGTGGCGGAAAACGCGGCCCACCAAACGACGCTCATCGATGGCAGCACCTTCCAGTTCAGTCAGGTGTTGCTGAACGACGGTACGGCTGAATTTCAGCTCACCGCCGGCCCGCCGCTGGAGGTCCCAGCCACCAGCCTGCATCGCCTTCAGTTGCAACAGCTCAACGAGGCTCAGTGGACGCAATGGCAAGCCATTTCGCAATCGCGAACTGCTGCCGATCTGTTGGTGCTGATCCGCTCGGCCGAAGCGCTGGAAAAGTTGGAAGGTGTGATCTCGAAAATCTCCGCTGAATCCGTGAGTTTCGATTTTGGAGGACAAATCATCGAGGCTCCACTCGCGAAGCTAGCTGGCATCAGATTCTTCTCAAGTCCAACGGCTGGCGTGAATTCCGCGAGTGACGCCCGAGGGGAAGATGAGAATATGCGAGCCAAATTGATTGCCATCGTCGTCGATCGCGGAGGCAATCGATGGTTGGCTTCCAGTATTGGACGGGCTCGCGGCAGTTCGAATATAGAGCTGCAGCTGCAGTGCGGTGTGCCGGTAACAATACCTCTGGAGCGAATGCGTGAAATCGATTTCTCCTCTGGTAGCATGCAGTTCTTAGCGGAGCTGGAACCACTCGCGCGGGAATCGACGGGACGCTTCGAGCTGGGGGTTGAGATCGCCGGTGCTACCTCGCTGTTTGGCGCGCGCGTCAGCGATCAGCGGCGGCCGGGAGCCATGTCGCTAGGACCGAGCTTGGAGTTTCTTGGAAGTGGTGCGGTTGAGTATCGAATTCCGGCAGGCTTCAAGCGGCTGGCGGGAGCCGTCGAATTGCGCCCCTCAGGTAGCCGCTTCACGCCGTGTCGTGTCACCATCAAGCTCGAAAACCAAGTGCTGTGGCAAGAGCGATTGAGCGAAGTCGGCAAACTCTGGCAAATTGACACGGAAATCATACCCGATGGACGCTTGCGAATCGAAGTTCAAGCAGACTCCCCGACGCCGGTTGGCGACGTCGTCCTGTGCCATGATCTGTGTTTCGTCAAGTAGTTTTACCCCAGCCAGGCGACCATGAACATATCCGCGAATATGAAAAAAAAACTATCCAATAACATGCTGAGTCAGGTAGCGTCATTGGAATTTACTGAGTGCGCGCATGCCCCAGTTCGCTCGGACGTAGATCGTAGCTCGACCCACTCGCTTGCGAGTCGAGCTGGTATTAAGAGTTGGGCTGCGAATTTTCTTGCGACATGTGCCTTCGCGATCGTAATTATTTCCATTGTCGCGTTGCCGGTGTTATCCGATGAGCCGTCGAGTAGTGCAGAATCTACGGATCTCGCGCTATCTAGCCCGCTGTCCGTGGATCCGCAAGTCTTAGCGGCCCAGGCGGAGCGCGCGGAGGTGATGCGGCGAGCAGCCTCGGCCACAGTGGCGATTTTCGGACTCGATGGTGGTGGGGGTGGTAGCGGTGTATTGGTGACCCCGGATGGATACACCTTGACCAACTATCACGTATCGAGCGCCTGTGGCGATCACATGCGGTGTGGACTCAGTGATGGTCGTGTTTACGACGCAGTGATCGTGGGTGTCGATGCGCCAGGAGATGTGTCACTCATTAAACTGCTGGGGCGCGATGACTTTCCCACCGCGCCCTTGGCGGACAGCGATCAGGTTCGCGTCGGACAATGGTGCTTCGCGGCGGGCAATCCATTTGTGTTAGCCACTAACTTACAGCCTTCGATCAGTCTGGGGCTGGTCAGCGGCGTCAATCGATATCAGTATCCAGCTGGTACTCTGCTGGAATATGCAGACTGCATTCAGACCGATGCGGCGATCAATCCTGGGAACTCAGGTGGTCCGCTGTTCAATATGTCAGGCCAAGTGATCGGCATCAACGGACGCTGTTCGTTCGAAAAACGTGGGCGAGTCAACGTTGGGGTGGGCTATGCCATTAGCGCCAATCAAATTAAGCGTTTTATCGGGATGCTCAAGAGTGGTCGGCTGGTCGATCATGCAACCCTGGGCGCGACGGTTTCGACCGATGATTCTGGGAGTGTTCGCGTTAGCAATATTCTGAATTCCTCAGATGCCTATCGGCGCGGGTTGCGCTACGGTGACGAAATTCTGGGGTTGGCGGATCGTGACGTGCGTTCTACGAACATGTTTAAGAATGTGCTGGGTACGCTTCCCAAGGATTGGCGGGTGCCACTGAAGATTCGTCGCGAAGGGACAACGCAAACGCTGCTGGTAAGGCTGGAGGGAGTTCATTCGGAGAAGGAATTGAGTGATCTGGTCAATGCCGAAAACGTTGCCGATCAGCAGCTACCGGAAGGGCACGACTCCCAAGAACCCGTACCGGATACACCGTTAGATAAACAGTCCGACCAGGACGACAAACCGAAATCAAAAAGTGATCCGGCCGAGCCGGACGCTGCGCAGCCTCATGAAGAGGGGCGACCCAGCCCAAGCCTAGTTGAATCGATGCTGGCCAGCCGCATGGGCTTTGCAAACTACTATTTCAATCAACTCAGGCGAGGTGAAATATGGAGTGAATTGCGCAATCAGGCTGACTACACGCAGACATCCAGCGATTGGACCTTGGTTGGCAGAATCGCTGGTGAAACGACACCGTTTTCAATAGACTTGCTTCCCGCACGCGGTGAGTTGCGGGTTGGCTCGCGGACACTCAAAGCCGAATTGAATGATCGGATGTCAGATGTTGTCGCCCAGCGCCGCGAGACAGGCTTACTGGTTGCCCTGCACGCGCTGAAGCAGCTGCTGCAATTAGGCCCAGAGCGCATTGGGGACACGGTGTTTCTAGGGGCTCTCCCTGTGTACGGTGGCACGTCGCACGTATTAGCGGAACAGCCATTGCACGACGTGTTGCAGACGTTGTGGTATGACGCCAAGGTACGATTTAGCTACGATCCGCTGGCTAAACAGATTTCACTGATTGAAGTTTTTGGTGATGCGGGAATCGATCCCGTGGAAGTTTACGTCGATCAGTATGCTGCGATTGCAACTAACGGAGAAGGTAGTAGTCCCGAGCCACGACTTTTCCCGCAACGACTGCGATTGCAATACGGTACCGAGCCATTGTTGTTGCTGTCCATCGAGTCGGTGAGGATGGGTGAGCAAAGCAAGGAGGCTGAAAAACAGCCGGATAGTGGGGCTCAGACTCGAAGGTTGAATCCAAGTGAACAGCTTGGGGTTTGCGCACTGCAACTTGCCTCCCGCCCAATGGACGCAGTTGGTGATCGTCAACGATGGCTGCACACAGCGAATAGACGACAAACACCCAAAGTCCGTTTTGTAGCAACACAGATACAGAACGTAAGCAGTGAGAATGAGTCTGGTAAGCGCGACTCGGAACGCGAGGAAACTTCGGTGGGGGCCTCGGTTTCGATCAATGCCGTAGCAGTTGCCACGGAATTAAAGACAGTAAAACTCTTTGGAGCCGGTGGTGTGGCCAACCTCGATGCCTACCAAAGCGGCTTCTTCATCTCTCCCAAAGGACACGTATTGACTGCCTGGAGTACCGTGTTGGATGTGGACACAATCATTGCGGTCACCAGCGATGGAGGCCGCTTTGAATCGAAGGTGGTAGGGATCGATCCCAACTTGGAGATAGCCATTCTGGCTACGGAACAAGCCACCACCAACTATTTTGATCTCCAGCAGTCGCTGGAGGTACCGGTTGGCACGCGGGTGTTGGCATTCAGCAATCTTTATGGGATTGCGACTGGCAGCGAAATGTCGAGTGTGCAGAAGGGAGTGGTGATGGCGCGAACGGAACTCAATGCGCGTCGCGGTACGTTTCAATCAGTCTATCAAGGGCCAGTGTTTATTATTGACGCCATGACCAACAATCCCGGCGCGGCCGGTGGCGCGTTAACCACGTTTGATGGACGTCTGGTTGGCATGCTCGGCAAGGAACTGCGCGATGCTAGCGCGAATACCTGGCTGAATTACGCTGTGCCGATGAGCCAGTTGAGCGAATCGATCGAGCGGATCCTGGCGGGTAAGCCCATACAGCGGACGGCGGTTTCGCGTCGCGCGGTCGATCGCCCCGCCAGTCTGAAGGGCTTGGGGATTGTATTGGTTCCCAACGTCCTGACCAAGACACCCGCCTACATTGACCTGATAGAACCACAGTCACGGGCTGCGAAAGCTGGCTTACAGAGTGATGATTTAGTGCTCTTCATCAATTCGACACGAGTCACTTCACAAGCCGCGTTGCTGGATGAGCTCAAGAGTATCGATCGTGGCGACACGATAACGCTGTTGGTTCAACGTGGGAGTCAGCTGGTCGAAAGTGTCGTCGCACCTTAACCATCGGGGGTCGGGAAAAGGTGTCCGACACCAAAAGCCGGAACGGCCCTGCGGGTGCTTCGCACTTTGGGTGTCGGACACCTTTTCCTGCCCGTAGCGGAATTGGCCAAGAATTTCGGAATAGCACTTTCCTCGTGAAAAACCGAAACTCTTGGCGAGTTCCGCTACAGAAAACCGCTTATCCTTGCGGCATTCGTGTCGGACACCTTTTTCAAAAACCCTCTAAAACTAAGCTGTAACAAAGCTCTAGAGACCCATGAACGATTGCCAAGTCAACATGCACCGCATCCACCAGCACCATTTTTCGAACGCATTTTTCCCGCCTACCGCCATGCTCATTGGCCTGGCGATCGGCGTTGGCTTGTTCGTGTTAAATTTCTCCAATCAAGTGGCAGCCCAAGCTCCTGCTTTGATGAGTGCCGAGGAGGAGGCGTTTCAGAATGCAGTGCGGGGTGTGTCCAGCACTGTGGTGCAAATTGAAACATTTGGCGGCTTGGAACGCGTCGGAGATGAATTGATCGCCGAGGGCCCGACTACAGGCACCATCGTCGATTCCGAAGGTTGGATTATCTCCAGCCTGTTTAGCTTTCGGCAACAACCCGCGTCCATTCTTGTCACTTTGCCCAATGGGAAGCGCGCCGCGGCGCGAATTGCGGCCCGAGACTACAGCCGAGAACTAGCGCTCTTAAAAGTTGAGGTGGACGAACCGCTCCCCGTAGCCCTGTTCGCCCCCAAAAATTCAGTGGTCGTTGGGGGCTGGACGGTGGCGCTGGGCAAGACCTACGACAAACAAGCGGTTTCACAATCGGTGGGGATCATCAGTGCGGTTGATCGCGCTTATGGCAAAGCCATTCAAACCGATGCCAAGGTTTCGCCGATCAATTACGGCGGTCCGCTGATCGATATCGCTGGCCGCATCATTGGCATTCTCTCGCCGATTTCGCCTGGTACGTTTCTTGAGGGGGATAGCTCGCAACTGTACGACTCGGGGATCGGCTTTGCTATTCCAATCGAAGATATCGTTCAACGCCTGCCGTCCATGAAATTAGGGACTGACATTCGCGGTGGCAAATTGGGAGTGGTGAGCGGTGATCAGAACGAATTGATTGGCCCAGTTCGCATAAGTGGCACCGCCCCGGGTTCGCCGGCAGCGAAGGCCAAAATGCAGGCAGGCGATGTCATCGTGGAAGCAGACGGCAAGCCGATTAAGTTGTTGGCTCATCTGAAACATGCCCTAGGGACCCTCGACGCAGGTCAATCGTTGACCGTTGTGGTAGAGCGAGCTGGTAAACGCATTACGTTCGAACCAACTCTTACTGACGAAATTCCCGTCTATCGACGACGCTATTTGGGCCTGCGAATGAGCGAGGCCACCGCAGGCCTAGTGATCGATGCAGTCGAGCCCCATTCACCGGCCGCACAGACGTCGCTGGTCGTCGGCGAAACGATTACGCAGTGCAATGGTGAACCGGTGAATACCGAGGGTGAACTATTGAAATTCTTAGCTGTTGCCGAACTCGATCAAGCGTTGCAATTGCAAGTGCTGCCGGTTTCCGATCGACTGGTGACAGGACAGTCCGTCGATCCCAAGTCGGACGTAGCCAATGCAGAACGCACCGGCGAACCACGCCAGGTTGAGATCGTCGCCACAACTTGGCCAGAACAAATCGCGGAAACGATGCCGAAAATTGACAGTCGCGTTGAAGAGAAAATGCCGACAGAAATCGTCGATGTGGTGTTGGGAGACTTTCCGAACAAAGCGTATGCCATAATTCCACCTCTATCCGACTCGCGGCAATTGGGTCTACTAGTCGTTTTTCCTGAGCCAGGGGAGCTTGATCGAGTCAAAACGCAAACCTATTGGCGTGAGTTCTGTCGCGACTATGGGTGGATCGTGGCCGTCGTCAACTCGGGCAACGCGCGGAGTTGGTCGCGCGAAGAAGTCGAATTGGCCGGTCGCGTCATTGGTCGGCTCGATAAGACATACCAGATCGACAAAGCGCGAACTGTGATTGCTGGCCTTGGAGTTGGTGGCCGTATTGCTTTGGCCGCCGCCTTGACGGAGAGTAGTCGCGTCAGTGGAGCGGTGGTGGTGGGGACCGAGTTATCGCGATTCCGCTGGCCGAGACAGAACGCGCCACTGCAATCTACCGATTTTCTGATGATCGGGGAGACGTCACAGATGAGCCCCATTGCCAAGTCGTTGAGCGACGCGGGCTATGCCGTCAACGCATTTAGTCCCAATAACTTAGATGTCTCCAAATGGGAGACCCTTCCCACCGTCGATTTGCGGCGTTGGCTCGAGGGGTTAGGTAGGTTATGAACGACCATCAAGCTTCACCTACGTTAGGCTTTCCAGCCTGACCCGCTTTGGCTTTCCGGTAAGTCAGGCTTTCCGGCCTGAACCGCTGCAGTAATTGAGATTGAAACTACGGTGGTTTTACTTGCCAGCGGATGCTGTAGGTGTTTCTGGCGGTGGACGAGCGGCCGATGGTCGCTTAACCTAGGCTGCGGTGGGTGGGCACTTTAAATCTTTGGTTGGTCAGGCCAGAAAGCCTGACGTACTTATGGCACTTTCAAAACTACGCAAAAAAAACGATAAACCGATGACTAGCGAAGCGCGGCTGCAGCGGATCATGCTGGCAATCGCGGCGGTGGTCTTTCTTGGCGCTGGGGTGGTGATGGAATTTGTCCCAGGTATGGACAATAGTAGTCGCAAGTTTACTTCCGGTATGCTGTTAAAGGTGGGAGTGGTCTTAGGTTTGGCGTGGGTCTCAGCACCTCAGTTGGAGCGCCTGGGTTGGCATCGACTGCGGGGGACCATGCTTGGGGCGGTCATAGTGGTGATGTTGCTGTATGCAATTCGCCCCAGAATCGGCGCGATCGCAGCCGCAGCGTTGGTCGTGGGCTCGGTAACCGTTAGTCTGCTGGGGTGGTTTCGACGTTTAACGCAGCCGCCGCGCTGATCGTCGCTCGACTCTCCGAGTCGAGTTTCCGAGATGAGTGGCTTTTGCTAGCCACTGACACCACTGCCAAACGAGTCTCGACTCGGAGAGTCGAGCGACGATATGTCAGGCGAGTCTCGACTTGGAGAGTCGAGCGACGATTTCTGAGTCGTTGGCCATCCGTACAAAGCGTTGGTGATACAACCGTCAAGGTTTATGCAGCTTTACGATGGATGGGCGAAGTGAGCGCCGGAGCAACTGTTTTTTACGTTTAGACCGTCAAAATTGGAAAAAACGTTACCAGAGTCATCCTTGTGTTGCCGAAAACTATCCTCGGATGAACTGCTACTTGTGGCGAACAGGAACCGAACTACGGCTTCGTGGTTGGTTTCCGTCGGTCGAGTAGCAAGTCCTACTGCGAACAAGGGGGGCACTCTTGCCGCAATAGGGCACAGCACGTCGACGAAAGTGTGGAGGGGCGCGTAGTCATGTAAATTGACTGCGCCGCTGAGCACGAGCGGGTCGATTTGCGTGTGCTCCTTGCGTTCTAGTGCGTGACCGCCAAATTTGCAGATCCCAGTGACTTACATTCTTCTTGGCTGTGCGAGCTACAGTTGCTCATGCGGTTTTGAGGATACCACTATCTCCCGCAACCCTTCTGCCGCCCGACGCTTGCTCAGGCAAGGCGCAAGGCAAGGCAGGAAGCCAGATTGTGGACACTCGACAGTGATTCGTAGGAGGGTTTCCAATGCGACGATTTCTGTTTGGCGTGGT
>JBGSNE010000280.1:0-3563 GCA_041739785.1 Pirellulaceae bacterium
GGAAGTTTAACAATCGATTGTTCATAGCCAGGAATCCTGCAACGTGCAATCACAGTGGGCAAAAAGAATGGCTTTAGGCTAAAATCATTTGTTATTCAAAAACTAAGCCCCAGTAAAACATGAGTCCTACCGAGGCCAAGCGAGACATTCTTCTCGCCCTGACCCAGTTATCCCTTGGCAGGGTGCTCCTCAGCAGAGCCTACCTCCTTTTCACTGGGCAGATTATGTGTAACCGATCCAAGGTGGCTGAGGAATCGAACAGCGTAAACGATATTCTTTTTGCCCTGCCATGCCTCCCAAAACCTGTCGCCCTCAGTTGTTATCCACGAACTCTTCTCAAGAGCCAATTCTTAAGTGCCACGCGACTAGCAACAGTAGGAATAGCCGATGAGTGCCCAAGCCGAAAAGCAGGTCGTAATTTTGGGAGGTGGCTTTGCTGGCGTCTATACCGCGCTCTATTTGCAGAAATTAATGACAGCCTCCGAGCGCAAAGCCATCCACGTCACACTGGTTAGCAATGAAAACTACATCGTTTTTCAACCCCTTTTGCCAGAAGTCATCTCCGGCACCATCGAGACGTTTCATTGCATCACACCGATTCGGCGCATCGCCCGCAATACACGCTTGGTCTCTCGAACTATCGAACAGATCGATCTAGAAAAACGAACCGTACGTTTGAGTCCCGAGTATGTACCGCGATCGTTACTGTTGCCGTTTGACCACTTGATCATCGCTCTCGGCTCACGGCTTGACTACGACTGTGTACCGGGCATGCGCGAACACGCGATCGCATTTAAGTATTTAGGGGATGCTCTTCGTCTGCGAGACGCGGCGATTGGAGTATTGGAAGAGGCTAATATCGAAGCTGATCCTGAGGAAAAGAGACGCTTGCTGACTTTCGTCGTCGGTGGAGGTGGGTTCTCAGGAGTGGAGTGCATTGCAGAATTGAATGACTTTTTGACGGTGGCTGTGCGCGAGTTTTCGAATATCACTCGCGATGAGATCCGCTGCATCTTGGTGCAGAGTGGAACGCGGATTTTGCCTGAACTTGACGAAAGTCTAGCTAAGTATGCGCACCGTATTTTGGACCGCCGTGGAATTGAAATTCAACTCGATACCCGACTAACGGCCATCTCCAGCGACGGCGCCTTATTGCAAAACAAAACGACTAAGGTCACCGAGAAGATTGAAACGCGTACGGTAGTTTCCACCATTCCTTCGACCGCTCACGAAATGGTCGCTCAACTACCTTGTGAACAAGATCGAGGTCGAGTGAAAGTCTCGCCCTGTCTTGATCTGCCGGGTTTTCCCAACGTCTGGGCTTTAGGAGACTGCGCTTCGGTACCGCAGAAAGATGGCATCGCCTCGCCTCCGACCGCGCAGCATGCATTGCGACAAGCGAAAACGTGCGCGCGAAATGTGCTGGCCAGCATTCGCGGAAAACCTTTGAAGGCCTTCGACTTCACCGGACTTGGAAGTTTGGCCTCGTTGGGTAGACGTTCGGCAGTGGCGAATATCATGGGCATCAAGCTCAAAGGTCTTCCGGCCTGGATTGTGTGGCGGTGCGTCTATCTTTCCAAGTTCCCTGGTTTGGATCGCAAAATCCGAATCGCCATGGATTGGCTTCTGGACCTCGTGCTGCCGCGCGACATCACACAAATTCGCATTTTTAAGTCCGAAGAAATACACCAAGAGCACTTCCATGCGGGCGAGTTGGTATTCAGGCAGGGGGACTTTGGCAACAAATTTTATGTCGTTGTCAAAGGTGAAGTCGAAGTTGTAAAAGATGGAAGCGTACTGTCATGCCTAGGTGAAAATGAAATGTTTGGCGAGATTGCTCTTGTCTCCGATCTTCCACGCACAGCCACGGTACGCGCGAAAACCGCTGTCGATTTGGTAAGTGTGGCTCGTCCCGCCTTCGAAACCTTGCTAGCCAGATTCCCCGGCGTGCATGCCAATGTTATCGAGGCCCTCAAGCGACATGGAGTCGATACGTCAGAGCTAGTCATCAATCAAGACCCTCAAGCCAGCTGCCACGACCACGACCACGACCACGACCACGATGGTTCGTGAGCCGCACGTGGAAATAGCGTGGCCTGACGCTCCGCGTCGGTATTGGCAGCAGGGCCTTCGACGCGGAGCGTCGAGCCACATTGTTGATTTCCGGAGGACGCTCAGGACACACACTGAGCTCTAAACCTCAAACATACATAGACGCACCGGAGTCAGCCCTCCTCGACGTCTTGAATCATATAGGTGCGTGATTTCCTGGTTTGGGTTTTCGGCACCATTGCCCGCAGCAAGTGCGGGGTCATTGATAATAATGTCTTTTTGATTGTACCCAACTGCAACCACCCAGTGATCTTCCATTCCGTCGCCGCTGGTTCCATAGTCGACCCCGATCAATGTCGGCAAGTTTCGCCATAGTCGTTCCATAATGGTGAGCACAAAATCGTCTCGCTGACGATAGTTGGCCCAAGTCAACTTTGGCTTTGGGCAGCCAGGCGTTTGGCCAGCATCAAACGCCTTTTGCCAATACAAATCGTTGCCCAAGTATCCGCTATTGGCGTCAAGGTATTCGTCCAACGTGGCTGGGTTGATGTCATGTCCGTAATACGCCAAACACATGGCCACTGAGCACATGGCGCAGCCTTTTGCGGCGATCGATTTGTCGCCCAACATGATCGAGCCCCATTGCGGATCGCCTTGCTGGAAATGAGGTACTTGGCGACCGCCGTAGCGAATGAGAGTTGCATACCCCGGATCACGCTCGCGGCCTTTCTGGTCATCTGCTGCGTACCAATCGAGTACTCGCCAAGTCAATGGTCCGACAATCCCGTCAGTTGCGAGATTCTCACCAATAATCTTTCGAGAACGATACTGGTTGGCTTGGTTTTGAAACTTTATCACCGTCCCTTTAGTTCCATTGCCGAACAGTCCATCGACTGCAATATCAGGTCGCGGGTCAATGAACCGGTTCAGCATCATCTGCAATTTTTCGACGTCCGAGCCTCGCGTCCCGAACAATAAATCTCGTCTGCCGCTCATGGATTCTCTCTGAATTGGTTGAAAATTGGATCAATGTACGTGGTGCGCGGCCAATCGAGCTAAGGAGACAGCCATCAGTGTATTGTCGACTGCTACCAGGAAAAGTTGCGTTGATCTAACAGATTCTTTAAGTTCTCGCGAAAAAAGGGGGGGCTCAGCTCATGACAAGAGAGGTACGCGGGGAGATAGGTGAGCGGGGACCGTGCACCTACCAGCAGTAAATCCGTGCATCCGGATGAACGGATAGAAGCACCCGGAAAGAGAAGCACGCAGGGACAGCGCACCAGCGAGAAGCATATCTATGCATCCGGATGAACGGAAGCACTTGTTATCCTTTGCAATATGCGGTGTCCCCTGAGATCTTCCCCGCAGGCGAGTTGAGCACCCATGTTCCTCGCCTACGGCTTTTGATGCCCGCGCTTTTTAGTGCTGAAGGGACGGAATTCGATAGCCTGGGACGCAAATCCCAGGTCATCGAAGCATCCCCGCGACATCCGGTTCGCCAGCCGTGGGCC
>JBGSNE010000066.1:0-2224 GCA_041739785.1 Pirellulaceae bacterium
TTTCTACGAAACACCAAACATCGACGCGCTGGCTGGACAAGGAATGGTGTTTTCGGCGGGCTACGCTGCGGCTGGTAATTGTGCACCGAGTCGAGCTTGTTTGATGTCAGGGCAATACACACCGCGTCACGAACTCTATGCCGTTGGAAACACGGATCGTGGCTCAAAAAACTTAATGCGATTGAAACCGATTCCAAACAAGGGGTTGGGCAAACAGGCAGTGACTATGGCCGAAGCGTTGAAGCAAGCTGGATATCGCACCGGCAAGTTCGGCAAATGGCATCTGAGTGGTAAACTGGGAGCCGAGCCGGAAGAACAGGGCTTTGATGTGGTCATGGATAAGAATCAAAAAGGCGATAGCGTGCAAGAAGACCCGAAAGCGGTTTATGAAATCACGCAAGCTGCTTGCCAATTCATGGAAGATAATCGTGCTCAGCCTTTCTTCGCATATGTTTCACACCATGCGATACATGTTGCGCTGCAAGCCCGTCAAGAATCATTAGACAAATTTGAAGCCAAGTCAGCTGGCAAGCAACATAAAGACCCTCTTTATGCCGGTTGCACGTACGACTTGGATGACGGTGTTGGCATCCTCCTCAAGAAATTGGATGAACTCGGCCTAGCCAGTAACACGTTGGTCGTTTTTACTAGCGACAATGGTGCCACGGGGGGTTCGCTTCAGGAACCGTTGCGAGGTAACAAAGGCAGCTATCACGAAGGAGGGATTCGTGAGCCGTTTATTGTTCGTTGGCCGGGCGTGGTGAAGCCGGGTTCACGCTGTGCCGTGCCCGTGATCAGTGTCGATCTATTCCCCACCTTTCTCGCAGCCGCTGGGGCGGACGTTCCTGCGGGCAAGGTTCTCGACGGCGAGAGCTTGTTACCGCTGCTGAAGGAAACCGGGCCGCTTCAACGCCATTCGATCTTCTGGCATTTTCCTGGTTATCTCGACTCGCCGGTTACTCGCGGACGAGATCCTGTCTTTCGCTCCCGTCCGGTGAGCGTGATCAACAAAGACCATTGGAAACTGTATCTCTACCACGAAGAATGGCAGCTCGACGGCGGACGAGAAGAGCTGACTACGAATCGCGCGGTCGAATTGTACAACCTCAACGAGGACATTGGCGAACGACAAGAGCTAGGCAACATTAGGACGGACAAACGGGATGAATTATTGGACGAATTGCTCAAATGGTTCGACAAGACAGACGCGAAACTTCCGTCCGAAGTGAACCCTGACTACGATCCATCGAAGCCAGCACCACAGCTGGGCAAAGGTAAAAAGCGAAACCAGGATGAATAAGCACCAAGCTTCGCCGATGATGTTCATGGTTGCGTTCGCGTTCGCGATGATCGCAAGCTGTTTGCTTGGCCAAAACTCGATTTACGTCGACCCAACGACTGGCAACGACTACACTTGGGGCAACTACTTAACACTTCATCCACTTCGATCGATCTTGGATCCCGCTTTGCACGCGGACATGCTCCAATCGTATGTGAGGATGAAACAACAAGTATTAGCGCGTCCTTGGTTCTCTCACAGCGACCTTGTCCGTGGTGGAACATTCGAACTCGAAATGGGACCGCGGCCGGAAAAGTTGGGGAGCAACGACTGATGTTCAACTCCAAAGTCTTCACCGCGTCTGCGATTCTCATTATTAACCTAACGATCAATCCGATTCTGGCAGCGGACGTGGTGTCGCTTTCGCCAGAACACAGGGCAACGTTCGATTCTCACATCCAAGCCCTGTTATCAAGTCACTGCTTTCAATGCCACGGATCTGAAAGGCAAAAAAGCGGCATTCGGTTTGACGCCTTCGACATGAACAAAGTTTCTTCGGTTGACGTGGAGAACCTATCATTCGCTCGCGAGGCGCTTTCCCATCAGGAGATGCCGCCAGCGGAAGCTGACAATCCACTTGCAGACTCCGACCGAAAAATCCTGCTTGACTGGTTCGAAAGTGCGCTTGTCGACATCGCAATCCAAAAGCGCTCGCTGGAAACCCAACCCCAAATCCGGCGACTTTCGAAACGCGAGTATAACCATACACTGCAAGACATTTTCAATGCACCCGCTGATTTCCATACGCTACTGCCCCCCGATCCCATCTCGGAAAGCGGCTACGACACAGGTCACTCTTTGCTCATGGTCTCGCAGGTCGACCTCAAGATCTATATGGAGTCGGCACGTATCGCGCTTGATAAGTTCTTGCATCTTGAAAAAGGC
>JBGSNE010000126.1:0-3926 GCA_041739785.1 Pirellulaceae bacterium
TGAATACTTCACAGCGAGGCGATTATTCTAAGCTGAAACACCCTTCTACTCTAATCAGCCGCCCCGCAACCTGCGATCAGCCAATCGCAATCAACCCAGCCACCCTGCTAAATTGGCTGATTCTTAATTGCGTTTGACAGACAGCCAATGACTGCGGATAGCTGGCGAAATGATTCTGCATATTCGTTCTCCACTTGCAGCACGTCCAACCGACGCTGTTGCAATTCGACGTTCGCGCGGCGAATACCCGGCAACGTGTCCTGCCCTTGATTAAACAATTCACGCGAAGTCACCGCCGCGTCCTCTGCGGATTTCAGCAACTCGTTCTGCAACGTCATTCGATCCATTGCTGCAAGCGTCATGTAGAAGTGACGCTGAATGTCGTTCGATACGCGATACTGTTGAGCGACCGCCAAATGCTGCGACACACCCGCACGTTGACGATACTTCAGTCGACTAAGCTTCAACTTGCCTGCGGTGACGAATCGCTGCTGGACTTCAAAACCTTGGAATTCGCCTGCCGTTCCGCCGGCGTTCATCGTATCGCCGACGTACATCAGCAACGGGTTTGGATACAGTCCTGCTTGCAATGCCTTGGCGGTCTCAGCAGAGATATGCAAACTCGCTTGCCGGATCGTTGGATTGTTTGAAGCTGCTAATTGCAAAAGCGAATCGAGCGTGTAACTCTGAATCGATGGGTCAACGGAAAGCACATCGTCAGCAAATCCCGATGGCATCTCAGGCAGTGGTGGAAGATCGCTATCCGGCAAAACTTGCCTAGCCTGCATATTGCCCATCGACGAGTCCATGTCCATCATCTGGGCACTCGCATTGGCAATCGGAATAATCCCAATCACCATCAAATAGCTTGCAACAAAGCCGATACTTGGTTTCATGGAAGCGATCCGTCAAAATAAACGAGGGAAACGACGAATCCTTCGCCGTAATGCTCTGTATCGGTTAATACCCCGTGCCCGTACATGGAATTGTAGTCAAACTCCCGAAATGGATCTCAAGTTTTCGGATTCTTCCGATCACGAAACTCGGAAACGAGCGTCCCTCCAAATCCTCTGGTAAATGCTAGCTAATGCGTGCCAAGATTCACGAGCAATATCAATTCAAATTTACAGATCGCAATCGCAGTGCATTGGCGATGACGGACACGCTGCTAAGACTCATTGCTGCCGCTGCGATCATCGGACTCAGCAACACGCCGAAGACGGGATACAGCAACCCAGCCGCGACTGGAATTCCCAATGCGTTGTAGATGAAGGCGAAGAACAAATTCTGACGAATGTTGCTCATGGTTTTGCGACTGAGGTTTGCCGCCGCCGCGACGCCACGGAGATCGCAACCCACGAGCGTGACGCCGGCGGATTCAATCGCAACGCCCGTCCCAGTGCCCATTGCGATGCCCACATTGGCCTCGGCAAGTGCAGGCGCATCGTTGATCCCATCACCACACATCGCAACCATCTTGCCTTCATCTTTTAACTTGCGAACGAAGTCATGCTTTTCCTCAGGTGAAACACCCGCGTGAAATTCGTCGATGCCTAGCTTGGTCGCGACGGCTTTCGCGGTCGCTTCCGCGTCGCCGGTTAACATCACCACTTTCAAGCCAAGTTCATGCAGTGTCTTCAAAGCTGCCGGCGTGCTTTTCTTGATCGGATCAGTAATCGCCAGAATCGCCGCGAGCTTGTTGTCGATCGCCACAAACACCACCGTCGCACCCTCGGCCTGATGCGATCCCGCGTTTTCCCTTCCTGCCTCCACACCAACGATGCCCTGTTCGTCCAGCAAGTCAGCCTTTCCGATCAATACGTCATGTTCATCGACATGAGCGCGAACGCCGCCACCGGTAATGCTGTTGAAATCGGTTGCCTCGACAGCTTGCAAGCCATCGGCCTTCGCTCGGCGAACGACTGCTTGAGCCAACGGGTGTTCGCTTTGTGCTTCGACGGCCGCCACCAACGTCAATACATCGTTCTCGTTCCAATCACCGAACGTCTCGATGCCCGTCACTTCCGGTCGTCCCTGTGTCAACGTTCCGGTCTTATCGACGACGATCGTGTCAATCTTCTCCATCAACTCCAACACTTCAGCGTTCTTTATCAAAACGCCTTCCTTCGCACCGCGGCCAACGCCCACCATCACCGACATCGGCGTCGCTAAACCAAGCGCACAGGGACAGGCGATAATCAACACAGCCACCGCTGCGACAAACGCATGGGCCAACTGGGGTTCTGGTCCGAATACTGCCCAACCGATGAACGCCGCAATCGAACAAGCGATCACCGTTGGCACGAAGTAACGCGCAACCGTGTCGGCCAGTTTTTGAATCGGTGCTTTACTCCGCTGCGCGTCCGCGACCATTTGCACAATGCGACTTAGAACCGTATCGCCGCCCACTCCGATGGCTTCCATAACTAGCGCGCCGGTTTGGTTCAGCGTCCCGCCCGTGATTTCGTCCCCTTCTGTCTTCTTCACCGGCATCGGCTCGCCCGTCAACATCGACTCATCGACGCTGCTTGACCCGCTGAGTACTTTCCCATCGACGGGAATTTTTTCGCCGGGCCTGACTCGCAAGCGGTCGCCCTTGTGAACCGCATCGAGCGCGATCTCTTCTTCGCCTTCATCCTTGATGCGGTGCGCCGTCTCGGGTGCAAGCTTCAGCAATTCCCGAATCGCGCCCCCCGTCTGCTGCCGTGCCCGCAGCTCCAAGACCTGTCCAAGCAACACGAGCGTGATGATCACCGCCGCAGCCTCGAAATACAGAGGCGGCATACCATTCTCGAAGAACGCTTTCGGAATCACACCAGGCAGCAGCACGACCACCAAACTGAACAGATACGCCGCCAAGGTTCCCACTGCGATCAGCGAAAACATGTTGAGATTCAAACTGCGAAACGACTTTGCCCCGCGAACCAACAGAGGCCATCCACACCAAAAGACAACCGGTGTCGCCAGGGCGACTTGAAGCCAACCCAACGCTGATTGGCTCATCCAGGCCGCGACTCGCAAACCGACCATCGGCCCCATCGCGATCACTAGCAAGGGTACGGAAAAAGCGACGCCCACCCAGAATCGACGCTTCATATCGGCGTACTGTTCGTCATCACCATTGTCGGCCATGGCGGCATTCTTCGGCTCCAAGTCCATGCCACAAATTGGGCAATCGCCTGGACCAACCTGCTCGATCTCGGCGTGCATCGGGCAGGTATAGATTGCTTTGGAATTGGGTGAAGAGTTCTTTTGCATGGTCGCTGGTCGATCAGTGTGACCGTTACTGCAGCACGAAGATGCCGGACTACTCGGTTCACGTTTTGCAGCATCTTTCGCGGCCCGCGCCTTTAGAACACCTACCGGATCGTCTTCAAACTTCCGTTGGCAACCAGCGCTGCAAAAGAAAAAGTCCGTCCCGTTGTGTTGACTACGCAATGAATCTTCGGGACTTACTGACATTCCGCAAACGGGATCAATAGCGGTAGTTTCTGTTGTGATCATGGTTCGTCCCGTTTCTTCCAAAGTGGCAGCTTGCAATATACCCCATGATGGTATGCAAGTTGCATGCCGTGACGATTAGCCCCCATTGGGTCGAAATCCCTTCAAACCAGGAGTAGACGAATGAGTTCCGCAACGGCATCGCAAAAAGATTGCATCCAGAACTGTCAAGAATGTCAAACGACGTGTGCAGACATGTTGACCAGCCATTGCCTAAACGAGGGCGGCGACCACGTTGAACAGAGCCATGTGAAGCTGATGCTCGACTGCATTGCCGCCTGCGCAGCCTGCGTCGATTTCATGAGCCGCAACAGCGACTTCCATTCGCATTACTGCAAAGCCTGCGCAGAGATCTGCAAAGCATGTGCAGACAGTTGCGAGCAAGTTGGTGGCATGGACAAGTGCGTCAAATGCTGTCGCAAGTG
>JBGSNE010000160.1:0-12894 GCA_041739785.1 Pirellulaceae bacterium
GCGCCGCCAGCGCGTTGCCCAGCGGCAAAGCAGCAAGCGTCGTGCTGCCGCGCTTGCCGGCTTGCAGTCCGGCGAGGATTTCGCGCGACTTTTCCCCTTCGTAGCGGAGCACGAACGTGGCGCCGAGGCCGTCTTCCAAACGCAAGCCGCCGAGGAAATACCGCAGTTCCTCGGTGGCCGCCAGGAACAGCCGCAGCGAGAGGGCCTCGTCGGGCTCGAGCGTGGCGAGTTCCGGCTCCAGCTTGCCGCGGATGTCTTTCCATTCGGTTTCGAGCAACTTCGTGTTGACGTAGAGCAAAATGTCGTCGCTAGCGAGCGTCTGGCGGTCGTCGTCGGAGAGCGCCTCGCGCAGCGGTTTTGCCTTCAACGTCGACTCGAGCAATTCGCGACTGCCCCCCATCAACAGGTGCTTGCCGCGCGCGGCGATGTACCGGGCGTACGGCGGCACTTCGTTACCTTCCTTGAGCTGGCGGTCGACGATTGTCGCTTCCGCGAGATCTTCGCGCTTGAGCTTGAAATTGGCCGCCATCAGCGTGAAATCGGCCACCGGCGCCGCCAGCACGAACGATTCTTCGCCGAGTTCCTTTTTGAGCAGCATCAGCGCCGCCGCGCCTTCGTTGTCGAGCCCCCGCGACAGCCCGAGATGGACGACGACGAACGTGTAACCGAGCGACAACCGCAGCGGCACGTTGGCCTTGGTTTTGTCGATGAACTCGTCGCCCCGTTTCACCAGCTCCGCGACGTTGCGAATCGCCAGCGCGGCAACGGCGTCGGCCGCGATAATGTCGAGCGCGCCGTCCTGGGCCTGCGGCTCAGGCTTGGCGGTCTCCTGCGCGCTCAGAGCGCCGCTCGTCAACAGAGTTAAAGAGACCAAAAGCAGCATCGGCCGGCAGATCATGACTTCGCTCCGTGGCTGGCTCCGACAAGACGACCGTCCAACGCCCTCCTGATGCTCATTCTTGCGCGTTCTTGCGGCGCAGCACTTCGGGCGGAAACTCGGCGGCTTCCGCTCCGCCGCTACGACGGAGATTGGCGCCGGGGCCCCGTTTCTCTCCCAGCGGCACCGACATGCCGCCCGTCTCGCGCAGTTGCGCGTATAGCGCCTGCCGCATCTGCTCGATCACCTCGCGGTGTTCGGCGCTGCGAATCAGATTGTGTTTCTCGCGCGGATCCTGCTGCAGGTCGTACAGCTCATCGGTGTCCCAGATGCCCCAGTACTGGATGAATTTGTAGCGATTGCCGCGGAGCGCGAACATCGTGGGCGTGTGCGGGAAGTTGTACTCCCAGTAGTACTCGTAGAGCAGGTATTCGCGCCAGTCGTCGAGCTTCGTCTCGCCCCGCAGCAAGCCGAGAAAGCTTTGCCCGTCCATCTGCGACGGCGTCTTAAGCCCCGCCGCTGCCAGCACACTCGGCCCGACGTCGATGTTGGCCACCACGCCTTCGACCGTGCTGCCCGGCTTGATCAACTCCGGGCAATGGGCCAGCATCGGCACGCGCATCGACTCTTCGTAGGCGTTGCGCTTGTCGATCAGTCCGTGCTCGCCGAACAAAAAGCCGTTGTCGCCCATGTAGATGACGAGCGTTTGCCGGTCGAGTTGCTTATCCTTCAGCCACTGCATCACCCGGCCGACGCTGTCGTCGACGGCGGCCAGCGCCCGGCAGTAGTCGCGGAAATACTCCTTCACATCGAGATCGCTGTGGTAGGGAAAGTCGACGCCGTGCCAACTGTTGCGCTGGTTCTTCACCCACATCGGCTTGCCGCGATGGTTCTCCTCGGTGTTGGCTTGCGTCTCGGGTGTGGGAATCTCGGCGTCGCGGTACAGCTCGCGATGGCGCTCGGCCGGTTCGAAGCCGGCGTGCACCGCCTTGTGCGACAGGTACAGGAAGAACGGCTGCTCGGGCTTCAGGCCGTCGAGCCAGTCGAGCGCGTAGTCGGTCAGTTCGTCGGTGATGTAGCCCTTCTGCGGCACTCGCTTGCCATTCACGTTGAGCGTGGTCGAGCCGTTCTTGGCCGGGTAATACACGCCCTGGCCGCGGAAGCTCACCCAATGATCGAAGCCCGGCCGCGGCTCGTCGCTGGCGCCCCCCATGTGCCATTTGCCGACGAAGGCCGTCTTGTAGCCCGCGTGCTGCAGGTACTGCGGAAAGAAGATCGTGCCGGGGGGCTCGTTGTTGTTGTTGTCGACCACGCGATGGTTGTGCATGTAGCGCCCGGTGAGGATCGACGCCCGGCTGGGCGAACAGAGCGCAGTGGTGACGAAGGCGTTCTTCAGGTACGCGCCCCCTTTGGCGAGCGCGTCGAGGTTGGGAGTCTTGAGCACCGGATGGCCGAGAAAGCCCAGCGCGTCGTAGCGATGGTCGTCGGAAAGGATGAAGATCACATTGCGCGGCTTCACTCCCTCGAGCTTTTCGAGAGCCAAATCCGGCGCGTCGGCGGCGCCGGCCGTTGCTGCGGCAAGGAGCAGTGCGTTGAACGGGACGAATCCAGTCAGCAGTGCGCGACGTCGGTGCGTGTTCAGGGGATTCGCATTCATCGGCCGGATTGCTCCAAGGTGCAGAGTCTCGATCGCGTGTGTAGCGCCAACGGAATCAATCTAACGCAGGGACGACGGAAAACGGAATGAATTCCGTCTACGACGACAAGTCGTCGGCTTGGCAGGTGAATACACGTTCCAACTACCACTCCCCTACTCCCCTACTCCCCTACTCCTTCACTCCTTCACTTTAGCTGGTTCTGGAAACCGATCAACGATGAGCATTTTCTTCAATCGCGGCAGCACTACAGCAGAGTTGGGGGAGGACGATTTCCGAGCGGCGTTGCAGGCGGCATTGGATGGTGCGGGGAATCCCCAACGAGTATTGGCGCTCCCTCCTGACCACACACGCAGCGATAGCCGGGCTGGTGAACTAACCAGACTGGCGCATCAGATGCTTGGCCCGCGATTGACGGACGTGATGCCAGCCCTTGGTACGCACGAAGCGATGAATGAGGCGGAGCTGTCGTATATGTTCGGCGACTTGCCGCGCGAGTTGATTCGCGTGCACGATTGGAAACACGGTGTGGCCACGCTAGGGCATGTGGACGCCGAATTTGTATCGCAAGCTACCGAAGGTATTTACGCGCGACCTTGGGCCGCACAGGTCAATAAGTTGTTGGTCGAAGGGGGCCACGATTTAATTCTGTCACTGGGCCAAGTCGTACCACATGAAGTGATTGGCATGGCCAACTACAACAAGAACGTTTTCGTGGGGACGGGTGGTGATAAGGGAATTAACGAAAGCCACTACCTGACGGCGCTCTATGGGATGGAACGCATCATGGGCCGCTGCGATACGCCTCTGAGACGAATCTTAAACGAAGCTCAGGATCGCTTCTGTGGGCAGATGCCGCTGATGTTCGTGCTGACCGTGGTTGAATCGCTTCCCGACGGACGCAAGGTTGTTCGCGGATTGTTTGTGGGGAATTCGCATGACGTGTTTTTCGCGGCTGGTGAGCTGGCTACCAAAGTGAATTGCTTCGTCGTCGACCGCGCTCCGAAAACGGTGGTGGTGACCATGAATCCGCAGAAGTACAAACGCACATGGCTGGCCAATAAATCGATCTATCGCACTCGGATGTTGATCGGGGACGGAGGGCGGTTGGTCGTAATTGCCCCGGGGGTCAAACAATTCGGCGAAAGCGCTACGGTCGATCGCTTGATTCGCAAATACGGATACCGTTCTACTCCCGAAGTACTGAAATTCGTCGAAGAGAACCAAGAGTTGCGGGAAAACTTAGGAACCGCCGCACACTTAATCCACGGGACCAGCGAAGGGCGCTTCGAAGTTGTCTATGCACCGGGCGAAATGACGGCCCAGGAAATTACGTCGGTAGGCTATCAATTTGGCGACTGGCGGCAGTTGACCGAGCACTACCGTTGCGCCGGATTGAATGATGGATGGCATACCGCCGCCGACGGGGAAGATTTTTATTACATCAGCGATCCAGGCTTGGGGCTGTGGATGAACTCCGACCATCCCTATGCAGTACGTTGACAACTGCCGTTCGATTGACGTTGTTTTGAGTCACGACTCGGAGAGTCGTGCGACATTCTTTGGGGATTTGATTGATGCCGCAATCGCTCGACCGTTCTGCATGGAGACCGCCCGAGGTAAGTGATAGTTGGACGTGGAGCACTGACCAGCTTCGCGATTGGCAATTGCGGCAACTAAACCAACAACTGCGAGCTGTTCTGCCCAGTAACCGCTTCTATCAGTCCAAATTTGGTACCGCCAATTTGCAGTTGTCGCGGCTAGATGAATTTGCGCAACTGCCTTTGACAACGAAGCAAGAGTTGGTCGACAGCGCCGAGGCTGCCGGCTCCGACGGACTGAGCGGCCATCACACATACACACGCGAAAAATATTCTCGATTGCATCGAACAAGTGGCACAACGGGCAGACCGCTGATGATTCTCGACACCAGCGATGATTGGCGGTGGTGGTCTTCGACTTGGCAGCATGTTTTACAGGCAGCTGAGGTGTCGGCCGAAGATCGGGTCTTTTTGGCGTTTTCGTTTGGGCCGTTTATCGGATTCTGGTCTGCCCATCAGGCGTGCGTCGATTGCGGTGCAACTGTAATTCCTGGCGGCGGTCTTTCCACACTAGCGCGACTGGAGTTCATGCGGCAAACGCAGCCCACGGTGGTTTGTTGTACACCGTCTTATGCGCTTCATTTGGGTGAAGTAGCTGCAGCTGAAAAGTTGTCGCTCTCCGAATTGGGGGTCAAGCGATTAATCGTGGCTGGCGAGTCGGGAGGGAGCGTGCCCGCCGTCCGTGGCCAAATCGAAAACGCATGGCAAGCACAAGTTATCGATCATAGCGGTGCCACGGAAATCGGCCCTTGGGGTTTTGGTTGGCCTGACCAAATTGGATTGCATGTTATCGAAACTAGTTTTATCGCCGAGTTCCTGCCGCTGCAGAACGAGAATCAGTCCACAGCTTTGTTCGAGTTGGTGCTTAGCTCGCTCGGGCGTTACGGTTCACCGGTTTTTCGCTACCGCACCGGCGACATCGTCCGCCGGCAATCCGCTAGCGTGGCGCAGAGTGGCTCCGGAAAATGTAGCTTCGCTTGGTTGCCCGAGGGAGTGGTGGGGCGCGCCGACAATATGTTGACCATTCGTGGCGTCAATGTTTTTCCTAGTAGCATCGATGCCATTGTTCGTGAATTCGCCAGTCTGGAATACCAAGTGATCATCACCCGTGCAGGCGTGCTCGATCAACTCCACATCGAAGCCGAAACCGAGCCTGCGCAGCAGCAGGATTTGGAAAAGCTCCTCTCTACGCGACTTGGCTTGCGCGTACCCGTGACCTCGGTGCCATTGGGCAGTTTGCCACGTAGTGAACTAAAATCGCGGCGGTGGGTTGATCGTCGCTAGTTCGTTACGCGTGGCAAGCTTGACCGAATGGGTTTCGCGCGATAGTTTGTAGTGACTTGTGGTCGATAACTTTTGAAAACGCTTTTCACGATAGGTATTGAGGCTCAGCGATGACGATTACGCGGGTTGGATCGAACGACGCTTATGCAAACGGTTGGGAAACAGCTTTCGGTGGCAAGAAACGCAAATCGGCGACGGCGTCAAGCGTCAAGAGCTCTGCGTCAAAGTCGCCGGCTGCCACGAAGGGAAACAAGTCTGCGAGCAGCGCGACAGCAGTGAAGGGAATTAGCAAACAATCCCTAGCCAGTAAGAAAAAAGGGGTGGCAGCTAAGCCGACCTCCAAAAAAGCCCCCACGAAAAAGGGAGCCGCAAAGAAGTCAGCCGGCAAGCGCAAGGCTTAGGTCCCGGGCTATTCACGACAGAGGTAGTCAGTTGCGGCGCGCTCGAACCCGCACTCGGTTATGCCCAAGTCATAATCTGGTGTAAATGGATCGGGCTAGCCGCTGTCTCTGCCTAGCGGGGCAATTCTGTGCCGAACAATTGAGCATGATTGTTGCTATCGGAACGGAAGTCGAATGACCTTGCGTGGATCCATGGCAACTATCGTGCGACTGAGACTCCTTGCTGAATCCACAGCGGAGCGTTGGTACCCAGCTAGATTCAACAGTTTTCAGGGCGGCTAGTTGGAAATTTAACTTTTCACTCCGTTTCCACGCGCTAGGCATTAACTTTGCGTCGGCCTGGTAGCCATAGGGCAATTAGCACTGCTGGCTGTTCTATCCGTGCCGTGACAATTTGATCACGCCACGCCCGTTGTTTCGCCTAAAGGCGGAGCCTGCTTAGAGATAGCGTTGCAAAAGGGCAGCCTGGCAGCGACTGGAATCGACAGTTCTAGCGTGCAGATTGTAGCGGTTAACGCAAAAATGCTACGACTTGTACGATTGCTTCATATTCACTGGGCGAGCCGACGAAGAAACGCTAGCACAAGCTATCGAGCAGGATGTCTCGAAGTACGGAAATTGAGGGTGCCCCCAATGACGCAGCCAATGGATTGAAGTCGAAAAGTACGCAATGGATTCAGCCCCAATTAACCCGTCTGGTGGGACGCACCAAGCGTCGCTGCGCAAAGGGCTGCCTGAGTTTAGCGATCTTGTACTTGCCTGTCGCTACCATCCTTTTAAGACACTTGCGTTTGGTTCGTTCACATCTCTGTTGTTTTCAGCCGTGGCATGTTGCCTGGTCTACCCGACCTACGAAGCTGAGAGTCTGGTACGAGTAAAACAACACCAAGCTGTTGTCTTCGCGGCGCAGTCATCGCGCGCAGACGATCTGGCATTTGTACATTCGCAAGAACAGCTAGCCTTGTCTCAACCGGTAATCTCTGCAGTCTTGGCAGATGCTGGTCTCCAGCAGTTTTACGAATATATTCCACTCCGCGATCCAAGCGAATGGTTGAAGGAACATGTTCGCGTTGACATGCAAACCGGCTCGGAAGTGCTGACCATTACTGCTAAGCATCCGGCGCCCCAGGTTTCGCAGGCGATTTGCAACGCGCTTACGAATGCTTATGTATTGGAAGTAACGGAGCGGCAGAAGTCGGATCAAGACCGTCGACAAATCGAACTCGAACGAGCGGCGCAGGAAGCTGAGCGCCAGCTGGCCGAACTGTGGGCGAAATTGAACGAAGTGGCGATCAAGGTAGGGTCAGAGAATACACAAACGTTGACCATCCGTGATGAAATTCAATTGCAGGCCTACCGCGACTATGCGCAGCAGCTCAGAGCGTTGCAGTTACGGGGACATGAGCTGGCTAGCCAACTTGCGGAGGCTCAGCATGTTTCTCAGGTACCGGGGGGTGATGTCACCGCAGATGAAATCGACCACCGGATTCAAAACGATCCCAATGTAGCAATTGCCAACCAACGCCTGGCTGCGCTCGATGAGCAGTTGCGACAAATGCGCGAGATAGTGGCTCATGACGATTCTCCGCGACTTAAACGCTTGCAGGGCGATCGCGAATTTTATGCCACGGAATTGGAACGAGTTACGCAAGAAGCAAGCCGTAGAATCCGTCAGGAATTTGACCAAGCGACGCATGGAAAAGTGGCCGCCAGCTTGGCCAATCTACAAAAACAAATCGAATTGAACGAATCGGAAATGGAATTTCTTCGCCATCGATTGTCGGAAATCGACACAGGCGTAGATAGAAACGACAAACCGAACGGCCTTCAACTAGATGTGACCAGGCATGAAGTCGATCGCCAGGCCCGTTTGACAGATGGCCTGTGGCATTCGCTCGAAGAACTGAAGATTGAGCGACAGTCTCAACCACGTGTGCAACTGATGCAACTGGCCCGCATACCCGATTCAGCCAGCTACGACAAGCAGCTCAAGGCAATTGCGGCAGTTGTGGCCACATGTTGGATCATCATTATCCTGGGAACTGGCTATTTCGAATGGCGGAGTTGCACGATCCGTCACACGGCTGACGTTATCGAAAGCTCTCGCTTTCCAGTCTTTGGCGATGTTGAACGATCAATACAAACGTGGCTAAATCGTAGCGCGTCGGCAAAGCATACCACGGGCGCACAACAGGCTGTCGCTCAGATTCTGTTGTCATCGAAGCAGCTGCACGACATTCCTACTTTAATGGTTACCAGTGCCATTGACAGCGAGCCAAGGCACATCCTCGCAACCGACTTAGCAAAGGCCTTCGCCACACTCCATTACAAGACACTGTTGATTGATTTTGATACCGCCTATAGTCGGCTCGGTCGCGAATTAAAATGTGGCTCCGCACCTGGGTTGCAGCAAATTCATTCAGAGAAAGTTACGCCACGGCGGTTCATTGTCAAAACGTCGACAGGCATTGATTTCCTACCGCTCGGAACGAAAACTACTGAGGCGATGGGGATCAATCCGCACGCGTTCGCTGACGTGATGCAAAAAGTGCGCAGTGAGTATCAAGCCATCGTGGTGGCAGGTCCGCCGATTCTGGATGCAGCAGAAGGCTTAATCAACGCGGCACAAGTCGATCAGGTTGTCTTCACTGTTTGCGGTGGCGTGAGTCATTGGGATGAGCTGATACAAGCGGAAGAGGCTGTTTTGCGGGCGGGGCTTCGCTGTTTCGGATCAATCATCCAGTCAGGCCACCAGAGACCGCTTGAGCATCCCCGTAGCGTCCCAGAAGCCTCACCGGATGTCGAGGACTGCCGCTCTGAGGTCGCATTGCAAGACGAGCTTGCAGACATTCAACAAGACGTACACCAAGCCCTGAGCGACCAGTCAGGGATACCGATATCAGACGCGGAAAGGAACGTTCAATCATGAGTTCGGTCCAGGATAAAATTCAATCTCGTCAGGCTGCTAGACAACCTAAACGCGTTCCATTGCGTGTCGCTACCCATTCGGACATCACACGGTTTGATGTAGCAGAGCGGGCTGAGGAAACTAGTACGGAGGTTGTCCCAGCCCCGTACTTTGAGGTCAAACCCATGGTCGATTGGGCCATCACTGCTGCGTTGTTGATTGTGGCACTTCCAATCATGGCCCTAGTCGGCTTGGCCGTGCTCTTGTGCGATGGACGCCCTGTGTTTTATCGTCAGACGCGGGTGGGAAAGCATGGTCGACTGTTTCGCATTTGGAAATTCCGCACGATGCAACCCGATGCAGAGCGTCGCACTGGGGCCGTGTGGAGTTGTCGGGCGGATCCGCGTGTTACCACGCTCGGGCTGTGGTTGCGTTCAGCCCATCTCGATGAACTACCGCAATTATTCAATGTGCTGGCGGGCGATATGAATCTGATTGGTCCCAGGCCCGAACGGCCAGAGTTTGTGAGGGAACTTGAACAGCAATTGCCTTGGTATTCGCAACGTATCAAAGTGGCACCTGGCATCACAGGCTTAGCTCAAATTCGAACCGGTTACGATCATTGTGTTGCCGACGTTAGTAAGAAGGTCGAAATCGACCTCGAGTATCTGCGCAGCGCGAGTTTTTGGGCAGATATGTTGCTCTTGGCTCAAACCTGTGTGTATATCATGAGGCACGTATGGGAAACTAGAATTCGTGTGAGTAACAATATGGATTCCGAAAAAACGTCCACCCAGGAAGGTGTGGCGGTAGCCGCGTTGGTTGGACCAATAGGCGTTGTAACAAGTGCTGGCATGGGCAGCACGGTGGCACGCGCGGCAGCGCTGCCAAACACATTTACTTTGGCCAACGATGGAACCTTCTCTCTCGACAGAATTACTGAGTTGGTCCAAGACATCGAAGAGTGTGCGTAGCAACTTAGCTGGCCCTCTTGGCATACGGGAGACGGTTTTCCCGTATCGCAATAAGCAAGAAGATTATTGGTAGAAAAATGGGAGAGGTCGATTGTACGCGACGGTCTGATGCGATTTCCGCAGACCAACTCGGACGACTACCCAGTGAATATTCCTGCCAATAGGATTCTTGGCTCGATGGGATGCGTTTGGTATTTGGACGACGCCATGTACGGGCTGCCAATGCGGCTGATACCAGCGTGATTCAGTGGTGCGCAGGCTCGAGGGAAAAGAAAAGCAGTGATAAATCCCCGCACTCCAAAGCGGACCACTGGTCAAATTTGGAGTGCTGCGAGTTCTCGTAGCGTTCTTTTTCAGACGAGCCACAAAGCACGTTGGAACCATCTTGGTAACTTGGTCGTCGGACGAACTCATCGGGGACAGAGCATCAGCATGAGGTATATTCGTGCATCCGGATGAACGGATGTTTGTTTGCGCAGTGGATGGGGCGAGCTCCGTGAGCGGGCATCACTGCCAATCGAGCGCGTCGAAATGAGGCGACGAATATCCCTGTTCGGCCTGTCTGACAAGCTGAGCCATTTCCCTGGCGGTCACGTAGAAATATTGGAATTCCTGCCGAAGTGAAAGTTGCCGCAGACTGTCGTGAAAGCGGCGCATCAATGCTCCTAGTAGCACGGCTGAATTGTTCTCCTGCGCACCATGGGTGTGCAGTTTCACAAACAGCCAGTCTGGATGCCCCTGTACCCTGACCCGTGCGCGAGCCCAATGCAATAAACGCTTTTCCGAAGGGGGCTGAGAACCAGACAGGTTTCCATTCTCAACAGTCATTCTTCCGGCAAGCGGGTTGGTTACCACTAGTGGCCCCTGGAGCATAAGCAGTCCTGCCGCGGGAGGGGCTGTGCCAACTTGGGCTGGTATCCCTCTGTCATGCGACTTGGGTTGATGTGGATCGTCGATAGCATAGTAAATGCTATTGATAGTCGTAGTTTGCGCTGCATGGGGTGCGGCAGGCATGGTGAAATCCGCGTAACAGCCGGTTTCACGCAACACAGTCAATTCGTTGTTGACACCACACCATCGACCATCGGGGTGCGAATTGTCTAAAGCCCAATTGCCATGAATGAAACCGTAACGAATCTTCCCCAGCGCGTCCTTCGAGAGGAGTCCATGTCGATTGTGCAGGCAGTCCGTCGCTTCCAGGAGTTGTTCTGTCAAATGGTCTGAGTTGTCGTTGTCGTGATGAAGGTGAATTTCCACATCTCCGAAACCTGATTGCTTGAGAGTAGCAATGGCATCGACCAACAGTGGATCGTAGGCGTCAATTGGATAGAAGAAGGTGTGTTGAGGTGGTCGCCCGCGTGAGTCGACCAGCCGATCGACCGAGGGTGCGTATCGGTCCACCCACAGCCCCACACGTTTCTGTTGGAGAGCGCAAGGTGCCGATCCCCATTCCGGTTCAAAATGATCGGCGATACACAAAAACAGATGTGTGAAACGGGGTACGCTGCGACAGCCCGCCAGCAGTGCTCTCACGAAAGTAGCTGGCTTCATTCCGCGCACATGCATAGGACTACACTTGAGAGCTAGACGCCCGCCGTGGCGTTGGATTCCAGACAACTTGATTGGCATCGGCCAGCCACTGGAAAAAACCAGCCAGCAGAGCAGCGTTCATGATGAGAAACGAGGTCGCCGATCTGGCCAGGGGAGCAACCCGTCCGTGGTCAGGTGCAAAAAGTCCGCCGACAGCCAGCAGGTAAGCCACTGCTTGTAGCCACAGTAGTCCTTGATAGCCGGGCATCATTAGTAAACCCAGATTACAGAGGAGCATCAGGATTAACAAGAAGGGACCTACCCAACGCAACAGTTTGTGGGAAACGAATCCAATTGCTTGCCACGCGTTCTTTAAGCGAAAAATGTCGCGTAGCACGGACAATGATTGAAATCCTCCAGCACCTATGCGCGAACGCCGCCGAAACTCAGTTTTCAAACCACCATAGCTGGTAGCGAACGCTTCGGCGGATTCATCCAAAATGAATCGACATCGATGTTTCATGTAGGCCAGCATCGGAAATACCAAATCATCGTTGATAATGGGACCCGTCGGAGAGACGAATAGCGCGCGGCGCATGGCGTAAATAGCGCCGCTTGACCCAGTCAGCAAGCCTAATCGGGATTCAGATCGTCGTACCATCATTTCACTCCGCCAATAGAGTGATTCCGTGGGTTGCCCCTGTTCGTCGAGCATCGTCACTTTGCCAGATACGATTCCCGTTTGAAGATCGTGAAAATGAGTGGCAATGCGTCGCACTGCCGAAGTTGCAAAGCGGGTCGAGGCATCGGTGAAAAGAACGACTTCACTGGAAACGTGCCCCATGGCATCGACTAGAGTAGAAGCTTTGCCGCGTCGAAACGCGAAGGGGACCACTCTAACGTTAGGCAGATTAAAATCGCGAACCAATTGGACGGTATTGTCCGTACACCCGTCTGCAGCAACAACAATCTGCAACTTTTCGGTAGGGTAGTCGCAGGCCAATAGATTTTCGAGCCGTCCGGCAATTTGATCTCCAGCGTTGTGGGCAGCGATCAACACGGTGACACTGGGCAAGTCCGATTCCTCACAATTCGCTGAATGTGACGATGATTCGTGCAGGCCTTGGAACCGTTTGCCCACAAAGCTGGCAGCGGCATGGACCAACAGCGGATAGCCTACGTAGCTGTAGAAGATCGTGGCAAAAGAAGTCCACAACACAATGGATAGGAGCGTAACCACACTAAACCTCTGAGACGATTGGGCAATCGCTATTAATCGATAGCACAGTAACTTAGGCTGGTAGCCGGATTCAATGACGCGGGCCACCCGACACTAGATGCGAACTTCTCAAAGATCGACAAACCGATTGTCCGCACGTGATCAAGAGTGGTGTCGATGTCCAGTCAACCGCAATTGGATGCGGATTGTCAGGTTAATGCCGTACATTCAGTCCTAAACTAGTTCGTCTCGCAGATCGACGGTTCGCTTTTGCGATTGCGTTAGGCGATTGCGTTGGGAGGTGCACCGGATCGCTATGCATCTTGCGGACCCACTCGCTAGCGCGTTTTGAAGTTGCAGTATTTCAACCGCGAAGCGGTGGTGTTGGGTAGCCTGGGGTGCAACCCCAGGGGAAATGTCGCCCGACAAACACCGGCTTGCCAGC
>JBGSNE010000169.1:0-11738 GCA_041739785.1 Pirellulaceae bacterium
GCAGGAATTGGCTGTCAGGGATGTGGTGGACTCGAATGAGATCAGCTGCTGGTGAAGGCGTTTGTTAGTCCACGGAGTCTTTATGGAAGGCGAGGTAGCTGTTCAGTCATGATCCCACCGATGCAAAATCGGCGGTGATCGGGAGCTGGCCACTTAGGGTTTGCGGCACGGAAGAATGCCAAAAAATATCCAGGATGGCTGCAGGTCTTTGGCGCGGTGACTAGAATGAGGAGCGGCACGGAAGGTGGTTAGTTGTCAAGAAGATCGAGGTAGCAGGCAACGAACATTCGCATTTGGGGGAACGCCGTATATGAAACGAATATGGATCGCGAGCCTGTTCTCGCTGTGGTTGATCGGTGGAACGGTTCACGCGGATGTCATTTTTCAATTGGACAATGTTGAAGTAAATCCTGGTGAGACGGCTAGGGTGGGGGTGTTCGTCAGCGGTTCTGTTGGCGAGAGCCTCGAAGCGTATGATTTGCCTATCGAAATTGGGGGCAATGGTTTCGGTCTGGTACCTGGTATTGTGAGCTATGGCTTTGTTAACCAACAAACGTTTTCGACGGTTAGCCTCTCTAACGATGGGCTTCCCAACGGTCTGACGAAGAATTTCGAGGCGGTCTTCTCCGATGCTGGACAGCCTATTGCGTTGTCGAGCACACCGAGAAGGTTGTTCGATTTGCTGGTTGTGGCCGACGGCACGTTTTCCGGAACAACACCCGTGTCGATTTTTTCGTCAGCGGATCAAGATCAATCCGTATTAAAACCGCTTAACGTCGTTACGTCTTTGCCCGCGGTTGCTGGTTCTCAGGAGACGTTTCGCGTGGCGGGAACTCCCCAAGCAGGGCGAACATTGACGCTATTGCCAGGGTCGATTTCTGCCGTGCCCGAACCAGGAGCGATGGCGGTGCTAGGAATGCTGCTAGGAACGGTTGGATTGCGGCAGCGGCGTAAAGTGTCGTAGTACGAAGAAGAAAGCTGAGGGGGAAGAGGCCGGGGCTGAATGCCGTGAGGTTAAGTAGTTACTCGGAGCGGAATTCGCCAAGAATTTCGACTTTTCTCGGTGAACGCCACCGGGATGAATCTCTTCCACCATGCTTCGGTCGCGTATTGAAGTGTTTTCTCTGCTCCCCTCTACGTCTCAGCGATCTCGGCGTTTCGATCGGCCGCGAATATTAACGCAGAGGTCGCAAAGACGCGAAGTACGCAGAGGTTGAAGGCATTCTCGCCCAACGTCCCAACGGAGCAACGGTGGCATTCACCGAGAAGTGTCAAGGATTTCGACTTTTCAAGGGAAAACTGCTTAGGCCGAAATTCTTGGCGAATTCCGCTACCCCTTAAACTCCCGCCGTTCGGGCAAGGGCTAGTGCAATTGTCGCTCTCGGTAAGAGCGAGCTACTTAGTCGCACTCGGCAAGTGCGACCCACTTGGCAAGTGCGACCCACTTGGCAAGTGCGACCCACTCATTTAGCGGTTGGGGATGGTGAGTTTCTTTAGGTATTTTCTGTCCTAGCGATCAACAGAGTAGATGGACTTCGCTAATATAGTTGTCTTGCCGAAGTTCGCGTTTTATCTCTTCTATGCGGTTTGCACGCTGGTTCGTAGGCCCACTTTAAGTCGTTGATTCTTGTTCGATCACTGACGGAGTTGGCTCAGGGAGGCACTCATTCATGGCTCGTCGTGATCGCGGAATGTCCGCACCTGGCAATTGGATTCGACGAAAACAGCTTGGCTTTGAAAAGCTCGAAGCCCGCTTGCCACTGGCGGCCGATTTTGCAGGTGACGCGGGGCTACGACCTGCAACAAGTTACGAACCACCGCCATCGGCTGTCTACGCGCCTGATATCGATCCCAGCGTTATGCAACTTCGGCCCGACGCGCTGGCCGCAAATAACAACGGGGAAAGGATTTCGAATTTTCAATTCAGTGATAACAGTCGCTGGAGTGTGACGGCGACCAACGGCGGCGGATTAACGCAAGGTGATCCAACCACGATTACGTGGAGTATTGTGCCAGATGGTACTCCGATCAGTGGCTTCAACGGCGAGGCGGCTGCTCCCAGCAATTTAGTTAGTTTCTTGGGTAGCATCTATGGCGTGACGACGGCCGATGCGAACCTCACCGATGAACCCTGGTTCGGTTTATTCCAAAGCTACCTCAACCGTTGGTCGGCGCTGTCGGGCATGACCTACGTTTTTGAACCCAATGACGATGGCGTAGCGATTTCGTCCTTTGCCAACGTGGGTTTATTGGGAGTACGCGGCGACATTCGTATCAGCGGTCACAACATCGACGGCAATTCGAATATCCTGGCCTACAACTTCTTCCCCAACGGCGGCGATATGGTGATTGATACGGGGGATGCCAATTTCTATGGCAATACCGCTAATAATTCGCGTGCTTTGCGAAATGTGCTGGCACACGAAAATGGACATGGACTAGGATTGGATCATGTTTGCCCAGTGGTATCAGGTGCGAATGGTCGCTTGATGGAGCCGTTTATCAATCTGAGTATTGATGGTCCGCAATTCGACGACATCCTGGCCATGCAGCGCGGCTACGGCGATGTGCTGGAAAAAAATGGAGGGAATAACACTGCCCCGACAGCAACGCCCTTGGGTGCGCTATTGGGAGGGCAGACGATCGTACGCGGGGCGGATGCGGTTGATATTCAAGTCGCTCCCGCGGAGGTTGATTTCGTAAGCATCGATGACAACAGCGATGTCGACTATTTCAGTTTTACGATCGGTAGCGGCATGGGAGCGAACATCGATTTGACGCCGCTTGGTGCGACCTATCTTTCGGGTCCGCAAAACGCCAACGGAAGTTGTTCATCGGGAACCTCGTTTAACGCGTCAAGGCAAAGCGATTTGACATTACAGTTGATCGGTACCGATGGCAGTACTGTGCTGAAGACATCCAACACTGGCGGCTTGGGTGCTGCGGAGTCGATTAGCAGTGGATTGTTGACGGCGGGGACTTACTACGTTCGCGTTGCCGGGAGTGCCAATGCGGCGCAGATGTATCGGTTGAGTATCGCAGGCGAGCAAACGACGGGCGTTACGATCATAGAGACCGATGGTGGAACTACGGTCTACGAAAATGGTGCCGTCGACACGTACCGCTTGAGCTTGGCAAGCTCGCCGGTGGGGACGGTGCAGATTAAAGTGACGGCTGATGCACAAAGTTCCGTTAGTACCGACGGAGTGAATTTTTCCAGCACAGCCGTATTGTCGTTTAGTAACACTGTTCCACAAACAATTACCGTTCGCGCCGCCAACGATACTCTTAGCGAAGGAGTGCACACGTCACTGTTGACCCATGCGATCACAGCCACGAATGATCCGGTGAGCTACCCCCTGAACTTGTTCATTCCGGCGTTGACGGTAAATGTAGTCGACGACGAATTGGCACCCTTCGTCCGCCGAGCTAATCTGGGAGGCTTGATCGCGTCAAGCGACAATAACTCGGGAGTACTGAGTGGGCCGTCCGATCAGGTCGATTTTATGGTGCTACTATCCGCCGGGCAAACCGTTGCGGCATCGGCTACCGCTTCGGGCAGTGCCACACTGAGTTTAACTCTGGTGAATGTGACGAACCTGTATTCGTCTCCCAACGCGGGTGCTGCTGCCGTTTTGCCGACCACGCCAATCGTCTCTACGGGACTATACCGACTGCGCGTTACAGCGAACATTGCGACCGGGTTTAATCTACGTGCCATAATAAACGCAAGCCTGGAAGCGGTCGACACTTCGGCGGTCAATAGATTGAATCTGGGGCCTTCTGCGGTTAGCGGTTCGCCGGGAACGGAACGACTGGCCGTGATCGGCACGTCAACTCCGACTTCCAACCCGCTGCAATTCGCGACGTCGAGCAACCCCAGCTTTTTTGTCGATATTGCGGGGACAGGCACACCGCTTAATCTGGACGATGACGGTGTTGCTTTTATCTCCAGTACTGTTGGCAATTCACTGTTCCCGGCTGGTACGGTCACTGTCAGCAATAACGGCGGCATGGCAACTGGGAATGTGCAGCAATTTGACTTCAATAACGTGGTGCTCCCAACCAATCAGTTCAACACTGCGTTACTCCCTTTTTGGGATGACTTGGATGCAACCAATGGCAATGTGTATTGGGAGCAGAGGACTATCGGCGGTAAAGATGCGTTGGTCGTGCAGTGGGACAACCGCCCGCACTATGACAACTTTGCAACGGGCACGGTAACGTTTCAAGCGCAAGTGTTCGCCAGCGGGCCAGTGCTAGCGACGTTTGTCTACCAGGACGTAGATTTTGGCAACGCCCAATACAATTCAGGCATATCGGCAACGATCGGTTATCAGTCGTCCAGTACGTCCGCGTTGACCTACAGTTTCAATACGAAGTCGCTCAACAATGGCACGGTGCTCGAATTGCTTGCGCCAGTCGTGCCGGATGTGGATATTTTCGAATTCGACTTGAGCGACCAAGTCGGAAAACCAATCGACATCGTGCTCACCGGATTGTCAAGTGATTTTAGTGGGCAAATCCTAGAGTTGTTGGCCCCTGACGGCACGACAGTTTTGGCGACTGGATCGACGCAGCCACTGCAGTCGGGAGTCGTTGCGTCGAATCTCGATGTGGCCATTGTCAACTTCGTCATCCCGTCAGCGGGCAAATATATGGTTCGAGTTTCTAGTGAGCAGGCTGGAGAGTACGGCTTAGTTTTTGCCAAGTCACTGACGCTGGACATCGAGCCTAACAATTTACCTACGTCGACGTTGAGAGACGTTACCAATAGTCGGCGAACGCTTGGCTATCTGTCAACTACTAGCGACAGCGAAGACAGGTATCAAATTAATTTACAGCAAGGGCAGACGATCAGCCTGGCGTCGCGAACTCCGTTTTCTTTGCTGCCAGCGACGCCGCTAAACGATCTAAATCCAGAGTTGTCAGTGATCGCGGCGGACGGCCAGACGGTGCTGGCCAGCGATCAAGATGCGGACAGTGATGGTAAGAACGCGTTCCTGTTGTTTGTGGCTCCCAGTACGGGGGTGTATACGATCCGCGTGGCCGCGACGGCAGGAAGTGGCGAATATGCGTTGGCGATTGGGCCAGGTGTTGCCATCGATGATCTCTATGTAAATTCGACCACCTGGATGCCGTTCTTTCGCGACTATATCGATGGAGGTTTCAATGACGATCAAGCCTTCGGGTTTCGCGTGACCAATGGCTCCAAGGAATCGATTCCATGGAGGGGACTTGATGAAATAAAACTGCGATTCAACAGCGATGTAGGTGATTCGCTAAGCGTTGGTGATTTTAATTTGACCGGTCAGTACGGCTGGGATTCACACTTTGTTCCCGGCGTCGTACCCGCGATTGCAAGTGTTGCTTGGGATGCGGACAGCTACACTGCGACTCTTCAACTCAGTGTGCCCCTGGGTCCCAATAGAGTTCGTGTGACCGCGTTAGCAGCGGGAATACAGAATAGCGACGGCTGGGTCCTGTCAGCTGACCAGACGTTTACGATTTTCGTGCTTGAGGGAGATGCCGTCGATGCGCACGCTGCGTTGAATGGACAGTATAACGTCAATGGCGAGGATTGGACGTTTATCCGTTATCACCTCAGTTCTCAACTAATTGATCTGCCCGGCATTGCCCCACTGGACGGCGCGTACTTCGGCTACGATTTGCGAGCCGATGTGAACGGAGACGGGTACGTCAATGGAGTTGATTCCCTGGTCGTCCGCGACCGATGGGGTTGGTTCGTCATTGACCTTTTGCCACCGCCAAGCGTAGTGATTGAGCCCACGAGCTCGTCTCTTTTGGAGGGGGAAAATAATTCGCTTAGTCCAACGGCATCCGTGCATAGAAATCAACGACGATTGACTTCGGTTTTCACTTCGCGACCTCGGTTGATTTCTATTAGCGAGCGTCTGCTGTCCAGAGTGAGCCGACTGAGTGAAAAAGACCGAGTTGCTTTAGAACCAAAAACGGAAAGTCTAAGCGTCGCAGATTTGCTCAATGTTTCTTGGAAGTGGCTGCAATGAACGCGAATGGATTGAGTTTTAAGCTGGTTCACCTAGGGTTCCGTTTGGCTCGCTGAGGCTCGCCGCACTACACCCTAGGCTATTCAAATCCGCGGCTCTGCCGCTAACGGGGGCGATGCGATGTTGGTCGGAGCAGCGAAGCTGCGGATTTCGATAGCCGGGGGTGAAACGCAGTGAGCGCAGCGAATGGAGTGCAACCCCCGGACAACACAGACCGCAGCGCTCGCGGACGAGTGGTTGATTCAATCTCACGCGGATGCCATTCGACGTCCGCACAGCCTAATAATTACTGCGCAGCAAGATAACCGAGGATGGCACCCAATAAGAGTGTGGGAGGGACGGCGATGGCGATGGTCAAGGCGATGATCATGCCAGTGCTCATGCGACTGTCGGATGAGTCAAACTTGCTGAGCAGAGTGGGCTTGGCGGAATCTAACGAACCGTAGCTGTCGCCAACGCGTCTGGCAACGGAAACGCTGCTACCGCTGTCGCTAAATTCTGGCAGCGGCTGTTTTTCGGTCTCGGAAGCGATGGAATTCGAATTGCCGTGGCGACTATCTTGCAGCGCACCATCGCTGCCGCCAGACGTATTCCAGGTGGGTTGCGAGTATTGTTCGACCAAACCCGTGTCGGCTGCGGTGGCTGGATCTATTTTATCTTGTTCGTGAGACGGTGGAGGGGGTGCCATCCAAGGTGAGCGGATCATGCTCATGCTGCCAACCCCCATCACTTCGCCGACCCACGGTTCCAGACGCGAGGCGACCTCGGCCGCGTTGGCAATCCGTTTGTTGGCATCCTTGTCCATCATGTCCGCGATAATGTCCACAAAATCTTCGGTGATGTCGATGGCGAACCGCCGCGGATGCCAGGGTGTCTCCTCTAAATGTCGCCGCAGTTTCGATGTCGTGTCCCCGCCAGGAAAGGGAACTTTGCCACATACGGCATAATACAATGTGCAACCGAGCGAATAGATGTCGCTGGCTGTTTGTATTTCCAGCGGCGTGCGGATTTGTTCAGGCGAGATATAGTCCGTGGTCCCTACAATCTTGCCGGCGCGAGGATCATTGATGAGGTCTTTGGCGAAACCTGCCAACCCAACGTCGGAGACTTTCGCGTCGCCGGCCGGCGTAACCAAGATGTTGCCAGGTTTGACATCGCGATGCACCAGTCCCTTTTCGTGTGCATAGTCAAGTCCCAGGGCCGCTTGCATGATGATCTTGGCCGCTTGTTGTATTGGCAGCGCTCCGCGAGATTTTACCAGGCGTCGCAAATCCATACCGGGGACATATTCGGTCACTAGATAGTGCACATTGCCATCTTGTCCCGCATCGAAGGCGCGCACCAAATAGGGACAATCCAGGCCAGCTTGCATGCGAATCTCGCGACGAAAATTATCGCGAGCTTCTTGCGTGGCACGAGCCCGAGGCAAGACTTTCACCGCACATTCGCGACCCATCATCTCATGCACGGCCTTGAAGACTTGGCCCATTCCGCCCTGGCCAATCCAATCGGTAATGACATACGGACCGAGACTCAGTTTGGTGCGTCCCTCAAGCAGCTGATCGGCTTGGTAAGGAGTCAAGATCGCCTGTTCGATCAACACGTCAGCCAGCAGTCGGTCTGGGAGAGGAATATTGTCCGACAGCCCCTGCTGGCTCTGCCGGTGCTTGGCGACGCGCATTGCATAGTCGAGCTGCTGAGCGTTGACCAGCCCGCTGGCCAGGGCCGATGTACTGAATATTGAGTCTGTGCGAACAGTCATTGAGACTAGGGCCTGGAGCGGGATTCACTGAATTCCTACTCATAATCTTACTCTTAATCATAATCCTGCTGTTAATCGACGCCGAAATGTTGTAGCCAGGATATGTCCATTTGCCGGGGAATAGCGTCAATTGACGTTATTCACTGTTGATTGTTGATTGTTGATTGTTGATTGTTGATTGATGATTGATGATTGATGATTGATGATTGATGATTGATGATTGATGATTGATGATTGATGTTGGATGTTGGATGTTGGATGTTGGATGTTGGATGTTGGCCGCCAATCGTCGGAGCAGCGGATTTGATTAGCCAAGCGTGAAGAACGGCGAGTTCCAGCGAGCCAAGCGAAACCCTACCTTTGCCTCGAATCGCCTCACAACCGTCCGGGATGTTGCGGACGTCGAACGAAATCCGCACAAGGTTAAATCAACCGCTCGTCCGCGAGCGCTTCGAGCCGTGTTCTCCGGGGGTTGCACTCCGTTCGCTCCGCTCACTGCGTTTCACCCCCGGCTAGACAAATTCGCAGCTCCGCTGCTACCAGGAGCGTAGAGAACGGAGGGGGAGAGCGGACAGCGGAGAACGGGATAGGTGATGGGGAATAGTGCAAGGTAAAATAGTCGGAACTGAATAAACACTGGTAAACTAATAAGTTCAGAATAATCCGAACTGAAATGGTAGCGGGGTGCCAAAGTGGTGGTTAGGCGCCCTGCCGCTACTTGCTCTTATTGGCTATCGAGACCACAATCTTAGATAACCCTATCAACAGCATTTAACCCGGATCATTCATGAACTTGTGAGCCGCAGGGCGTGAGCCCTCGGTTTTCTAAGCGTTGCTGGAGGGCCCGGGGGCTTACGCCCCTCGGCTCATGAATAATCCGGGTTTAACCCTCGATCGACATTGTAGCGCATGAGCGGACGCCTTATTGCCCTGGGAGATATTCATGGATGTACCGTGGCCCTGGATGCTATTCTAGCGGCCATAAAGCCACAACCTGACGATACTATCGTGGCTTTGGGGGACTACGTTGACCGAGGACCCGATAGCAAGGGTGTGATCGATTGCTTGATCGAATTGGGGGACAAGTGCCAGCTGATTGCCTTGCACGGTAATCACGAGGAAATGATGCTTGATGTGGTGCGCGATAACCAACCCCCGTACCGCTGGCTGCAATACGGCGGCGTGGAAACACTCGATTCCTACCGCTTTGCTGGTGATATGAGCGTCGTTCCCCAGGCTCATCGCGACTTCTTCGCGGCCATGCGCGATTACTACGAAACGGAACATTTCTTCTTCGTGCACGCCAATTACGACCCAGATCTTCCGCTGGCCGAACAGCCACGGCAGATGCTGCGCTGGCTGAAACTCACCGATATGACTCCCGCGCCGCATGTGAATGGAAAGCGAGCGGTGGTGGGACACACCCATGACCGCAATGGCGAAATCTTCGATATCGGGCATTTAGTGTGCATCGATACTTTTTGCTATGGCGGCGGCTGGCTAACGGCACTGGATGTGAATTCAGGAGAGCTGTGGCAGAGTAATATGGAGGGGGAGATGAGGGAGTAGGCTAGAGGCTAGAGGCTAGTGGCTAGTGGGTCGTTTCTGCCGGAAGCGACTGTTTGAAGGCCGGGTTTGATGGAGGAGTAGCGGAGGCAGGGAGGTAGTCACGCTCGGCAAGCGTGACCCACTTGAGGGGGGGGTTGCTCGGTAGAGTTTGGGTAACCGGAAAATCTTACCGGCTTTACTCAATCATCCTGACAGGCAAAGCCGAAATAAACGTTGGGCGCTGAGGCGCTTGAGCACTCTTGCTCGTTTATTGCTTTCAAAAGCCTTGCTCAGGGGGGCGAGTCATGTTTGGCTGTCTTGATATTTGTCGCGCGTCGAAACTGGTTGCCGGTGGCTTCTTAACGGTCAAACCAGCGGTTGTCGTGTGGATTCTTTTGACTAGCTGTTGTCTACACAACATGGCTCATGGGCAACTACGCGGCGGTCGTACGCAACGTAGCTTGTATGCGGACGATTTGCCGACTGCATTTTCGTCAACCGCACCTTCGTCGAGCACACGGCAAAACTATGCCGTGCGCGATGATGCGCTGCGTCAGGCTAGCGGCCAACGACCGGCCGCAATCGTGAGCTCACAAGGGGCTTCGAGACAGAGCGTTTCGAGAGCGGGTGTTTCGAGAGCTGGTGGAACGCGGGCGGGAGAGTCGCGCGATGTTGTGGCGAGTGCGTCGTGTACGGACTGCGGCAACGATGGATTGGCTGCGCCACTGTTCCGCTCCAATGCGGCCATGAGCACGGTCGTGGGTGATGTGGATGATGGCTATGGTTATGCAGCGGCCGACTATGGCGGCTGTGGACCACTGGGTTGCGATAGTCCGGGCTGCGATTCGTGTGGTTGCTATTCCGAATTGGCTCCGACCTGTTCCTCGATGGCTTGTTCGCCAGGCCGCGGACCGCTGATGTCGCTGTGGTGTCGGATGAGCGTTCGCGCCGAAGTGCCGCTCTATTGGCGGCGAGCGATGGAGTCACCAGCCCTGGTTACAACAGCCCCTGACGGAACCGACGCCGATTTGGCGGGGGAACTAGGACAATCGACCACGCAAATCCTGTTGGGCAATGGCAAATTTAGCGATGCGGTGAACGCCGGCGTGCGATTGACGCTCTCAACGCCGCTGGGATCCGACGATCGCTTTGGGTTGATGTTCCGCTACTGGAATGCGGGGAATGTTGACGACGAATTCAATTTCAGTTCGAACCAGTTTCCGATTCTGGCGCGTCCGTTTCGAGATACATCCGGAACAACTGCGGTGGCCAATACGCAGCTAGTCGCCTTTCCTGGTGACAGCATTGGTAATATCTCGGTCGCCACAACGTCGGAGGTCGACGGATTGGAATTGACTCTCAAGCGGTTGATCTACATGGATCGCTTCACACGTGTCGATTGGCTGTGGGGCTATCAACACGTGTCGATCGACGAAAGTTTACGGATCGCTAGTAATACGACTGTGACCGGCAGCATCCCTGGGCTGGAAGGCAACACGATTTCCGTCAGCGATCGCTTCAGCACTCAAAACAGTTTTAACGGTGTCGGTTACGGATTGATGAGTTCCCGACAATTCGCTTGTTGGAAGATGGAATCATTGTTCCGTCTGGGACTCGGCAATCTGCGTCGCCAAGTCAATATCAACGGCAGCACGACCACGACAGCCAACGGTTCGTCACTCAGCACCTCGCAGGGCCTGCTGGCTCGCGATACTAACAATCGAGCGTTCTTGGATGATACGTTCGTAGTCGTTCCCGAAGTCGGAATTAATTTCGCTTGCATGTTGCGTCCGGGACTCGACTTCAACATTGGATACAACTACCTGATGGTCCCCAAGGTGGCCCAAGCCAGCCAGCAAATCAACAGCAATTTAGCAGTCAATTTGTCCGATCCCTTGACCGGTGCACTCGATCCAGCACTCAATTTCGCCGAGCGTAATTATTGGATCAGTTCATTGGGGCTCGGTTTGCAGTTGCGGTATTGAGCGAGTGAGGGAATGGAAAATGGAAAATGGATTGATGATTGATGATTGATGATTGATGAGTGATGATTGTGGGTGGAGCGTAGGGCCGAAGGCCCGGCAGATTATCTAGCCCCGGCTGCAGGCCGGGGAGACCGGGCGATTGTCTGCGGTTTAGGGCCAACGGCCCGATAGATAGAAATGCGGTCAATGTGCGAAGGATGGGATGTCACGTCGCCGCGCGACTCCGGTGCACTCAAACGTTGAACGGATATGTGAATCTGTCGGGCCGTTGGCCCTAACGGATGGGTAACGTTGCGTCCCCCCGGCCTGCAGCCGGGGCTAGACAATCTGCCGGGCCGTTGGCCCTAATCCTGCCGGGCCATTGGCCCTAATTAAACTTGGAATTGGCTTTAATTCAACTTGGAACTTGGAACT
>JBGSNE010000175.1:0-8129 GCA_041739785.1 Pirellulaceae bacterium
GCGTCTGCCGAAAGTCTTGGCGACTTCCGCTACATAGGAGGCCGAAACTGTCGGAGCGTTCCGTCGACAAGTCGTGTTTGAGAAAAATTGTAGTCGCCTGACTTAACTCACTAAAGGAGAGCGCATTGTTAAATATTGACCGCCACCCTAAATGGATCGATCCAACTGCTTGGATTGCCGAAACAGCCACCGTGTTGGGGGAGGTGCATGTTGGCGCTCGGAGTAGTGTGTGGTTCGGTGCGGTGGTCCGCGGCGATGTCGAAGCCATCCGCATCGGAGACGATACCAACGTCCAAGACTTGGCTTGTTTGCACGCCGATCCCGGCAAACCATGTACGCTGGGTAGTCGCATTACCATGGGACACCAAGCGATCGTGCATGGAGCTACGGTAGAAGACGAATGCTTAATTGGAATTGGTGCCATTGTGCTCAACGGAGCTCATATTGGCCAGCGTTCGATCATTGGTGCCGGGGCCTTAATTACCGAAGGGAAGGTCATTCCACCGCGATCGTTGGTACTCGGCATGCCTGGCAAGGTCGTACGCGAAATCAGCGATGCCGATCTGGAGCGGATACTGCACGGCTATCAGCATTATGTCGCGGCGGCAGCACAGTACAAGTTGGCGATGGGATCAACGTGAGCCAATTGGGCAGTAGGTATTTTGTTTAACGCCGAGCCGGAGCAGGCTGTCGGTGGAGGAACGGCTTTTCCAATATCGTGTATTGCGATCCACCTCATGGTTTCACGAAGGAGTAGTCGCAGCCTGCGCAGGCGACGGCTAGAACGCAGTTGCCAATACCGGTTCCGAATCGACATTACACCTCCCGGCACCTACCTAGCCACGCTGCTCAAAATGCGACTCATCAGCAGTTTGGGTTAATCAATTTTAAACAGTTGATAGACGACGAGACCATTGAGTAGTGAGATCAATATTACAATTCCGCTCGTGTTGCGCGCGGCTTGAGTGCTGATGCGTGCCGGCACTAGCAGGGCGAAGAACAACGACAACGTCGCGAGACTGGAGATGATCTGGAATGTAGGCACGTTAGGAGGGTAGATTAGTGACCCAGCCAGCATCCCCGGAAGATGCCAGAGTGCGGCAATCCATTGCTGTCGATATTCGTCCGACGGCCAATCGCCCAGTAGCCACAAGAAATATGGCAAGTACATCGCTGGGAATAGGTACAACACTGCTCGACGCGTTTTCCAACAACCAAATAAGTACGTGAGTGCCATGATAGCCAACACGACTTTGCTGCTTACGCTGGTTATGGCAACCAGGCTTGACCATAAAGCGGCCAACAGCATGGCGGTAAACAACAGCCGCAGATCCAATGGCGGACGCCGCGCGTCGCAATCGACGGAGGTTGGTGGAGCCGTCATGGATCGGTCCTGGATTTCAGTGGGGCGCTTCTTAAGTGGGTCGCTTCTGCCGGAAGCGACTACCAGAGCGCTGGGAAGCATGCTTCTGATGGGATGTATGGAAATCATGAGACTGATGAGTATCGGAGCAGGAAGTTAGTCACGTTCGGCAACCGTGACCCACTAAGTCACGTTCGGCAACCGTGACCCACTTGACCAAACGCGACGCACTATGGTTTGACAAATGGAAATGTCTCGTCCAACTCGGCTTGGGATAATTGGGCTAGGAAGGGAGCCACGCGAGCCACGATGGCGTCTGTCAATTGAACGCCCTTGTCGGCGGTGGCTTGGTGAGGATTTCCGGAACCGGAGTTGGTGGTGAGCAAATGCCAGGGGCGGGTGAGCGAGACCCAGCCTTCCTTGAGCGCTTCAAATCGCAGTTCACGACGGTCGCCTGCATCGGCGGACAGTTCACCGGCTGCGTTGCGGCGTACCAAATCGGGACGAAAACTAAGAATGAGCGAAGTTTCCATTTCACCGGCGTGATCGTCGGCATGTTGGCAAATATGTTGGGCTTCATCGCGAATCATTTGGTACCAATTGCACAGAAAAATTTGCACTTTGGTACGACCATAAATCTCGCGCAGAAACGGTTTGAAGTCATTGCCACCGTGGCTGTTGAATATCAATAACTTGAAGATACCACTCGCTTCGACGGCCTCTACCACATCGCGCAGCATCAAGAACAGAGTGCTGGGTTGTAAGTTGATGGCCAAGGGGAAGCGTTGCAGATTGGTCTCCGTCCCATAAGGAATCGTTGGCAATTGGACAGGTCGACCTCCCAGTTCCCAGGCCTGTCCGCAACACCGGCTGGCCAATTCACCAGCTTCGATCGTATCGGTACCGTAGGGTAAATGCAAATTGTGCGGCTCGGTGGCCCCCATCGGCAGCACAGCTACTTGCCAATCGAGCCTTCGTGCGTCGTTGAGCGTTAAGTCTTCGAGTCGCCAGCGTGTAGAGGTGGAGGTCATAGGAAGTTCTTTTCGTTTGGCTCTTAGGACATCGTGCTAAGCAGGCTATCCTTCCACTCTTGATCACCCTCGCTAAGAGGTTGTTAAACCGTGAATGGAAGTCGTCCCATTCTTGACACTCGATATAGGGATCCATCCCAGGGAAGGGAGATTGCATGGGAAATTCCAAGCTGAAAAACAATCTGAAAAACAATCTGGTTGCCGACGATACGAAGTATCTACCCTGATTGTATCTCCCCTGATTATAGACGCTTTCTGCGATTTCCTACCCAACGGCCAAGCAATTTGAGTATCGAGGCAGTTAAGTCCAATGATAAATGCGAATGCGTGGCGTTGAGCGTTGGCCCGGCATCGGTCAGAATTGGGGACTCATCCCATTTCCGTTCACGAATAAAAAGCGACCTCCATGAGCACTACGCCCTCGGATGCCCCTAGATACGACTTCTTTTCCAAGCTGGCGAAAATCATCAACTCGGGACAAGCCCGCTCGATCGTCGTTTCGGGGAATGTTAACGATCTGTTTTTCGACGGGCAGAGCTATGTTCCACTTGTTCAATTTTTGCTCCGTAAAACAGGCGTGGGTGGGTTGATTCAAGTTGTCTATGAATTGAATGGGCCGGTGCGGTTGACGGCCGAGGATCAGGCCAAATTGCGCGAGGCGTGGGCGGCCTGGAAAACGGGCGTAGATATCAATTCGCTGGCGATCAAGGACCTGGGGGCTGAGAGTAGTAAGATCGACCTGCGTCGTCGAGAATTCGATCAGTATCTCCGCGACGCGATTGGCAACGCCACGCAGGCACTCGAATTTCTGCGGCAGTTGACGATTTGTTCGCGGCATACACTCCGTGAAAATTTGTTGATCTTTATCGAAGCGGCCGACATGTTGCTGCCTGGTGGAGACGAAAATGTAGCACGCATGAACGACACGCAGCTTCGAAGAATCGCCATCGTCACCGATTGGTTCAGCGACCCCGATTTTTTCTCTGGTAAGGATACCGTCTGCTTGATCACCGAATCACGCAGCCAAATCCACTCGCGCATTGCTCGCTTGCCACAAGTCCTGGGGGCGGAGGTTCCGGCACCAGACACGCAAACTCGACGTCACTTCTTGTCATGGAATCGCTCGCAGCCTGCCTCGGCGACGATTCCAGTTCCCGATGAGGTGACACCCGAACAGCGGACGGCTGACGAGGTCAGTCAACTTGATACTTTGGCCGAATCGACGGCGGGCCTGACGATCCATGCCCTGCGGCAATTACTGTTGGCGGCGGCCTACAACAATCAACCTGTGTCGCGGGAAGATGTGGTCCACCAAGTGGAACAGTTTATACAAACACAATTGGGCGAAGATGTGGTCGAGTTCAAGAAGCCGACGCATACGCTCAAGGACGTCGTGGGTGCGGAGAGGCTCAAGAAGTTTTTGGCCGAGTACATGCTGCCACGCTTAAAACTTCCTGATGATCGAGCGCTCCCTGGCGCTGGTGTGGCCGGTCCGATCGGAGGAGGTAAGACCTTTATTTTCGAGGCGGTGGCGGCGGAACTCGACATGCCTGTCTTGGTGCTCAAGAGTATCCGTAGCCAGTGGTTTGGTCAGACAGACGTCATATTCGAACGGTTGCGTCGAGTGCTCGAAGCATTGGAGAAAGTCGTGATCTTTGTTGATGAGGCCGATACGCAATTTGGTGGGGTAGGGGAGGGAGCGCACGAAACCGAACGGCGTTTAACAGGTAAGATTCAAGGCATGATGAGCGACACCGCGCTGCGCGGCAAAGTAATTTGGCTGCTCATGACCGCGCGGATTCACCTGTTGTCTCCGGACATTCGTCGTCCAGGGAGGGTCGGAGATTTGATCATTCCGGTCCTCGATCCCGTCGGTCAGGACCGGACCGATTTCATCAAATGGATGCTCAAGCCTGCTGGTGAAGCAGGTGCCAAACTGGTGGATTGGCTTGATCAGGAGGGGCTGTCGCAGGATTTTTCTGCGGCCGGTTTTGCGGCGTTGCGAAGCCAGATCAAAGCCATTCCCCCGCGTAGCGAGCAAGAATTGAGGGATTCGGTCAGGGATTTCATTCAACCGGCCATCGGGGCAACGCGGCGCTATCAGACTTTGCAAGCTCTGGTAAACTGCACGCGACGAAGTTTGCTGCCCGATCCGAATGTTACGGAGGAGCAGCGCGCCCTGTGGGAACAAGAAATCAACCTCTTGGAGTCGCAAGGCATTCGTTAGCCTGCAAACTGGCCGCGATCGTCGCACACGGAATTATCTGACTGTGATAAGATAATTGTCGTGTAAATATCAGCCTAATTTCGCTGCGACTGAACGTGCGAACGACATACTTATTGGGCCAACGCTAAGATACTTTTCACTAAGATTACGACCATGAGTCAGTCAAAGGATTCCATTAATGTTTAAAGCTGTCGGAAAATACTTTCGCGCCGTCTGGTATTTGGTGACTTTTCGTGTTGACAAGGCTAGCGAAACTCTGCGGATGAACCCCGGCGTGATCTCGGCCAACTACGATCGGGTCATCGAGGAGAAGCGCAAGCGGTTAAATCAATACAAGGATGCGATTAGCGCCATGATCGCTCAGGAGGAATCCAAGAAGGAAAAGTTGCGAACCATAACCGCAGATATTGAAAAGCTCGAAAAACTTCGGGCTGGTGCGGCTGCGAAAGCCAAGAGTTTGGTGGAAAAATACAACGGTGATGTCAATGCGGTCAAAAATGATCCTGACTATCTGAAATGCCAAGCTGCCTTCAAGGATTTTTCTAGCACTTTGGCGGAGAAGCAAAGTCGAGGCACCGAGATTGACGAAGATCTCAAACAGCTGGTCGCGAACGTGAGTGGGCATAAAACGCAAATCCAGGCCCTGATGCGCGATCTGGAAAAATTGAAGGAAGAAAAGCACGATGCCGTGGCCGATGTGCTTTCAGCTTCTGAAGAAAAGCAGATCGCCGACATGATGACGGGTCTCTCGAACGATCGCACTAGTGAAGAGCTTCGCGAACTGCGCGAGGTGCGTGGAAAGGCGCAGGCTAACGCTCGGGTCAGTCGTGAATTGGCGGGCATGGATTCCAAACGCGCCGAAGATGAGTTTTTGGAATATGCTCAGACCAGTGAAGCGGATGACGAATTCGATGCGCTAATCGGATTGTCTTCAAAAGAGTCGTCCGCCCCGGTGACACAGCAGGATGCGAAGATTCCCGAAGCCTGACGTACGGGTCAGGCAAGAAAGCCTGACGTACTTGCTTAGAGTTTCCAGGGGGCGCGGTAACGCATGCCAAGGGCGAGGATCTTGCTTAGCAGATCCTCGTAGGAAACCCCAATTTTCTCCGCCGACTCGGCGAAGTCCTCGCCGAAGGCCAAGTTGGGATTGGCATTGGCTTCCAACACGTACACGCGTCCGTCTGCCCGCATTCGCAAGTCCATCCGTGCAAAGCCGCTCAAGTCCAGCGCCTTGTATACCTTTTTGCAAATGCGCGCAATCTGTTTTTCTTGTATGGGTGTGAGATCTTTGGCTTGGTCGGTAACTACGCCCAGCTTCTCTTGGTAATTGCGATCCCACTTGACTTTTCGCGTGGCAATGATGGGAGCATCGCTTTTGGTGAACAGCAGCTCCCACACGGGAAAGGTCTGCAAGCGATCGTTGCCAATGACTCCTACGTAAAGTTCGCGACCTTCAATGAACTCCTCGGCCATTGCGTCGGCCATGGTATGTTCGTGGATGAAGGCGACGCGCTCGGCCAGTTCGTTGTCATCGTAAACGACGGAGGCTTGGGAAATTCCCAGCGAAGCATCGTCGATTACCGATTTGACGAATATCGGAAAGCCGAGTTTTTTGGGACGAACCACTTTGCGTCCGAGTGGAAAGACCGCGAATTTTGGGGAAGGTATGCGATGAAAAGAGAGGATCTTCTTCGATAGGGCCTTGTCCTTGGAAATCATCAACCCGCGCGGGTTGCAGCCGGTGTAGGATTGCCTCATAAGTTCCAAATAGCTGACGATAGCATGATCGTAAGTCACCACACCATGGAATTCCTCCAGCAGGTTGAAGGCCACGTGCGGTTTACTTTTGACAATCGCATTTCGCAGCGGCGTCAGATCGTCACTGAGGCCCAGCACTTCGACGTGATGTCCCATCTCGCGGAGCGTGGTGATCACATCGTATTCCGTCTTCCACTCGTCAATTTCCTTGTCGGTGCTTCCCTCCATACTATCGGGAGGAACAAGATTTTCACTGACCAGGGCCAGAACACGTAGCTGTCTCATAGAGCAACCCTGTGATGCCCTTCATGCAGAAAATTCATAGTTTGTACAGTCAATAGAATCATGACGTCACGTTTGGTTTCTTCTTCGCTGTTGGCCAAACGCAATCGCAGATCACGGCAGCGTTCGACCATTTCCGACAGAACTTGGTCGATCGTGTACTGGTACTCACCCGTCCATTGCGAGACCGTTTTTCGCAAGTCGGTGCGCGTACGTCTGAGAAACGCGGTGGCCGACATGTTTTTCGCATGGTCCGGATGATCGGAAAAAAGCCTCCGCAAATCGCGGTCGTAAAAGCTGGGATGTTCGAGCCCATAGTGGGCTCGTTTCTTTTCATAGTGGGTGCGGAGCGTCTTGCGAATGGTCCGCAACGGATCGATGTGGGCCCGTGACGAGACTAACGGCTTGCGTTGCCGCAGTTCTTCCATCGTTTCGTTCACGTATTCGATCTTTTTTAAGGCAGGCCAGTCTTTGTACTGCGTTCGCCAACGCGAACGTGGCCGAAGCCACACAGCAAACGATTCGGCGAAATCTTCAACTGGGTGAGATTGCGCATACCACATATCCAAGTGTTGGACGAAGTTGCGACTGTAGGGCTTGGGGCTGTAGAAGTTGGGGTAGGGGGCGGACACGCGTCCAAAGGTCTCACGATAGCTCTTGCGTCGACGCAAGCGATAAGCCGTGTCGATGGTGTGTCCTGCTTCGTGACGCATGATTTTCATGCACCATTCTTGCGTCCCCCCTTCGACATCCAGAATCAGCTTGCGCTCCAAACGCATCAGTCGCGGATGGGCCAAATAGAATGGAATCGCAATGCCGGGAACGCCATCGGGAGAAAACCATTCGTCCGCCAGCCAAAAATGGGGCCGAAAGGATAGACCCCGCTCCGCGAGTTCGGAATAGAGCTGCTCAATCCGTTCTTCGATCACCGTCCCGGCAATTGTCAATCCCAGATCGCACATCCGCATGTCGAGCAGTTCGTCGTCGCTCAGAAAATTCAAGTTGATTTTCTTCGATCGGCTGTTCCGTTTATTCACGTCGAGATGTTCCCTCTCCCGTTGCTCAATCCGCAGCGCGCGCCGAGTTGAGCAAGGCTAACTGGCCATGGAATTGGCGCTACTCTAATTCTTTTGGAATCGAACACAATAAGGTGTCTGGTTTGGCTTTAAATGATATCGACCTTTTCCGTTCGGTTCATGGACGAAAATCATGGTCACCGGAGTAGCTAGTCTATAGAAAGATACTCTAACAATGTACGGAACCGAAGTTTTTGGTCTCAGTTATCTTGGCTTTGTTGAAAATCGATTCCGTGCCACCCCTCGAAGTGAACACCAAATCGCGTTAGATTTCAGGTCGTCAATTTTTGCGGCTGCTTCCTCGCATGGTCGTGGGTCGGGAAAAGGTGTCGGACACCAAAAGGGCGAAGCACCCGAAGGGCCGTTCCGGCTTTTGGTGTCCGACACCTTTT
>JBGSNE010000180.1:0-5798 GCA_041739785.1 Pirellulaceae bacterium
ACAGTTGCCTCGCGGCGCGGAAGGTTCGATTCCTTCCCGGCTCACTGAACGAACAATATGGCTCGGTGCGATGTTTGGTTCTTGCAACTAGCCTCTCAAGCTGGTCGACGCCGGTTCAATTCCGGTCCGAGTCACTAACAACACGAAGTGATGGAACTGGTAGACATGCGACGCTCAGAACGTCGTGCCATCAAGGCGTAGGAGTTCGAATCTCCTCTTCGTGACTTAGTAAAGCCTGCAGGCTAGTTGGTACTGAGTCGACTTTCATACGGTCGGTCGCCCGGTTCGATTCCGGGGCTTGCAACTCGCGGGTGGGCTAGAGCTTAACTAAGCCTCATAAGCTTGGACTGCCAGGTGCGATTCCTGGACCCGCCATTTTTTAAAAGGCTGAGGGATGAAGGAGGAAGGAGGAAGGATGGATATCAAAGTTTCATCCTTCATCCTTCCGACTTAATCCTTTTACTTCGATCGCGTGGTCCAGCGGCTAAGACGCCTGCATGACACGCAGGAGACCGATGGTTCGATTCCATCCGCGATCACTGAAGGTTTGTAAGTGTTCCGGGAGCACGCGTTCTTGGTAAGAACGAAGATCGAGTTCGATTCTCGACCGAACCTCTGTTTGACACGGGGTCATGGTCCAACGGGAAGACGCCGCTATGGCATGGCGGCGCAGTGTTTTCCCTGCGGGAGCTGGGAGTTCGATTCTCGGTGACTCCACTGAAGAATACGGAAGGTAGCCAGATACGGTTTGCTGGGCCGCACTGCTAACGCGGTTCTCGTTTAGAGATGAGGGTTCGACTCCCTTGCCTTCCGCTTAGACAATACAATGGACTAGGTCATTGCTCAGTCTAAAATCAACGTAAAAGTAAAATTCGAGGGGGCTCATGGGAAAGTTCAAGGACAACTATAGACTATTGACAGATAACCAGAGCGAAGAAGTAAAAAGACTCTTTGAACGACACAACGGGTCCATTACGATTCCTGTCATCGCTGTTGGCATCACGGCAGTGCTTCACAATGCTCTAAGTCTGTTCGATGACGCGAAGATCCTAATAGCAGCAGACCGATTTGGTCGCGCGCAATCCCTATTGGTCGCAGCGATGGAGGAAGTTGGGAAAATATCAGTGCTTGCTTCAATGAGCAGAATTCCAGACTCAAACTCGGTGCTTTGGGGCGACGCTTGGGAGAGTTTTAGGAGCCACGAGCACAAATCAACTTGGGCGTTTTCGCAGACATACGAGGACACACTTCGCGAGTCAGAAGGTTTGCTTATGTGCGCAGGCCATCAGCAAGAAGGGTATGCCCCGTTGTGTGAGCGGCTTCGGCAATTAGGTCTTTATGTTGACTTGTTTCCTAAGGAAATGCGCTGGCTAACTCCAGACGACATCACCCTCGACGACGCAACCCAATGGCGCAATCGTGCCGAATCCGCAATATCAAGAGCAACGCTGTTGTTTGAGGCAGGAGTATATTCCGTTCGTGGTTTGGAGATTCAACATGAAGTGTATGGCGACCTCTACACAGGTCGAAAGAGACGGAAAGACACGTCTCGTGAGGAGGCCATGTTAATAGTACAGCGATCGAACCAATTTCATAGAACGTACTACAAGCGACTTGTTGATGAAGGACTCCTGGATGAAGAGTTAGTCCCAACTGGTGCTTGAGCAAATGACTGAGTTTGCAGTTAGGAGTATGGCTCGATAGTGAAGTGGAGATCACATCTGTCTTCTAAACAGACTACCCAGGTTCGATTCCTGGTCGGGCTACTTGATCGACTGCCGAGTTGGAGTACAGCATTATAAGCCGGATGTCGTGGGTTCGAGTCCCACCGGCGCGACTTTGTTTTGATACATTGCGCCGTAGCTCAGTGGTAGAGCGCCGTAAACCCTCTGACACATCACTTCGTCGATCATTCTATACTACTGCGAAGAGTATGCAATTGGAAGGAGGAACCGAAGTGGCTACCTGGGATATCAAGAACCTAACCGAGCAGGTCGAAGCACAACACGGAAAAACAATCGCGGAGCATTTTCACTCTGCAATACAATCGTTCGGATGGAAGCATTACATCGCCTCCTACCACAAGGAAGAGGCCGAGCGTATTTTTCGGGAGGCGCTCGAATCGGTACCAAATCAAGATGGACGATACGGAGATGCGAGGTCCGTATTGCATGCGATGTTTGCTTCTTGGCTCCCCGACCAAGACACAGTCCCATTCAAATTGGCAAAGGTGCAAACGGAAGCGCATACAATCGCTGCTGCACAATCGATTCATTCGATGGGAGATATTCTGGCCAATGCGTGTTACTGGGCGATGCGACTCGACCAAAGTCACCCGGAAGTTGATTTGAAAAGATTGACGTTAAGATGCATTCAAAAGTGCGCTCAAACGTCAGCAGACTTCAGTCACCTGAATCAGCCAATTAATGTTCTATTGGATTCGCGAGAATGGAAGTACCTAAACGCGTTTGTAAATAGAACGAAGCATGTAAGTCTTGTTTTCGGGTTGCTACAAGCTTCGTTCGACGAAGACAGAGGTGGCATTAAGCTAAAGTCCTTTGAATACAAAGGGGAACGCTACGACAAGAAATGGATCGATGGCTTGCTGAACGAGTTGAGCGTTGCGTACCGCTCACTTTGTGACGTCGGCCTTGGACTAAACCGCTTTTACTCACCTATCAAAAACAACACTTGACTGCCGGTTCGGAGTACATGGTTTAGCAGGTTCGAATCCCGCCCGGCCCGCTCGTACTGATATACGGGCCGGATCTCTGTCCACAACTTCGTCAAGTGAACCAATATATGCTCAACTGACGGCTCGGAGTACATGGAAGTCAATCGGAAGATTGAGCGGGTTCAAACCCCGCACCGTCCGCTTGCTCATTTTCGGACGGGCTAACCTCTGACCAATACTTCGTTGAGCGTTTTTTCATTGAATGCGTGAACAACCCTTTGCTGATGTAAGTCCTTTTTACGTCGCTTTCTCAACCCAATGGACTTCATATCACATGGACTAATTGACGTGAACACTGCAACTCTGGATCGACAGACGAACTTCATGGGCTTGAGCCCGACGCTCCAGCGTCCGACGCTGATACTGAACCGTAAATGGCAGCCGATCAATGTGGCCACGGTCGCTCGTGCGCTGATCTTGCTGTGGAACGACTCCGCCAAAGTGGTCGATCCGGTGGACTACCAGTTGTTTGACTGGAGCGATTGGAGCCAGTTGGTGCCAGATCGCGATGAACCATTCATTCAGTCGGTGAGCCAAAAGTTCCGCGTGCCAGAAGTGATCGCACTGACCAAGTTCGATCAGTTGCCGACGCAAACGGTTACCTTCAGTCGCCGCAACGTATTCAAGCGCGACAAAATGACTTGCCAATACTGTGGCAAGCAGCCTGGCAGCGAGGAGTTGACGATCGATCACGTTGTGCCGCGTGCTCAAGGTGGCCAGTCAAACTGGACGAACTGTGTACTAGCTTGCGTTGACTGCAACTCTCGCAAGGCAGCTCGCACGCCGGCCGAAGCGCGCATGAAGCTCCGCAAGCAGCCGGTACGTCCGAACTGGAAGCCGATCTATGCCCAGCGCATGAATCGCATCCAGAGCTGGAATAAGTTTATCAGCGAAGCGTACTGGAACGTTGAATTGGAAACATAGTTTGTGACTGAGCGAGTAGGCGTTAGCCTTCGGTTTCGATACCGGCGGCTATCGCCGAACCGCTCACAATACAGGAATGTTCGCCTGGGAGCGGACTCGGCCTCCAAAACCGATGGATAGTGTTCGAATCACTGCATTCCTGCTTGTAAGCAAGCATTTGGTCGATGTTGTTCCGGCGGCGCAGACTGCCCTGCCTTGCGGCAGTTGGCGTACTGTGTTCCGTGAACGGGTTCTAAAAGCAACACCGATTGAAGTAGCTCAGCGGGTAGAGCATCAGGCTAATAACCTGACGGTCACGGGTTCGACTCCCGTCGATGCACCAAGTTGGCTGAAAACCAACCCGGGCGCGAAAGCGTCCACCACAGAAGCTGGCGGGCAACGATTGTTTAGCGCAATCGGCTGCAAGCTGGTGACTCGTAGACTGGAACATTCACGAATCGGTGAAAGCCGCTGAGTGAATCTGAAGGTAGACGATGAACTGGTCGCAGCAACACATGACTTCACCTTGTAGGTTTGCCGAAGCGTTGCAACGTTGATAGCGGCGGAACGCAATGAAAGTGCTGATTCTGTAGGGCATTGTTCCTACCGTGTCTGTTACTTGAGTTCGAACCAATCTTATCGACAGAGCTCTGTCAAAGCCTTCCTCCGTAGCAGTCGCGTGTGATTGACGAACAATTCGTTGCCTCAAGGCGTCTTTCTGTAATCAACGACCTTACGCTGGCATTGGTCGGCATTTTGTTACTCGCTTTCGTGAAAGGAGGCGGCTTCATGTTAAAGAGAATTGTGATTCGCAGCTACGAAGTTGGCTTGAAGTTCCGCGAAGGCGAATTCAAGGGCCTGTTGGGTACCGGCAAGCACTGGATCGTCGATCCGCTGAACAAGATCAGCGTTCGCGTGGTTTCAAAGCGTGATCCGTGGCTAGCCAAAGTAGCCAAGACGACGGAATCGAAACGTTGCGCTTGTTAGCCTGTTACGCGGTTACGAAACAAGAACCGGAATTAGCTGCACATATTGCGGTGCGCGATGAAGTTCAGGGGTTGAAAGGGTATCTCGAAAAAGTCGAACCGACAAAAGACTCCGCTAGTCCAGAAACGTCACTGGAAGAGCAATTCTGGCTGGCTCGTGCACAGAAAAACTGGGCTCGCCTTCAGGATACAGGTCTCCAGTTAGTTGATGCGGACCCCGAGACTTATGCCTCCCTACTTCGTCAGAGCTTAGGCTTCAATCCAAACCAGCGCCTCGCCGATAAGCTCGAATCTCTCCAAGGGCAGGCCCCACTGCCGGCGGAATCCCAGAGTGACAAAAAACATCGTTCTTTGTCAGTTCCCTGCGATTGGAGTGACTGGGTATCTCAATTGTCTGAGGGCAGCAGTACTGACTTGGGAGCGTTCCTCACTGAACGTCCCGATGTGAACCTCGAGCACCTTAAGTCGCAATCAATCATCGAACTGGCGAACGGTTTAGAGGAACTGTATTTGAGTTCGGACTTAAAGTCAGATCAGGCAGTTCGTCAACTGCTACTGACGGGGCTTCCAGAGTTGATGCAGGACTTTGTCAATGAAAGCCAGTTCCCTCGAGATACTTTAGTCCCGATCTACTCGAATGTCTTTCTCCTTTGGGCGGAGCTCAAATGTGGCTCCACTCATCCACCCGATTCGCAGGTATTGTTGAACCTTGCTGACGGAGTACTTACATTTCAACGGGAATTCGAGCCCGAAGTTGTTACTCAGTTCGAGGCTTGGTGGAACAAGAGTCCGGTTAAAGCGAACCTACCCTTCCTTCTCGGGATCGTTGATCTACTTAACTCGAAAGGGACGGAGGAACAATGTGGCAATTTCTGGATAACCGGTGCTACATACCTGCAGAACAATCCAAAGTACTTGACTGTTGGGGAACGAACTCTGTGGCGACAAATAGGTCTGCAGATATTTGATCAATCAACGATCGACGAATACCTCCCGTTGCCTGAGAGCAGTTCTGACGAAGTTGACCCGCTAAAGGGGACCGTACACCTGAGCCATTGGATGGTGAGTCTTGCAATTGCTTGATTAAACGTTTAGGGCGTCTGGAGCAATTGACGTCGCTTTGCAGCTTGGAATCGACTTCGATCGGCCTGGTCGCGGCGTTCTTCCTGGCGGTA
>JBGSNE010000196.1:0-17982 GCA_041739785.1 Pirellulaceae bacterium
GTGAATACTTCACAGCGAGGCGATTATTCTAAGCTGAAACACCCTTCTACTCTAATCAGCCGCCCCGCAACCTGCGATCAGCCAATCGCAATCAACCCAGCCACCCTGCTAAATTGGCTGATTCTTAATTGCGTTTGACAATTTGTCCGCAAATGATTAGCAGGTGTTCGCAGGCCCATGTTTTCGTTGGTTGTTTGCGTACAGGAAGCTGATTCGAAATCAGTCACTGGCAACAGTTGCGGCTTCGACTCCCGTGCTCTCCGCTCTGTGCAAGTAGCACGCAATAAGCCACATTTTCCAGGAGATAGTTCGGTTTTTTCGTTTCTTCGACAGCAGGCTGATCGTCGGCCTGTTCCTACACTTTCGCACCGCTTTGCACGCCGCACCCATCCCCGTTGGAAACAATAGGGAAGCGCGCTTCCGGTCCGCCCGTGCTGGTCATCGCTGGCATAGCTGTTAGATCGGCTGAGCTGGCCACCGCCGCCGCCGCTTTGTGGCGACGACTAAGTCCCCATAAGAGTCGAAAGTGAGCGTGTTTGTCGGGTGTCGCAAGACCGCTTCCCCTAACGGTCGCTCGTCAACACACTCAGCGCGAAGCGTTTCATATCGCGTGTGAGCAAGAGCCCCGGGTTGCAGAAAATAGCTTGCATACGTGCGTCCATCCATGGCTGGCTTCCCGCGGAATTAACATCCAATTAATCGCCGCACAAGCAATAAATATGGACCTCAGTATTCCATCCTTCCAATCCCAGAACCGCCGTTTCCTCAACGAAAACATTGATAAAGCCAAATTTTGCACCAAAGACTACCCAAAACGACAAACCCTACATTGCCAACGTTTTCAGATTAATCCAATGACAAAAACACGCAAAAAATGCCAAATACGTTTGGAAATTGTAATTTTTGACTCCAAATTTGTCATTGAATCAAGCCTCGCGGAAATCGGCGAATAAATATTTTCTACTTTTTTTTTACAAAACGCTTGCATCCTTACATTAGCCGACTAGGATCATCCATTGGTAGGGGTTTTAGGATCGGTGGTCTACCGTAGCGACCCTTGCGAAATTCGATTAGTCGACTTTACATCAGGAGTGTGAGAATGTCTGTTCGAAATCTGTTGCACTATGCCGTGTTGGGTGTTTTCTCCTTTGCCGTATGGAATCTGGCTTCGGTTGCAATGGCAGATCCCCTTCCCCCTTCGGTTCCTGAGATCGATGGCGGCTCGATGGCCAGTGCGGTTGCATTGGTATTGGGTGGCGTGGCCATGTTGACCGACCGCTATCGCCGACGAAAGTAAATTTCCGAAGCATTCCGGTGCGGTCGGCGGCGGGCCGGTCGCACCCTCAAAGGCGGTTTCGTGTCCGTAACAGCTCCCTAGGGCGAATCATCGCCAACGGTCGTTGGTTGCGTACTTGCACCTGCCCCACCTTCTACACTGTCGGCCACGCTTGGCTGCAGTTTTATTTGACGCGACTCTAACGAGCCAGTCTAGCGATACGTTTCAACCTCTGCCTGACCGTCAAAAAGTGCGATTCTGGGGCGGCAGGCTTTCTGGGGAATTAATGTCTATTTTATGGTTCAGATACCTCAGGTTCTATTAAATCCCACAGGTACGGAGTCCGTGCCGTTGGCTGCCAGAGGCGGAGCAATCGCTAGCGCTAGTGATGACCTAGACCGCGTCGATCCTGCATTTCCTTGCTCCAGGATTCCCGTTTTGCGGTTGATATTTTTGAGCATCGTCGGTCTGGCAGAAGTGCTTGGGCTCGGGCTTCTTGTGGACACTGGTGCTCTGTCTGCCCGCAGTATCTGGTGGGGGGCATGGGTCGGACACGCGCCACAATTATTACAGATTGTCATCGCGGCTTGTGCGGCTTGGACATTCTTGGGGTGGGGCGCCGCTAGATTGGTGCTTCACAGTCAGGCTTCGTCGATCGCGCGGCACTCATTCGTTGGCAGGTTCATTGCCCACTTAGGTTGCTACGCGGCCTTCGCTTGGCTTAGCTGGGTCTTCTTGGCGATGGATTCGTCGACGAATAGTCGCCTATCCGACGAGGGTTGGCTGGCGGCTTGGTTGATCGTCGGCATAGCCACCGTCCTCACCTTTGCGGCCAGTGCTTGGCCGTTTGCCGTGTGGAAGTTGCTCCTGGTGCGCAGCCGCTGAGCAGTAGTCGTAGCCAGCGCGACTGGAGTCGTGGCGTGGTGCGTAGGCGATTGGGTGAACCAAGGTTGGAAACCACTGGCAGGCGGAACCTTCATTCTAGTACGGGTCATGTTGGGCTGCGTCTACGATGATATCTTGATCGATCGGTCGCAGTTCATCGTGGGGACTGAGCGATTTGCTGTGACAATCGCTCCAGCGTGCTCTGGCTACGAAGGGCTGGGACTAATAGGCGTATTTTTGCTGGTTTTTGCGTGCGCATTCCGAGCTCGGCTCCGATTTCCGCACGCGCTACTGCTCTTTCCCGTCGGTTTCGCCATTGTGTGGTTGTTGAACGCGGCCCGCATCGCCACTTTGGTGGCGATTGGAACAAGCTGGTCAGCGGAAATAGCTCTGGGGGGGTTTCATTCCCAAGCAGGCTGGCTCGTATTTAACTTCGTTGCATTGGGATTGGTGATCGTCGGAACTCGGCTTGAGTTCTTCGCGCGGAACTCGCGCGATTTTGACACCATCGAATCGAATAAAACAAACGTAACCGCGTCGTATTTGGCTCCCTTTTTGGCGGCGGTCGCCGTCGGCATGGTGACGGCGGCTTTCATTGCGCAGACAGAGATCGCCTCGGTCGGCGCTTATGGCTTGCGGATCTTCGCGGCAATTGGAGCGCTCTTGCTTTTAAGACGCGGGTTGCGGGATGTCGATTGGTCTTTTTCTTGGTCATCGATGGCCCTTGGAGCGGCGGTATATGGTATTTGGATCCTCTTGCTCAGGTCCGATGCAAGTGCAACTCGACCAACCATGTTCGACTCGGCAATGACACCGATGCTCGTAGCGGTTTCGGTTGCCATACGATTGATCGGCTACGTTTTCGTCACGCCGATCATCGAGGAATTGGCATTTCGTGGTTTTTTATTGCGCCGCGTAGTGTCGTCCGATTTTCAGCACGCTCGTTTCCGGCCATTCCCCTGGGTCGGTATCGCCATTTCGGCGGTCTCGTTCGGAGCGTTCCATGGCTCGAACTGGATATCCGGCATCATCGCTGGATTGGTCTACGCAATCGCCTTCGCGCGGACCGGTCGCTTGGGCGATTCGATTGCCGCGCATGCAACTACAAATGGATTTTTGGCTATTCACGTTCTGTTGACCGGCAACTGGGCGGCCTGGACGTGACGTTGATTTCGAATTGAGACCCTAACCACCTAACTTTTGCATTTCCCCAATTCCCACGATCAAGACTTAAATCTTTAACTCGCCGTACAGGAGTTTTCCCACCATGTCCCACCGCAAGATCGAACGCAACACACTGGCGAAGAATCGCACCAAATTGAACAGAGTCGCCCGCCTTCAAAGGTGGCTTGCGATGGAAAGATTGGAGTCGCGGAATTTGCTAACCGGCGGCTTCCTGCAAGGAACCGCGTTCATCGATTCCAATCAAAACAGTGCCCTGGACCCTGGTGAGCCATTTAAAGTGGGAGCTACTATTGAATTGCGGACGCAAGCTGGCACACTAATCACATCCACGACGACGAACGCGAATGGGCAATACCGGTTCGACAATCTTACTCCGGCAACGTACCGTCTTACGGAAATCCCGACCGCCGGCTACGTCAATTACGGCACTCAGATCTTAGCGCAGATCAATCCGGCGGCTAGTCCCGCAGTGCAAATCTCCCCCAGCACGATTCAAGTGACTGTCGTCAACCCAGATAGTATTTACATAAATTATCTTGGCGTAAACCCGTCACTTTGGGAGGTGGTTAGTCAAACGACTGGTGCAAGCACAGCCGACGGATCTGTAGGCGCTCTTCGCGCCCAGCTCGGAACGGCGCCGGGACTTTCTGATCTTAGCTCGACGTTTAACACCTTTTGCGTCGACAAATTCCATACCGTTACGTTTGAAGGCGGTGAAAAATTCCAGGTTCTGCCAGGACCAGCGTCTACGAGCCTACAACACAACGGTAATCAAGTTGCATATCTCTACAACCACTTCGGTCGCAATCTCGTAGACTCGACTGGTGTCCCGATGACGAGCATCACTGCGGCAGCTTTTTCGATCGCCGTCTATGAACTCGAATATGACCCAGCACCAAATGATATTCTCACAGGTTTCTACCGTGTGAACGGTCCCGTAGCGCCTTTCACATCTTCGAGCGAGTACACGCAGATTCTGGCGGCCGCCAATGCGTTCATTGCGGCAGCCGCGGGGAAATCCGAGGAAGCCGTGGTACTGGACGCAACCTTGGGTGGTCAAACCGTGCCTCAAGCGGGTCGGCAGGGAATGATTGCCACCGGAAGCTACAATTTTGCGAATATCCCGGCAGCCGCGCTGGGTGACTTCGTATTTGAAGATCTCAACGCCAACGGTTTGCAAGACCTTGGCGAACCGGGTATTCCAGGTGTAACGGTCAACTTGAAAGACGCGGGCGGTACGGTGATCAACACTACCACCACCAATGGCAGCGGACTGTACAGCTTTACCAATCTCACTCCAGGCACCTACTCGGTGCAGTTCGTTCAGCCCGGCGGATACGCTGTCATCAGTCCCGCCAACGTGGGCAGCAACGACGACATCGACAGCGATGGGGTTATTGCCAACGCGCTCATGACGGCGACTACCACGCTGGTCTCCGGTCAAACCGACAACTCGCTGGATCAAGGTTTCTACAAACCCGCCGCGCTGGGTGACTTCGTATTTGAAGATCTCAACGCCAACGGTTTGCAAGACCTTGGCGAACCGGGTATTCCAGGTGTAACGGTCAACTTGAAAGACGCGGGCGGTACGGTGATCAACACTACCACCACCAATGGCAGTGGACTGTACAGCTTTACCAATCTCACTCCAGGCACCTACTCGGTACAGTTCATTCAGCCCGGCGGATACGCAGGCATCAGTCCCGCCAACGTGGGCAGCAACGACGACATCGACAGCGATGGGGTTATCGCCAACGCGCTCATGACGGCGACTACCACGCTGGTCTCCGGTCAAACCGACAACTCGCTGGATCAAGGTTTCTACAAGCCTGCACCTCCTCCGCAGCCGGGCATTGACATCGAGAAGACGACCAATGGTTCGAGTAATGCCAACTCAGTGACACCGGACTACGACAACGAAGATGCAGCGAATGGGGCTGGGGTTCCGATTCTGACTCCTGGCAGCGATGTGACGTGGACCTATAAGGTCACTAACACTGGCAATACGACCTTTACTCTGAGCGAAATATCGATCGTTGACGACAATGGAACGCCAGGCAACACGGCCGACGATCTGACTGTCGCCAACGGTAAAGTTACATTCGACAGTGTAGCGATGGGCGACGGCGACAACCTGCTCGAACCTGGCGAAATGTGGTTATATAAGGCGACAGGTATTGTTCAGACGTTGCAAGGCTCCAGTGGATCAGCGGTGACGATGGACTTTTCCGGTAGCAGTCCGTTGGACGACACCGACGGAAACGTGCGGCAGTTTTCGACTGGCGGTGTAAGCGTCAAGACAACCGCCTTCAGCCGAGAGAAGGGGACCAACGGCCAGTGGTCGTCGGCCTACCTTGGCAGTTTTGGCGGCGGTTTGGGTGTCACCGATAGCAGTGAGGGCAATGGCTCGAGCGATATGCACACGGTCGACAATGTTGGCCGAGACAACTACGTGCTGTTTGTGTTTGACCAGGACGTGATTGTCGATTCGACGTTCCTGGGCTACGTGGTCAACGACAGCGATTTGCAAGTCTGGATTGGTACGATCAGCGGAGCCTATAGCAGCCTGCCGACACTCAGTGATTCGGTGCTGTCAAATCTTGGATTTACGGAGGTCAATTCGACCACCAGTAGCAGCCCCAGAACAGCCGATATCAATAACGGCAACGTTGTTGGCAACGTGCTGATCATCGCGGCCGATACCACGGACACGTCCCCCGAAGATCGGTTTAAGATCGAGAAAGTGACGGTGAACAAAACGTCATTGGGGATCTATGAGAACAAGGGAGTGGTAACCGTCCCCGGCGGCTTGACCGACAGCGACCTGAGCCACTACAAAAATCCGACAGCTCCTCCACCACAGCCGGGCATTGATATCGAGAAGACGACCAACGGTTCGAGTAATACCAACTCGGTGGCGCCGAACTACGACAACGAAGACGCAGCCAATGGGGCTGGAGTTCCGAAGTTGACGGTGGGCAGCGACGTGACCTGGACCTACCAGGTCACCAACACTGGCAATACGACTTTCACTCAGAGCCAAGTCGCGATCACCGATGATAACGGTACACCCGGTAACACCGCCGATGATATGACTGTCGCCAACGGCAAGATTACATTCCACAGTGTATCGACTGGCGACGGTGACAACCTGCTCGAACCTGGCGAAGTGTGGTTGTATAAGGCGACGGGAATTGTTCAAACGCTGCAAGGCTCAAGTGGATCGGCAACGACGATTAACTTTTCAGGTAGCAGTTCGCAGAACGACACTGACGGAAACGTACGCCAGTTTTCAGCTGGCGGAGTAAGCGTCAAGACAACGGCTTTCAGCCGAGAGAAGGGCAACAATGGCCAGTGGTCGTCGGCTTACTTGGGCAGCTACGGCGGCGGGCTGGGTATTACCGACAGCAGCGAAGGCGATGGCTCGAGCAATATGCATACGGTGGATAATGTTGGCAGAGACAACTACGTGTTGTTTGTCTTTGACCAGGACGTGATCGTCGATTCCACTTTCTTGGGTTACGTAGTCAACGACAGTGATTTGCAGGTCTGGATTGGAACCATCAACGGAGCATTCAGCAGCCTACCAACCCTTAGCGATTCAGTACTTGCCAATCTTGGATTTACCGAGGTGAATCTAGCGAGTGACGGCAGCACCCGAACAGCGGACATTAACGATGAGAATTATGCTGGAAACGTGCTGATCATCGCCGCTGATACTACGGACACGACACCTGAAGATCGATTCAAGATCGAGAAGGTGACGTTTAGCACAACGGTGCAGGGAATTTATGAGAACAGGGGGGTGGTGACCATCCCCGGAGGCATCACTGACAGCGACCTGAGCCACTATAAGAACAACTCCAAAGCGCCGATCGCGCCTTCGACCAAATTTTATGTAGTGGATGCTTCAAGTGACAAGACGTTTGCGTATGGCGCATCCGGCCAGTCTCTGACCTACAATGGCCTCGATTCGAATAACAAAGATCCGCGCGGGGCAGCTTCCACAATCGCCGGCGATACAGTGTGGGTGATTGATGCCAACAAGAAAGTCTACGTATATGACAACGTGGGCACGATACAGGGATCTTGGACACCTAAGACTAAGTCCGGCGCTAGTTTGGATACGCCCGAAGATATCACCACTTTTGGTAGCGATATTTGGATCGTGGACGAAGGCACCAATTCGGTTCTTAAGTATTCCAATGCCGCTGGCCGAAAATCAGGCAGCCAGAACGCAACTTCGAGCTTTAACCTCAACAGTTCAAACGGCAAAGCCACAGGTATCGTAACTGACGGAAATTACTTATGGGTAGTCGACAACAACAGCACCGATAAAGTGTTTAAGTACACTGTCAATGGTAGCCTACTTGGTTCTTGGACAATCGACTCCGCTAACAGCAGTCCCACGGGCATTACAATTGACCCCGCAAACGTTAGCGACATTTGGATCGTAGACAACGGCACCGACAAAGTTTACCAATACATCGGCGCCACTAGCTTTACAGGTGGATCAAAATCGGCCCTAAAAAGCTTCTCGCTTGCCGACGACAACACGAATCCTCAGGGGATCGCTGACCCACCACCGGTTAGTCGGCAAATTGGCGATGCGCTCAGCGCTTCAGGCCTTAGAAAAACCGTTGGTCAGTTTTCCGCAGTTGGCAATTCGGGCATAACAGATCGCCTTGATCTGGCTGACGCTGGAATGGTGAGTCCTCTTGATTTTTATAGCAACAATGCCTTCTCGACACCAATCACACTAGGTGTCAATCAGCCATTGGAGAAGGTCTCAGACCCAGAAACGGAATTAACAGAGTCAGCTACAAAAGTAGCAAAGCCGGTCAGCCGACGAAACCCAAGCGAGTTGCTCATGATTGTTGACGAATGGAGTCTTTACGAGCGAGAAATTAAAGATCTAGGCACATCCCGCTTGGAGGTTCAACTAGATTCAATTGACGAATTCTTCGCAGATTTCCAATGATTCGCTAACCAGCAGAATGGCCGTCCCGACCGCCTTGGTGGTCGGGACGGCAAAAAACCTCCCCAATTATCCCTATAGAAGGCTCCTTAGGGAGATACTACAAGCTCACATCCTGGCCATTAAGTCGCTTAGCTAGTAATTACAAAGTGCAATGTCCCCATGGATCCATGGATCGTTAGTCGACGGCCGCGTGGATTGCTGACTATCTTTGAAAAGCATTGATTTGAAAGTCGATGATGATAGTCCGTCGGGGCTAACAGTGTTTGGATTCAGCGACCAACTCAGTGACGCGCTAGCTGTTCACGTGAAGTTGCGTAAGTGTTTTCCCAGAAAATCACGAGCTCTCACTTGCGAAGTAGATGGTGGAATAGAAATTGCCCAGCTGTTAGAGGGACTCTGAAATCAACACAAACAGAGCAAGCTCAAAGTCGATCTGCAATGCCAATTAGAATCACAGCAGTCCCTAGCATCTGCCTCCTGTCTACGATTTCGACCTGTCTATTTGGAGTGCTGGGATTTATCACAGCTTTCGCTTGCACACGAGTTTTAAACCACTGGAAACATGGATGCCACTCCGGCTCGCAATACGTAAAGAACCCGTTTTGCTTACGCTCACTTCTTGCGTCGAGCAACTCATTGTAGATTCCATATCGGTTCACGCGTTTCACTCACCAGCCAGTTTCCACTCACAGCTGGCCACACGAAAAAAGAAAGCTCTGAGAACTCGGAGTACTCTAAATTTAAATTGCAACTTCTCGTTTGAATTGCGCGGATCAATCACCACATTGCAACTATCAAAACAACTTATCGTTGAGCAATTTGAGAAATTGGCTGGTGGATCGCGAAAGAATCCAGCCCTAGTTGGTATCGAGGTAACGGCGAGTGATCTTCGAGAATTGCTCTGCTCACGTTATGCTAGTTGATTGTCCTATCGGCTCGCACTCACTACGCGTTACTCCATGAAAACGAAACTACTCGATGACGTCGAGTCCGCCGCTCAAATTCTTAGAGCGGGTGGATTGGTCGCTTTTCCTACGGAGACCGTTTTTGGTCTCGGGGCCGATGCGCGCAATCGGGAGGCGATCGCGAGAGTCTTCGACGCCAAGGGACGGCCCGGTGACAATCCACTGATCGTGCATCTGGCCGATACGCAGCAGTGGAGCTTGGCGGCTCGTGAGCTGACAACGATTGGCGGGCGGGTGCTAGAACTGTTCGCGCCGGGACCGGTGACGGTGGTGTTGCCCAAGGCAACATCGATCTGCAAAGAAGCGACTGCAGGTTTGGACAGCGTTGGCGTCCGAATTCCTGCTGCCCAGACGACACGCGATTTACTGCGATTGGCGGGCATACCGATCGCAGCGCCATCAGCCAATCGCTCTGGGCGACCGAGCGGAACAACTTGGCAAAGTGTCCTGGAGGACCTCGACGGAAGGATCGACGCCATCCTGTGTCTCGAAGTTCCACACGTCGGCTTAGAATCGTCGGTCATCGACTGCTTGGGCGATGAGCCCGTGTTATTGCGGCCCGGCGCGGTGGGGCTGAAGGACTTGCAAGTTCATTTTCCGAACGCGCGGCAGTTGGTGCCAAACTTGTCTAGCGACGATCGACGACAGCAATCACAGAATCTGTCACCTGGGCTGAAACATCCGCATTACCAACCGCGAGCGCGAGTGGTCTTGCTCGACCCCGAAATCGGCGAGTCTAGCGGTGCATGGCGACCTGATGAAAATACACACAACCTAAAATTGGCTTACGCGGGTATGGTCGCAGGGCCAGCCGGAATGCTATTGAGTGAACAATTCCGTTCGCTGGAAGACTACGCGCACGGGTTTTACGAATTCTTGCGTCGAGCGGATCGGGCACTCGTAGATGTGGTGCTGTTAGAAGCGATTACGATCGCTGCGGCTAAACGGTCAGGCGTAGCGGCCGCCTTGCGTGACCGACAACAACGCTCGGCGGGCATGGCCTAGCGCCTGGGATCAACCACTATCAGCTCGACGCGCCAGCGAGTGGGTCAGCGGCTTTGGGGCGCGACAGTGACAAATATTCTTAAGCAATGGCCCCACTCGCTGGCGCGTCGAGCTGATAGTCCTTGGCCAAATACTCGGTCAAAGATCTACGGATCGCGGCGAAGATCACCGGCGGGTGGCGCATGAACGCTGGCATACCAAGCCATCCAAGCACCTCGATCGAAGCCAAAGGATTGCCCCGTCAGTCGCTGCAATGCGTTGGATACCGATGGATTTCGCAATTCAACTTCGACCGCGCCCGGCCCACCCATTGAGAACGTGCCGCTGGTGGGACTCGCGTTGATCCCGGCTCCCTTGTTTTCCTGAATGTGTTTAGTGATTAGCGCGTCGACCAAGGGCAGGATCGCATTCTCTGCCGTCAAATCCCTCAGCCCATCTGCGGCGATATTCACGATCACGTTGTTCTTGTGGTTCAGATATCCGATGTAGCTTGAAATAGCCAATTCTCGTCCAAAGTGCCTCAGCGAGTTGAGGCAAGCGTTGCGAACTTGATCGTAGGGGTCGAGCACGCTGGCGGTGGCCAGAGCGCGGGCGGCATCCACGTTCTCGAACTGCGATAACAGTTTCACATACATCAATTTCAGCTCTAGCGGAGCAGGCTTTTTTGCATCGAGCAAGAATTCAGCCAGGGTGCCGGTGGTCAGCGGATCTTTAATCTCTGCGATACCTTGCAGGGCTTCATTCACTCGACCACCACGCGCGGACATGGCAATGTTATGCCAACGCCGCAAATCGCGGGCGGCAATTCCCGCTTGCCGGCGAGCTTCCTCCTTGGCATCTTCGAAGGCGAGCGTCTCCGGGAATCGCCATTGCCCTTTGACAAAGACTTTTCCTCGATTCTCCCCCATGACAATTTCTTTCTTTACCCACCGCCCATTGGCATCTTCTTTATGGCCGGTGTAAACCAGCGCAGGTCGATTCATTGGATCGATATCGAGAATCCGTAAAAAGTGCGCACGCGCCAAGTCAGTCAATCCATTTTTGATACACTCGCCCGCCAGTGCAGCATGGTTTTCTACCGTCTGCTCCAGCTCCCCCACATTCCGCGCGTATTCCGACCGAGCTTCCGATAGAGGCTCATGACCATTATTGGCCAACTCCGATTCGAGTACGCGGATGAATGCACCTTGCTCAACTTCGACCGCCCACACCTTGACGGTGAGCTTGTTGACTGTCGCCGGTGGTAGCTCCTGGGCCTTGCCTGAAATGACCCGACCATCCTTAAAACGAAAAATATCGCCGCGAAGTGGCAGTGCGAGCATGAGTAGGCAGGTCAGCGTTAAGCCCACGATACGCAGTACGGAAAAAGTCGGCATTGGCGAAATCCGCTGATGGTGTTGAGCGTTAGTACCTGGATTATTCATGAGCTGAAGGGCGACACTTTGTGCACATGGTGAACCTCAGACGCTAGCCGTGGGCCCCGGCTGAGTAAGGCCCACGGCTAGCGCCTGAGGTTCACCAAGCGCGTGCCATTGGGCTCACCAGGTCACGAATCATCCGGGTTAGAAAAACTGCCTATCTTTGATTATACACTGGCCAAGTTCGTTGGAAAGAAATGCCTTCGCAACCAATGATGCTAGGCGGCGCGGCGACGGCGGTGGCGAGGGGCCAACTGGAAGAGTTGACTGTTACCGCGTTTGCCCACCAGCTTGGCAATACCCGATTGCCGCAAGCAATAGCCAACTTTCTGTGCAAACCAGCGTGGACGCTGGAGTGCGGCGGCCAAATGAGCCGTGTCGAATGGGCTCGGGAGTTGCTCCAGCGGTATCAAGGCCAGCAAATCGCGAGCGGTGCACAGTTCAACGGATTCGCCGACGGACACCAAATGTTGGTCCAATGAAAGATACTTCTTGCCTCGCCGTCTGACCGGCTGGCGATCGATCCGCGTCTCAGCCGCTTCGATTAACACGAACTCGAGCGTCAACCGCTTCATGGGAAAGACATTGGCAAAATGGACTAAGTCTTGAAACAGATCGAGTAGTTCTCCACGCTTGGGACTCATACGGCTGCGAATCACCTCCCCGTCGCGTTCCGTCAAGGTGATGACACGCTTGCGAGCCACGATCGGTTTAATGATCCGCAGAGAATGCCGTGAGCGAGTTAACAAGCGGCGGGTTTTATCGCGCAGGGCGCCCAAGCCGGCGTGCTGAATTTCGATCAATTCGCCCGACGGAGCTATAGCATCGATGCGAAAGCCGTCTAGGCTCACTTCCGTCTGTTCGTCGGTGGCCGCAAAGTGTTGTTTTAATTGTCGATGCAGCGACGTTTCCATACGTCCATCCCTTGCTACTATCGTACGTCAGCCTTTCCAGGCTGACGTACGGAAGCTACGATTCAATTCCCAAATCGCGGACAGTGACCAGAGTTTGCAGTTGAAGGCCGGCGGCCTCGATGGCCTCGCGGCCTCCCTCCAGTCGGTCAACCACAGCCAAAATCCTATCGACTTGTAGTCCAAATTCGCGAGCTGCGTCAACGGCTTTCAGCGCGCTGCCGCCACTGGTGACAACGTCTTCCACGATGACGGCCGACATCCCCGGCTCGACCGGCCCTTCGACTTGTCGCCCAGTGCCGTGCTGTTTGGCTTCTTTGCGGACGATGAATCCCAACAGGTTTTCGTTTCGCTGACCAGCCACGGTAATGGTCGCGGCGGAAATGGGGTCGGCCCCAATGGCCATGCCCCCAATCGCATCTGGAAGTTGGCCAGCTAACAAATCCAACATACCGGCAGCGATTTGGTTCGCCCCCTGTGGATGTAGCGTCAGCTTGCGGCAGTCAAGATAGAAACTCGCTTGCTTGCCGCTGGCCAGTGTGAATTGGCCGAATTGCAGGGCATGCGTTTTGATCAGGTCGATCAGGCGTTGACGGTCATAAGTGGAAGGCATGGTAATCATTGTTTGAACAAGTCAATGGTTGGGATACGCCGAACCACAAGTATCGCATAGCCCCCTCAGCAACGGAAGTCGCCAAGACTCGTTTCACTTGTGAGCCAATGCATTGCGCATGTTCTGCATACTCTGTCGGGCAATAGCTTCGATACCTGGCTTATAGTCAAAGACTTCGACGCTGACCCAGCCATCGTAATGCACGTCGCGCAGCGCTTTGAAGATCGGCACAAAATCGACCTCCCCCATGCCTGGCCCGAGAAGATTGGGATCGTTGGCATGGAAATGCACCAAGTGCCGCTGATTGGCGCGGATGATATCGGCAATTTCCATCCCCTCAGTACTCATGGCTTTGACATCTAAATGCAATCGCACACAGGGCGAAGACAATTGTTCGATCACTTCCACAGTCTGCGCGGCATGATTCCAAAAGTTCCCCTCGCCGGGCCCGAGTGGTTCTAACGCCAAGGTGACATTGTGCTTTTCCAATTCTGGCAAAACCTGCTCAAGGACATGACGAGCATGGGCGGCTGCTTGTGCGTGGGTCATCTCATCCGGTGAAAAATTGCGCTGCACGGGAGAGCCGAGTACCATGATCGAGCCACCCAGGTCGCGGCACAGTTGAGCCAGCTGCCCCAAGTATCGCGCCGTGCGCAAGCGAACTTCCGCATCACTGGTTGTCAGATGATAGCCTTCGGTCTTGGCCAGCAGCCAATGTAGTCCCACTACCTCAACTCCCGATCGGCTGACTTGTTCCGCCAATTGCCGTCGACGCTCCGCAGGCAGCAATTCAGGACGTCCACCTAGGGTAAACGGCGCAATTTCCCAACCGGTGTAGCCACATTCACGCGTTAACTCAAGCGCGCGCTCCCAGGGCCAATCTTGAAACAGTTCGTTGCAGATCGCAAATCGCATGGAAGCTCACAATCATGATTTGGCTAATATATTGATCATAGACTAGGCTCTGTTTGAAAACGGGCCTGACGAGTAGTGTTCCATATTCAATTGCATCGTATTATAGACGCTCATCCGCTGCGAGAAACCCGGTCCACTTGGCTGACAAGTAATTTAATGCCTGAGAGGCGTCGGAGGGGCGAACCGTCGTTGTTTAAACCACATTGTCAATTAATAGCCGCAACCACAGGGCATTAGCCGTGAACCTTAGGCGTTAGCCGTGGGCCGCGCTAGGCTGCTGCCAATGGCTAGCAGGCTGTTGATTTTGTGAGCCGCGACGCGTGAGCGGCCGGGCAACTCGCATTACCCGGTGCCTTACCAGCTTGTTGATTTAGTCGTTTAACCCGCAGCCGAAGGCGAGGTTCGCCCTCGATGATCCTCGCCTACGGCTGCGGGCTAAACAAAGAACCGTCAAATACGAAACAGTCATTTTCACCACTCCACCCCTCCCATCTATGAACTCGAACCTCAACAACTCGCCGCAGACATCGAAGACTCGGGCTATCGATCTATTTACCCAACCAGTCGCTTGGGAACAATTGGTGACCAAGCAACAACCGGTGGAGTTGGAGATAGGGTCGGGCAAGGGACTGTTCTTACTGACAGCCACGGCCCAGCGCCCAGAGCACACGTTTATCGGCATTGAGCTGGCCGCTAAATTTGCCAATGGCGCGGCGGATCGATTGGCCAAGCGTGGGGTGAGCAATGCAACGTTGTTGCGCGGCGACGCGAAGAAATTCTTGACTGACGTTGTTCCCGATTGCAGCTTGGCGGCCCTACATGTCTACTTCCCCGATCCTTGGTGGCGAAACAAGCACAAGAAACGTCGTGTACTCAACGAGCACACGCTATATGATATTGAACGCGTGCTCACACCCGGCGGCCAACTACATTTCTGGACCGATGTGCTCGACTACTACGAACACATCTGCAGCCAAGTGATGGATCTCACTGCGTTAACCGGCCCAGCGTATGTGCCGCAACGTTCAGCCAATCACAGTATGGACTACACGACTCACTTCGAACGACGCGCTCGAACTCACGGCCAACCCGTCTATCGTGCCATCTTTGAGAAATTAGCAAGTCTCCCTTAGCTCGGCCTCTCCAAGTCCAAGACTTGTAAGCTACACGGCGGAAATGCGCGCCTGCCGCGAGCCTGCTTGCGTTAACGCGATCCAAGAGACTGCAGCATACTTTCAAAGTTATGTCGCACGCTGGTCAGCGAATCTACCATCAAGTCGGTATTTTGCGTTTTCACTATCGCGGTACCCAACGAGACGTTATTTTTCCAGTCCTCAACGGTGTATTGACGAATGTCGCGATACGGGAACTCCAATTTGGCAGCCACCTTAGGGACCAAATGGAACGAGTCGGTCGAACGCACGATATAGTAGTTTTCCGACAGGAACAGACCGGTGGCACCGGCAATCACTCCAAGAATAAACGACGTCAACCGATTCATGTTGCTTCCTTGACACGACTAAACCTAAGCGCGATCGCCCCTCGCGGACTTCGCACTGCTGGCAAATTCAACAGTCATTGTACCGGAAAGGCCATCCAGCCACCCAGACCGATTTATTCGTGCTCCGAACTTGCCATCCGAAGTAATCACGCTCTAAATCGATGCGAATTCCACTAACAGCCGCATTGCTAGCAATGTTGCTTTGGCTGACTACATAAGTGACAATGGTAGCAGTCAAAATCGTCGCACCATTCTCAACTATCTCTCTCAATGTAAGAGGCTCCTGTTATGTTCGCTGGGTATCACTCTGCTTTGCTGCTCGAACGCCGACTAGGTGGGCCTTTGCCAATCGTTGCTCTAGCGCTGGCTCTTATCGGCAACTTACACCTGCGGGCCAACGCGGAGACGACCTTCGAACGAGTCCAACTCAGCGATCAGTTTTATAGCGAAGGGGGAACACACGCCGATTACGATGGTGATGGCCACGGGGATGTCGCCGTAGGGCCCTGGATCTACTACGGTCCCCAATTTACGAGCAAGTCGCGGTTTTATACGGGAGACGCATTTCCGCCCGAAAAGTACTCGGAGAACTTCTTAATGTTCTCTAGCGACGTCAACTCCGATTCACGGCCGGATATTCTGGTCCTCGGTTTTCCTGGCAAGGAAAGTTGGTGGTACGAAAACCCAGGCCCAAACGGGCGCGACCAACTTTGGAAACAACACACCATGCTCGATTCGGTTGATAACGAATCGCCACTGATCGGTGATATCGATGGAGATGGTCGTGACGATCTGATTTGCAGTTCGAAAGGGCACTACGGCTATGCGACCCACGCCGGACAGGATCCCGCCGAGATGTGGCGGTTTGTTCAGGTCTCACCAAACAACGGCTACCAACGATTTACGCATGGCCTAGGAATTGGCGACGTCAATAACGATGGATTCCAAGACCTGTTAGAAAAGGACGGTTGGTGGCAAAACCCAGGAAAGGTTCCTAAACCGGCAAACGACAAGGATCAAACCGTGGACCAATCACGGACTGAATTCTGGGCCTTTCATCCCTTTGCCTTCTCGTCGGGCGGAGCGCAAATGTACGCCATCGATCTCGACGGTGATGCACGAAACGAAGTGCTGACAGGTTTGGTTGCACACGGGTATGGATTGGTCTATTACAAAGCTCTCAATGCCGAAGCGACTCAGTTTGAGCGGGTCGAAATCATGACCGATGATCCATCCACCAGTCCCGTGGGCTTGGCTGTCAGCCAGCTACACGCTATGCAACTGGGAGACATCAATCGCGATGGACTCCCCGATCTCGTGACGGGTAAACGTTGGTGGGCCCACGCCAATAAAGATCCCGGCAACTCACAGCCCGCCACATTGCTGTGGCTCGAACTGCAACGCAACGGCCCGCGAACACAGTTCCTACCGCATGTCATCGACAATAGCAGCGGCGTCGGTACCCAAATCACAGTGGGTGATGTCAATGGCGATGGTCTGCTGGATATTGTCTCGGGGAACAAACGCGGCGCCTATCTATTCCTTCAGCGTCCAACAGAATTGCCTGCCGAGCAAGCCATGGTTTCCGAACAGGTCGCGGCTGACACCTTCGATCAACAACCGGCGTTGGAAGTGATCCAACTGGATGGCTCTTCGGATTCTGTCCCAGCCTTGGCTGGCAAGCCGATGAATTTCAGTTTCGAAACGGATCCACTATCCGACTGGGAAGTGCGTGGGCCAATGTCAGCCACCGCACGTAGTAATTCTGTCGCAGTCGACGCGACCTCCGGCAAGTTCATCATCGACACAGGCTCCGCAACTCCTGCCTTGATTGGCGAGCTGATCAGCCGTCCGTTCAAATTGGCCCACCAACGACTCAGTTTTTTACTGGGAGGCAAGTCCGATGCAGAAGCGCGAGTCGAATTGCTAAATGACGAAACCGGATTGGTGATGGAAACGCTCAGTCCGACAACCGAAAAAATGCAACGCGTCAGTTTCGACATCGGGCAATATACGGGTAAGATCGTTCGACTGCGAATCATCGATCACGCTGCGGAGGCTTATTTACAAGTCGACGATTTTCGACTGCAACCCTAATTGCATCCAGCGTCGTACAGTGACATAGTACCAGCTCGAAGCGCCAGCGAGTGGGTGCTTGACGGGCGAGTTTTCGGCGGCGAGTCGATTAGGCACCCAGCGCCCACTCGCCAGCGCGTTTTGAAGTTGCACAATTTAGTGCCGAAGGCATGGAATTCGATAGCCTGGGATGCAAATCCCAGGTCATTGAGGCATCCCCCCGTTTTTCCGGCTTGCCAGCGAGCGACCGC
>JBGSNE010000165.1:0-27769 GCA_041739785.1 Pirellulaceae bacterium
GTGACAGACACGACTCGGAGAGTCGTGCGACAATTTTGTAACGCTTTTGGAAAAACCGCCTATTGTCAGGTAGAACTGTTTCTTTCGATTCACAAACGAGAACTGATTCATGCCCGACTCCAACGTACCAACACCTGACCAAGGTCCATCGTCCTGCCAGCGGTGTGGCGGGAAAATGACTGGTGACGAGCCCGGTGGCCTGTGCTCAGCCTGCTTGCTGCAAGTTGGATTTGAAAGCCAAACGGATTCCGAGTCGGAGTCGGTCTCACCTCCAGCCGAACAGGCTCCAACCGATAGTAATGGGAACGCTCCCGCCAAGCCATCAGATCCGGTCGCCGATTTGAGCCTTGCGGAAGTGCAGTCGTTATTTGCTGACTTGGAAATCACCGAACTCATCGGTCGCGGCGGCATGGGGATGGTCTATAAGGCCCGGCAGACGCATCTGGGACGAGTGGTCGCACTTAAGTTATTGCGAACCAAATGCAGCCAGGACCCAAGTTTGGCTGAACGCTTCGGTCGCGAAGCTCGCGCGCTTGCTCGACTCTCCCATCCGAACATAGTAGGCGTACATGATTTTGGCCAAGCGGGAGATCGACTGTACCTGATCATGGAGTATGTCGATGGTACCAACTTGCGACGGATGTTAGCCCAAAAAACGCTCACTGCCAAAGCTGCCCTGGCTATGGTTTCACCGATCTGTGACGCCCTGCAGTTCGCGCACGAAGAAGGTATCGTGCATCGCGATATCAAACCTGAAAACATCTTGATTGATCGTCGGGGACGAGTGCGCATTGCCGACTTCGGATTGGCTCGCCTGCTGGTCCGAGGGCAAGACGAATGGACACTGACTGGAACGCGTCAAGTAATGGGGACACCACATTACATGGCTCCCGAACAGATGGAACGGCCCCAGGAAGTCGATCATCGCGCTGACATCTTCTCGCTAGGGGTTGTGATTTACGAAATGCTCACCGGCGAATTGCCTTTGGGTAGGTTTGATCTACCGAGTCAAAAACTTGATATCGATGTGCGACTCGACAAAATCGTCTTGCGAACCCTGGAAAAAGAACCTTCGCGTCGCTATCAACACGTCAGCGATGTGCAAACTGACGTCGAACAATTGTCGGCGCAGGCGAATAGCCAGACTGAAAACAGCAGACTCGATTTCACTCGTCCTTCGATTTACATACCAGCCTGCGGTTTTATTTTAGCCGCAGCCATTGATCTGCTCGTGGGGCTGTTTTTCGGTTCAATCTTCCTGTTCGACAATCCCCGCGAGGATAATTTTCTCGTCGCTGCAGCCCACATATTGGCAGCGTTCCCCCTGGGCTTCGGCGGCTGGAAGATGGTCACGCGCGGGGGGCGGGAATGGACGTGGTTGGTCGCTCTGTTTGGATTGCTGCCGCTACACTTTGGAGCTTGGTTTTCAGTTCCGTGCGCAATATGGACTTTGTACTTGCTGCTTGGTGGCTCGGCCCCAAGGGTTCTCACTGGTCCAACCAGCAGCCATGATCTCGATCGCACGGGAGAACGATTGGCTATGGGAATCGAACGGCTGCAAGCAGTCGGTGGACGTACTGTTGAAGTTACCCAGAGTGTCCTTGGAAACGCGTTCTCATTCCTAGGACGATTCCCCTGGACACCTATCAAGCGAATCGTGCGTGGCATCGCGGCTTGTCTGATTTGGCTGGCGGTCTGTGCTGCGACAGTGGGACTCCTCTTCTATATGGGCGCCTATGACCACTTTCCATCTACGGCTGTAGTGGCCGACCACTCTGCCGATCAAGTCAAACTAAAGGCTGACAATGATTTATACCTAGATACAGGCGACAATTTGAATTTGTACCTCGCCATAACTGCGGTCGGCATGAACGAAAACGCCAGTGGGTTTTCACGACTGCCGAAAGAATCCTGGAATTACAACTTACAACTTTCCATTTATCGCCTAGCTGACAAAGACCTCCGCCTCAGTCGAGATTCACAAAATATTCGAAGTTTTGTTCGGCCCAGATCCTCTCGAGAAGTCTATTCGAATCAGAGCTTTGTGGCATGGATGAACGCCAGAAAAGAATGGGAATACGAAATCATTGAAGCTCTAGACCCCAGCCGAATTCAAGTCGAACCGCACGTATTGCTGACAGATGACTTGGAATCGTTGAATTTGGACGCGATGGCGAGTCCCCCCATGGCCATGTTCTCTTCGACCAATGCACTCCCCGTTTCTCTGTTTACGACGGATCGCTATGAATATCACCCCGTACTGAACGATGCCCAACCACTAATCGATTGGTTCCGCGCTACGGGGCTTGAAGAAGCCAGATGTGTCGTCTTGGGGACAAGTCTGTCGGACATGCTCACGAAACTGAAAAATGGAGATAGCGTGACGGTTGCTGCTGATGGGACACATCGACTGAAACCGATCGCTGCCCTTTTGGACCTGCGGATTTTTCAACCCCAGGGAAACGGCCGCTTACAGATCCAATGGATTCCGAACCGACAAGAGCTGATCAAATGGTGTGTAGCGACAGGTTGTGTGGCGCTAGTGGGGTGTGTCATCATTATTTGGTGGATGCGGCGAGCCAGTCTTAAGTCGAATCTCAGCAGTCAGTAGTCCAGGCCAGATAGCGCAGTTTATTCATGAGCCAAGGGGCGTGAGCCGTGGGCCGAAACGGCTTGTTGATTTAGTGTTGATTCGACGGTTCTTCGTTTAACCCGCAGAAGAAGGCGAGGTTCAACGGGGCGAACCTCGCCTTCGGCTGCGGGTTAAACGAATTAATCAACAAGCCCGTAAGGCACTGGGCAATGTTGGTCGCCCGGCCGCCCACGCGCCTGAGGCTCACGAAATCAACAAGCCGCTAGCGTCTTAGGTTCACGAGGGCATGAACAATCAGGAATGTCCGGGCTACCATGGAATCAAAACGACGCATAACACAATCGTCACAATCGTTACGTTTGACCTATATCGTCTTTTCAGCCATGACCGGAACCAACTATTTCATAGCACCCAAAGTATTCAATCGACACCCGATATATCAGCGGAGTAGAGTTCGATAATGCGATTTGCGTCTCCCGTTGACAATAGAAAAACCCAAGCCGTCGCAGTGTCACGCCCCACTTTCTTGGAACTGCAATGTTCGCTCCTGTTTCGGCCACAAATTCTTCGATCGCCGCACCTGCATGGTTTCTCCCACCCACGGCGGAAAAGCCTGCGACTACGGCCCGCGTGCTGCATGTGATTAATGGCGAACACTTTTCAGGTGCCGAACGCGTGCAGCAATTGCTTGGTAAGCAATTGCCAAACTTCGGAATCGAAGCCGATTTCGCTTGTGTCAAACCCGGTAAATTCTCCGCACTGTGTGGTCTCAACGAACAACGGGTGTTTGACGCTCCGATGAAAGGGCGATTCGATTTTAGTGTGGTAAGTCGACTCAAGCAGATCGTCGCTGAACGCAAGATCGATCTGCTTCACGCGCATACCCCGCGAACCGCGCTGGTGACCTCACTGCTGGCCGTGCGAACTGGACTGCCCTGGGTCTATCATGTGCACAGCCCAACGGCTCGCGATAGCACGCGTGGTTTGGTCAATCGACTGAATCAAATCATCGAACGGTATTCCATCAAGAATTGTCAACGGCTGGTCACCGTCAGTCGTAGCTTGCGACGTGAGATGCTGCGATTGGGGGTACCTCGCCGTCGTTTGTCCGTAGTGCCCAATGGTGTGCCGGCTATCGAACCTATCGACTCCTCTGAGCGCATGAGCCAATCGCATTGGCATTTAGGGATGATCGCTCTGATGCGGCCGCGGAAGGGTGTTGAAGTTGCCCTCCAAGCCATGAAACTGCTTAAGGATCGAGGGGCTCCAATAACGCTTGAGCTGATTGGCGGATTCGAAACAGAAGCCTATCAACTGCAGACGCTTCGACTGTTAGATCAACTCGGATTAGGCGACTGCGTCCAGTGGAGTGGTTTTACGAGTGATGTCCCTTCGGCAATTCGCAGATTGGATGCGATGTTGTTGCCGAGTCTTTTTGGCGAAGGGATGCCCATGGTCGTGTTGGAAGCACTGGCTGCCGCCGTACCGGTCGTGGCTACCAGTGTGGAAGGGACGCCCGAAGTCGTCCGCGATGGAGTCGAGGGATTTCTAGCGAAGCCAGGTGATGCAGCCAGCTTAGCTGAGAAGATCGCGCTGTTAGCCAGCGATCGACTGCGTTGGGCTGACATGAGTCAGCGCGCCGTCGACCGTCATCGCGCCGCGTTTAGCGATCAACGCATGGCTCAACGCGTCGCCCGAATTTACGCGCGATTGGGTAAGCAGTAAGCGGCAAGCGGCAAGCATGGATTGATGATTGATGATTGATGATTGATGATTGATGATTGGTGATTGGTGATTTTAGTTTACAGCCAAGCGACTCGAATCGGCACTTGGGATCGGCGATCCTCATAAATCAAAAATCCAAATTCATCAATCATCAATCGGAAATAGAATGACCGACGCCTGATTGATGATTGGTGATTGCACGACAGTACGAAACGTCCCCCCGGCCTGCAGCCGGGGCTAGGCAATCTGCCGGACCTTCGGCCCTGAATACATTTCTCTCCCACTCTCCCACTCTCCCACTCTCCCACTCCTTCCCGCATCGCGCATTGTAAAATCGCTCGATCCGCGATAGATTCACGTCGCTCGATTACTCCACCCGAGGGAATGCTGGCGATGAGTAGCTCCGATGGTTCAATGCTTAAAAAACTGGTCCTGCTCGATGGCATGGCCCTGACCTACCGCGCCCATTTTGCACTCGTTCGCAGCCCTCGACTGACTTCGGGCGGCCTGTGTACTTCAGCAGTTTTTGGGGTACTCAATACGCTGCTGGATATCATCAAACGCGAACAACCCACACATATCGCTGTGGCCTTCGATACGCGTGAACCGACCGCGCGGCATACGCTCTTTCCGCAGTATAAAGCGCAACGGGACGCGATGCCGGAGGATATCTCCAAACAACTCCCCTACATCGATCGACTGTTTGAAGCCTACAACATCCACTCGATCCGGCTACCGGGCTACGAAGCTGACGACATCATCGGCACGCTGGCGCACGAAGCCGCCAGAGAGGGGTTTCAGGTTCTGATGGTCACGCCAGACAAGGACTACGACCAGCTAGTTACGGAAAACATCTTTGTTATGAAGCCGGGGCGCAAGGGGGGCGAAGTCGAAATCGCTGGCATTCCGGAAGTACTCGCTAAGTGGGAAGTTCAGCGGGTTGAACAAGTGATCGATGTGTTAGGCATGATGGGTGACGCCAGCGATAACATCCCGGGGATTCCTGGCATCGGACCCAAGACCGCACAAAAGCTAATCGCCGAGTACGGTTCGCTGGAAACCCTACTCTCACGTAGCCAGGAACTTAAAGGGAAACAACGCGAACGCGTGGAAGAGTTCACCGAGCAAGCCAAACTGTCCAAGCAGCTGGTCACCATCCAGCTCGATGTCCCCCATGCAGTCGACCTCTACGCTTTGCAACTGGCAGCCCCCAACGAAAAGAAATTGAAAGAGTTGTTCAGCGAACTCGAATTCGACACGCTCGGCAAACGCATGTTCGGCAAATCGTTCTCCTCGGCAGCCAATCGCGCTAGCGTGGTTCGCGAAAAACGCGAAAAGGAGATTCAAGCCTCGTTATTCGATGGCTTGACCGAAGAACTCACCATCCGCGACGTAAAACACCACTACCACCTGGTTCGCACGGCCGACGAGCGACGAGATTTGTTGAAACTACTAAAAAAACAGAGCGAAATCTGTTTTGATACGGAAACTACGGGACTGGACGCTCGTTCGGCTTTTCCGCTTGGAATCGCGTTTTCATTCAAAATAAATGAAGCATATTATGTTGCTTGTCCCGACGATCGCCCCGCGACGCAAGCGATCTTAGATGAATTCCGACCCATTTTTGAAAACGAACAGATTGCGAAGGTGGGACACAATCTGAAATACGATTTGACGCTACTGAAATGGCACGGCATTGAAGTTCGGGGGACCATGCTGGACACCATGCTCGCCCACTCGATGAAAGAGCCCGAGATGCGTCATGGACTCGACTACTTGGCCAAGCTCTACTTGAACTACAAGCCGATTCCGATCAAGGATCTCATTGGCGAACGCGGCCCTGAACAGAAGAACATGCGTGATGTTCCGGTCGAGCAGGTGGCTGAGTACGCGGGGGAAGATGCCGATGTAACGCTGCAAGTGGCACAGGCGATCCGACCCGATATTGAAAAACAAGGTGTGGCTCAAGTCTGCTACGACGTCGAGTGTCCGCTGGTGCCTGTCTTGGTCGATATGGAGTTCGAAGGAATTCGACTCGATGTCGAGGCCCTAGCTGCCTTTTCTCAAAAGTTGGTCCCCGAAATTGCGGCGTTAAAAAGCAGCATCTACGAGGCAGCCGGGCATGAATTCAATATCGACTCTCCTAAGCAGCTCGGCGTGGTGCTCTACGATGAACTACAGCTCGAACGCAATCCGAAGAAGACGGCCACCGGTCAGTATTCAACACGTGAGACGGAGTTGCTACGATTGCAGGGCCGCCATCAGATCATCAGCGATATTCTCGAATATCGAAACGCAGTTAAATTGAAAAGCGTTTACGTCGACCAACTTCCCAACTCGGTCAATCCGCAAACCGGCAAGATACACACGCACTACAGTCAAACATGGACTGCCACCGGACGGATGCAATCGGACAATCCGAATTTGCAAACCATTCCAGTTCGCAAGGAACGCGGTCGGGAAATCCGCGCCGCCTTTGTGCCGCGCAGCGATGACTACTTGTTGCTCTCGGTCGACTATTCACAGATTGAATTGCGAGTGATGGCGGATCTGAGTGGCGATCCGGCGATGATTGAAGCGTTTCACAACAATATCGACATCCACGCCCTCACCGCTGCCAAGGTCTACAAAGTCGACGTGGATCAAGTCACACGAGAGATGCGTGATAAAGCCAAGACGGTAAATTTTGGGATCATCTATGGTATCTCGGCCTTCGGACTGCAACAGCGGCTAAACATCCCCAGGGCCGAAGCGCAGATGTTGATCGAAAACTATTTTGACAAGTATCCCGGGGTGCGAACGTATATCGATCAGACAATTGCCTTTGCCCGCGAACATGGTTACGTGCAAACGCAGACGGGGCGAAGGCGATATTTGCGCGATATCAACTCGAAAAGCCGCGGTGTGGCCAGCGTGGCGGAACGGTTAGCCATGAACAGCCCGATCCAAGGAACCGCCGCTGACGTGTTGAAACTCGCCATGATCCGCGTGCATCGCGCGCTGCGCGAAGGGAGCTTTCAAACCAAGATGTTACTGACCGTACATGACGAAATCGTGTTTGACATGCACAAATCGGAACAGGAAACGGTCGTGCCCGTGATTCGCCAGGCCATGGAAGGGGCCCTACCGATGCAGGTACCCCTGGCCGTCGATTGTGGCGTTGGCCAAAATTGGTTGGAAGCGCATTGACGATTGCGAAATGGTTGGAAGCAATTCCGTTCAATGAATGAGCACAATCGTTTAACGCCAAGCCGAAGTAGCCGATTTGCCGCGATTACGGATTGCGAGAATTGTTGAGCTTGGGTAACGATGGATTGGTTGCATCGATTGATTGAGGCTGCGAAGGCGCCGGCAGACGCTGCCTGTGGTGCATCGGAGGCTGGTGTCTCGGGTGCTGGGGATTGTGCAAGAAAGAATGAGTTTGGGGCTGATTCGCAAGATTTCGCGGCTTGCTACCAACCCCAACGCTGCCGTCGCCTGCGCAGGCTGTGACTGTTTCTTCGGGAAACTCTCTTCTAAGTTGCGATTCTCGCGATTGGACGATCGAACTCAGGTTGACAGCCCGCTCCGGCTCGGCGTTAAACAAATTCCGCACGTGGAAACTTGGACGGTATTGCGGTTATATGAGAACTGACCGCAAATGACGCGCAGGGCGCGAATGGAGGAGTCGAGTGGAGGAGTCGACGGCGGAGCGTCGAGTCACTTTAGAGCTCTTTGACCGCTTTGACGATATCGAGGACCGCTTGTTGGCCGTCGGCGTAAAGCATGAGTGTATTGGGGAGGGCAAACAGCGGATTGGGAATGCCGGCAAAACCGGGGCTGAGGCTGCGCTTAATGACAATCACAGTACGGCATTTGTCGACGTCGATGATCGGCATGCCGGCAATGGGACTGTTGGGGTCGGTCTTAGCGACTGGATTGACCACGTCGTTGGCACCAATCACAATAGCGACATCCACGGTATCCAGCGTGGGATTGATCTCGTCCATCTCTTTGAGTTTGTCGTAGCTAATGTCCGCTTCGGCTAGCAGCACGTTCATATGCCCTGGCATGCGACCAGCCACCGGGTGAATAGCATACTCGACATTGCAACCCTTCGATTCAAGCAGCTTGCTCAAGTCGCGGACGGCGTGCTGAGCTTGGGCGACCGCCATGCCATAGCCTGGAACAAAGACAACTCGTTGCGCCCCATCCAGGATCATGGCCACATCGTCGGGGGTAGTGCTACGGACATTCGCATAAATTTCATCTACGTTGCCGCCATCGCTCCCACCAGCCATAGTGCCAAACAGCACATTCGTTAAGGAACGATTCATGGCTTTGCACATAATCTGCGTGAGAATCACGCCGGAGGCACCGACCAACGAACCAGCGATGATCAGCGCATTGTTGTTGATTACGAAACCAGTCGCAGCACCGGCCAATCCAGAATAGGAGTTCATCAACGAAATAACCACAGGCATATCGGCGCCGCCAATTGGTAGCACCAAAAAGATCCCCAAGGCGGAAGCGATGAGCATAATTAGCAAATACCAACCAGTTTGCCCCCAATCGCTGCCGGTCGCGGCTAATAGTCCGACGACACATAAAGCAACAATCAACAGGGCTGCGTTGATCAGCGGTTGCTGCGGCAGACTAAACGGCTTTTTGAACTGCGGTAGCTCCTCAAGCTTGGCCCAGGCGACGAGGCTCCCCCAAAAAGTGACCGTGCCGATCAATCCCGAGAGCCCAACAGCGATCAGCGAATCGAGCGCATGATTGGAGTAGAGTTGCAAATCGGCCCAGGCCACCAAAGTGGACGCTCCGCCGCCAAGACCGTTGAGTAGCCCTACCAGCTGCGGCATGCCGGTCATTTCGACTTTCAAAGCCAACCACGCGCCTATCGACCCACCCGCGATCAGACCCAGCACAATGTAGACATACCCCGAAATGCTGGGATCAAGGAAGGTAACGACGATAGCGATGAGCATCCCCAGGGCTGCAATCACAATTCCGCGCACCGCCGTCTTCGGATGCGACATTTGCTTGAGGCCGAGGATGAAAAACAGCGCCGAAGCCAAATAGGCCAATAGAATGGGAGCGGAACCGGTCATGGGGAGATTTCTATCGAAGTGCGGTTAAGAAGGTGCGTTGTATAAAAAATTCCGCTCAGTTGCTTGGTCACGTAACTAGCGTTTCTTAAACATCATCAACATGCGATGTGTGACCAGGAATCCGCCAACCACGTTGACCATGGCCAGCACCACTGCCAGCAATCCTAGTAGTGAACCAAAACCGCCTACGGCCGAACCGGCAGTCAACATTGCGCCCACCACGGTGATACCGCTAATCGCATTCGAGCCCGACATCAGGGGTGTGTGTAGAGTTGGGGGGACTTTGGTAATGACTTCAAAGCCCACAAAAACAGCCAGTAGGAAGACCGTGAGGCTGCCTACCAACACCGATGCCTTCGAGACAGACACCAAACCATTTCCGACGGCCGGCGTCGCCTGGGCTGTGTCAGTATCTGCCTTAACGGCCGCAGAAATTGCCTTCTCATCAGTAGGAGCAGAACTACTCAATTCCAAATTGGCGGAGCCAGATTTCTGTTTCCCTTCGGTGGCCTTCGTTTCTTGCGCACTCAGGGCCGACGGCCATGTCAACGAGAGCGCCAGGATCAACACCAGCCACACCGGCCAACGCACAATCACGCGCAACTTCGCTTGAACCTGCGACAGCTCACCCATTGATTGCGGGCTGACTTGACTTATTCGCAAAACCATATCATTACATCTCACATTGAGTAATCTAAAATCGCGGTTTGTACGTCTCCGCAGCATTCCATCGTTTGCGTTGGAATCGACACCTAAAAATCTCAAACCTGAAACCTGAAACCTGAAACCTCAAACCTCAAACCTCAAACCTCAAACCTCAAACCTGAAACCTCAAACCTCAAACCTCAAACCTCAAACCTCAAACCTGAAACCTGAAACCTGTTCCCTACCCCCTACCCCTTCAACAAATCCTTGACACGTCCGCTGGCGACTTCTCCGTCTTGGGCAACCAGCGTATCGCGAATGATCTCGTCTTCCATATTGAGCTGCAGCTGGCCATCTTTGACTAAATTCAGCAAAAACTTGACAACGTTGTTGCCAAGCATTTGACTAGCGTGATTGGGAATGTCGGTGGCGATGTTGGTCGGCCCGAGGATTGTGACTCCATGCTCGACCACGCGTTGATCTGGCTGGCTCAGTTCGCAATTGCCACCTCGTTCGGCAGCCAAGTCGATAATAACACTACCGGGCTGCATGCCACGTACGGCATCGGCGGTGACCAGTAGGGGAGACTGACGACCGGGGATGGCAGCGGTGGTAATGACCACATCGCTTTGAGCGACTACGTTGGCCAGCAATTCGCGTTGTCGTCGATAAAAGTCTTCGTCCATTGCCTTGGCGTAGCCCCCTTTGTCTTCGGAGCTGGAGGCATCCAATTCGAGTTCCACAAACTTTCCTCCGAGACTCTCCACTTGTTCGCGGCAGGCTGGACGCACATCGTAGGCGGAGACCACGGCACCCAGCTTGCGACATGAGGCGATGGCTTGCAAACCTGCCACTCCCACGCCGATTACGAAGGCCTTAGCGGCAGTCAATGTGCCGGCGGCGGTCATCATCATGGGGAACATTTTAGGAAGTTCCGTAGCGGCCATAAGGACCGCGCGATATCCCGCGATCGTGGCTTGTGAAGAGAGCACGTCCATGCTTTGTGCACGAGTGATTCGGGGGATCAATTCAAGTGCAAAGAGAGTCACACCCGAGCTGGCCCAATCGGCAATGGCCTGCGGCTTTCCAAGCGGATCGCAAGATCCGATGACGATTTGACCACGTCGAATTTGAGAACGCAGGTCTGCGCCCGAGTCGGCATCCATGCCCGCCGAGCGAACTTGGAGCACAATGTCAGCTGCCAAAGCCGCCGATCGGTCAGCAACCACCGTGGCCCCTTTGGCCGTATAGAGTTGGTCGGGGAAACCTGCTTCCGCTCCGGCTCCGGACTCGACCAGCACTTCCAATTTGGCCTTGGCCAAGTGTGGCACATTGGCCGGAACCAACGCCACTCGTCGTTCCCCCGGGTAGAGCTCTTTGAGCACCGCGATTTTCATGTAGCAACCCCTACCGCATCCTGATGTAATCGTGTTTTCGAATCAATTTGACTAAGAGCCAAACAAAAAAGGTGTCGGACACTCTCTAAAGTACCACAATCGCCAATAGTTTTGCTTAGTCCCCAAAGTGTCCGACACCTTTTTTGTTTGGCTCACAGCATACCAGTTTTGAATGAGCGGGTGTATTGGTGTAGTTGGCTTTGGATTACAGCGGCGCTCAATTAACCGCTTCGACCGGCAAATGCTCGGCAAAGATCCGTTCGAACGTCGCCCGAATTTGTTGACGAACCTGTTGGCATTTGTCATTCAAGGATTGTGCGGTCCAAACCACTGAGCTGTTCGGCTTGCTCAACAAAAATGCCAACTGACTGAGCTCCGATTCTGTGGTGGGCAATTCATGCCGAGCGGTCATGTTCATCAGGCGAATTGCCGATTCGGTCCCACGTAAGAATTCGTAGCCCTCTTTGAGTTCTTGCGCCTGCCGTGGTTCGACCAAGCCCGCCTGAGCGAGCCGCTCGAGGGCTTCCAGCGTCCCTGGTACAAGCACGGCGGGCGTCTGGTGCGCATTGGCCAGCTGCAAAAGTTGGACGGCGAATTCGACATCCATGGTTCCACCAATACCACGTTTCAGATTGAATTCTCCACAATTCTTTTGCAACTGCCAGCGATGTGACAAGAGCTGTTCGGCCCACTGGCACGACCATGGGCTATTGGTAATCGATTCGTGAACGCTATTCATGGCGGCCGACGAAGCGCGGGGGCTCCCCCAAATTGGTCGGGCCTTGCACAAAGCTTGCTTCTCCCAAACTTGCCCCGCACCATCGGTGAAGTAGCGTCGCAGATCGTCAAACGTGATCGCCAGTTCGCCACTGCGTCCAAGTGGTCGCAATCGCACGTCGATGTCGTACAAGCGCCCACTGCCAGAAACGCTAGTCATCGCATGAATCACACGCTGACAAAGTTGATTAAAAAAGTGCCGATTGGTGGTTGGCTCAAAACGACGATTCGGCACCAGGCTGCGGGTATGCCCATCCGCATCGAACAAAAACATGACATCCAAGTCACTGTGATAATTCGGCTCGCGTCCGCCTAGTTTACCAACGGCCAACACTACCATCTCAGCGGGCTCGTACGGTGACGTAGAGCTCTCCCAGGTGGGGACGCCCAGTTGATGCACCTGGCGATGGAATTCGTGATGGATGACCTGCTCCAAGCAGACTTCGGCGATGTCAGACAATGTCGCATGCGTCTGTGCAATGGACGACTTGCCAAGAATATCCCGCACGCCAACGCGAAGATGCATCGAATTCTTAAAGCTTCGCAAGATAGGAGCGATCTCGACCGCGCCACGACACAATTCATCCAACGATTGGGCCAGCTCATCTCGGGTGGGCAGGCTGTCGAGCATCAATGAGTCCATCAATTCATCGATCATGCCTGGGTTGCTAGTGAGAATACTCGCCAAATACGGGCTGGTCGCGCAGATTCTCACATATAGTTCGAGCGATGGCGGATTGGCGCTGAATAACTCCCACAATCCAGCCTTGCCTCCCAATGAGTCGCTGACATTGGCCAAAGCAATCAGCGTAGCATCCGGATTGGGGGTGGCACCAATTGCAGTAAGAAGCTTGGGGGCGATTGCTGCCAAAAAGTGACGACAACGCCGCGTGGACAAAAACGAGATGGACTCCACAGCCAAGCTTTGCAGGTGCCGGTAGGCCGCTTGGCAGTTGGCAAAACCATACTTGGCTAGGGTACTATTGATTACTTCGAGGGCCGGCTCTGGATCTAGGATCAAATCCGTCTCGGCAGAAACGCTTTCATGTCCGTCAAAGGCTTGATGCAACAGATGATCGAGCACTTGGCGATTGCGTTGGGTGACCAGTTGAAGTTGCTGTCGAAACTCATCGGCGGCATTGACCCCACGCGTCTCTCGAAGCGTATCGCGGAATCCCATTTGCTTGGCGAGCTGCAAATATTCAGTGGGATGGTCGGGAACTGAATGTGATTGGCGATCATGCATGATCTGCAAAAAGTGCTCGATCCTGCGTAAAAACCGGTAATTATCTTGCAGGACCTGCTGCTCGTCGCTCGTGAGACAACCAGCCTTGTGCAGCAACTCGATTCCGGCCAACGTCCCGGGGCTCCTGACACTTGGCAATTCACCACCGTGCAACAGCTGCAGAAATTGAATAACGGTTTCGATATCGCGAATACCGCCATATCCCGACTTGATATCCCGATCGGCACTGACCGAATCATGCGCCTTGCGCTCGATCCGCCGCTTGAGCGCGGCTAAACCTGTGATATCTGCCCGCATCAGGTAGCGCCGGTAGATCCATGGCTGCAATTGCACGAGCAACCTCTCTCCCAGCGCCAGATCACCCGCGACGGGGCGGGCCTTGATAAAGGCCTGACGCTCCCAAGTCCTTCCGCCCGACTCGTAGTAGTGCAGGGCCCGATCCTGGCTGACCACCAGTGGTCCTTGACCGCCGTGTGGTCGCAATCGCATGTCAACGCGATAGGCGATGCCCCGCGAGGTTGATTCGCTCAATAGTTTGATAGTCTGTTGACCGACCCGCTGAAAATACTCGTCAACCTGTGACTCCTTAATGGAATTGCCCGACGGTCCGCGTCGTTCAGGGACAGCTTCGTGAATGAAGATAAGATCGATGTCGCTTGAGTAGTTGAGCTCTCCGCCGCCGAGCTTCCCTAGGGCTAAAACGCAAAAGGCAGCGGGTCGGCCGTCGGCATGCACTGGGGGCCCACGCCGCGCGTCGACTTCTCGTCGCGCGTCGACTTCTCGTCGTGCGGCGGTGACAGCCCCTTGCACAATCGCTTCGGCCAGAATCGTTAGTTGACCAGTAACCGTCTCTAAAGACTGATGTTGGACAAAATCGCCATAGGCAATGCGTAGCGTTTCGCGATGACGATAATCACGCAGTAGTCGCATTACTCCACGCATGTCGTGTGTGACCGCAACTTCCGCCAAAATCTCATCCTGCAACACGTCTTTGCTGGTCGGTTCACCGCCGGTCATCCGCAGCAGATCGAAAACTTCTGGATCAGAAATTAGAATATCTGCCATGTACTGGCTGGCGGTAATGAGTTGCACCAGTGTGGGCAGTGCGTCTGGCTCACGCTCAAAAAGCGCCAACCAAGATTGAGGCGAGCGTGAGGCGAATAAGAAACGGGAGAGGTTTGCCAATGAGCGATCTGTATCGCCGTGCGCTGGAAGCAGCACGGCTAGCTGAGCGAGCAACCCGTCAAACAAATCCCGAGGTACGGGCAGTTCACGGATGTTCGACAGGCAATGAGCCGAGTCGCGCGGATGCTTTGCACCCCAGAGAACTGTCAACGCTTCATATTCAGACGATTCGCTCATTGTCTAACAATCATGCCACTTCCCAACCCGCGCGGTACTCTTTACTGATGTACTTTTGAGCAGCAGGCACGTTGACCTTCAAATTCTCCGCGTCCCAAATCAGTGTTTGTCCACTACGATAGGCTACGTTGCCCAACAATACGGCTTCCGTCAATGGGCCCGAGTAGTCAAAGTTACAAGTTGTGGGTGAGCCATCGCGGCAGGCTTTGAGCCATTCGCGATGGTGACCAATCGAATCGGGAATCGTCTTTGCTGGAGGGGTGAATCCCTTGAATTTCTCCATTGGAAAGAGCCGGTATTTGCTATAGTCGGCAAACAACATCCCCTCACTCCCAACAAACATTACGCCGTTGGTGGGAACAGTCACGCCATTGATCTGCTTCGGGGCTTGTTTGTCGCAATACCAAGAAAAATTTAGTTCGGGCTCAGCGAACTTGTAGCGTACCGTGACTCCATCTTCCGGGGCGGTGTAGGGATGAACGGGAGGACCTTCGGCTGCAATCTCGGTCGGATACTTCAATCCTAGAGCCCAAAAGGGAAGGTCCATATAGTGGCACCCCATATCTCCCAGCGTTCCTTGCCCGAAGTCCCACCACCTGCGCCACTGGGCCGGGTGATAGCGTCCGGGAGCAAACGGACGCTCGGGAGCCGGCCCCAACCATAAATCCCAGTTGAGATGTGCGGGTGCCGGCGCCGTCTCCGTCGGGAGCTCCCCCCCGCCCCAGCCCTTGCCACCGACCCACACATGCACGTCAGTCACCTTGCCAATCGCGCCCGCTCGAACAATCTCCACCACGCGGCGGTAGTTGTCCTCGGCGTGGACCTGAGTGCCTAGCTGCGTGGCGACTCCCGCCTCGCGCGCGGCATTCGTAATGAGGCGGGCTTCTTCGACGGTATGAGACAACGGCTTCTCACAATAAATATGCTTACCGGCTCGGATCGCGCGAATGGCCGCTGGAGCGTGATGGTGGTCGCTGGTGCCGATAACCACAGCGTCAATCTTGTCCGCTTCTTTTTCCAACATCTCGCGATAGTCGACATACGTCCGTGCGTCTGGAATTTCCCTTAACTTACGAGCCAAGAAGTTGCTATCCACATCACACAAGGCGGCAACGTGCTCGTGCAATACGCCCTTGATATCCTCGGCCGCGCGATTGGCGGTTCCAATACACGCGACGCTGAGTTTTTCATTGGGAGACTTCGACTGCGCGACGGAGGAGCTGCTGAAGTAACCTGAGGCGAGTGCGCTCGATGCAGCCACTGACCCTAGGAAGTTACGACGATTGACGGGCGAATTTAGCGGCGATGGACGTTGAGACATGATGGATTCCAGGGGAGTGTTGGGTGGGATGTTAATGGTAAGCGGTCGTAGCGGAAGTTGCCAAGACTTTCGGTGGGCCCTTTGTGGAACTCGGTGTGGGTGGTCACGACTCGGAGAGTCGTGCGACGATGTTAGGCGACAATGTTAGGCAAAGATGCATGCGTGCAACTCGGCCAGACTTGCTCTCTGCCCATGGAATTATAACAGGTTTTGCATTACGGCTGATAAACCTCATGTTTCGCATTTCCACCGCTGCGGAGATAGGCCAACAAATCAGCGATCTCCTCGGGCGTAAACGTGTCTAGCAACCCACTGGGCATCATCGACACCGGCGACGGACGTCGCTCGATAATCTCGCCAACTTCAATTTCGGTAAATTCGCCGGGGGCGAGCATATTGGTCACAATCGATAATCGCTCGCCATTCAGATTCGCGACGCGGCCGGTAACGGCCATCGAGTCGGTCAAGAACTGCGTGGCTTGATATTGATCACTGATCTCTTTGTTGGGTTCCAGAATCGCCGTTAGCATGTCGGTCGAATTGAAACGGCTACCAGCGGCGGTCAAATCGGGCCCTTGAATACCTCCCTGACCCGCAAAGCGATGGCATTTAAAACACTGCCCTACCGCAGTCAGTTCGCGACCGCGTTGGAAGTTCGGCGAGGCTTTGATTTTCTCTAGCTCCGGTTGCAAAGTAGCAACCGTCCATTGGGCAACTTGCTTGCGAGGCGTCAAGTCGGCCAGTGGATCTTTGGGGGCGGGCATGTTGCCTGACAATTCCCCCAACCCTCGTTTCTGTTCCTCACTTAATTTAGCCAGCGCCACGTCACGAATATTCGACAGGAAACCACCAAACGAAGCTCCGCCTCGTGCCGTCGCCACATCGAAGAACCACTGAAAATAACCTCGGCGAAGCTCAGCGGTCCAGCCCGAGTCAACATCGCGCAAACAGAATGCGTAGTGGATCTGATCTTCCTGCGCACTCGATAGTTGCAATTGTTCAACGCATCGCGCAACGATGTTGGGAGCCTTCAAATAGCACAGCACGACTGCCAGTTCGCGATTCAGCAATCCACCGCGACTGGGGAACTGCTCATCGAGCTGTTTCAACACCGTGGCTCGTTGCGATTCGCTGGGGGGAGCTAACCGCAACCACACCAATTCGTAGGCCCGCAGCAATTCCAACTGAATGGGCTCCGACAAACTACTAAAATTGATGGCTGCCAGTTTGTTCGTGATCGCCGCTTGATCCGCTGTGGAACCACAGCGGGCCAACGCGTAAGCGGCGGTAATCACGGCGCGTGGCTGATTGAGGTCCAAGGCGGCCTCACGCCACTGATCGACCGGTTGGAATTCGAGTGCAATGCGAGCTGCGAATCGAATCGCACGGTCCTCGTTGCCTAGATTGGCGATCGCCAGTGAAATAGCTTGTGAGTCGGCATGTCCATGAAAGGCTTCAAGCTGATGTCGCAGCTCGCGAGCTGCCAACGACTGGGCATCCTCTGGAGACGCACCGGCCGGAGCCGTCGATTCGCTCCCCGTGTAACGCACTCGATACAATCCCGATGCCGTCTTGCGTCCTCCTACGGCGAAGTACAGGTCGCCATCGGGATGTACGACCAAATCCGTTACGGGCATGGGAGCGGCTGTCACAAACGACTCGAACTCGCCGGCATAGGTAGCACCCTTGGGCTGCAAGTGGACGGCATAAATGACACCGTAACTCCAGTCACTGATGAACAGTGCGTCTTGGTATTTCTTTGGGAATTTGGCACCTGTCCCGAAAACGATACCCGTTGGTGAACCAGGTCCGATGTTGACCACCGCCCCCCAGGAATCCCCGTAATAGTCGGGCCATTTGCCAGTACCATTCCGCCAACCGAACTCGGCACCACTGATCACGTGATTGACCCGCGTAGGGCGATACCAGGGAGTGCCAATGTCCCATTCCATATCGGCGTCGTACGTGAACAGCTCGCCCGTCGTATTGAAGGCAATGTCGTATTCATTGCGAAAACCGGTGGCGATCAATTCAATATTCGAACCATCGGGATTCATGCGACAAATCCAACCGCCGGGTGCCATACGATCGCGCATGAAACCGCGGCCATCGGGCATGCGACCGAGCAAATGATCCTCATCCCAATGCCGAGGAACCACACCGCCAGTGGCCGAAGCAGGAAAGTCGGTTTGATTGCCGCTACAAAAGTAGATCTGTTTTTGATCGGGTGAAAGAATCAATGCGTGGGGGCCATGCTCGCCAGCTTGGTCGGCCAATGGCACAATGTATTCAACTTTGTCATATTGATCGTCGCCGGTGGTGTCAGTCAAACGGTATACGCCGGGACCCTGCGCATCGGTCCCTTGTAAATCTTTGGTCTTGGCATTGATATTGATGTACAAGGAATCGAACGCACACAACATACCCTGTGCCAAACCGATGTTTACCTTCAGCTGTTCCACCTGCGGCGCGCCGCTGCCCTGGAGCGTTACGCGATAAAGTTTGCCGTATTGATCGCTAGCGATGATGCGTCCCTTAGGATCAACACACAGCGAGACCCACGAGCCCTGTTCGGCGCTGGGAACTTGGTAAACCAAATCAACCGCAAATCCTGCTGGAGTGCGAAAGGTCCCCGCGGGTGAGTCATCTCCCAAAACCTGGTGCGAAACGCATGCATGACATGCCAACCAGGACAAAATAGATAACGTGGCAAAAAAACTTTTTCGTGTCATCAATGCTTTTTCCAGGAACAAAGTGGATAGGGGGGGAGCCAGAATGCGCCACAGACTGTTAACTATGAAAGAAATCAACCCGTTGTGCAAGTTGCTCTCCTGCGGTTTGCTGAACTTCCTGTCCGGCCTCAATTTTCGTCTGGCTTTCTCGCCTGACTTGCGTAATTTGACTTGCTAGACTAAGAGCGAGTCCAAATCGGGCAGGAATGCCTGACGAACAAATATAAATATTGACACACAAACTTTTTGAGGGCAAAAACTGATGGCAATTAGCTGGAAGGAACTTGGCGACAAATGGCTGGTTGAGGATCCACAAGTTGCCTTAGGCTGGAAGGACGACCGTCGCGACGCGGACGAACCAAATCTGTCGCATCAGCTCCGCGACTACCTTCACATGCAGCTCGCCGTGGCCGGTCTGGCTGTCCCGGAACAACCGGACGATGAATCGCTGTGGCGTCGCAGCCTATTGTCTAGCCTCCGCGAGAAGAATCGATTGCTGGCCTCCCATCGCGCTGCTATCGACGGACGAATCGAGAGTTTCATGAACTCGTATTTCGGCGATGCTCCTATCGACGCCCCGCTTACGCTCCCCAATCCGACGCTGTGCCTCGACCGACATGGCATCGCGCGACTTCTGAGCCTACCAGCCGACCGCGACGAGTTTAGCAACGATCTGTTGTCGAGTTACCGCGTTCACAATGGAGTGGTTCACAATCCACGCGCCGACCGTCGAACGACTCAGGGAACATTCCATGTATGCGAAGGCGGCTTGCCCATCCCGGGAGATAAACGCTCGGTTCCCAAGGCGGTTTTCGCGCGCCTATTTCAACATGCTTGCCAGCCTCCTGCGGAATCGCTACAAGTCCCCTACCTCTCGACCACCGATGGAGTGCAGCAAGCGTTTGTGTCACTGTTGGTTCGTCCCTTGGTCTGCCCTGGGGTGGCCGGGTTCTGTCGCCATAAAACTATGGAGATTCGCTTCTTTGCACCTGGTGGACTGGTCAGCAATCTCGATTTCGTGGAATCGATCTTTGGGAACGCTGGTGATCCGGCATTGCCCGAAAACGATGCTGGGTTAGATGTATTGCATTGGTCGGGGCACACCGGCTGTGTAATCTTGGCACCTCACCTCTGTCATGTTACCAAGCGAGAATTGGGCTTGCCGCACTGGGATGACGCCACCGAGAGTCAGCGGGCTGATGGCATGTGCTATCGCGAAGACGATGAAAAATACAATGACGGCAGCGCCTTTAAAGCCACTTGTCGCACCGAAGAAGGCGTCATCATCACGCTCATCGCCGACAATTACTTCGGTTATTGCAAGAAGGAAGTCAAGACTCAGATTAGCTATGCGGCCAATCTCATGGGGAATGTCGAAGAGGAGCATGCGGGTGGCACGCTGGCTTTCCCCAGCTGGGCGTTGGGGGACGAATTCCAAGTCAACAGCCAGCGTTACAACGGTCGTACGTTCGCCGACGTGCAACGCGACTACAGCGATTTTGTCGATGTACATCCGGAAGGCTATGGCGTCGATCGCTATCTGCCCGAACGACTGATCTACATCCCGGAAAATGCTCGGGCTTCGCTGTACGATCAAAAAATCCATTGGGAGCACCATGGCGTGGCGCGCAGCATTCCGCTCGAGCCGGGTAAAGTCTACATGGCTCCCAGCGGCTATCGCATCCGAATGGAAAAACACCCGTCCGCTTTGTCGTGGCGCTTGGTTGGCACCAGCGGCGACGGGAGCGTGTGCCACAAACCTTGCACGGTCAGTGGCGGTGGAAAAAGCGAAATCAGCAAGTCACTCCGCGACTACATGCTCAGTGGCCCGATCTTCGTCAATGATTTGCACCGCGACTTTGCCAAACTGGATGAACTATTTACACGAGATTATTCCACGCGCTGGCGCGACGAATCGCTCGAGAAGCCTGATTATGCGCTGCGTAGCAGCCGTCCGCTGCTCGATCCCCAACGCAGTTTGGGGAGTGTTATCAAATTGCTAACTCCTTCACGCGATTACACCGAAGAATACAACACCTGGCTAAAAACCATTCCAGGGTCTCTTTATGCGATGGCGTTTATCATCAAACGCTTCTGTAAACCGGAGTGGAACGGTGATTGGCGGTCACACTTCAGCGTCGATGTGGTTAATGGCGAACCCGGTCACGAACTGAAGTTTGACAATCGAAAATTGGTAGGCATGTATCTCCGTGTTGGGCTCGATAGCCAGCGAAGGTGGCAAACCTACAAGCTCAGACAAGACTTCGCCGCAGCTTACAAAATACAGCTCGAGGATGACATCACCGCTTCGGTCGTCGTCCCGGGGCGGTTTTTGCAAGCTGAGTTTGATTCGTCGAACAGCTTCAAATTCGTGGCCAACTGCGAATACCGCTTGTTCCAACGACCAGACGACGCAGTCCACCGTGGCCTGGACAAACAAACCGAACTCGACATGTCGGGTGGCAATAACTTCTTCTGCAACTTCGAACCCCTCGATCGCACTGCCGGCCAAGAGTTGGTAGCTGATGTGCTGAATTTCGATCAGTACTCAGAACCCATGGAGTCGATGCTGAGAGAGTTCCTAACGTCGAACTCGAACTACGTGGTGAGCTCAGCGCATCCGCGTTTGGTCGATGGCAAGCCAACTAAAAATCCTCGCTATCTGCAAGATCGGCCCGATCTTTCAGCGCCTGAGGAAAGTTACATGACCATGCGCAGCGTACGACTGTTTCGCGGGTTACCTGGCGACGTGGAGGTACACTTACCGGTCACGGCGGTCCTCTCAGGTCGCCGCAACAATCCTCCCGACAAAAAGGCGGGAATTCGGTCCTTGGCCGTCTACAACCCAATTCATTACCAAGAGCTCCCAGAACTGTTCATGGACTATATTTGTTCGTTGACAGGCAAGAGCCCTTCCACCACCGGAGCTGGCAGTGAAGGAGCTTTGACCAAGAGTCCCTTCAACGCATTGCTGCCCATTCATGATCTGAACGCAGCACTCGTGAGTATGATCCTCACGAACTTGGGAGGGTTTTCAACCGCTGCTGGCTTCGTAGGGAGCGAAGTCGAAGTGGGACACGATATCAGCCTGTTAGTTCCCGAATTGTGGTGCCGCCTGACATCTGCTGAAAAAGATCCCGGCCAACTGATCAAACAAGGAATGTTGCAAAAACTAGAGGACTTCGACTACCAAGGTCGGCGAATCCTGGCCAGCCGATTGGGCTACCGCATCACCGTGCGATTCGTTCGTCGCTTTTTTGGACGCCTATTCGACAACCCTGATAAGGTCTTCGACTCGCGGATCCTGTGCCCTGAAACACAAGATGAAGAAGGTTACGCAGACGGCATCGACCATATTATCGAATCTCAACAAAAAGTAGCCAAACAGTACTTCAAAGATGGAAGTTATGAATTGGCTTGTCCACCACTCCAAGCCCTACTTTCGATCATGGTCGAAGGCCAATGGAATGGTCGACAGCTAGACGATCCACAAGTCCGACAACAGTTCACTCGTGAGTCGCTGCTTTCCAGTGATTGGTATCGTCAGCGACTGAGTGCCAAACAGGCGGCCGACATCCGCCTTTGGAAACGACATCAGAAGTATCTCAAACAGTATTGCGCCAAACCAACACACGGTGATGTAGTTCAAAGGATGAACCTGCAAGCCAGAATAGTGCAAGCCGCCGAGCGACTGGAGTTCTTCAAGTCCGACGCGTATTTGACCCGTATCGAAGGGACGCTAGGAACGGATCCGGCATTGGTGAAACTCAAGGTCCTCAAACCACAAGTCGGTGCGACTGCTGGTACGTGAGCCAGATTGCCCTATTCGGGGTTACTTTGTGAACCTCAGACGCTAGCGGGCTGTTGATTTAGTGAGCCTCAGCCGCGCAAGCGGCCGGGCGACCAACATTGCCCGGTGCCTTACCGGCTTGTTGATTTATTCGTTTAACCCGCAGCCGTAGGCGAGGTTCGCCCCATTGATCCTCACCTACGGCTGCGGGTTAAACAAAGAGCCGTCGAATCAACACTAAATCAACAAGCCCTTACGGCTCACGGCGCTAAAACTTGTGCCCTCTTTGTGGGCCATGTTGTGTTAGCGTCAGAATCTCAGGACCATGTTCGGTCATGAGTACCGTGTGCTCAAACTGCGCGGACAATCGACCATCGCGAGTGCGAACCGTCCATCCGTCTTTCTTATCCAAGCGCGTGAAGCGTGTGCCGCCGTTGATCATCGGCTCCACTGTAAAACACATCCCAGGTAGTAAACGCTGTTGCCGTGATTTTCGGTCGGGAAAGTGAGGGATGTTGGGTGGCTGATGAAAAACTTGCCCCAATCCATGCCCCACGTATTCGCGAACCACGGAGAAACCGCGCCGATGCGCTTCAGCGACGATCGTGTCACCAATCGTACTCACGGGGCAACCAGGAAAAAGCGCTTCGATCGCGAGATGCATGCAGTCAAAGGCTGCTTGTGTGACCGCGATCGCCTCCTCCCCTCCTCGACCAATGATGAACGTTTCCGATTGATCACCGTGCCAACCATCAACCACGCTGGTCACATCCACATTGACGATATCTCCCTCCTGCAACTGAGTCTCGTCAGGAATCCCATGACAAATGACATCATTGATGCTGGTACAGCAGCACTTCGGGTAGCCCATATAGCCCAGCGTGGCTGGAGTGTGGCCATGGTCAAGCGTAAACTGCTGAATGAGATGATCAATTGCGGCAGTAGTGACCCCAATGTCCATGAGCTTGCGTACTTCGTCCATCAGCTCCGCGTTAAACTGCCCTGCGAGTCGCATTTTTTCACGTCCTTCATGACCAAGCAGTAGCTTGCGAGGACTTTTGTCTTTCTGCAACATTCTAATGTGACACCGGCAAGAGTATTGGGCAACGGAGCGACTAGCCCATCAGTATACCTTTAGTGTCGGTCGCCTGAAAAGCAGCAACTGAGAGTTTTCTCCAGGAACGCAAGCTTTGGAGTGCTCCGAGCTCTCGGAGCTTTCCTTTGCCAACGAGCACGTCGCAGGTGGGAACTGGCCGGTAAACTGCGGGCTGGTAGCACACCTCGGGGAGCAGATTTTCCGATTTTCACTTACCAGCGCATCCAAGCTGTCCAAACACAATCGCAAGCAGGGATGGCAAAGCCGGGGCACGGATCGTGTTAACGAAACGATCCGCTCGTAGCCGATTCCCGATTGCTTCTAGGCCGCCTGGAAAAGGAAAGCTGGGACAAGTCCCAGCACTCCAAAGTTAGGCTTGCGGGGCGTCGCTGGCGGAGGGAGTGAGATCTAGACGCTCGGTGGCGGGCTCTTCATCCATAGGACCTTTGGCGGGTGGAATCTCCTCCATTTCGATTTTTCGCAAGCGCTGACCGCCGCTAGATTCTGTTGACGGGCTGTCTGCCTCACGAGCTTCGCCGTAGGTCACTTTTTCACTGGAAGTTCCACTGGCAGGTGCCACTGTCGTCGAACCAATGACGGGCATCCACGAGCTTTGCCCCAAGCTCAGAGGTAGTGCATAGGGATCGCTGTAGGTGTGAATTACCGGAGACTGCACAACGCGCGGTACCATGCGGCGCACCGTATAGGGCTCATAGCGAGCTACTCGTCGTGGAACTTTCACCGTGGTTGTGACCGCTTCGGTTTCGTAATACTGAACCGGAACTTCCTCGGTAATCGTTTCCAGTTTGTAGCTGGTGCGTTGGACGGTTTTGGGACGCACCATCTCTTGCTCCACCCATTGCGTCTTGTCGACCGGTACTTTGCGTTCCACGCGATGCGTCACGGGGCGTTGAACGGAATAGGGAACCTTATAGGTTTGTTGGACTGGTTCATACCGAGTGACGTTGTATGGGATCTGTTGTTGTACTACTTCACTCTGCATCTTGGTCACTTGGACCGGCACCTGTGCTTGTTGCACTTGGGGCATCATCGTAGTCTGAGGAACGGCCACTTGTACAGGATTGGCTTGGTACTGCAATTGCGCGAACGTCGATCCCTGCGAAGTGTAGGGCACCCAGCCGAAACCACCTCGACGATAGGCTCCTTGGCCGGTCGGATCGGTGTTGTAGCCCCCCGGCAAGTAGCGCAGGCCATACCGTGTGTCACCGGGTTGTTGATATTGTTGAACATAATACTGACCTTGATCGACCACCGCTGTTTTATAAGTGGTAACCGGTTGATAGGTCGTGTATTGTTGTGTTTGATACTGTGTTTCGGTAACAGGTCGCTGCACCACGTAGTTTTGCGTTTGGTACTGCGTCTCGGTGACCGGTCGGTAGCTGGTGCGAGTCTCTTCGCGCTCGGCAGTCTCGGTCACAAAGCTCGTTTCGTCGTAGCTCTGGTCGACGTACTCGCGGGTCGTCACTGGTCGCAAAACGGTATAACGCTCTTCCACTGTGCTCGTTTCGACGACGGGCTTGCTCACCGTGCGTTGGCGACTTTCCATGCGCGTCTTGGGAACGGCGCGATTGGTGACCACCTGCTCCTCGACTAGTACAGTATCGTAGACCACGCGCAAACGCTGTTCCTCTTGAACTTCCATCACCGTTTGCGACTGAACCGAATAGGCCGGTCCACAAATCTGTCCAAGCGCGAGCGTTGGCGCGAGGGTGCACAGCCCTCCCGCGACCAAGAATTTTGAGTAATGTCCAACCAGTCGTTTTAGCAAGTTTCTTCTCATGTCTTGTTTCCAACATCCATCGCTGTAGTGGCAATAAAGTCTCGAGACGTCACTAACGCGTCCATGCGCCGCAGATTGGTGGCTAAGCCATGTAATTGGTGATCTTGTTATTGGGAGCCATGCAACGAGCGGCCGAGGCCTCCCATGAATGGTACGCAATCCAGCGCATAAAACAAGGTTTTCGGTTCCAAACGATCCGAAAGCCCTTGGCCGTCGCTTACTTATTCCGCCTACTTGTTCCCCATCTGCCTATTCATTGTAGTTTGCGCAAAACGCGGCCACAGGCGAAATCCACTCGCCTTGGTATCAAACTGCAAATGCATAACGTATCAGCTGCAATCTAGGGTTTTTGCATGCGACTTCCAAGCGTTTCTTGGGTCGAACTCCAACGAACCGCCAACAAATCGCCAGTCGGCTGACGGTTGTAACGCCTGCAAAGGATGTTCCGATGCCATGTTTGCGATCGTCGCCAAGACATTCGCTACAATCGATGCTTGCTGAAACCTACTGCGATGATTTCCAACAGGGACTTCTCCATGTCTAAGAAACGATTTCCACAGTTTGCTGCGCACCTGTTTTTCGTAGGGCTATTGCCCTTACTGTTGATAGGCTCAACCTGCCTCGCGGCAGGAAAACCGTTGAATGTGCTCTTCATCCCGATCGACGATATGAATCACTGGGTCAGTCACCTGGGAGTTCAGCCGCAGACGCGAACGCCCAACATCGATCGCTTGGCCGCTTCCGGCGTCTCATTCAATAAGGCTTATTGCGCGGCACCGGCTTGCAATCCAAGCCGCATTGCACTGATGTCAGGTTTGCGCCCAAGCACAACCGGTTGCTACGACAATGCACAGGACTGGCGGCCATACGTCAGCACCGACAAACTGCTCAATACTTATTTCCTGAAGTCGGGCTATCAAGTGCTCGGGGCGGGAAAGATCTATCACGGATCGTATGGTAACACCGACCAGTGGTCCGAATTCTTTAGTAAAGCTGGTGGAGGAAAGATGGGACGACATCCTTCGGCCAAGGATGATGGCGTGGGGGGCATCAAATTCTCTCCCCTGGCCAATGAGGACCAAGATATGCCCGATTACAAATGCGTGAGCTTCGGCATCGAGCAGTTGCAAAACAAGCATGACAAACCATTTTTCTTAGCCATTGGACTGGTCAAGCCACACATGCCCTTTAGCGTTCCTAAAAAATGGTTCGACATGTTTCCGCTGGAATCGATCACCCTTCCACCCCACACTGAAAACGACTTGGACGATGTGCCGGCGGCTGGCGTTCGCATGGCTAAGCCTGATGGGGATCACGCAGCAATGCTCCAGTCAGGGAGGTGGCGCGAAGCAGTGCAGGCCTATCTGGCGACGATTGCTTTTGCTGACGCGCAAGTCGGACGACTAATCGATGCGTTGGAAAAATCTGAGTACGCGGACAACACCATCGTTTGCTTGTGGAGCGACCACGGCTGGAGCTTGGGTGAGAAGGAGCATTGGCGCAAGTTCGCCTTGTGGGAAGAACCAACGCGGACGGTTTTCATCTGGAAGGTGCCTGGGCTTACTCCGAAGGGAGTGCAGTGCTCCCGTCCTGTCGACCACATGAGCATCTACCCGACGCTGTGTGCGTTGACCGAACTTTCTAAACCAGCTCATGTGGAAGGACTGGATATCTCACCACTGCTGAAGGACCCCAACGCAGAGTGGACTGCTCCAGCGCTAACGACTTTCCACAAAGATAATCACAGTTTCCGCAGTGAGGACTGGCGCTACATTCGCTACGCCGATGGCGGTGAGGAACTTTACAATCACACCATAGACCCGAACGAGTGGAAGAATCTAGCCTCCGATAGCCAGTACGACGAGATCAAGTCCCGGTTCTCGCCCTACACTCCAAAGATGAACGCGAAAGAGTTGCCAAACACGCGGAGCACGAATAAAGAATAACCCGCGAGTAAGCAGTAAGCAGTGCTGCTAGGGGCGTCAGGTTTTTTATTGATTAACCCGCAGCCACAGGCGAGGATCAGCGTTTTGAGCCTCGTCTACTGTTTCGGAAGTTGCGCTTTCTCAACCGCGAAGCGGAGGCATTTTATAGCCTGGGGTGCGAACCCCAGGGGAAATGGAAGCTACCGACATCCGGTTCGCCAGCGATCGACCGCACACGCGGTCGATCGCTGGCGAACCCGAAAAAC
>JBGSNE010000232.1:0-25984 GCA_041739785.1 Pirellulaceae bacterium
TCGCGGTCGATCGCTGGCGAACCGGAAAAACGCGGGGCTGCTTCGATGACCTGGGATTTGCATCCCAGGCTATCGAATTCCGTGCCTTCGGCACTAAAAAGCGCGGGCTTCAAAACCTACGGCTGCGGGTTAAACACAATACCGATCAATTCTATCGTGGCGTAAGCATCCCGCTTGCGAACTTGTCCATTAGTTGTGCAAACATTAGGTTGAAGTCACTACGGGTTGGCAAGCTGGAAGCATACCTCACCCTCATTGAATGATACTAAGGCTAAGCGATGATGTCGTGAATAACTTCACCATAATCGCGCTCTAGTCGTTTGCGCCCGGGAATGGCTAACTCGCGAGGGTCCAATCCCAATTGGTGCAACACGGTTGCGTGGATATCAGTGACGTAGTGTCGATTCTCTACCGCGTGAAAACCTAGCTCGTCGGTGGCGCCGTGCACTTGGCCACCGCGAATGCCACCCCCGGCCATCCACACAGAAAACCCATAGGGATGATGGTCGCGTCCGTCGCCATGTTGCGAGCCCGGTGTACGGCCAAACTCAGTTGCCCACACGACCAGCGTCTCATCCAACAATCCGCGCTGTTTCAAATCTTTCAACAAAGCCGCAATCGGTTGATCGATTTGTTTGCACAATTTCGAATGGCTGCTGCGCAAGCCTTGGTGGCTGTCCCACTGCCCTGCTCCACCATTGCTACCGTGGTAGACTTGAACGAATCGCACGCCGCGTTCAACCAACCGTCGCGCCGCCAACATTTGTTGACCAAACGTTAGGGTTTCTGGTCGATCCAGTCCATACAGGCGATGGGTATTGGCTGATTCGTCATCGAACCGCACGACTTCGGGAACCGCCGATTGCATGCGGTAAGCCAACTCATAGGCGCGCACGCGGGCTCGTAGCGCTTCATCGTCAGGATACTCGGCGGCGGCTATCGAATTGAGTTTTCGTAGCAGATCGAACTCTCCAGCCTGTTCCTCGCGAAAGGTGCCGGCTACCGGGTTGGCGTAGGGGAGCGGATGGTTGGGGTCGATGCTGAGAGGGATTCCGTCGAATTGTGGCCCCAGATAATTCGCGCGATGGCATTCGTTCCCTCCGCAGCAATCAGCTACAGGTGTTCCCATTACGACGAACTTGGGAAGTTCGTCGTTGAGTGAGCCCAAGCCATAATTCGCCCAAGCGCCAATCGTCGGAAAAAAACCATCGACGCGATGCCGACCTGTGTGGAATTGTAACTGCGCGCCGTGGTTGCTGTCCTCTGTCCACATCGAACGCACGACGCACAAATCGTCGGCGCTGCTGCCGAGCTCCGGTAACCAGTCACTTATTTCCAATCCACTGTCACCGCGACGTCGAAAGCCGACTTGGAGCGGGTAGAGCTCAGTGCGCACAAAACCATTGTTGGGATCGAACGCGACGACGCGTTCGTTCTCTAAGTAGGGAGATTTGAGCACATCTGCAAAAATCGTTTCCTCAATTGTTTTACCTGCATACTTATTTAACGCCGGTTTGGGATCGAACGTTTCCATGTGGCTTGTGCCGCCAATCATGAATAGCCAGATCACACTTTTGGCTTTGGCCACTTGGGACTGCACCGCGGGAGCCGCCCCCACACCGTCAGCTTGCAACATGGCCGACAACGCCAAGCTTCCGAAGCCAAGGCCCATGTCCGAAAGAAAGGCTCGGCGACAGATGTCGGAAGGGGTGACGGGTGACATGGTCTGTTCCTGTGGTTTTTGGCGCGTCAATAGATGCGAGAAATGCCAATGATTGAAAAGTAGTTAATGAGAGTTGAAAAATGTCGGGCGTTTTTGGAGGCTGTTGGTGCCAGCGTGGTGCGGACCTGAGGGAAAGGGAAAGCTGGGACAAGTCCCAGCACTCCATGCACTAGCGCAAGCTGACAAAATCATTGTGATTTAACAATGCATGAACTAAATTCTCGCGCGCGCGGACTTCAGGCTCAGACGCGGCTTGGGTTTGACCAACCTCCTCGCCCGGTAACAAGTGCAAGCTCGATTCGTCCTCCAGGAGTTGCGTTTGCGTGGCTAAAAACGATCGACAGGCTTGTAACTCAAGCTTGGTACAAGGGCGGCAAAGTAAAGTCTCAAAGGCGGCATGTATCAATGCTTCTTGCCTCTCCTCTTCGGACCTGCGGGCAGCTTGGTTTGCGCAGTCAGCTTCACATACCTCGTGCCATAATTGTCGTGCAATGTGGCGAGCCTGATCGACCGATAGTGGACTGTTGGACAAAGCTAGAGCTTGCTGCGGAATAATACTCTCCGATCGACGGTAACATTCCTGAGGACCGGCCGCATCGAACAGTACCAGCATGGTCATTTGCTTTTCATACGCGTGTCGAAAATAGAGGCTGCGGCGCGGCGTTGTCTCTCCCAATTCGTAATCGATCTCGGGCCCGCCCAGTGTTCGATCTAAGGTTCCTGCGACGGCCAGCAGACTATCGCGAATCACTTCCGCATCTAGCCGACGGACTGAGCCACGCCAAAACAGACGATTGTCGGGGTCCATGAGTCGATTGGCTTGGCTGATTTGACGATTCGCAGTGTGCGAAGCCAATTGGTAAACACGCGAGGTGGCGATCAACCGCTGTATATGCTTGAGGCTCCAATGGTTCTCCATCAATTCCACAGCCAACCAATCGAGCAACGCTTGGTGTGGTGGCGGAGGGGAGCGCAAACCGAAATCAAAGACGTTGTCGACCAACGGCTGACCAAAGTAGTGTAGCCACAGGTGGTTGATGGCAACTCGGGCGGTTAGTGGATTGCGGCGATCGGTAATCCAGCTTGCCAAGGCCGCGCGACGACCGGTGCTGCTAGATGGGTAGACCTCGCCGACGGATGTGTATTGAGCATCTTCGGCTGGTTGACCCTCTGCCGTTAGCAAGGCCTGTCGCGCTTCACCGAGGGCTTTTTGGGACGCGGCTACCTGTTCACGCTTGTCCGGAGCGTTACCGAGCGAATGCAACAAGGCTTTCGCCAGCAGGTGTTTCTTTTCTGCGACAGCCAGCTTGGCTTCCTCGAGTTTCGCCTCATGTTCGGCGGCCAGAGCGTCGCATTTTAGTGTATTCAATGGCTTCGACGGGCTTGGTGCGCCGTCGGAGTAGCGCGACAAGTCGGCCGCCCAGCGAGCTTGCAGTGATTTCAGTTCGGCGCGACGGGCGACGACAGTTTGCTTAGCCAAACTGCTCCCCAAAGAGTCGAGCTTATCCAGCTTCTTTGTGGCTTGTGCCAATCGCTGTTCCGCAGCAGCGATGTCTTCGCGCTGAATGAACTTTTCTAGTGCCGGAAAGATTGCTGATGGAGGAAGTTCAATCGGGGACACTACAAACGGGAGCGAAATGACTTGAGGCGCGGCCGCGGCGATGGGGTGCTCGCGATCAGGGGTTTTTTCGTTTCCGCTAATGTACAAAAAAGTGGGCTCGTCGAGTGCTGCATCATAGGCCCGCACCAAACCATCCTTCAGCAAATTGGACTCCCCTTTGATTCGCTCCGTTCGCACCTGATGGGGTTCGAAGATTGCGCGAAAGGCATAGTATTCTTGTTGACTGATTGGATCGTATTTGTGGTCGTGGCATCGCGCACAATTGAGTGTGAGCCCTAGAAAGGCCTTCGCCGTGTGTTCGACCGTGGCATCCAGCCAAATATCGCGATTGCTCTTGTGGTAATTGCGAGCTAAGAAACCGGTGGCACGCAGTGCGTCGCGATCAAGTGGAGCGATTTCATCAGCGGCGAGCATTTCGATCAGCATGCGATCGTAACCCCGGTCTTGGTTGAGCGACTGGACGATCCAATCTCGCCATCGCCAAATGTGCCTTTGGCTGCTACGCAGCTCTTGTTTGAAACCATCCCAGTCGCTGTATCGCCACACATCCATCCAGTGCCGCGCCCAGCGCTCGCCGTGCGCGGGATCGTCCAGCAATTGATTCACCAGCCGATTCCACGCTTTGGGAGACGGATCGTTAAGGAACTCGCGTTGTTGTTCCTGTGTGGGTGGAAAACCAATTAAATCAAAGGTGAGACGCCGCAGTCGCGTTTGGGGATCAGCTTGCGGTAGCGGCTGCAAATCTTGCTCAAGATGTTTGGCGTTTATGAATCGGTCAATGGGATGTCTAGACCAATCAATTTCGTCAGTGGCAGGCAAATTCGCCTGCTGTGGTACTTGCCATGCCCAGTGTTCATCCGGGGGAGCGGGTACGGCTTCATCTGCTGGGGAAGGCGCGCCCTCAGTTAGCCAAGCAGTGAGAAGTGCCAGTTGTTTGGCGTCGAGAGGTTCGCCTAGTCCGTCGGGAGGCATGCGCAACGACAAGTCGGAAGTTGAGGTCCGCAATAGGATTTCGCTTTGGTCCGGCTGGTCGCTATCGATGACCACTCCCGAATCTCCGCCTTGCCGAATCAATTGGCCATGATCAAGACGCAAGCCGGCTTCCTGTCGCAACGAGCCATGGCAAGCGGCGCACTTTTCAGCCAATAACGGTTTGATGTCACGCGCATAGTCGACGGCCTGTGCGGTGACTAACATGCCGCTCTGCGTACTACAGAAAGCGAGCAGATAGATCGCCATGAACTTCTTCATGGGAGGCTACCCCAGGGGTGAAAGGGGGAGAGGTGGGAAAGGGAGGGCGGACTCCACTATTATAGCAGATTTCGCCGAACATCGCGCCAATCAGAATCACCAATGTCCATTTCCGTTCGCCAGCATTTCTATCGCTCACTGACACGATCAGATGCATCAACCGTGAACGGTTTGGGTTACGGTTTAAGTTTAAGTTTAAGTTTGCGAACATCCGTTACGGCAGTACGTTCAATAGGATTGGCCGGCTGGCGATAATGGTACCATCGGACAATTCGGCTTTGGCTTGCAAACGAGCTGGTCCCATACCGAGCGAGTCGATCGATAGCGAGAATTCGCTGCTGCTCCCTGAGCCAACCGCGAGCTGTTCAGCATCGTGCCAGAGGCTCACTCGCTGACCAGCGGCAGAGTTGACTTTGGTCATGATGATCCCCTTTCGTAGAGAAACTTGCTGGTCGTATTCGCTGGCGAGCTCCGTTCCGGTAAGCGACAATTCAATCGAGGAGGGAGAGCCGATCCAGACTGGGATACTGGCGCTTGATCGGGGAGCAAGTGGACCTTCGGCGAGGAACTGGAAGGCGATTTCGTGATAGCCGGGAGCAACTTTTTTCATGGAAACATTCAGCACCGGTTGCATGGCAGCAACTTGCGGATTGACGCCATCGAGCAACATGCGAACGGCTACCGCAGCCAGTGGCTTACTCCGTTGCGCCCACGGCGCGGTGGAATCGAGCCATTCGTCGTAGGCCAATCCGACTTGTTCGAATTCCAATCGCACGGTCTGATCGACTTCAATCGTTCGCAGTTTGCGACTAAATTTGGGTTGAGGTGCGTGGGAGAAGGGTTGGCACAACGGATCACCTACGATTAGCAGTTGATAGGGGCCAGTTACCGACAGGTAAAACGCCTCGGCCAAGCTGGCGCCACGGGCGTAAGTGACATACATGTTTGGATGCGGGAATTTTTCTTGCAACGCATAGGGTTCGGTCACTGCGCCACTGCTCCCAGCAGCACCGGCCTTGATCAATTCGCTCAGGTTGGTTTGTCCTGCGCCAATCGTCATCACACCTCCCAGGCTGGTTAGGTTGTCGGCCAGAGCGCCTGGGGAAAACTCGCTGGCGGAGCTACTCCAATTGAAGCTGGGGGTGCCGAATTGCAGTCCCAGGATATTCTTCTTGCCGAGAGGGAGGATATCCTTGAGGATCTCCGCCTCAAAGCCCATCTGTTTCAGATCATCGACCGCGCCGATAAACCCCCATTGTCGCGTAGTGGTGCGGACATCATCGGTCAGGGCGAAATAGAAACCACCTTGTGGATGCGTGTAGTCGCTGGCGGCCGACCGACGGAGCGCTTCAATGGCTTCGGGTAAGTTCGTTCCGGCTCCGCGCGTCACACCCAAGACAGTGCTCAGCAGATAGCGTAAACCGAATTGTGGCTGAGCGACGGAAACACCATTGGGCGTCCAGGCCCGCAGAGCATCAAAGCCGCTGGCAGGTTGCAATTCCTTGATGTTCGTATCGAGCAAGAGTTCGATCACTTGGAAGTCCGGATCGTTGCGTAGCGAGTCGAACCTGTTGTCGTTCTTTAGGTAGCGACTGGCGTTCCACCCTTGGGAGACAGCCTCGCGAAGTAACTTGATGGCACGTTGTTGATCGCCGGTCTGGGCGGCTTGTGAGGCGGCCAGGTAAGCGATGGGAAACTGATGCGGATGTTCCTTAAGGAGTTTTTCCAACTCCTCGCCCGCCGCAGCATGCTCATCGGCCGCCATCAAGGTTTGGATTTTGTCCCAGCTAGGCTTGGTCGCCGATCCGCCTGGATTGCTAAAGTAAGTTTCAAACTCTCGACGGGCGTAGAAGTTGGAACTAAGGCTGATGTAACCTGCATCTCCCGCCAGGACTTGCGCGTAGAGAAAGGTCAGCGAGTTGATCGAGCCGACGGGAGTAAAGATCTGATGGATATTTTCGATCCCCGCTAGATCGCTACTAATATCGATGGCCGAAGGGAAATCGGCCGAATAGGCAATGCACTGCGCATGTCTGCGAAGATTGCGGCGATCCATTTCAGCCAACAGCGGACGTAAAATCTTCTCGCGGAAGTCCTCCACTGAAACGACTTCGGAATTCGGGACACCTTCCAAAACGATCACGTTAACAGCTGGAATCCCTCTTAGGGCCACGAAATGGTTGGCCAAAGTGCGCGAGTTGAGGGAACCTGCGTTGACTGCCACGACTACGTCGGTCGCTGAGAGCCCTCCCCAAGCGCTGTTGAGCGAGGGGAATTGGCAAACGAACGCAGCGGTCAACCAGACAACCCATTGCGTAGCAGACCGTTGGAAAGGGCCGAAAAAGCCAGTCTTGCGGAATATTCCTAGAAAACTGGGCTGACTTTTGCACTGGTTTGGCCGCGTGAGCCAACGGCTAGATTTTGGCGAACGAAATCGAAAAGCCCTGGCGGACGCTCGATGGCCCATCGAATAAGGCGTCGTTTTCAAGGTCGTTGTAGGTTTTGAACGGAAAGCGTACAGAGTTGAAACTGGTTTTGCCGAACCAATTTCTAGGTTTTCCGGGTCGAACTTGTCAGGGAGTGAGTTAACAATTAGCATAGAGCTTCCCGAAATTTAAGTGGCCCGACGCTCCGCGTCGGAAATCCCCAAGAGAGAGTTAACAATTAGCATACAACTTGCTGAAATCCGGCCCAACGTCGTCACTGACGCTGTGGGTTGGGTCGGGTTGGCTAATGAGACCGCAAAAATTTTGTGAATGTGGACTGGCCATTGGGCGATATCATCTCTTGCGTCCATTGAGACTAACCATATAATCGGCCCAATCATAGCGAAGAGCGCGTGCTTCGCTTGAATGAAATTGGCAAACCGGCAAGTTTTCCCATCCGCGGGCGTAGCTCAGTTGGTAGAGCACAACGTTGCCAACGTTGTTGTCGTGGGTTCGAATCCCATCGCCCGCTCTGTTGCGGTTTGCCATTTTCATTCTTCCTCTAAATTCGCTTATCTCAGGATAGCTTATCTCAAGATAGCGTATCTCAAGATAACACAGACCGGAGTATTTCGGACATGGCCGCCACGGAAACGGAATCGGAAACCACCCCAGCACAGGATGCGAAGCAACCTTTGCAAATCGACGTCAAAGTTGACGTGACATCAACTTGCGTCCGGCATGTGGTTGTCAATATTCCCCGAGCGGAAGTCGAACGCTATCGGCAGGACGCCTTCAACGACGTCGCCCCCAAGGCTGAACTGCCAGGTTTTCGGGCTGGCAAAGCACCTCGTAAGTTGGTTGAATCGAGGTTTAAGGAGCAGGTCAGCGAGCAAGTTAAGAGTTCGCTAGTGATGGACAGCTTGCAGCAGATCACCGAAGGAGATCACTTTTCGGCGATTAGCGAGCCGGACTTTGATTACGAAGCGGTCGAATTGCCCAGCGAAGGGGACTTCAAATACGAATTCTCGATCGAAGTGCGACCGGACTTCGAGACACCCAAGTGGGAAGGGCTGGCGCTCGAGCGTCCCACTTTTGAATTGACCGATAAGCACATCGACGAACACCTGTCACGGACGCTCAAGCGCTACATGACTGGTGAAGCCGTCGACGGTGCGGCCCAACTGGGTGATATGGTGACGCTCAATGCTACATTTAGCTTTGAAGGTAAGCAGTGTAGCGAATTCGAGGAAGAAACGGTCACGATCGCCAAGCAGTTGAAGCTGGGTGATGCGGTTATTGAAAACTTTGGTGAGCTGATCGTCGGCAAGAGTGAGGGAGACTCGTTTACCACCACCTTCGCTTTGTCGGAAGACGCGGCCATCGTCGATATGCGTGGCAAGGAGATCGAGGCCAAGTTCGAAATCCATGAAATTAAACGTATCGAAGTTGACGACATCGGTCCAGCGATGCTGGACAAACTGGGATTTGATACCGTCGATGAATTGCGAGAGTTTGTCCGCACAGAACTGGCGCGACAATTCGAATACCATCAACAGCAAGCCTTGCGGAAGCAAATCGTTGATGTGCTGACCAAGGGGGCTGACTGGGATATGCCCGAATCGTTGGTCCGCCGCCAAACCAATCGCGAATTGCAACGCATGCTGCTTGAACTGCAACGCAGTGGTTTTAACCAGCAGCAGATCAACAGCTACCTCAACGCGGCTCGCTTAAATGCGCGGGAATCGACTATTCGTGCCTTGCGCGAGCACTTTGTATTGGAAAAAATCGCCGAAGATCTCAAGGTCGAGCCGACTGCGGAAGACTACGATAACGAAATTGGACTGATTGCCGAACAGAACGATAGCTCGCCACGTCGCATCCGTGCCAAGCTCGAAAAGTCGGGGCAGATGGACGCCATTCGCAATCAAATCATCGAGCGCCAAGTGATTGAGCGGATTGTGGAATCGGGTAAAGTGAAAGAAAAGCACGAAGCGGATTTCTTATCTTCCGATTCGGAATCTGCTGACATCGATTTCGTGATTGCCGGAGATTACTCCGATATTCCCGACGCGAAGCACGACAACGAACCCACGACACCTGGTGCGTTGAAGTTGCCTGAAAAAGAAAAGTCAGACGAGTAAGTCGACGCCAAATTCCCGATAAGGCGAGCCTCTCCAGAGGTTCGCTTTTTTCATGCTATCTCTACACGTTTCTTGGAAAGCTCTGCTTTCCATCTCTCGACTTAAGCTCCGCTACACCATCAAGCACTTGTATGGCGGAGCTGTTCCGGTGGTTCGGTCTCTCTGCAACCGAGCGCCCTTCGGCCAAAGCCTAGTAATGGGAAATCACTGAGGCACTTGTCAAAAAAACCGGTTCCGCGAACATTAAAAGTCGAATGCGTTGTATATTCTTCCTCGACAATCTCCTTCCTGGCCTTACGCTGAGGAGATAGCCCGCGGATAATAAATCTGCGGAGAAATATATTGCGAAGAAGTGTTTTGCGAAGAAATTTTCGTTTAGCAGTTTCGGGGGCAGCCATTATGGACTGTGTCCGCACACAACTACCAAGGAGTGCAAGTTGAATCCTGCAAACCCATTTGAGAACTCGTTCATCGGCCCACACAGCGCATTGCACCGACGAGATATTGCTTCACCCGGCGATGCCATCGGAGCGCAAGACGAGCTCACCAATTCGTATGCCGCGGCCAGCTATCAACGGCAGCGGCAATTGACCCTGGGCGATTTACTGCTTGAAAATCGTATCGTATTCCTGCAAGGCGAAATCCACACTGGGAATGCGAACGAAGTGGTGATGAAACTCCTCTATCTTCAAAGCGAAAATCGCCGCAAAGATATTCATTTTTACATCAATAGCCCTGGCGGTGAAGTCATTGCCACGCTGGCCATTTATGACACGATGCAAATCCTGTCGTGTCCCGTGGCGACCTATTGCGTGGGGCAAGCAGCCAGCGGTGCAGCGGTTCTTCTGGCTGGCGGCACCAAGGGTAAACGCTATTGCTTACCACATAGCCGCGTGATGATTCACCAACCCGCCGGCGGTGTGCAGGGGCAGATCTCTGATATCGAGATCCAAGCCAATGAAATCCTTCGCTACCGCACATTGCTGAACGACATCTTGGGGAATCACTGCGGCAAGCCTGGGGAAGAGATTGCCAAAGACTCCGATCGCGATTTTTTCCTCACGGCCGAGCGCGCCAAGGAATACGGAGTCGTCGACGAAATCTTGACGAAACCACCAGCGAGCGGCAATGACGATGACGACAAACCTGCGTAGTGTCTCAATCGTCCACGCGGTAAACCTAGCCAGCACAACCTACAGTTAATGGAATAATTAAGATGCCCATGATCCCGTATGTCATCGAAAAGAGCGGACGTGAAGAACGTGTCTACGACGTTTATAGTCGCTTGCTGAAAGACCGTATCATCTTTCTCGGTTCACAGGTCAACGACGAAGTGGCCAATGCGTTAGTGGCGCAAATGCTCTTTCTACAGTCAGACGACCCCAAGGCTGACATTCATTTGTACATCAATTCACCCGGTGGTAGCGTCAGTGCCGGTTTGGCAATTTACGATACGATGCAATTTGTATCGTGTGACGTGGCGACCTATTGCATTGGACAAGCTGCTTCGATGGGGGCTGTATTGCTAGCCGCCGGAACGAAGGGAAAACGCTATGCACTTCCCAATGCGCGAATCATGATTCACCAACCGTTGGCCGGTATGCAGGGAACGGCTGAGGAGATCATGATCCATGCGGCCGAATTCAAACGCATCAAGCGCAAGCTTAATGAGATATTGCTCAAGCACACTGGTCAGACGCTGGAAGCCATCGAACGCGATACCGATCGCGACCGCTTCATGTCGGCCGAAGAGGCCTGCCAGTACGGTTTGATCGACAAAGCCATCGAGTCGATGCCCCGCGTGGCCGAGAAGACCTAGTCGCAGTCACTGCCAGGCAAGGCAATGCAGTCGCACCATTAGTGGGTCGCACCTGCCCGTGGGTCGCACCTGCCGGGTGCGACATACTCTACAAGCACTTGCACTTGCTCTTGCAGCAGTGCCCCCGCTTGGCTTGGGCTTTGTAGTTCACCTCAACTTTATCGCGTCAGCGGCGCCAGATAGAGTTGTTCGTATTTGGCCAGCTGATCGGCTAGCTGAAAATGCTGCTGGACGCGGCCACGGTTGTCCGCACCACATGCAGTTCTCAAGTCGTCGTCGCCAGCGAGTGTAAGGATGAGCGACTCCAGACGCTCAAAATCTTGTGGTTCGGCCATCTGGCTTCTGGCTGTTGACGAATCGCCAAGCAATTCTCGCAGGCCATCGACTTCGAAGCTGGCAACCGGCTTGCCGACCGACATGGCCTCTAGGATTACATTTGGCATCCCTTCGTATTTGGCTGGGAGAACAATGGACTCTGCCAATCGCATCCACTGAAGTGCCTCAGCTTGCCAGCCCACCAGGTGGAGCCGCTCTGCTACGGGGCTCATTTGGCATAGTTTGTGCAAGACATGGCCGCGATCACCTTCACCCATCAGTACCAAATGGTGGTTGGGCAGTTGCTGCAGCACACGCGGTGCACTCTGGGACACAAACCGGACAATCCCTTTTTGATCGGTCAGACGGCCTACGAATAACAGTACCGGGGCACCTAAGGGAACTCCCAAGTTGGACCACTGCACACGGATAGGGGATTCCAAATCGATCAATTCGATGCCGTTCGGAATGACTGACAATTTATCACCACTGATTTTCTCGAATTGGACTACGTGGTTAGCCACACTTTGGCTAACGCAAATCAACTTTTCCATGTGTTTGGCGGACCAGCCTTGTAGTCGCTGGCGCCAGCGTTCGGGTTGCGCCACACGCGCCCCGCCAAACAAACGACAATCTAGTTTTCGCGTGGCTAATGCGCTGGCTAGATTGGCATGAAATAGAAAGGCTTGCACGATATCGGGGCGAAACTCAGTCAACTCACGCTTCAGCCAGCGGGTGGTCGATAGGAATTGCCATGGCTTAACCGCGTGACCGCTGGACCAGGCGATGCCGTGATTGTCGAGCTGTTGCACCAGCTGCGATTTTTGGGGTGGCGGGGCAGGCCACAATTGCCAGACGCGAACTTCATGGCCGTGTTGCTGTAAGTGGCAAGCTAAATTGACAAAGCACTTTTCCGCGCCGCCCGGATAAATTTCGGTAATCACTAACGCGATACGCATCGCAACCAGCAGGGTTAGAATGAAGTTGATTGTCTGAGTCGTTTCACATTCTACAGTGTTTGTTATCTTAGAGCTTATCCGAACCGAACATGGATGAAGATCTAAACTACGAAACGGAGTAGTCGATGCGCGAATTAGAAATCGATGAAAACAAGTTAGAGCTTTACAACTATCAATTGCCCAGAGAGCTGATCGCGCAACATCCACTGGACCATCGTATTGATGCGCGGTTGATGTTAATCAATCGTAGCACTCAGGAGATTTCTCATCATTACGTGCGTGATTTGCCCGACCTGTTTGAACCGGGCGACGCGTTGGTATTGAACAACTCCAAAGTTATCCCTGCTCGTTTGATAGGTTCGCGCACTTCGACGGGGGGCAAATGGGAAGGACTTTATTTGCACGAAGATCCCAGCGGTGTGTGGGAGATTCTTAGCAAAACGCGAGGCCATTTGACAGCCGGTGAGACCATTACGCTTCGCGATCGAGAGGGGCGTGATCTGCCAGCATTGACGGTGTTAGCACGACTTGAGGGTGGGCATTTGGCGGTGCGTCCGACCGATGCTGCGTTGACTACGGAAGAGTTTCTGGATTGCTTTGGCCGCGTCCCATTGCCTCCGTATATTCGGGAAGGTCAAATGGTAGATTCCGATACGCATTCATATCAAACGGTCTATGCCCGCCATCCCGGTTCAGTCGCCGCACCGACTGCCGGTCTGCACTTCACTACCGATCTGATTCGGCATCTGCAAAAGCGCGGAGTGCTAACTGCGGCTGTCACTTTACATGTCGGGTTGGGAACGTTTCGGCCCGTTTCTAGTGATCGATTGTCGGACCATAAGATGCATTCCGAAGATTGCGAGCTGCCGGAGTCGTCGGCTGAGAAATTGCGACAGTGCCGTGAGCGTGGAGGCCGCATCATCGCCGTGGGTACGACGTCGGCTCGAGTGTTGGAAGCAGCCGCGCTGGAGACGGCACAAGCCCTGACTGCTTGGAAGGGATCGACCGAAATTTTCATTAAACCCGGTTACGAATTCTTAGCGATCGACGCCCTCATGACCAATTTCCACCTGCCGAAAAGTACGCTGCTGGTACTCGTTTCGGCCTTGGCCGGTCGCGAGTTAATCCTGCGTGCTTATCACGAAGCGATCGAGCAGCGCTATCGTTTTTACAGCTATGGCGACTGCATGCTGATTGTTTAAGGGATGGTGCGAAATGTACAGAAACTAGTTTCCGTGTAGTGTGGACTGTTCTGAAAATGAAAGCTACGACGAGTCGCAGCACTCCAAAATTCTCCGTGGGGTGCACGTGCCACGCGTGATTTGATACGGGCTTGTTACCATATGGTCACTTTTGGCAAGAGTGACCCACCTAGTCACTTTCGGCAAAAGTGACCCACTTAGTCACTTTCGGCAAAAGTGACCCACTTAGTCACTTTCGGCAAAAGTGACCCACTTAGTCACTCTCGGCAAGAGTGACCCACTTAGTCACTCTCGGCACGAGTGACCCGCTAACACAATCAACCTGGAGTCCAACTATTGTCCACTGAAGAGCATGTTCTAGTGATACCCGAAAGTCGTTTGTCGCTGCTGGGGAGCTTCGCTGGATTTCGACCGTTTTGCCCTGATGCTTTTGAAGCGCTACTCAATCCCGACTTCATGGAATTTCGTCCGCGGAGCAGCGTCGAGGATGATCCGCGCTACAAGCAATTGATTCCCTACGCGATTCTTCATGCAGACGTCGCCGGTCAACCGAGTTTGTTTCAATACACACGAGGCAAGGGGCAAGGCGAAAAGCGGCTGCACGCTAAGAGAAGCGTGGGAATCGGTGGACATATTTCACGCGAAGATGCCGACGGAGATGACCTGTATCGCTCAGGTATGCTGCGCGAACTGTCTGAGGAGCTGATTGTCGATAGCGACTATTCCGAAAAGTTGGTCGGTTTTATTTACGATGACACTTCAGCTGTGGGACGTGTCCATTTGGGAGTGGTTCATTTGTTGGAAATGCAGACCGCCGACGCACGTGCGCGGGAGGAAGATTTAGTGGCCAGTGGATTTGAATCAGTGACACAACTCAAGGAATCACGCGAAGGATTCGAAACCTGGTCGCAACTCTGCCTCGATCATTTGTTCTAGAATGTGTGGTGATAGCGAGCCAATTGCCGGAATTCAAGCTTGATTTACCTAGACAATCACTCCACCACGCCTCTAGACCCGACCGCCTTAACGGCCATGCTACCCATGCTGGGCGAGCAGTTTGCCAATGCCGGGAGCGTGACCCATGCCTTGGGTCGCGCGGTAGCGGAGAGAATCGAGCAATCGATCGCTAGGTTGTCTGCCATGATGGGTGCAGGTAGCGACGAATTGGTGATAACCAGTGGCGCGACCGAAAGCAACAATCTGGCCTTGCTGGGGACTTGTTTACATCCGCGGCAAAGGCGTCGAAAAGTGGTCTCGGTAGTGACCGAACACAAAGCTATCCTTGATCCGTTGACGCGATTGTCACAGCAGGGCTTTAAGATCGAGCTGGTTCCCGTGCTGCAGCGTCCCGCACCTGACGCGGGGCTGGTCGACATGACCGCCTTGGCACAAGCCATCGATGACGATACGGCCTTGGTCAGCGTCATGTTGGCCAACAATGAAATTGGAGTCATCCAGCCGCTGGCCGATATCGCCAAATTGTGCCGCACAGCGAACTGTTGGTTGCACACCGATGCCACGCAAGCCGTGGGACGCATGCTGGTTGATGTCGACCGGCTGGATGTTGATCTACTGAGTTTTTCAGCTCACAAATTCTATGGCCCCAAGGGAAGCGGAGGACTGTTTGTTCGTCGTCGCGAACGTCGCGTAAAACTGCAATCTCAGATTGTCGGTGGCGGACAGCAACATAACTTTCGATCAGGTACGCTGAATACTGCGGGGATCGTCGGCATGGAAGCCGCCTTGGCCGCGTGTCTCAACGCATTGGATGGTGACCGTCAGCGCATGGCTCAACTGCGCGGACGCTTATTCGAGTTGCTTAGCGAACGCTGCGATTCCCTTGTGCTCAATGGTCCGAATTTGAGTGGCGATTATGTCGGTTTGCGATTGCCGGGCAATTTAAACTGCGGTTTCTATCCATTTGAAGGACAGAGCTTGATGATGGCGACTCCCGATTTGGCTGTCAGCAGTGGTAGCGCTTGTACCAGTGCCAATCCCAGTCCCAGCCACGTCCTGCAAGCGCTGGGGTTAAGCGAGGAGGAAGCACGCAGTAGCTTACGCTTCGGAATCGGTAGGTTTAATACACTCTCGGAGATCGAACAAGCGGCTGATTGGATCGGCGACGCCGTAAAGCAGCTTCGTAAATGGACCTAGCGTACGTTTCAACACTCAAGGAACCAACTATGTCCTTTAAGCCATCTGTCTGTATCGATGCCGTGCTCGAAAATTTACCGTTGGTAGCAGCCATGGAATTGGTAGCCAAGTCGGGATATTCGGCGATTGAATTCTGGAAATGGTGGGAGAAAGATCTCGATGCGTTGCTGACGGCCCGCGATGCGCTGGGGTTGAACGTTGCCGCCTGCTGTACGAAGTTCGTGAGTTTGGTCGATCCCGCAGTGCGCCAGCAATACCTAGACGGGTTGACGCAATCCGTGGCTGCTGCCAAGCAGCTCGATTGCCCCGTGCTGATCTCCCAAGTGGGAGACTTGCGGCCCGGTGTTTCGCGTCAGGAGCAGCATGATTGTCTGGTGGCCGGCTTACAAGCGGCTGCGCCTATTTTGGAGAAGAGCCAAGTAACGTTGGCAATCGAACCGCTCAATGATTTGGTCGATCACGTCGGCTACTACTTAGTGCGCAGTGACGAAGCATTTGAGATCGTCGATGAAGTTGGTAGCCCACGCGTCAAGCTAACCTTCGACATCTACCACCAGCAGATTAGCGAGGGGAATGTGATCAGGAACATCGAGAAAAACATTGATAAGATTGCGCATTTTCATGCCGCTGGAAATCCTGGGCGACATGAGCTGACCTGTGGAGAATTGCACTACCCAAGAATCTTCGCGGCGATTAAAGCCACCGGCTTTGATGGTTATGTCGGACTCGAGTACTGGCCGCTCGAGTCACCCGAGGTTGGGTTAGTACAAGTTGCGAAGTGGTTTGCGTAAGTGGGTCACGCTTGCCGAGCGTGACTAGGTGTTTCACGCTTGCCGAGCGTGACTAGGTGGGTCATGCTTGCCGAGCGTGACTAGGTGGTAACCGCCGTCTTTTTGGAGTGCTGGGGCTTGGCCCAGCTTTCTCTTTCCATGCGGCACGCATCACGAGGACCATTGTTTTTCGCTTGATGACCCCACCATCGGATTCCCGTGTGCGGTGGACACTTCTGAAAATGAAAGCTGCGACGAGTCGCAGCACTCCAAAGCCTACCGTGGGTCACGCTTGCCGAGCGTGACTAGGTGGTTCACGCTTGCCGAGCGTGACTAGGTGGGTCACGCTTGCCGAGCGTGACTAGGTGGTAGGTAGTCGCACCCGGCAGGTGCGACCCACTGGACAGGTGCGACCCACCCGGCAGGTGCGAGCCACTGGGCAGGTGCGACTCACTGGACAGGTGCGACTCACTGGGACTTACATGGTCTGTTGGCGAAAAGTGCTTTCAAAAATCTTGTCTGCGTTGCTGGCTTCGAAACCATCGCGACGGTGAGAGCGTTTAATTTGATGGGGTGGCAAATTGGCAAATTCGGGTAGTACGCGTCGCTCGGCGAACTCGACATACGATCCGGCAATCGAATGGTGCTCGATACCTCCTTGACCGTTGTCAAATTCCGCGTCAACCATGTGTGCCACAGTAGAGCTTTGAATAAGCAAGCCATCGGGACTATGCTTGGCTTTTCCACCAGCCGTATTGAGCTTGATCCCGGCCTCTTCCAGAAACTCATTGAATCGAGCGACGGTGTTGTAAGGGGAGGGTAAGTTGTGCACGCTGATGGTAAAATGATTTAAATAGTAGCGATTGTAGATGACCCAGGCCGCATATTCACTTTCGTCAATCAACCGCGCGTAGTCGCTCCAGGTAGGGGAGCGCCACAGTCCACGGTGTAGGAAATCGTCGATTTGCTCACCGGAATCTAAATCGATCGCATCGACGGGGTCAGCCGTCACTTCGTCGGTATAGGAGCGAATCGTTTGTTGAGCGCGAGGGCTCAAGTCGTCAACTCGAAGTTCGCTGATGAAGACGCGCGGGAGATGGTCAACAGGGGGGGCATACCAGAAAGCGTTGAGCTTCTTTCCCTCAAAATAATAGGAGTCCCGCTTTTCGTAGCCGCAATGCAAGAAGATTTTTTCGAACGACTGAATCCCCAGGAAAGGTACGCCCATGGTCCGAAAGGCAATATGGTCGTTTTCAATATCGTCCGCAGAGCTGATCAATCCGTGTTCCAACATGCGGTTAAAGATCGCTTGCACAGCGGGTACGCGTGACTGATAACGCCGCATGAGGCCAGCCAGTATGATGTCGAGCGTTGCCAGCTGAGAAGACATGATTGGGCCTTGGCCAGGTTTTGAGGTCATTGGGAAATGGACGCCGCTAGCTCCATTATAAACGGTCGCGTTCCAGTTTGCGTTTTTCGGGTCGGCCGCAACGCGTCGCCGCCTGCGACCCCGCCAATGCTAGCACCCAACCCCTTATCCCGATCCGATCTGCTCTGGACATGGCAGTTCAAACTTTAGAGTCTAGCCAGCGAACATCTCACCGGTATGGCCGTATGCTTTTGCTCTCAGCGAAAATGCAACCACCCCTCCGCGCACTCAAAGTGGCCCGACGCTCCGCCGTCGGTACCCGAAAACCCCCAGCGAATATGCAACGAGAATCCCGCCTACTCCCAGTAACTTGTTCACCGGCCCGCGCGCTTGGCTGGACGTTTGCGGCTTGCGCGCTCCTAATCGGCGGCTGTGGATCGACCAAGAGCTATACGGCCACGGATCAACTGCTCATGAGCGACGCCGTCGACGCAACGGTGGCCAAGCTGGATTTCAGTCCGTTGGCGAGTAAAAAGGTCTATTTGGATTCGACCTATATTAAGACGCAAAAAGGGACGCTGTTGATCGACGCCGATTACGTGATCAGCTCATTGAGGCAACAAATGGTGGGAGCCGGTGTGCAATTGGTGGAAAGCCGCGATGAAGCGGAACTGGTGGCCGAAGCTCGCTTGGGAGCTCTGGGTTTGGATGGTCACAATGTGATCTACGGCATTCCTGCTAGCAATGGCTTATCTGCCGCCTCTTCGGCGATCACTAATGTGCCAGTGATTCCAGCCATTCCTGAAATCTCATTTGCACGCCACGAAGCGAAATCGGGAGCGGCCAAAGTGGCGGTCTTCGCTTACGACCGAGTAACGCGCGAACCGTATTGGCAATCTGGAATCGCTAAATCAGCTAGCAATGCACACGACACTTGGGTGCTAGGAGTTGGACCATGGCAGAAGGGGACTATCTACGATCGCACGCGATTCGCTGGTTCGGTCGTCAGTGGTGGCGAGCCGCTCGATGCCGAGGATCGAAATATCCGTAAGAGTGCCGAATTTGACGCCTACCGCCGAAGTCGACTTTATAACAGCGCTATCCCCACCCCAGAGACGCGCATGGCCGACAATGGTGACGTGATCAAAGCTGCCAGCACGGAACCAGCTGCGCCGAAATGAGTGCATGCATTGTCGCTCGACTCTGCGTGTCGAGTTGCGCGTGGTCTGTGAATCCTTGCTAAGTCTCGACTCGGAGAGTCGAGCGACGAACAGAGCTAAGTCTCGACTCGGAGAGTCGAGCGACGATGACTACCACAGCTCATTGGCATTTCTAATTGCAGGATGCAATTCCAGCGGTCGATAACACGAATACGCGAAGAGGTGTATTCATTGAGCGATGGTCTGCTAGCAATTGAAATTATTGGATGACAGTCGAATCGATAGAAGTTGAACGTCCTGAGCGATGGGACCATCCTCTTTCAGCATCGATGCGAGCCGAGGATGTGGATTGGCTGTTGCGCCAACCTCCCTTTTCTTTGATGGACCAAGATCGCTTTGCACGCAATACACCGCTGAGCGATGTCCTGCGCAATGACGCACGCTTGCTCCACCTACAGCCAGGCGATGTCGTGTTCCGTGAAGGTTCCTATGGTGGAACGGCCTATTTAGTACTAACGGGCAACGTGCGAATCTTCCTCACGCAATTGCTAGCTCAAAGCGATCCGCGCTCGCGAAGTAGTTGGTTGTCTCTATTGTCCAAGACACTGCGACAGGGGAAACGCTTCGCAACGGGACGCCCTGAAGCGCGACGTCAATCCAGGGGAGCTCACGTGGCAGCCCCGACCCCGATCTTGCCGACGGAATTGGGCTATCGGGGCGAAGGGGCTGAGACACGCATTTTCTTGCAGGACGTGCCACGAGCGCTAGAAGAGCACGCTACAGCGTCCGTGGAAGCAGGAGAGTTGTTCGGCGAGATGGCAGCGGTAACCCGCGCACCACGCGAATTCACCGCCGTGGCTGAGACGGAATTGGTCTTGCTGGAAATTCGTTGGCAGGGATTGAAGCTGCTCAAACAGGATCCCGCCTTTCGTGAATTGCTGGATGAACGTTATCGCGGCGGAGTGCTGCGCTCGCACTTGCGGGAGACGATGCTTTTTCGCTTCATACCCGAGTCGAGCCTACAGCAAGTGGTGGCGTCGGCTCGATTGGAATCATTTGGGAACCTCGAGTGGTACGCCGAGTATCGCAAGCGATTGAAGCAACCCGCCCGCGAGCGCATCGCCGCTGAGCCTGTGATTGCTGACGAGGGGAACTATGCTGCAGGTCTGTGGATTGTCCGCGGCGGATTCGCTCGGTTGAGTCGGCGTCAAGGAGCCGGCCATCGCACCCTATCCTACTTGGGCAAAGGGCAAATGTTTGGCCTTCGCGAACTCGCGCACAACTTTCACCACGCCGACCAAGCTCCCCTCCCCTATCAAGAATCGTTGCGTGCGATCGGTTACGTTGATGCGCTGTGCATACCCAAGCAGATCGTCCATGAGCATATTTTGCCGTTTGTTCGTCAAGCCGATTTGCCGGCGCCACTCCTTGCGCCGCGATATCAGTTTGGCCAACCGGTGGTTGATGCGCCGCTGGAGACGCACGAGCACAACGTGGAGACAGGTCTGCTCGAGTTTTTAGTTGATCAACGTTTGATGAACGGTCAACAGACGATGGTCATCGACACGGAACGCTGCACGCGTTGCGACGATTGCGTGCGAGCATGCGCCACAACCCACGGTGGCTCGCCTGTGTTTGTACGTGAGGGTCCGCAGTATGGACCATGGATGTTCGCCCATGCCTGCATGCATTGTGAAGATCCCGTGTGCATGATTGGTTGTCCGACTGGAGCCATTCATCGCGATCATGAGTCGGGGTTGGTTCAGATCAACTCGCAAACGTGTATTGGATGCAAGAGCTGTGCTGAGAGTTGTCCCTACGACAATATACGCATGATTGCTGCGAGTGACAAACAAGGCAGAGCCAAAGTCGACCAGGCCAGTGGTTTGCCAATTCTACAAGCCTCCAAGTGCGATTTGTGTACGGGGCATGGTGGACGGCCTGCCTGTCAGTCGGCTTGTCCGCATGACGCTCTGGTACGGATCGATCTGAGCGACATTGGTCAGGTCAGTCAGTGGGTGGAGCGAAAGGCGAGTTAATGAACCATCGCACGCGACGAACTCTGAGCATGACGATCACGCTGCTAGCTGTTGGCTTGACTGCGTCTGCCGTGCAATCGGTTCGAGATCATTTAGGGGATGCGTCGACGCTCACCGGTTGGACGCTCCTGGTGTCGACGGCGGGCCTGTATCTATTGACTGCCCGCAAGCAGTTCGTCTCTGATCGCCTGGGACGCGTAGCGGTGTGGTTGCAGTTTCACACCTACATGGGAACCTTCGCCAGTATCGTGTTCTTGATGCATATTGGCTGGCCGGTCAGAGGAGTGTTTGAAATCTTCTTGGCCACTTGTTTTGTAATTGTGGCCCTCAGCGGTATTGCCTTGAGTGTGATGAGCCGCCGCACGCCGCTGAAATTGTCCACGCTTCCCGTTGATCACCGGCTGGAGGAGATCCCTGCAATTCGCGCGGCGGTGGCCCGCAATGCGCATGCTGCGGCACTCGCTTCGGCTGAAGTCGGTGAAGGCGCGACCCTGGCTGAATACTATCAGCAACGTCTGCTCCCTTTCTTTCAATCTCCACGTAGCCTCATATTCGGATTGCTCCCCAATGGGGTCGAACGACGAAGGCTGTTACGGGAGCTCGATGACCTGCAGCGATATTTGGCGGAACACGGGAATGCCAGCCGGGGCGAACTGGCGACTTTAGTCATGACCAAAGATGATTTGGATTATCAATACGCTCTGCAATCGCGGTTACGCATGCTCTATGCACTACATGTCTCGTTGACTTGGGCGTTGGCCCTAATGATCGGCGTACATGTGGTCCTGGTTTATCGTTTCCAGGGGGTGCTGTAGTGGCGGATCCAACACATAAAAAGAACGTCACCGATGCGCGTCCCAACCCAAATGCCAAATGGGTGTGTGGCTACGCGCGTGTGGGCTTGGGATGTATCGAAGGGCCCGATGACCAAGGGGTGTGCTGTCAGCTGCGGAAGGACCGCTCCCGACCAGCTGACAACAGCACCTGCCATGAAGAATGCAGCTGCACCCATAACTGCGAATTGGCAAAGTTGCGGAGGCACGCCGAACTACCTTCGCATGCGGAGCTAGGGGCCTGCATTCCGCGCCGCTCCGCTTGGTATTGGCGGAAAACGCTCACGCTCAATTTTGCCATCCTAACGGCCGGCGTGTTACTATTGTGCATGGCGCTACCCCATCGTGAGGCGATCTTTGTGCCCGGCGGTTTGTCGAAGAAGCACTCGCAAATTCTGGGCAATCACTTGGTCTCGGAACGCTGTAGTTTGTGCCACTCTAATTCGCACTCGGAAATTGCTTCAGGGACGCTGCAAGATGAATTGTGCTTAAAGTGTCACACGCAGCATTTGCCTGATGCGATGCTGCGTAGTCCCCATGATGTGCCACGAGCACAACTAGTGAAATTGACTGCGAAATGGCTGGAGCCCCATCACACCGCTGATGAATCAGAACAGATGAAAATAAGCTGCGCCAACTGCCATATTGAGCACCATGGTGAAGGTTTTGATTTGACGGCTATTTCCGATGCCAGCTGCCAGGCCTGTCATCAACGACAGTTTCCCAGCTTGTTCGCTGGACATCCTCAGTTCGAAAGCTATCCCTATCGATCGCCGCGCGGGATCGCATTCGATCATAACGCACATCAACAAAAGTACTTCGGTACAAAAAACGAACCGTTTGAATGCTCGCGTTGCCATGTCGACGAAGAAAGAAAAGGGACACTGGGTTCGGTCTTTCGTTCGGTAGGATTCGACAAAGCATGCGCTAGTTGTCATCAAGACTCGATCCAGTCCGCGACGGTTGGTGGCTGGGCGGTGTTGCAGTTACCCAGTATCGAAACCGTCGATACACTAAACAATTCCTTGGGATTGAGCGACTGGCCCGAATCAGCTAGGTTTGGGTACGAGGGAGAGATTGGAGTGCCGTTGCGACTACTGTTAGCCGCAGATCCCGCCCTGCAGGACGTGCTGGGACAATTACCGGCGAGTGGTAAAATACACGAAATGCGCGGCGATGCACAAACGCGTGCGGTTGTTGCTCGTCAACTGGCGCTTGCGATACGACGACTGGTGTCGGAAGTGGCCGCCGAGGGACAGGTCGCATGGCAACGGCGGTTGACGGCCACCGGTGAAAAACTACTCGCCCGAAAACTATCGACTCAAGAGCTGAAGCTCGTCGACGCGATGAGCCAAGGAATCCCACCAGATCTTTTTCGACAAATGGAGCTCAAGTGGTTCGGCAATCCGTCAGCAATCGCTGGCCGAGCGTCTGCCCCCGTGCGACTAGCTAGTCAACTGATTGCCGACGAACCGTTGTTGGATGCACTAGACGATAGTTTGTTAGTCGAGTCAACCGGCCATGATTTGTTATCCGATAGTGAGGCCGATTCGCTTCTGGTAGATCCATCCATGCTCGAAGACTCGGCTACTTCAACAGCGCCTATCGCAGGTAAGCTCACCAAACTGCGGGGCTCCGTGCATGTGGCAGCCGGTGGTTGGTACCTTGATCATGAAGTGTTGGCTGTGCGTTACATGCCGCGCGGACACGCCGATGCAACGCTGGCTGCCTGGGCCGAGTTCGTTGCGTTGTTGAGTGCTCAAAGCTTGGCTCATAGTAGAACTGCTGGCAACATCGCTGAGAATTTGACGCGTGGCGTGGCTGTTCCAGGAGGGTGTACCGAGTGTCATCTGCTCCATGAAGGTCCAGGTTCACTGCAGAGTGATGTCAAATGGTCAAGTGTCGTGCGTCCCCATTCGGTGCGCCAGTTCACCAGGTTCGATCACACGCCCCATTTGACGCTACCATCACTCAGCGACTGCCGCTATTGCCATACTTTTCAAACGGACCGCCCTCATAGCTTAAGACAATTGTTTGACGCAAATGCCAAAGGTGCTGCGACGGCGCCCTGCGCGATGACAAGCACTGTGAGCGAGTATTTGAAGCATGAGTTTATAGAAATGCGCCTGGATCAATGCGCGGCTTGCCATCGTCCCGGCGGTGCCAACGATGCTTGTACCCAATGCCATAACTACCACGTTGGATCGCAAGGACTGGATTGGAGTGGTGAGTGAATGGTAAGTCTTCCAGTGGGTTGCCTTGGAGTGCTGGGACTCGTCCCAGCTTTCACTTTCCATGCGGTGTGGATCACTGGGAACAATGTTTTTCGCTCGATTGCCACACCATCGAATTCCCGTGTGCGATTGACTCGTTTAAAAATGAAAGCTACGACGAGTCGCAGCACTCCAAAGTTTTCACCTTTAAGGTAGGCTCTTAAAGCGCCCAAGGTTGGGTGAGCCAGCCCTGCCAAGTCCAACCGGGCGGCTTGGCCAGAGGTAGCGCTGTCCACCAGGGGAGCGAAGCCACATCGACCGTGGGTACCGACTCGACTTCTCGATACGGCAGTGGATCAGGGAACGACCATCCATCAGCCGGAGTGCCCAAACCCAGCGCTTGATTGTGATAGCGATGTTGTTGATCGAGCCACACGAGCGTTTCCGATGGGAGACGTACGGCGAACGGTCCAGTCGCTTTGTAAAGTTCTTCTTTGGCAGCAGGGAAATCCTCGCGCGCCGCGTGGGCTAACGCCAAGTTGTGATGTGCTGAGGCGTTGAACCAGAAGGTTTTGGCGACGCGCTCCCAGCGTTGCTGGGCCAATTCCCAATTTCCCTTGCGCGCCGCTGCTACTCCGCGGCGAACGGTGAATGCGCCGGGTTGCAACCAGGGGACTGCCAAGCGAACTTGGTCCTTAGTCACAAACGGGGCTACCGTCTTCCACGATTCCCGCGCGCTGGCGGATATTAATATCTGAGTCTGATCGTGTTCGACAAAGCCAAGATCTGGATATTGTTTGATGGCGGCTTGGGTTTCTAAATTGAACGAAGCTGTGCCGATTGTCTGCGAAGAGTTTACGTCGATGATGCGCCATGACATCAGTATCTTTTCGTGCTTGTCTTGGTCGTCCTGCTTGCGGAAGAAGGCTTGATTCCAATCGATGACTTTCGGTTTTTCCGTCGTGGGCAGCAGGTCAATATTCGCGTCGAGAATTTCCCCTTGGAGCAGCACATCCGCTCCTGCAGCGCGCGCCGCTTGAATCGATAGAATGTCACTCGTCAGCGCTGCCGTGGATGCCAAGCGGACGGCGGAGCTTTCGGCAAGTTGCTGAGGCGTAACGACGGCCAGGTCGCCGCGAATCTGAGGACGTTGAGCCAGTAGTGCTTGTTCGATTCTCTGTGCCAATTCCGGGTTACCAGCAATCGGCGCAAGAGCAAGGCGTCCTGATGGGGGAAGCGACGCTTGCGGAGGATGCCAGACATGAATTGGAGCCGATCGACGGCAGCCACTTGGGCAACAAGCCAGCAGCGCGCACAGTACGAGCCCCCAAGCTCCTGCTAGTCTGCAATTGCGAACGCAGACGGAGTTGTCACGTACCGTAGCTAGTTTTCCAATGCAAACCACAAACCGCATCCATGTTTCGCGTTATCGCTGAGTCTAACTAGCAAATCGCACGCGGTGCGGTCAAGCGGGATGGCGGGTGCCTTGGCGGAGGACACAACTGGAAGCTGCATGATGGTCGGACACCCATTGCCGAACCACGCATCCCAAATGCACCATGGAATCAATCGGAAATCCGCGCTGTTTTGGACACTTCTCGCCAATCGCCGGTCCTGAAAGGGCTTTTTACCCTCCCGCGCGCCCGAGCTTGCTATCAAAAGTGCGCGTATTCGCGGGAGGGTCGCTAGGTGAGTTCTACGAATGTAGCGGGGAGGGCAAACAACTGTTTTCCCTCCCCGGAAAGCTCGCATTACTCGCTCCCGCGAACTCGTCGATTTCCTCGTTTTCTCAAACGCGCGGGAGGGTGAAATCAACCTTTGTACCGGCGATCAGCGAGAGGTGTCCTACTTTGACGTCAACTCAAACTTGATGTCTTTGTCGCCACCTTCGGGAACCGTGTAAGATATTCCCGAGGTAGTAAACAGCGAGTAGCGTCTAGGGAGTCCGAACTTCATATTCACATCCCCTCCTCCCTCATCTCCCTT
>JBGSNE010000234.1:0-70612 GCA_041739785.1 Pirellulaceae bacterium
GATCGACCGCATTCGCGGTCGATCGCTGGCGAACCGGATGTCGGTAAATCCCATTTTCCCTGGGGTTTGCACCCCAGGCTACCAAATGTCACCGCTTCGCGGTTGAAAAAGCGCAACTTCGAAACCTACGGCTGCGGGTTAAGCAATTTGAAGAATCGGCTGCGGGTTATGCAATTGCGTGCGGGCTTAGGAATCTGAGAAAGCTGTGATAAGACCCTGTGCTCCAAGTTTTCTTGCTGTGGGATTGGTTTCCTGCTGTGGGATTGGTTCGTAGACCCAATTAAGCGTTGACGAATAGGGGCTCTATTGGCTATCTTTTGCTCCTCTGCGGGCCGCGCTTTACAATTGGCCCGTTCGCCCTGGCCCCCATAGTGGTGGGTTGGGTTTGTTTTTAACCCGTCTGCATTCAAGCTGAAGGCTCGTTAGGCGAGTCTGTGTGGTAACCAATCGACCTCATGTGTCGGCTTCCGCATTGCTAGCAGGCATCGAAAGGTAGTGAGTAGTATGGAAGGCGAATTCGTCAAAAAATTGATCGAAGCTGGGGTACACTTCGGTCACCGCGTGAGTCGATGGAACCCCAAGATGGCGCCGTACATTTACGGTCGCAAGAACTCGATTCACATTCTTGACATCCGCGAAACTTTACGCGGATTGCTGCGAGCCAAGAAGTATCTCAATCAAGTAGCCGCTGGTGGCAGTTTGGTCCTTTTCGTTGGGACCAAGCGACAAGCCTCCGAGACGGTTCAACAGCAGGCCGAACGCTGCGGCATGCCGTTTGTCTCGGAGCGTTGGTTGGGAGGCGCGTTAACTAACTTTCGCACCATTCGCAATCGGCTTGGGCGCTTAGAAGAGCTCGAAAAGATAATGCATTCGGACGAAATCAACACGTTCTCAAAAAAGATGCAATCGGCCCTGAATCGCGAGTACCGAAAGATCTACCGCAATTTGAATGGTCTGCGGAGCATGAATCGCTTGCCGGAGTGCTTGGTGTTGGTTGATCCGACCAAGGAACGCAACGCCGTCAAGGAAGCTCGCCGTTTGGGGATCACTACGTTGGCTCTCATTGATACCGACTCTGACCCATCGACGATTGACTTGCCTATTCCTGGCAACGATGACGGGATTCGTTCGATTGAGCTGCTTTTGGGGCAGTTGGCTGACGCGGTATTGGCAGGTAAAGCGCAGAATCCTGAGTTGCAAAAACATGCGGATGCTAGCGAAACAGCCAAAGGTGCAGCGCCCGCTGCGGCGGTCGAAGTTGAGAGCGTCGAAGCAACTACTTAGTATTAAACCGACAGTTTCTGTCGTTGTGGAAGTCGCCATGACTTGAGGCAGGAATTTTAGTGGGTCACTCTTGCCGAGAGTGACCTTTCTTCATCAGCCAGTGAATGTCTGCAAGAGTGCTCCACTGGCCGACAGTCTTGGCGACGTCCGCTCCAGAACAAGTCCGATCGATGCGGTCGGCTTAAAACCCATTTTGAACTCACCTCAAAGAACAACTTTCCAGACGGCTAACTAGGAGTAGCAGATGGCAGAAATAACAGCAGCAAAAGTAAAGTCCTTTCGCGAGCGTACCGGTCTCCCGCTGATGGAGTGCAAATCGGCATTGGCGGAAGCTGGTGGTGATGAAGACAAGGCAGTAGCCATTCTTCGTGAGCGTGGGTCTAAGCTGGAAGAGAAACGCGGGTCACGCGAAACTTCCTTCGGTCGCTTTGGGCTGTACTGCGGAATGGACAAGTCCACTGGGGCCATTGTAGAACTCAAGTGTGAGAGTTCACCGGTAACTCAAAACGATCAATTCATCGCTCTGTGCAATGATTTGGCGGAAGGGTTGGCCAAGTCGAGTTCTCCAATTAGCACGGCCGAGGCACTGTTGGCGCTGCCCAGCCCATCCCGATCGGGGTTGACGCTCGGCGAGCAGAAGGCCGAGTTATTCAATAAAATTCGGGAAAACTTCGAAGTCGGACGGATGTCGAAGTTGGAAGGAACCTGCGGCGGTTACAGCCATAATTTGGGAACTGTGGCGGGCGTGCTAGTGCAAGTTGAGGGCGGCACGGACGAGGCGGCCAAAGATGTATCGATGCATATTGCGGCCATGCGGCCCGCTGCTCTGAGCAAAGATGACTTGGATAAGTCGATCGTGGAGCAAGAGCGAGAGTACTTGCGTTCGGCTGCAATCAAGGAAGGGAAGCCAGCCAACATTGTCGACAAAATGGTGGAAGGCCGCTTGCAACAGTTTATTGCTGAGAAGGCGCTGCTGGCTCAACCCTTTGTCAAAGACGACAAGCAAAGCGTTGGTGATTTTGCCAAGAGCAATGGTATGACTATCAAAAAGTTTGTGCTGTATATTCTTGGGCAATAGCACTTTTCCACCAACTAGAAGAAACCTCATGCCAGCTTCGGATGTTCCACAGCCGCACTACCATCGCATCATTTTGAAGCTGTCGGGGGAGAGTTTGTCGCGCTCTGGCGAACGCGGCATCAATATGGAAGAGGTCTTTGCGATCGCCGGCCAAATCAAACAGGCGCTGGAGGTCGGCTGCCAAATTGGGTTGGTCGTAGGGGGCGGGAACATCCTCCGCGGGGCGCAATTCACGACCGCTGCGGGTTCTAAGATTGAGGAAGCCACCGCACACTACATGGGCATGTTGGCTACTGTCATCAATGCCTTGGCGCTGCAAGAAGGGTTGGAAGGTATTGGCTGCAGCACGCGGGTCATGTCCGCCATTCGCATGGACGGAGTGTGCGAGCCATTTATTCGTCGCCGCGCTATTCGCCATATGGAAAAGGGACGCATCGTCGTGCTGGCTGCAGGCACGGGGAGCCCGTTTGTGACCACCGACACCGCGGCAACGCAGCGCGCCCTGGAGCTGGGGGCCGATATCGTACTCAAGGCCACCAAGGTTGATGGTGTGTACAGTGATGATCCCGAAAAGAACCCTCACGCAGTACTCTACCGTGACTTGGACTACGACACGGTCATTAGTCAGAATCTGCGTGTCATGGATGGCACCGCCATTTCGCAATGTCGCGAGCACAACATGCCTGTGCTGGTGTTTAACTTCAAAAAGAATGGTAATATCGTTAAGGCGGTTTCCGGTGGTCGCGTAGGTACGCGGATCGGACCAAGTGTGACTTCCGCGGAAGTAGCCACAAGCTAGGCTTTATCTCAACCGAGTTTTCCCAATCACAGGATGCAGTCCCATGAGTGTCAACGAAGTATTGTTGGATGCCGAAGAACGAATGGAAAAAGCGATTAGCGTATTGAAGCATGCGCTCAGCGGTATTCGTACCGGCCGCGCCAATCCAGGGCTGGTCGATTCGGTACGGGTCGAAGCTTACGGCTCACAAAGCCCTTTGAAGCAGCTCGCCTCGGTCACCGCTCCCGAGTCAACCCAGTTGGTTATCCGCCCCTATGATTCAGGGACGATCAAGGATATCGAAAAAGCTATCGTGGCCAGCGACCTGGGATTCAACCCGCAAAACGATGGTAAGATCATTCGCATCAATATCCCACCGCTTAGTACCGATGTGCGCAAAAAGATGGTGGCCCGCATCAAGGAGCTAACTGAAGAAGCTAAAATCGCGGTCCGTAGCATTCGTCGCGATGCCAATAAAGTCTGTGATCAAGCGGAGAAGGATAAGGAAATCAGCGAGGACGATCGCGACAAGCTCAAGGAAGAGGTTCAAGAGCTGACCAAGAAGTTCGAAAGTGAAGCCAGTGATGCGGCCAAGGCCCGCGAAGCTGACGTCATGGAAGCGTAAGACGCGGACGTCCCCATGCGTCGATTGTAACGGAAGTCGCCAAGACTTGGCTAGGAATTTTAGGTGGGTCGCACTTGCCGAGTGTGACCAAGTACCAGCGTGGTGCTGGTCTCGAGAGTTGGTCGCTTCCGGCAGAAACGACCCACTTATTGCGCTCGTGGGTCGCACTTGCCGAGTGTGACGCTGTACCAGCGTGGTGCTGGTCTCGAGAGTTGGTCGCTTCCGGCAGAAACGACCCACGACTTCCGAAAGTCTGGGCAACCTCCGCTACGCATTAGTCCCTGCGGCTCGCTACAAAACTTATTAGCATGCCGCACAGTAACGCGCCATACAGCAGCTGATCGGCGACGATGCCATAGATGCAGGCGACCACTACGCCGAGCCCGATTCCGATAGGTCGAGCGGTTGGGATAACTACCAGCCACAGCGCCCACATCTGCATGACGACAACACCGTGACTGATGGCATTGGTTATCCCGGGACGCGCTCGTAGCAATTCCACGGAAAACAGGTGCGAACGTTCCGCCGAGGCCAACCACCACACCCCTTCGCCACGCCACCAGATAACACTCGCCAACTGCGACAGCAAACCGGCTGCTACCAACAACCACCAATGTGTTTGCAGCAACCGCAAGGCTAAGCCTGCGAGCCAGGTGTCTGACGAGTTAGCCGTTGGACTGGCTTTCGTTCTTGGGTTGCCAATTATTCTCGTTCCCGGCTCGACGATCAGGTAAGCCAGCGAGGCCACGAGTGCAGGTTCAACAGGCCCTTGAAGCCAGGTGATACGATGTGACCACGCGATAACCCACGCAAGCAACGTCAATAGGACAGCTCGTCCTCCGATTCCTGTTGCTCCTAACAAAGACAAAACTATGCCGAGGATCAACCAAGCGCCGTACAGCGTGGTATTGTTGCTGATCCACAGCGGCGACCAGTTGTGCCAAATTGGAGACTGATCGAATTGCATCAATTGTCGACTTAATTGGCTGTTGAGCAGTCCATCGCTGCCGAACCACGCAGGCAGACTACTGATAAAACTCCCAAACCATACTGCAGTTACAACGCAGATCGTCAGCCGCGCATAACCTAAGGTGCGTGGAGATCCAGGCGAAAACCAATATCGATTCCATGCGTGGATGAGCTCGTGCATCATGGACGCTCCCTCTGTTCTCTCACAGGTTTGGCAGTCCTCAATGGAAGCTGTTCGGGAATCAGACTTATGTCCCTTTCCGATTCGCGAATGATTGTGGCACGATAAGCCACTTCAACGGATGGATCGTTGTCTTGGAGAGAGGTTTGGCCACTGGCCAGTAGAGCGTCGTCATCGTAGCTAAGAACTTTGGGAGTGCGCAAGCGAACTGCACGAAACGTACGACCGGTTTGTCGCTCTGCGATTACGACCAAGCGGGCGACAATATCCGACAGTATCTCGCTGTCGGGTTGATCTGTCGCGATCAACTGAATGACTCGACTAATATTGGGCCATCGCGACCAACGAAAACCGAGCGAGTTTGGTACTCGAGAGTGGCTACCGGGCAACAACATGCTCTGCCAATCTTCACCAGCTTCGTCGCTGGGGAGAAGTTCCACTTGGAGCGGAAAATCAAACGGTTCCGCATGAGTTAATTCGAGCGGAATCGAGTTGTAGGTTTGGCTGGTAGTAGCGGAATAGGGAGACAACAATTCGGTAAGTTGCCCCTGCAGATAGCTGGGTGATAAATTGGCGGCAAGTGCACTGAGCAATGCCCCAAAGTGAAACAAGATCATTAGCGAAGCTATTCGTTGCGCGCGCGGTCGCGGTGACGGAGGTTCATTGGTCGCGGTTGGCGATGCGCTGACTGGATCGCCCGCAGGCGGCGCATCGTGTGCTGAGGTAGCGCTTAAATGTCCAGGGCTCTTTTTTCGCTTAGCCATACGATAACGATAACTGCCGAGGTGTTGTCAAACAATGACAAAGGGAAGCAAACGCGATGGCTTGCTTCCCTTTCAATCTAAGGACCGCTGTTAGGTACCGGCTCGGGTTCGGGAAAAGGTGTCCGACACCAAAAGTGCGAAGCACCCGCAGGGCCGTTCCGGCTTTTGGTGTCGGACACCTTTTCTCAACGCCGTGCTTCACCCTCCCACGCAGTTGGGCTGCAACAGCTGGCAGTCTATTTCGTGGGAGGGTCGATGCGAGCCCCGGCGAGTCATCGGGGAGGGAAAACACCGAGCATTTCGCCCTCCCCACCAGCTCGCTGGGGCTCGCCGGCGACCCTCCCGCGAACCAAAATAACCTGCTGTAGCAACTGATGTGCGCTGGAGGGTAAAGTTCCTACAACCCCCAAATTAAATGTGGTTGAAGCATTAGTTGTCGGACGATACGTACTTCGCATCGCCGCCGGGAACTAGCTGGGCAACATAGTCGACGAATTGCTTGTCGGCGTCGCTAAGGCGTCGAATCGGCAACGTGCAGAACTTACCATTCTCTTTCAGTAGGCGAACGCTGTCGGAGAAGATCACCACTAGTTTAGCATCAATTTGGAACAGGCCGGTATTGTCGTGCCAAGTCCGTGTCGATTTGAAAATGTCCTTAGCCGGTGCGGCTTCCGGTTGGGACACAGCAGGTTCGTCTACGAGCGGTGCTTGCTCTTCCTCTGTCACGGTCGGAATTCCAAATAGATCGTTCAGATCATTGCTTACCGCTTCCGTGGAGGTTGGCTGGCCAAAGATATCGGCCACCGGCTCAGTCGCTTCCAAAGATGCTGCTGTGCCCAGACCGTTTTCGGCGTCGTTAGAACCATTGGCGGCAGAAGGCGTGCCAAATAGATCATCGACATTTGTGGGGGGAGCTGGAGCAGCCGGTTCGGGCTCGCCAAACAAATCATCCGCTGCAGGAGCTGGATCGGCGGCAGGCGCGTCGAATAGGTTGTCGCCAGATGGCAGGGCTGGTGCACCAAAAGGATCATCGCCGGCCGGAGCAGCTTCTGCCGGCGCGTTATCAAATAAATCTTGGGCTGGAGCGGTCGGAGCCGCGTCGAACAAGTTGTCTGTTGGAGTGGTCGGGGCAGCGTCGAACAAGTTTTCGGTGGGTGTGGTCGGAGCCGCGTCGAACAAGTTTTCGGTGGGAGTGGTGGGAGCAGCGTCGAACAAGTTTTCGGTGGGTGCAACCGGCGCAGGTTCGGCTGGTACTTCAGCTTCAGCCGCAGGTTCGACGGGTGCTGCAAAAGGATCGTCAGTCGCAGGTGCGATGTCGGCAGGCTTCATTTCGGGTTCGCCAAATAGACTCTCGTTGGGAGTCGGGTCGGCTGGAGCAGGCTCGGCAGCATTGCCAAAGGGACTGTCCGCAGATGGCGTCGCGAGTGATGGTTCGGGGGAACCAAACGGATCAGCCGTAGTCGCGTCGGCCGGTGCGGCTTCCGTTTTTTCCGTCGTATCTGACGGGCTGGGCTCCAAATTGTCTAGTACGCTGGGCGCTGCAGGGGCCTCGGGCGTAGGCGACTCAGCATGATCAGAATCCTTTGGGACCGGCATTGGCGTTCCCATATCTTTGGGGACAGCCATCTCGGTTGGCGCCGGTGAGATTAACGGAGCTCCCATATCCATGGGAACCATCTGGGCGGGCGCGTACTGAATGGCTGGTGCTGCTGCAACTCCACAACATTCGACGACACCTTCGACGATGGGGGGAGTCATTTCGCTTGGACAACAATCGGATTGAACCGCGATTGGGGGAACTGAGTCACAGGTGCTAACGCAGCAATCCACGGGAGCCGGAGGGCAGCATGACAGGGATGAAACGGACACGGTTTCGCAACACGCCCCAGCCCTTTTACTGAACAGAGCGCGAATTCCCCGCCCGGCCCAAACCGGATTAAAGGTGATTAAAGCCGTCAAGGTTGCTACTGTAATGCAACGAAACCAATATCGAAACCCTTTAGACATGTCGCTCATCCCCGTAGTTTTCGGGACCAAATGAAGTGTGAATTTTGAAAAGATATGCAGGTTATGCTAGTCAGTCAAATCGGGCTGAGCAAGCAATCTACCTGGATCTTTGCTATCATTAGTGTCAAATATTGATAAATATAGGCCATTTGTTCTTACCGAGACGGATCTGACGCCAGAAAAAGGGGCAAAAGCGTCACCCCTTCGATGGTTTCTGGCGGGACGCAGGGATTTCATTGTTGCGCCTAACCCACTGGGAGGCAATTTCAGGACTTTAGCTAAGATTCTGCCCCGACCGGACCGAGCTAGGTGAGCAGTCCTCTTACATTCAACGTGGATGCTGAGATCCGTTAGGTAAAGTGGGCTGCGGTAGGAACATGGGAACCGACCGCGTAGAATGGTGCTTCGACCGTGGTGTGGTTCTGAAGTGGAGTGTCTAAAAGCCGAACAAAAAAGGTATTGGGCACTCGACAGCACTTACCCGCGGTCGCCCCGATCGATCACTTTTTTGTGTGCGCACTTGCGTTGAAGGCTATCACGACGAGATGAAACCGCGCTGGTATCAAAGTGTTGTGTCCGTGTTCAGCCAGCTGGTGCGCGGCTTGGTATTGGGGTGGAGCCTTGACCGCAAGATCCTGCTGTTCTTGGGCTGTGCACTGATTCTACCGATTGGGCTGGCTTTTTGGTTTGTACTACAGGTCGTCGCGGATCCGTTGGTCAAGCAAACGACCCGCCAAGCGGCGCGCGATTATGCCAAGTCAGTGATTACCTGGCGGCACCTTGATCGTCGTACGGCTGGGCATGATGGTCGCCCCGCGACTGCTTCGTCGGAACCTGTATATGCCGATCGCAATTCGTACTTCCTGCCTGACGTATTGGCGATTATGCGACGCGACCTGATGGACAATCCTGACTATCGCCACGAATTCCTGATGTTAGATCAGGAGATTGAGTACGAGGCGTTGGAATTCGCCGAACTTCCCTCCGGGCCACAAGAAGAACAACTACTACAGCAGCTCGAATCCGTATTCCGTCAGAAGTTCCAGAAACATGAAGAACTAAAGGCGCTTTTGGAAAGCGAACAGCCCAGCGCTGCAGCGCTCGCAGCGGAACGACCCGCGGATTCAACTTCACCCAAGTCGACCGACGCTAGCCTAGGGAAACGCGCTCAGCTGGAATTGCAACTTCAAGGGCTGGATATCCTATTTCGCGAATCCGGCCCGGTATTCCCAGAGGCCTCGTCCCATGGACGGTTTGCCGACGATACGCCGCCTGAGGGTTGGTACGTCTATTACCACGCCGTCGACTTTCCAGACAGTTGTTTGGTCTGCCACCGACGCATCGAACGCTTTGGTGCACAGCAAGCTCCGTTCCGAGTGGTCAAAGTGCTGCTCCCCTTTCGCCTGACTCAAGTCGCCACGCCGGCCACTTTGGCCTCGATGATCACTGCGGCGATGCTGACCGTGGCCGCCACGCTATTAGTGGTCCACTGGGTATTGCGCAGGCTGGTGCTCAATCCTCTGCGTCATTTGCGGAATGTGAGCGATGAGATCAGCCGCGGCAACACTGACTTACGAGTCAACATTGACACGGGCGACGAATTCAATGAGCTGGGTGATGCGTTTAACCGCATGTTACGACACATGACCGAGGGGCAACAAAAACTGCAAACACTCAACTCAGAACTTGATATTCGCGTCGATCAACTCGCTCAGGCCAACCTACATTTGTTTGAATCAAACCGACTCAAGAGTGACTTTTTGGCCAACATGAGTCATGAACTACGGACGCCGCTCAATAGTATTATCGGTTTCAGCGATGTACTTCACGATATTTCGTCGCTAACCGACAAGCAGCGAAAGTATGCGGCCAATATTCAAAAGAGTGGTAAGCTGTTGTTGGACATGATCAACGATATTCTCGATTTGGCCAAGGTAGAAGCCGGGAAAATGCAGGTCACTCCCAGCTCATTCCACTTGGAGGCGATGGTAAGTGCGCAATGCGATATGCTACACAGCCTGATCGACGAGAAGAACATGGATCTGCAGATCCAAGCTACACCCGAACTTCGGGAGGTGTTTCAGGATCAACCCAAAATACAGCAGATCTTGACGAACCTACTTTCCAACGCGATTAAGTTCACTCCTGACGGCGGCTTGGTGACCGTCTCTTTGGGGACCGTTTCCGACAGGTATTTTCATATTACGGTTAAGGATACCGGTGTGGGTATACCCGAAAGCGACTTTGAAATCATCTTCGAAAAATTTCGTCAAAGCAATGCGGTACTAAAAGATGGTGGCCTGACACGACAGCACTCTGGGACAGGCTTAGGGCTGTCGATTGTGAAGGAACTATGCAAATTGTTGGGAGGTGAAGTGCGGTTGTCGAGTCAGTTGGGGACGGGGAGCACGTTCCAGGTGATTCTGCCCATTCAATTTGAGACTTCGCTGGCCAGCGAGCTCGCTTCGACGGCATCGCTATAGGTAAACGCTCGATTTGTCCTCTAGCGGCTGGTTTAAAGGCCAAACGAAAAAGGTGTCTGTCTGTGGGGCCAAGTGAGTTCAGCAAGTTCTTACGTCATTCCGGCGACTGTCAGACGCCTGCATCGTTAGGCACTAAGGTGGTGGGGCTTGATATTGGTGGCGCGAACCTGAAGATCGCCAACGCGCGAGGCCAATGTCAATCGACCTACTTTCCGATGTGGACCGATCATCGTCAGCTGGGAGAGCGACTGCAGGAGTTGTTGCGCCAATTTGGACACGCGACACACACAGACTACGATCGTGTGGGTGTGACCATGACGGGTGAAATGGCCGATTGTTTCGCATCGCGCCGCGCCGGGGTAGCCTTCATTCTTGAGCAACTTACCTTCGCCTTCCGCGAACTGCCGATCGAAGTCTACACCGTCGATGGAGGTTGGCTGAAGCCGCAAGCCGCCAAACAAGATCCGTGGCGGGTGGCTTCGAGCAACTGGCATGCCTTGGCGAGTTGGATTGTCCGTGGTTTTGAATCTGCCTGTTCCAACGTGCGATTGGTTGTGGACATAGGCTCCACCACCGTGGATGTCATCCCCGTGAACGAACAAGGCGTCGCCACCACCGCGCGCACCGATGGTGACCGTTTGAAGTTACAACAGTTGGTCTACACCGGCATCAGTCGCACACCGATTGCTGCGATCATATCGCAACTAGAAATCAAGGGTGCTCCCTATCCGTTAGTCGCTGAGCGATTTGCCACTAGCGACGATGCCTATGTGGCCCTTGGACTCGTTGACGCAGATGATCCTACCGCAGACGGCGTCGGTTACTCGCAGATAAACAATGAAACAGCCGATGGCCGCTCGCGGAGTGTCGTCCACGCCCGCGCGCGATTAGCGCGTATGTTGGGCGAGGACGCCGAGCGATTAACTGCAGATGAAATCGAGCAATTGGCGAAGCAAGTCATCGCCGCGCAAGCACAGAAAGTTGCGCTGGCTATCCGTCGAAATCTCCCTCAGAACGAATCCATCCAACAGCCTCAGATCCTAATTTCTGGTCACGGACGGGCTCTGGCCACCGAAGCGTTGAAATTGCTCAACACTCCGGTTTGTAGTATCTACTTGGATGACCTAGTTTCTCCCGCAGCGACCCGCTGTGCGCCGGCCGTCGCGGTGGCTGGGTTGCTGGAACAGCGTGTATAATTAACGTCGCTCATCGTTGCCTCAAGTGCTGTAAAGCTCCAAGCAAATCGATGGCGACAACTTCTTGTAACTGTGACGCGACCGAATGACAGTAGCCCCAGTCGAGCGATGTAGCTCGCGTTGCTACATATTCCTTCTATGTCCTGTTGATCTTGGGGCCGACCTGCCAGTAGTTTCATTAACAATAGGTCTTCAGCCGATGCAACTTGGATGTCACATTGGTTTATCGTAACCGGCTGGCTGCGGGAAACGAACTGTTGTAACACCCTTTGAAGTTGACTATTCATTTAGGCGTTTGTCGAGTAACCGAAATATTCGGACCATTCGGTTGCGAGTCTGAAGCTGCTCTTGCCAGCGTGCCCGTCGCTCGCCTTGGTTGGTCAATACTCTGCTGCGCGCTTGATGGAGCGTGTCAAAGTAGTCGGCATAAAAAAAGGGCTCTTCAGAAGAATCAGTGGGTAGTCAATCGATTCAAGAAGCAAGTTGGATAGGTTTTCCAAGGCGTGGCAAGGCTTTTTACCCTCCCGCGCGCCCAAGCTCGCAATCAAGAGTGCATGTTTTCGCGGGAGGGTTGCTAGGTGAGTTCTACGAACCTAGCGGGGAGGGCAAACAACTGTTTTCCCTCCCCAGAAAGCTCGCATTACTCGCTCCCGCGAACTCGTCGATTTCCTCGTTTTCTCCAATGCGCGGGAGGGTGAAATCAACCTTAGTACGGCGATCAGCGAGAAGTGTCATTCTTTCGCATTTTTTAATTTTGCAAAATCGCCTGCGGTGACGACTACCAATCGCTGGGGGGCGATGTGTTTGCGCAGCGCTGCGTTGACCGCCTCGATCGTAAGTTCACTGATGCGATGCTCGAATTGGGCGTAGTACTCCATCGTCCGCTCCGCGAAGAGCGTGCCTCCTAAGACGGACGATAGGGTGCTGTCTTGCGTCCGTTCAAGTTGCTCGCTCTGTAGATATCCCTGTTTGGCCTTTTCAAGTTCGCTAGCGGTGATGCCATCTTTTAAGAGCAAGGCGATCTCTTCGTTGATGACCGACACCAAGCGATCTCTGTTCTCGGGGTTGGTAATGGCATAAATCGTGAGGTTGGTACGCTCGTCAATCGGATGCGCGCTGAGTCCGGTACCGACGCTGTACGATAAGCCTTCCTTTTGTCGTACGCGGTCTCCCAAACGGGATGACAGGGCTCCTCCTCCCATGATGTAATCGCCAACGACCAGGGCCGCATAATCGGGATGGTCATCGCGCATGGCGATCTGCTCGCCGCCATAGTAGACGGCGTTGGCTTTGTCAGGAGTTAGGATTTCCTCAACGCGACCTGGTATGTCGGTCAGTGCTGGTTGAGAGATTCGCTCTTGCTTCACATCGGATGTCCAGCCCTGAAAGATAGCTTCGCAAGCGGCGATCATCTCGTCGGGGTCAAAGTCCCCGACCGCAGCCACTTCGCCATGGGTACCGTTCAACTGTGTCGCATGCAGTTGTGCAACTTCGTCGATGGTGACCGCACGGTAACGCTCGATGCGTTCTTCGAGCGTTGGCACGTAACGAATATTGGATTCGTCGAATGGCGCCAGACCGCGGCGCACAGCGATACTGGCTAAGACGGTCGGCTCAGTCATGCGGGCTTCGTTGCTGGAGATTGCTTGCCGACGGATCACGTCCAATTCATTAGAGTCAAACGCGGGTTGCCGGAGGATTTCGCCAATCAGCGGTAACAGCTCTGCTAGTTTGTCGCGTTTGGTTTCGATGGAAACGCTGAGCAGGCCAGTGGTCCCCGAGAGATTTACGTGAGATCGCAGGTCGTCGAGGCGGTCGGCCAACTGCTCGTGATTCAAATTCTTCGTTCCGCGCATCAATATCTCTGGTAAGAACTCGATGGCGGTCACATATTTAAGCAGAGTCTGTTCGTTACCATAGCGGAGATTGATGTCGATATTGACTGAGTTGCCACGCGTTTTCTTTGGCAGCCATGCTGTCTTAATGCCGGTGCTCAATTCGCCCCGCACGGTACGCGCTTCGATGGCTGTGGGGTCCGGATCGAACTGTTCTCCCTGCTCAATGGCACCACGGCCAGTATAGTTGGCGAGCAATTCCGAGAGATCGGGTTTGGTCGGCATTTCAATCCGCTCGCTCGACTCCGAGGGTAGGAACATCCCCAAAGTACGGTTATTGCGAGTCAAGAAGGTGTTCGCGGCTTGCGTGCACTCTTCAGGTGTGAGCTGATCGACGAAGTCTCGGAACAGAAAGTACAACCGCCAATCGCCTTGCGCAGCCCATTCGCTCAATTCTATGGCGATGCTCTTGGTATCGGTCGCGCGCAATTCGCGATCCTTTTCAAATTGCGTCCGTGCGCGTTTTAGTTCGTCCTCAGTGATCGGCGATTTGCCGACTTCCTCAATCGTTTGCAGCAGCGTCTCACGCGTCGCCTCGATTGATTTCTCCACAGGGACTTGGGCTGTGAACATGATCAGACCGGGGTCATGCAGGGCCATGGACATGGAAGAACTGTTGCTGGCCAATTCGGGCAAGACCAGAGCGCGATACAACCTGCCGCTGGGTTCGGTGCCGAAAATATAGGCCAGCATTTCTACCGCGGCAAACTCGCGATTGGCTCCGCTCGGGATGTGATAGGCGACGTTGATCAATTGGGTGTTGCCGACACGCCGCAGTACCACGGTCCGCTCGCCATCCTGGGCTGGTTCGGTGGTATACGTGCGATCCATGGGAACTTGAGGAGCTTCCAGGGCACCAAAATATTTCTCCACCAATTCCAGCGCATCCTCTTCCGCGAACTTACCGGCTACGACCACCATGATATTGTCGGGACGATAGAATTTGCGATAAAAGGCCTGCAAGCGATCAATGGGTACACGTTCGATATCACTCTGATTGCCAATCGTGCTCCGCCCGTAATTATGCCAGTCATAGGCAGCCGACTGCACACGTTGCATCAGAATTCGGTTGGGGCTGTTCTCACCACGCTCGAACTCATTGCGGACTACGGTCATTTCCGATGCCAAGTCTTCGCCTTTGACGAAGCTGTTCATCAACCTGTCTGCCTCTAGTCGAATCGCAAACTCAAGATTCTCCGCGGCCTGTTCGGGCGTAGCGGCTGGTAGCGTTTCATAATAGTTCGTGCGATCCAGCCAAGTGGTCCCATTAAAATCTGCGCCACGATTCATCAGCTCATCGGGGACTTTTAGATGACTGGGCGTCCCCTTGAACAACATGTGCTCGAGCAGGTGTGCCATGCCCGCTTCGCCATATCCTTCATGCCTTGAACCGACGAACACGGTCATGTTGACCGTGACTGTCGATTTGCTGGGATCGGGAAAGAGTAATACCTGGGCGCCATTGGCCAATCGATATTCGGTGATCCCTTCGATGGAAGTGACTTGAAGGGTGGTCGATTCTTGAGCAACGGCCATGGAAACTCCGAAAAGGATAATGGTTGTCAGAGTAAGAATGGTCAATCGGGTTTGGGAACGCAGTGTCACGGTCACCTCCGTAAGCCTTCTAAGAATGTGTTCTTCACGCCCCTCTATTGTAGCGCAAGGGGCAGCCTCTGTTCAGTGGGGGTGTTCGGTGCGGGCATACCACTTTCCGTAGCGGAAGTCGCCAAGACTTTTGGAAAAACACGTAGCGGAGCCTCCCTGAAATGCCGAGAGCTGATCCCGATTGACGCCTTGCTGAGTCATTGCCGGCATATTCCAGGGAGAACAGTTTCTAGCACGGATGGCAAAGCCGAAGCACGGATTTTCGCCATTGTCAACGGTCTCCCCGGTAGTAAACAATCCTGGCATTTAATGCAGTATACTTTCTAAAGTCATTTTCACTTTGCCATACGCCTCAGCGACAGGAACCGACATCCATGCCAGCGACTCGTTACCGCTCAGCCGCCATGCCTTGGCTTGCACAAAATCAATTGGACCACAGCGCTCGACTTGGAGCCGAACCAAAAAGGTGTCGGACAGTTTGGGGACCGAGCAAAATCGCTGGCTATCGAGGTACTTTAGAGAGTGTCCGACACCTTTTGGGTTCAGCTCATTGCATGTACGTGGGCCTGGCTTTCCTGTGCTTTGTCACGACGCTTGTTCGCCAGGTAAACGCTGCAGAAAAACCACCCAACATCGTGTTTTTCTTCACGGACGACCAAACCATCAGCACCATTGGCTGTTATGGAAACCAAGTGGTTCAGACCCCCAATATCGATGCACTTGCTGCGCGGGGCACACGATTTGAAAACATGTTTGTTAGTCATTCCATTTGCTGGGTCAGTCGTACGACGATCCTCAGTGGATTGACCGGCCGCAGCTATGGCACACCGGGCAATCACGAACTGGCACGAGCGGAAGCAGTGCAAAGCCTGTACTCCGATGTGCTGCGCTCGGCCGGTTATCGTACCGGTTTTTTTGGCAAGTGGCATGCCACCATGCCGGCAGGCTACAAGCCGCAAGAGCATTTCGATCAATACGAAGCCATCGGTCGCAATCCGTATTACAAAAAGCAGCCCGATGGTAGCCTCAAGCATGAAACCGATTTAATCGTTGATCGCGGCATAGAATTTCTCAAAGAGCAACCCAAGGACAAACCCTTCGCTCTCAATATGTGGTTCAACGCCTGCCACGCCGAAGATAGTGATCGACGTCCCGGGATCGGCCATTTCCCTTGGCCTCAGTCGACCGATGGGATGTACGAGGATATCCAGATTGCCCCTCCACGTTTGAACTCTCAGAGCGTCTTCGATGGCTTGCCCGATTTCCTCAGAACAACCATCAATCGTGAGCGTTTTTTCTGGCGGTGGAATACTCCCCAGAAATATCAAACCAATATCCGCGCTTATTATCGGATGGTGAGTGGCATCGACAACGCCATTGGTCGCTTCATGACCGAGTTGCAAGCGGCAGGTCTAGCTGAAAATACCATCGTCGTTTACTCAGCGGACAACGGTTACTATATGGGCAATCGTGGGCTGGCCGGCAAATGGTCGCACTTCGAGGAAGCGCTGCGTGTACCGTTGATTGTAGTGGATCCGCGCGTCGCTAAAGAGAAACAAGGCCAAGTGACTGATGCGCTCGCCCTAAACCTTGACCTCCCCGCTTCGTTTCTTGATTGGGCCAAAGTCGAAGTCCCCGAACGCTATCAGGGCCGCAGCTTGCAGCCGATAGTTGCCGGAAAAAAACCAGACGACTGGCGAACCGATACCTTCCACGAACACTTTGCCGTACGCTCGCGGATCCCAGCTTTCGAAGGGGTACGCAATGAGCAATTCAAATACGTGCGTTATATCGACCATGGAAACTTTGAATTTCTACACGACTTGAAGAACGATCCAGATGAGTTGGTGAATCTTGCCAGCAATCCGCAATACAGTGAAACGCTTCAAGCCCTACGTACACGGACAGATGAACATGTCGCCGAGTTGGGTGGACCCTTGGAAGCGCTTGACAGGCCCTTCACGGCGTCGACCGATCCCTATCCAGTAGCTTCGGCTGCAGTGGGGACCAAGCCTGACGCGGAAGGATTCGTGGAAGCCTTTAACGGAAAATCGCTGCGGAATTGGGAGGGAGATCCACAGTTTTGGTCTATCGAAGATGAAGCACTCACTGGGAAAACCGACGGCTCATTGAAAGCCAACAGTTTCATCACTTGGACCGATTCTACGATTCGCAATTTCGACTTGCGCGTCAAAGTGAAACTGACGGCAGGTGGTAATAGTGGTATCCAGTACCGAGGCCAGTCAAGGCCCGAATTGGGTTTGTATGTCGTCAGCGGTTATCAATGCGATGTTGTCGCTAGTACTCCCGAGTACAACGGCATGTTGTATGAAGAAAAAGGTCGCCGCATCCTGTCGCACACTGGAGAAAAAGTGATCATCGATCCAGCAGGTCAAGCTTGGGTTGTCGGGGCGATGCCGGTGAAAGAATTCGCACCTGACGAGTGGCATGACTATCGCGTGTTGGTGGAGGGGAATCACCATCAACATTGGATCGATGGTCAGCAGACGGCCGATCTGATCGACTTCGATGAACAGGGGCGCGAGCTAGAGGGAGTTTTAGCGGTTCAAGTGCACGTGGGTCCCGCAATGAAGATTCAATACAAAGATTTTAAGATCAAGCATCTCCCCGATGATTTACCATTGCTAGAAGCCAAAGAGCATGTGATACCCCCTGAAGCTTATGGCGTGCGTCCCCAAGGTCGCCTGCCCGCAGATTGGAAACCACCGGTCTTTGGGGTGAGAAGCGAGTAGTGAGAAGCTAGAGGCGAGAGGCGAGAAGCGAGAAGCGAGAAGCGAGATGAATGAAGAATGAAGAATGAAGTGATGGTATTGAAATGATGGAGTGGTGGTTTTCGTTTAACGCCTAGCCGGAGCAGGCTGCTGAAGCGCCAGTGAGTTGTTGAGTCGCTGGTGTTTTACGGCATGGAGTATGCCCGCGATAACTTGGTCGCAGCCTGCGCAGGCGCCGGCATGAGCGATGGCCAAAGGCGAGGTCGATAGGACGACTCGCACCATCCAGACCGCTCCAGCCGGCGCCTGCGCAGTCGCGAACAAATTCAACCTGGTAAGTGGACTTTAGTACTCATCCGTTTGATGCTGGAGCCTCCAAAGGCTGCCCCGCGGCTACTCCGGCTTGGCGTTAAACAAAAACCATTACGCAATTACTCCATTCCGCCACGACTCAACCACTCCATCAACCCATTCATCTCGCATCTTGCTACTAGCCTCTCGCCACTAGCTACTCTCCTGCGACGCTCAACCACAGCGGTTTGTGGCTGGGAGTGTCGGCGGTGCGACTCCGAGGGGGTTCTTCCACAGATTGAGCGACGATGGAAATCGGGCCTTGATATGGCTCACTGGCTGTGAGTTTTAGAGTTACCTTCTTCTCGGTTTCGGTACCGTGTTGCGATTCGACTTTGGGGCACGACAGGCTAGAGGGCAAGCCTTCTATGCTCACGCCGATGGTAGCCGAGTAGCCAAGGTCACGGGGGACATTCACGATCACTTCGCTCTCTTGACCGAGTTTGGCGACGATCATGTCGGTTTCAACGTTTGCCGCGAAATCGGGCGATTGCGCTTCGAGCCTCAACAAATAGCGATAGCCCTCGCCACCCTGGTGATGAAAGTCGCTGATGGCAATGAAATAATTCCCATCAGCGGGTGCTTTCCAGCTCAACATTGGATCGCGATCTTGACCTACGTCGTCCAATCGAACCAGTTCTTTGCCAGACGCATCCAATATCGCGAGCGTGGCATCGAGCGGTGAGCCAAACTGTCGCGCCAATAAGCGTATTTGGTAGGTCGTACCTGCCTTCGCGGAGAAGCGTAAGTAGTTCGATTCATGGGGATGCACCACTACTCCTGAAACAAAAGCGAGCTCAGGCAATTCGAAAGCGTGGTCGATTGCCGTATGCTGGCCGGACGCGACTTCGATATGTTCGTGTGCCAGTTGTGCTTGGTTTGCAAAGTCGAGTGCACTGTCGAGTGGCAGTGGCTGGTCGCCCAACCGCAATCGATAGACCCAGTCACTCCCGCCACTGAAGGCAATGGTACTGTCCGGCGTGGCGGGGAAGCCGAAAATACGCACGAAGTACTGTCCCGCCTCAGCGACTTGGAATTGGAGATAAGGATCGAGTCCCACGTGGTCGAGATTCTCGGCCAACACAAAACCACGACTGTCCAGAAACTGCAAACTCGCGTCGGCCGGGCTGTTCAACCACTTGGATGAATCGACCGTCGCGACCAACCACTGGTTGGCATCGAGCGTGACTGATATGAGATCGATATCTGCATTTTTATTGAGCACACCAAACAGCGTGGTAGGGAGTGAATCAACGGCGTGGGCTTGGTCGATTTGGTCGTTGGGTTCCACTTCGATTTGTTCCGGTGCAGTACCAACTAAGAATGGGCGAACGTCACTCGCACCGGCGGCATCGAACATACGAACCCAATACAAACCAGGTTGGACCGTGGAAGCAATCGTGGCTTGAAGCTTCCCCGCATCGGCGTGACATTTCCATTGGATACCTTCGCAGTCGCACCAAATTCGAACAGGCCAGGCAGGGAATTTCCCCGAGGCAACGACGTCGACACTCGTCGCTACTTGCCCACCAGCGGGATAGAGCAACGAAAGCTCGGGTTTTTCGGCAGCCATTAGAATTGAGTTGAGTTGCAGCAGCGTGAACCAGATCGCAAGTAGACTGTTTCGACCAAGTTTGGCAGGCATCACATCAACTCGTCGATTGGAGTATGGTCGCTGACCAAATGCGTGGGCCGACCGATGGGTGTGTGATAGATCTTGCTGGGATCGATCCCTAATTTGCGATAAACGGTCGAGACGTAATTCTCCGGGGAGAGAACTCGTTCCACCGCGGCATGCCCCTGACGATCGGTGGCGCCGATGACTTGTCCTCCGCGACTACCGCCACCGGCGAACAGAATCGACATCGCATTTGCCCAATGGTCGCGACCTGGCGTTGATTCCCCAGCCAGCGTGCTAATTTTTGGCGTTCTGCCGAATTCGCCCAAGGCGATAACCATGGTGGTTTCCAATAACCCGCGACTATCGAGGTCGCTGATCAGCGTGGCAACGGTCTGGTCCCAAGTTGGTAAGCGTTTGCGAAGTGCATTGAAAAGGTCGCGATGATGGTCCCAGCCACCGTCGACGATGGTTACGAATGGAACTCCCGCTTCGACCAGACGTCGAGCCATCAGCGCTCGTTGGCCAAAGCTATTGCGGCCGTAGGCTTCGCGAATTGCTTCCGGTTCGCTGTGGATATCAAAGGCGGCTTGGGCAGCTGGAGTCATTACCAAGTTGACTCCTTGTTCGACATTCTCATCGTAACCAGTCACTGGATCGTTGACTTGTGGATCATCGTAACGTGGCAGTCGATCGATCAAATGACGTAAGTCGCGACGTGATTGGAAACGTGACGGCGGTAGTTCGCGTGGTAGCTCCACGTCGCGGACTTGGAATTTGTCATGATTGGGATCGTTGGAGACAACAAACGGCGCGTACTTGGCACCCAAGAAATTTGGACCACCCGAGCGACTCATGCTGGGGAGCGAGAAGTAGCTTGGCAAGCCATGAGGTGCGGGGCGCTCGTAGGCAGCTACCGATCCCAGGCTGGGATGAAAGCTAACAAAAGCGCCGCAGCCGACAGGAATTCGCGGTGGAGCGCCAGTCATCATGTAATGGTTGCCCGCTCCGTGGTTGCCTTGATTGTGACATACGGAACGGATGATTGAGTATTTATCAGCGATCTTGGCTAGTTGAGGCAAGTGCTCGCAGATTCGCATGCCGGAGACATTGGTTTCGATTGGCCTGAATTCCCCCCGAATCTCCATGGGGGCTTCTGGCTTGAGATCGAAAGTCTCTAAGTGAGTTGGTCCACCATCCATCCAAATCAAAATACAATTCGACTTGGGTTTGCTACCGGGCGTGGCTTGTCCCGCGGCCAGTCGCTGCAGGGTGAGCAAGTCGATGAAGCTTCCACCGGCCAATCCAGCCAGTCCAAGCTGCAAATAGGTTCTGCGATGCATGGAAAACTCCGTCTAATTTTTAATTGAGGTACAGAAACTCAGGGGCATTGAGCATCGACCACGTCAGGTCTTCGATCAAGGCGCGGCGATCAACGTTGGGCTTTGTAAACTCAGCCACCAGCGACTCAAGTTCGTCACTCTCGGGCGCTCGAGAAAAAATTGTTAGATAGAGTTCATTGACAATTGCGGCAGGCGCTTTGTCACCCATAGCCAAAGCTTCGCAGCGTCCACCTTTGGCTGAAATTCGTTGCTGGATATGTTCGGCATTCATTAAATGCAGGGCTTGTGTCATGGTGGCCGCTGTAGCTCGCTCGCAGGGTGGGTCTTGATTGGGATCGGGGCGACCAAAGGCATCGAGCAATTCTGATTTTGCGCGAACGGTCCATAGTTGCATGGCACGCGTCCCCTGCGGAAGCCCCTCAAACTCAGCGGGTTTGCCCGTGATGTCCGACAGCGCATCAGACACCACCTCTGCCCGCAACCGCTGGCGATAGTGTCGCGAAAAATTGCGGGTGTCAGCCGCATTGGTGGCATTGGGTTGCGACGAAAGCGCATAGGTGTGGCTCGTCATCATGGTGTGCAACATGCGTTTGTTGTCATAGCCGACCTCTCGGAAATGTGTGGCCAATGCATCCAACAACGCTGGGTTACTCGGTGGATTCGTAGCCCGCAAATCGTCAACGGGATCGACCAGTCCAATACCCATCAGTTCGGCCCAGAGGCGGTTGACCGCCACATGAGCGAAGGTCGGATTGTCCGAAGCGGTCATCCAGTCGGCCAATATCACCCGCGGATCTTCATCCGGTTCAATTTGACGTCCTTCGCCAAACAGCGGCTTGGGGAGTAGTACCTGCTTGGTCAGAGGATGCCGAACCTCCCCTTTTTCTTTGGCGAAAATAATCTCCTCGCTTCCAGAAATCGGCGGCGACAGCCCCGTCCCCTTGGTTCCAACCCGCGCAAAGTGGGCCGCCATACCATAAAAATCTGCTTGGCCATAAACCTCAAACGGATGTTGATGGCACTTGGCGCATTCCAACCTCAGGCCCAGGAACAACTGGCTGACCATGGTTGTGATTTCCTCTGGATCGCGACGATCACGAAAAATGGTTGTCGCACCATTCCGCCAGGTGCTACCTTCGGCTGTCACCAACTGCCGAACAAACTCATCATGTGGCAAGTTTTGTCGAAACGCATTGCGTAACCACGCATCAAAGCTATAGGTGGTCTTTACTCCCACTCGATACGGATTGGGACGTAACAAGTCGGCCCATTTGTTCGCCCAAAAGTCGGCATACTCCGGACGGTCGAGTACTCGTTTGACCCACCGTGATCGTTTGTCGGGAGCGCTATCGTTGAGAAACTCCAACACTTCGTCGGCCGTTGGCAAGCGTCCGATACCGTCGAGATAGATCCTGCGTAGGAACTGCGGCTCGTTGCATGGTTCGCTGGGAAGGATGTTGAGAGTCGCCAACTTTTGATGGACTAATTCATCAATAAAGTTAGCTCGCGGTAGCGCTGCATAGCTTTCAGCTGGTACACTCGCAGGACGCGGAACGGCGGTGCTCCAGGTAGCAATCATTCCCATATACCGCGCCATGACGGTGGCTTCACCTGGCAGCTTACCTGCCTTCAATTCACCATTGGCATTGACCGAAACCACGGCGGCCTCGTTCGATTGATAGGCGCACAGGTGAGTGACATCGCGCTGCATGTTGTTGCTATAGGTCGCGACGACCTTCAACGTTTCTGTTTGCTCTGCTGCCAACGAATGGGGGGCTGGATCGATGTGGAGGCCAGTCAACGTCGGATCGGAGTCGGTGGTCCGCTGCACTCCATCCTCAACCCATCTAACCAACAAGCGATATTCCCTGTCGGATTCCGTAAAACGAATGCCGCCACCATGAGGCAGCTCACCAGTCGCTTTGGCCAGCAACAGGCTCGACTGGGGCGCTGTCAATGAAAGTCTTCGACCACGCGCTTGTTTGACGATTGCGTCATAGTCCATGTTGGCGTCGAAGCCTAGCAGCGAAAGAGCAAAACCATTTTGGCCGCGCGCCTTGCCGTGACATGGTCCCGCGTTGCAGCCGCGCGCCGTCAGAATCGGTTGAATGTCCAACTCAAATTTTAGCGCTGTCAATGAAGGTTGTACGGCAGTACTACGACTGGGTTCCGCAGTGTGAGAGTTTGTGCCTATACAAGCCATCAAAACAACGGCGCCCCAGGTAGTTAACGGGCTGACAAACACGTTGCCTTTCGCTATCGACGATTTGGTGCGAGAATTCACGTTATAACGCAATCCAAGTGAGTATCGTTGCAGTCCATGGTGGGAACGACAGGCCAATTGGGCTGCCATCTTGCGACTGCACGCGGTGGGCCAAAGCCTCGGGGGTGGCTTCGGGGTGTGGTGTTGTGGGAGGGAGTGAGGTGGGGCGATATGTATCGTCTACAACTCGTATTATACCATACCTTCGGGCGAGAGGGCAATTGTTATCGATACACAGCGGAATGTAGGTTTTTTCGCCACACCTCGCGGATCACCACCATAAGTGTCGGGTTTTCGTTAGGCAACCAAAGTGAAATACAGGTTTTTCTTACGCACTCGCAGTAACGACAATTGGCATGTGGACCGTTAATATTGGTGTGCGACAAACCGCATTGGAACCGCCTACTGCGTTGTGCCGCAACAGCGCGGTGCTCGGTGCGGCCTACAGTTACTAAAGTTACTGCTCACGGCTCATTGACGCCTGCAAATTTTGAGACAGAAGTGGAACCACTATGAATAATCGCCAAATTGCAGAAGTCTTTGACGAACTAGCACATCTACTGGAGCTGCGTGGCGAAAATGCGTTTCGTGTCCGCGCGTATCGAACTGGGGCGCGGACGATCGCGGAGCTCACCGAACCAGTCAGTGAAATCCTGGCCGATGCTAGTCGCGATCTAACCAACTATGCCGGAATTGGATCGACGTTGGCGGAGAAATGCAAGACGCTAGTTGAGACCGGCAAACTGCCGCAGCTCGAAGAATTGAAAACGACCACGCCACCGGTGCTGATCAAACTAACTCGCATCCCAGGACTGGGGATCAAGAAAGCGTTGGCGCTTCAGCAAGCTCTCAATATTCAATCGCTGGAAGAGCTTAGAGCGGCATGTGTAGCTCACAAAGTCCGTGAGCTGAAGGGCTTCGCCGCCAAAACCGAACAGTTGATCTTGGACGGACTCGACATTGCCGAAGCGGCCTCACTGCGACTCAGAATCGATCAAGCTGATCGGTTGGTGACGCGGCTACGCGAGCATCTAGAGGATTGCGAAGCGATAGAAAAACTGGAGTTTGCCGGCAGCTACCGACGCGGCCAAGAAACGGTCGGTGATATCGACGTCCTGGTGGTCAGCTCTAACGCACAGAGTGTCATGGACTTACTGCAGACCGTGCCTGGCATCGTTAGCACGATCGCTCGCGGCGACACGAAAATGTCGATCCGTGTCGATGAGCAGTTTCAAGTTGACTTGCGAGTCGTCGCAGGTGAGTCGTTTGGGGCTGCGTTGCAGTATTTTACCGGCTCGAAGGAACACAACGTGGCCATCCGTAGCCGCGCTCGTAAGCTAGGGATGACGGTCAACGAGTATGGTGTTGCGCGGCTTGATGCTCCAGACAAGATCTTCGCCGGTCGCACCGAAGAGGAGCTCTATCAGGCCTTGGGATTGCAGTGGATCCCACCCGAACTGCGCGAGGGGCGACGCGAGATCGAGTGGGCTGAGGCGGGAGGATCGCCCCCACGTTTAATCGAATTGTCCGACATCATCGCCGACTTGCATATGCACACGACGGCTTCCGATGGCAATCACTCCATCGACGAAATGGCGGCGGCCGCCAAGCAATGTGGACTGCAATTTATTGCCATCACAGACCATTCGAAGCGGGTCAGCATGGCGCGCGGGCTCGACGAATCGCGGCTGCTTGAGCAGTGGAAATCGATCGACGAATTCAACTCGCGTTCGGATGATGGCTTTCGCGTCCTCAAGGGGATTGAATGCGACATTCTCGAAGCTGGACCCATGGACTTGGCCGACGAAGTCTTGGCTCAAGCCGATTGGGTCATTGCGAGTGTGCACTATGGTCAAAAACAATCGCGGCAGCAGATTACCGATCGTATCTTGGGTGCCTTGGCCAACCCACATGTCGACATCATCGCCCATCCCACAGGGCGTTTGATCGGTTCACGCCCGCCCTATGACGTCGACATGGACGCGATGATTCAAGCTGCAGTGGAGCATCACAAGGCGCTCGAATTAAACGCGAGTCCCATGCGACTCGACTTGAGTGAAACCAACCTGATGGCTGCCGTCGCCGCCGGCGTCCCCATCGCTATCGACACTGACGCACATTCGATCGATGGACTGCAAGTCATGCACTACGGCGTAATGCAAGCCAGGCGGGCATTAATAGAAAAAGACCAAGTGATCAACACTTGGTCCCTAGAAAAATTCTTCGACTTTGTACGCAGGTAGTCGCAGCTACATTCCAGTGGGTCGTTTCTGCTCCCAGTGGGTCGCTTCTGCCGGAAGCGACTAGTGGGTCGTTTCTGCCGGAAGCGACCAAATTGACCAACAAGAATTGAACTTCGACTAGTCTCTCTCGGCAAGAGAGACCCACTAGTCACTCTCGGCAAGACAGACCGACTTAATTAAGAGTCGAACATCCAGAACATTTCTATAGCGATTTGCCGGTTTAGACGATTTTCCACGCTCTCAATTGTTCGATTTCCTTTTTGACATCGCTGCCGTCTGGAGTTTCATCGGAGTCGCGTTCGAACCAACTATCTTGGAATTTGACGTAACCGGCTTCACCTCGCGCGCCTTGAGCCATGGCGACGTTGGTGGTGAGTGCAATGACGGCGTCAGCCATGGCGACTTCCGGATAGCACTTGGGCTTGTTTTCTGGATCGGGATTACGAATGCACCACGCCCAATGCTCGATCTCTTCGGTATAACCACGGCTGACGTCTTCGCCAGCCGCAGCTTTGGCAACGCTAGCTGCTGCGTAATTCCCGCTAGCTTGAGTGTCGAGGCTGAAGCCCCCCTTATCTCCCTTGACGCTGACTTTCGATGAAGTGTCGGAGTCTTTGTAAAGCATGATCTCCTTTTCTCGGTCGAGTACCAGTGTCCCCTTGGTCCCCATGACGACCTCGCCGTAGCCGCCAAAGCCATTGCCGTTGATCGTCGAATAGGTAACGACGATCTTCTTGTTTGGATCCTGCGAGTAGTTGGGGATCCCTTTGCCCTTGGGCGGATAGTCATCGGCTTTGTTGTAATAGCCTACATCGAAATCCTTGTCGTACTCTGGTCCAGGGAATTCATACATGCAATAGACGTGGTCTTCGGCGTCGCGGTCCATCGGGAAGATGTGTCTGCCTCCGACGGCATGAACGGTCAGCGGGTGTGCCTTCTTGCCATCTTGCCGCAGAGCCGAGCAGAAAATAGTGGAGGCATCGAGTTGGTGGCTGCCGAGTTCGGCCATGAGCCCGCCGCCGGTGCGCTCCCACAATCGCCAGCGCACAAGTTCTTCCAATTCCGTACGAATGTACCCCGTGGGGAGTTTAAGCTGTTCGTATCCATGCTTGCCGGCATCCACTTGCTTGTCGGCGTCCCACTGCGCCCACTGCGCGACCTTTTTGGATAGCTGCTCAATCGACAATGGATCGGTGGCAGCGTCCAACTGTCGTTTGAAACTATTGAGTTGGTCGGCGATCTTGTTGACCTTTCCTTCACCTCCAGGGATCGGCATCTGCCAACTGTCGTTCCCAGGTACATTGCCACGATGCCATTGTGCACGAATGTGATGCAACTGTCCCAAGAGACCAAAACGCAACATGTGAACCGCGTTGTCGTAGAGGACGCTGTAGTGCCGTTGGTGCCCAGTGGCCAGATGCAAATCGGTCTCCTTGGCAACCCGCGCCATGGCCTTGCATTGCGCCACGTTGTGAGCCATCAGTTTTTCCGTCAGCACGTGCTTGCCGCGCAACATAGCTTGGATGGCAATCGGTGCGTGCAAGAAGAGCGGTAAAGCGATAATGACCGCTTCGATCTCATCATCATCCAACAGCGCTTCCATACCGCCGTTTTCAGGTGTATAGACCTTGACGTTTTTACGAGCTTCGGCTTCAGAACTGTACCCGTATTGCTTGATCAGACCTGGCCGGGCCGCCAGTGCCGCATCACTAGCCCAGTCACCATGAAATGCACGATGGATACTGCTGGGGCGAATGTCAGCAATCGCAGTAACTTGAACGTAGTCGGGAGTGCACCCACCTAGTAGTACATTCCCCTCATCCCCTACGCCAATCACCCCGACTCGTACCGGATCTTTGACGGTCCCATATCCAAAGTACATGGCCCCTAGGCCAGCCCCTGAAACAGCACCGGTTGCGGCGACACCCTTGATGAAATCACGGCGAGTAACCCCCACGGCTTCGTAGTAGTTGTCTTGCCCAACTTGCTTTTGTTCTGCTGTCAGCGCTTGCATGAGGTAATTATCCCAATTGAGGATTTGAATTTGATTGTTTAGTGAGTTCGTTGAGCTTGGTTTATAAAACATCGTTGACCGCCGAAAGTCTCCGCGATGGACTTCCCCGGCGATCGAGTCACTTGGAGGACTTGCAATTAGCGAGCAACCGTGGCTACCTTTGCGTTTTTCTTTCGGTTCCACCAAGCCCATGGGAGGAAATCGAGTCCCGCGTAACGACCAGCGTCGGACGTGGCCAGCACAATCAACGCTAAGCACTCGACTGCCTGAAAGTAAGTAGGTTGCGTTCCTGGATAACCGGGCATTTGGGATAACACCACGCTGATCAAAAATATGGCTGCTGCCCAGGCCGCTAGCGGCGTTAGCAAACCCACTATCAATAGGATACCCACGGACATGTCGAAAATGGGAATAACTTTGTCGACGAATCGCGTGGAAATCAGTCCTTCGCCTGGCCGCGCAAAGTAGAAGTAGCCAGCGCTTTGCAGTTGGGTTGGATTGGCGATTGAATTCAAACGACCTTCATATTGTTGCCAGATGGCGTCGATTGAGGCCAAGGCACCGCGTACGTCAGCCATGCGGTCATTCTCAATCTTCTCCTTTTGGCCACGCAGACTTGAGACTTCGTTCCACATTCGTGAGGAATCCATGTTGGCCACTCGATCGACGCTCTCTGCGTATTTGAAGATTTCGTCCGCCGATTCGTCATAAACTTCATTCAGTTTATCAATGTACTGTTTCTTGACTCGATCGAGGTTCTTCTTCTGATCGTCCGTCAGCCCGAAATGTATCGCCGATTGGTCAGCAGCATTGGCAAAAAACTGATTGACCATCTCGCGATTGAGCCGTAGCCGCCCGTCGTTGTCCCAAATCATCTGTTGGAAGTTGTCAGCCAAGGGCCCCTTCGCACCATTCAAAAAGCCCACAGAGGAGAAGTCGTTTCCGCGAACCTTGGCGACTCCCTCCATGTAAAAATGCCAGCCAATGCCGACACGTAAAGCGATCAGTGCCAATATTCCGAAGATGCTTAAGCGTGCGTAATTGTGCATAGAAGTGATCGAGTTTGGGGAGAGAAAACGAGCGAAGGATAGGATGGGAAATGTAGCGGATTCGCCAGTGCGCCACCATTATTATCGAGAATCTGCCGTTAGCCAAGCCTTACTGGCAATCAATCCAGTCTGTGCCGACCTTCAATTATATTACCTTGTCGAGACCGTGTGGGTCATACAAGGCAATTGGCTAGAGTAATAGAAATCGCCAAGAACTTCGAGTTAGCGCCTTCTGCTTGGGAAAACGTAATTCTTAGCGAATTTGTGACTCACCTCGCTGATCTCCACCCTAAGTCTCGGGTTTTCGTACTCGTACTCCTACTCCTACTCGTACTCAATGAAATGGTACTCGTACTCCTACTCGATTCGTACGAGGCATCGAGGACGAGTACGAGTACCGCCTGCGGCTGAGTACGAGTACGAATACGAAAATGCAAGCTGGCGGTGGGCTTTCTGCAGAGTCAGCACAACGAATTCGGTAGTGTTCAGCGAGAAGTATCGAATTTGGGTATAGAAGACCGCTATGCTCCTCGATTCGGAGAGTCGAGCGACGATCAGTCGTCAAAGGCATTGAGCAAGTCTTCGTCAACGACACCAGCGGCAGCGGCGGCCGACATCATTTCTCGAGCGCGTTGGGCAGCCAAATCGTTGCCGGCGGCCCCTGGATGCACCATTGCAAAGGCGGCTTTGCGAGCCTTCGTGCTGGGAGCCTCTGCGGCTAGCGATATGTCGGACAGAGCGAAGACCAAGCCTATCGGTAGATCCTTAAGGGCGAACTTGCGGTTCTCACCCCGAATGCGAACGGTCAATCGCTCTTGGTCCCATTCCACAAAACCGACCGGTGTTGATGAACCAATCGTAACCACCTCGCCCGCCCTCATGCCTTCGATGGCTGCACGCAAGGCCTGCTGTAGTTCCTCTGACAATTGGCTTATGGATTTCAAGCGTTGCAGTTGTGCCCGTTGCTCAATGGACTTCGCGACTGCTTCAGCGGCAGTGAGTTGCTGATTAGCTGGAGCGTATTGCTGCTCGCCGATCAGGCGTTTGACTTCTGTCATCGCAACAGCCCACGCTGCCCGATCCGAATCCGACAGCTCAGGCGAAACGGAGTTTTCAGGCGGCATTGAGGTGAGGGGCGGCATGGTTGGATCCGCCATCTCAGTTGATGGCAGGGTGTCGCTCGGCGGAGAAGTTGAGACGGCATTCAGGTCTGGCATCGATGGCACATCCGTTGCTGTTTCTGCGGGAGCAACCGGAACCAGAGCGTCGATGCCTTGAGTAAGATCTTGATCGGGGTTCAAGCCGGCTACGCTGGGTAATCCACTGCGGCGGGGCGTTGCAACGGCGGGTGGTGAATCCAAGGGGATGGCGCTAGCGCTGCCGGCATGGTCGTTCGAAGCTACCGCCGCTGTACGAACTTTCGTGTTGTTGCGCTCCATCGCATTCAACCAGAAAAAGAGCCCCAAGATGCTCCCTAGCAATGCGAGTCCCGCGATAGCACCCCACATCGCCCATTTTTCGCGTTGCCTACTTCGTTGTCTCGCCAGTGATATTGCTGGGACCGATGCACTAACCGGCTGTTTACTCCAATGTAGCCCGACGCTCCGCCTCGGCTTCCTTTCCCCCGCTTCTTCACCTTCTCGTTCTACTATTCCGTCCCGTTCCCTCGCTGCTCCTGCCCCCAACGTTTCCACTGCTGCTGCGTTCTCAGTCCCCAACGCATGAGCCGGCTGCGCCTCCTTGGTCGGCTGTGGATCAACCGCTGAACGCAAGAGCGTCTGAAGCTTTTCAAAATCGGCGTCATCATTCGGCCGTGTTTGCCCCCCACTGTTTTGCAAGTAGTCTGCCAAGCGAAACGGCTCGTCTGGATTGCCACTGGGGAGCCACTTCAACAATTCGCTGTCCGCATCATCCTTGGCCTGCGGATCGGCCGAACCAATTGTTCGGACTGGTTTCGCACAGGGCACTTGTTCATCGCTCGACCTTGCCGCTTTGGCTCGAAAGACTTTCCGCCACTGCTGATCGTAGCGCTGTTTTCGCTCAGCGGAGAGCAGATGAAGTTTGCCGAATTCAAACAGTTTTACGTTGCGGGCCGATGCCTTATCTTGGTCGTCCGCCAACTGATTCGACTTAATCTGCGCTGCTAAGCGACGCAGAGCCGCTTCAATTGCTGCACGATCCGATTCGAGTGGCTGGAGCGATAGAAGAGCATAGAGGTCGGGGAATCGCTGGGGAGACGATGGCTTCGAATCGGACATACAACGCCAATACTGTTCAATAGTGGGTTCGTTTAGTTCTGCCCAACGAGCTGTCGGCGTTGCGGGTTCCTGAATAACTCGCGCTAATCCCACCACCACGGACTGCGACTCACATCGACGCCGTGTGACTGCAGCGGAAGATCCACGGCAACTGTGTCGGATTGCCAACGCGCTGGCGATGCAAGCTTTCGCGGATTGATTTGTACGCCACCGCTAACAACTGCCACTACAGTGCCTGCCGTGTGCTTATGCCATGTGGTCAATCCGCTAACCGTTTTAGGGGCGAATTGCGGATCAAAGGAGACGCTTCCCAATTGTTTTAAATTTGGAAACCAGGCATGCAGGTTATATTGTTCGCTGGCTTCCATTGCCAACTGTAGAGCCAGGGCCGATTCAAACAGGGCGACCATACGAGCATAAGCGGGATGCGCATTCCGCAATTCGTCGAGCCCAGCGGTCATTCCCGCTGCAAAGGCATCGGCGGCTGCGTCCTGCTCCCCTGTCGCCTTGCGGCCGAGCAAACTGACCCATTGTTGTTCGCTAAGCAACGCGACACATTGCTTGGGCAATTGAAACAGGTTTTGTTGCGCATTGGCTTGAATGGGTTCATTGGCGAAAGTAAACCACCAACGAATCAGACTTTGCTTCGGCACGTCTGCTTGCTTATCGAGATGATCAAAATACGAATCAATCGGAACCTGGGTGTGCGCCGTTCCAAAACCGAGTTGTTTCATATGCTCGTCAGCGGCGACCAAGGCCATGGCGGCTGGTGAGCTGGCCGGCATCCCAAACACGCGTACATGATGGGGGCCAATTTTGTCTTGCATTTGTCCCACAAATTTCTCAGGATCAATCGCCAGCCGCTTTAGCGCGCCGGCTGGAGTAACCAATTGTTGCGCCGCCAAGATCCCTTCGTCGGTTGGGTCGATCGAACAGCCCAGCGGTGAGGATCTCGCGTTCATCAACTCAATCAGCAGGCCCAAGTCGACTAAACGAAAGCCTTGCAATGCTCCTGCTCGATCGCCGGCAGCGGGACCGGCAAGCAACACATCTTCCCCTGGGACATCGACATAAACATACTCGACGCGCGACAAACCGGCCAAGTGCTCGAGTTCTTGAGAACTCTGTAGGCCGCTAGCCGCTCGTTGGCCGAGAGTTTCGTCGAGTTGTCGCAGGGAGACAATTCGCAGCGGACTATCGATTCGCCAGGGATGCCGCAACTGGCCAGCTCGCGCTGTGAGCGAAACGGGAAAAGATTGAGTTTTGGAACTCACATGCTGGAGCTGTCCCGCCGGATCGATGTAGACGCCTGAAGGGAAAGGAGTCATGACACTGCTGGCGTCGATCCAAGCGTCTGGATCAATGGTTTGCTGGATGAGCGTCATCAACTCAGTGAAGTCAGCCCCGCCTCCCCCACCCTGCCCTGCTGGTAAATTGCTCTCAACGGCCGAGTTACCCACGCTTGTCCGGTGAGGGACGATGGACGAGTTTGTCGACGCGGATTGCGCCCACACCGTCCCGCCTGCTGACCAAGCGCTTGATACCAGTAACATAACCGCCGCAATTCGAACTTTCACATTCAACATCGGTTTTGCTTCCGGTTTCGAGTGTTTTTCTGCGTGAATCGCCGAGCACAACGCCCCAATCGTCGCACGGCTCTCCGAGCCGTGACCAATTCGACGGTCGCGACGTTCGATGATTACACTCCGGCGTAGCACGGCTCTCCGAGCCGTGACCAAATCGAATATTGCGACATTCGTTCACTACCCCCTTCATTGCCTGGCCGATACCTGCGAACCTGCCGCCCGCGCACCGACCCGGCAATGATTTCAACAGCCTATATTCTACGCCGTCATGCTATCGATGGCTTGTTCCAACTTAGCTTGGGGTGGCATTCCCCGAAAAGTTTCCGCAATCTCACCATTTTTGAAGAGCATCAAAGTCGGAATGCTTTGTATGCCATATTGGCTGGTGACGTTCGGATTGTCATCAATATTGATCTTGCCAATCTTTACTGTCCCTGAATACTGCTCAGCCAACTGGTCGATTAGCGGGGCGATTTGGCGGCAAGGCCCGCACCAGGGAGCCCAAAAGTCGACCAACACGCCTTGGGTCGAATCGAGCACTTCTTGTTGGAAATTGTCATCGGTGAACTCTAGTGTATTCTTCCCCATGGAATTGGCTCCTGTGTTTTTCCATTAGCTGCGTTGCGAAAACGTGCGACAAATGTGGCGCACTCAAGATAGACGAAGAAACGGGGCAAACCTTACACCGAAAAGCGACGTTTTTCTAAAAATCTTGGAAATATTTGACACTTCTCGCTGCTCCCCGGTGCTAATAGGAGTCTCTACCCTCCCGCGCGTCCGAGCGGGCTATCAAAAGTGCATGTTTTCGAGGGAGGGTCGCTAGGTGAGTTCAACGAACCTAGCGGGGAGGGCAAACAAGTGTTTTCCCTCCCCGGAAAGCTCGCATTACTCGCTGGCCGACCCTCCGCGAACTCGTCGATTTCCTCGTTTTCTTCAGCGCGCCGGAGGGTGAAATCCACCTTTGTACCGGCGATCAGCGAGAAGAGTCAGATATTTTCAGTGTAACGGCGTGTGCCCCCGTTTTGTCGTTGGCTTTCAACTGATTGTCAGACACGATCACTTTAACGTCAATCGTCCACTTTACGAAAGACTGGGATCAATCGTTGTCTGAGGCAAATCTTCAAGAGATGCCTTCTACCGCATGAAAAGTAGTCTTTAATGGGTTATTATGGCCAAATCACTAACTTAGGCCTTTTGATGGAATTGGTCGACATCATGAATAAAACGTCGCGTGCGTATCAGCTAACAATTTTGATTTGCATATTCGCCATGCCCTGCGGTTGGGCGCAGGCTGGAGTGGTGTTTGGCAATACTGGCTTGGCGGGGGGCTTTCGATGGGATGCCGCTCCCAAAACACTGGGTGGCGTCGAGCGCTCGTTGGCAGGTGGCTTACGCTACTCAGTACAGGGTGGAAGTTGGCAAGCCTATCGAGATTCGTTTTCTTGGTCGGGGACCACACCGACGGTCGCTGCTTTTCAGTCGGCCGTGGAAGGGGCCTTCAGCGCTTGGACTGGTGTCGACCCCGTATCCAACTTGGGGACGTCACTAAGCTTCGTTAGCGACTTTCAAACCAACGTGGATTCGTCGATCGTAGCTGGCGTGCGCATGGGGGCTGAGATAGATCTGTTTGCCAGCAACCTGAATGACGCGGGTACGCGCGGCTTCTCATTCTTTAACGCCCTCGGAAGCACTTTGACGCTCACTTCCGGAGTAACCAATTACAATGCCGGTTCCATTTCCGGAGCTGACGTAACGATCAACTCCAATCCGGGTGCGTTATACACAATAGATCTTTTTCGCCGTTTGTTGGCCCATGAATTGGGGCACGCGATAGGACTGGGAGACGTCGAAGGGGATATCAACCCGAGTTTCATCGACGACAACTTCAATCCCAATGACCCGCTCGGAACGTTGACCAATTCTTGGGCCGGATTAGTCGACCCACTCAACCCTGCCGCTTCACTGCTGAGCATTTACAGCGTCCCGCCAGGCAGCACAGGTGTGGGTGCCGCAGGCGTCGATATCTTGATGGAGTCGCGTGGGCTTGGCATCAGCCCCAATAACAGCGTGTTCAACCTTAGCCCTCTCAGCAATGACGATTATGGCATGCGTCAATTTCTCTATCCCCAGGCTGTCCCTGAACCCGCCGCGCTCAGCTGGTTGGTAGCCGCAGTATTGGTTGGAGGGCTACGTAGACGTTTACGAGTTGTGTTGACTCATCACACGCAATCGGGAGGTTGATTGTAAAGGAGGTTGTAGTGAGATTTGACTAGTGCTTCGTCAGCACTAAATTTTTAGGGTTGGCAAAAAAGTGGGGTAAGCTTCCAGCTTGCGTTTTACGATCGATACCCAGAAGGCAAGCTGGAAGCTCACCCCACTTTTTATCGTTGACAAAGCACTAGCTAGCAGTGGGCGCACGAGCGGTTAAAAATGAACGCAAATGTTTCCCCGTGAGCGAGCTATCGCTATCAGCAATCTGCTCCGGCGTGCCGCTGGCTACCACGTGACCGCCCTCTGCGGCAGCCCCCGGGCCAATGTCTATGATGTGGTCGGCGACGGCCATCAGATGCAAATTGTGTTCGACTACTACCAGCGAATGCCCCGCCTCGATGAGCGCGTCAAAACAATCGAGTAGCTGTAAAATGTCGTTGGTATGCAGCCCGGTGGTTGGTTCATCTAATATAAAGAGCGTCCTGCGGCGGGAGGCACTGGCCAAGTAGGTGGCCAATTTGAGGCGTTGTGCTTCGCCAGAACTGAGCGTCGTGGCCGACTGGCCTAATTGCAAGTAATCGAGCCCAACCTCGAGGAGCACTTTTAGCTTTTTCTGAACTTTGCTAGCGCCTCGAAAAAAATGCATCGCTTCGCGGACCGTCATGTGTAACACGTCGGCAATGTTGCGATCGCGATAGCGCACATTCAAGACCTCACTTCGGTAGCGATCTCCGCCACAATCAGCGCAGGTCATGGTCACGTCGGCTAAGAACTGCATATCTATTTGCAGTACGCCATCGCCGTTGCATGTTGGACAACGCCCCAAGTCGCTATTGAAACTAAAATGACTGGCCGAATAGTTGTGCGTCTTGGCATCGATAGTTTCAGCGAAAACCTTGCGGATTTCGTCGAAAGCTTTGATATAGGTAACCGGATTGCTGCGCGGCGAGCGGCTGATGGGACTCTGATCGACCAGGATGCAATCATCGATCAAACCACTCCCTTCGATCCCCTCGTAGGGAAGCGTTTTGACAGTCTGAGAACTTAGTCGATTGGCCAACGCGCCGTACAACGTGTCTTGAACTAGCGAGCTTTTGCCGCTGCCACTGACCCCGGTTACTAGACACAATACACCTAAGGGAAAATCAATATTCACTTGCTTAAGATTGTTGCCTGCGCAGCCGTTCAATCGAATGGAACCACTCGTTAACGGTCGCCGTTGCTCGGGGATCGGAAGTTGTCGACGACCTGTCAGATAATCGGCTGTCAAAGATTTACTTTTGAGCAAATCCGCTTGGCTACCGCAAAAGACAATTTTCCCTCCTCCTTCACCCGCATGGGGTCCGACTTCGATCAACCACTGAGCGCGGCGCAAGAGCTCTTCCTCATGCTCTATCATGACAACTGTGTTGCCACGCTGGGTCAAACGCTCGATGGCTGCCGCCAGTTGCTCGACGTCATGCGGATGCAATCCGACGGAGGGCTCGTCGAGCACATACAACATGTTGACGAGGCTCGACCCTAAGGTGGCCGTCAACGCGGTACGTTGGGCTTCGCCGCCGCTTAGAGTACGCAGCGTGCGATTGAGCGTTAGGTAGCCCAGTCCCACTTCCAGCAGATAACCGAGCCGCAGTTGAACTTGTTCCTTAGGTCCGGCGACGATGTGCGCTGCCAACGACGTCAGATTGACATTGGTTAAGAATTCCACCAGTTCACAGATTTCTAACTCGCACAGCTCCGCAAAATTTCTTCCCGCAACTTGAAAGGCGAGCGCCAAGCGATTGAGTCGCGCGCCGCCGCAGTCGCTGCAGGTGTTGTAGCTTCTCCAACGCGACAAAAACACCCGCACGTGCATTTTGTATTTTTTTCGCTCCAACGCTGCAAAGAATCCTTTTAATCCTCCGAAACTAAGCTTGGGGTCGCCATCCACGAGCAGCTTGGTTTGTTTCTTAGTGAGCTTGCGAAACGGTACATCAACCGGTAGTGAAAGCTCGTCGGCGATATCCAAGAGCTCGTCCAAGTGATGACTGTGGGCGGGCGTTGTCCATGGGGCCAGTGCCCCTTCGCGCAACGTCTTGCGTTTATCAGGCACAACCAGATCGAGATCTAGGTCGACGGTGTCGCCAAATCCTTCGCAGGTTGGACAGGCTCCCAAAGGACTGTTGAAACTAAACAATCGCGGTTCCGGATTCGGATAGTCAATACTGCAATGTGCGCAACGCAACTGATGAGACAATCGTAACGGGACCCAACCCGCATCAGTGTTTGACTCGAGCGCCTGCGAATTTTCTATGATCTCACAAGCAGTGGCCAGCAGCGACGCGTGCCCGGCGTCGAGTAACAAGGCTATTTCCCCCTGCCCATGGGCGAAGGCTGTTTCTAAGCTTTCGGTGGTTCGATCTGCCGCATCCCCCCCACGCAAGCGATCGACGATGACCCACACGTCGCCTTGAACAGGCAAGACTTCAGCTAACAACTCTCGCGTATCTTGTCCTAAGTTGAGCAGTTGCTCGCCCGAGAGCAACCGCACAAAGCCGGCTGATTGCAGATTGGCGAGCACGCCGGCGCGATCGGTGACATCATCCCAGCCGCATTGAAAGCCGATCATCAGTCGTCCGTCACTGGGGAGCGATTCGATCAATTTGGCGGCTGCCTGCGGTGTGTAACGAACTACCGGCTGTCCACATTCCATGCAGATCGGTTCGGCGATTTTTGCGAACAGCAGTCGTAGATAGTCGAGCGTTTCGCTGGCGGTCCCCACCGTGCTACGATTGCCGCGTGGCGCACTGCCGCGAGTGACCGCCAAGGCTGGAGGTAGGCCATCGATGCGATCGTAATCGGGTTTGTCGAGCCGTTCGAGAAACTGACGCGTGTAGGCCGAAAAACTCTCGATATACCGCCGCTGCCCTTCGGCGTACAGCGTATCGATGGCTAAAGACGTTTTGCCTGATCCGCTAACACCGCAGATGGCAACTAGCTGGCCTCGCGGAATGTCCACATTCACATTCTTTAAATTGTGAACGCGAACTCCGCGTAGCGAAATCGTTTTAGGGCCTAGTAGGTCACTAATTGGAGACTGCACAGTATCCGACTTGCCATCGGCCAATACAAATGTTTGTAGCGGAAGTGAGACAAGTGGGGCGCTCCTGCCGGGAGCGACTCAATTAGTCAACTCTAAGTCACTCTCGGCAAGAGTGACCCACTAAGTCACTCTCGGCAAGAGTGACCCACTAAGTCACTCTCGGCAAGAGTGACCCACTAAGTCACTCTCGGCAAGAGTGACCCACTAAGCCACTCTCGGCAAGAGTGACCCACTTGGACTACTCGCCGAAAGTCTTGGCGACTTCCGCTACGGGGAGGCGCAAAACGAAGATCAAGGTAAGGGAATTGTCTATACTTCCTTCGAATCGATCCAGCTCATCAGTTTTCGCAGACGTCGCCCAACCTGTTCGATTTCCAAGTTGCGGTCGCGACGGCGAGTAGCTTTGAAGCCGGGTGCTCCAGCCTTGTTCTCCAAAATCCATTCGCGCGCGAACTGCCCGCTTTGAATCTCCGTGAGGATTTGCTTCATGACCTTGCGAGTTTCGTCGGTGATGATGCGTGGTCCGCGGGTGTAGTCGCCGTACTCGGCTGTGTTGCTCACACTGTAACGCATGTAGCTCAAGCCACCTTGGTAGAACAAATCGACGATCAACTTCAGCTCGTGCATGCATTCGAAATAGGCCATCTCGGGTTGATAACCGGCATCGACTAGCGTTTCAAAGGCGGCCTTAACCAATTCACTGACGCCACCACACAAGACTACCTGTTCACCAAACAAATCGGTTTCGGTCTCTTCAGCGATGGTGGTTTCGATCACACCACCACGCGTGCCGCCGATCCCCTTGGCATAGGCCAATCCGATCTGGCGTGTCTTGTCACTGGCGCCTTCACCCAAGGCAATTAAGCAAGGAACGCCGCCGCCTTTGACATACTCACTGCGCACCAAATGCCCTGGTCCCTTGGGAGCCACCAACAGGACATCAACTCCCTTCGGCGGTTCGACTTGCCCAAAGTGGATATTAAAACCGTGGGAGCACATCAGCACATTACCAGGTTTTAGATTGGGGCGAATGTGTTCACGGAAGATGTCTCCTTGTACTTCATCAGGCAGGAGAATGTTGATCACATCGGCAGCCTTTACTGCGTCAGCCACTGGCGTTGGTTTGAAGTTATGACTGACCGCCAAGTCGTAGTTAGCACTCCCTTCGCGTTGACCAATGATGACTTTGCAGCCGCTGTCGCGCAAGTTTTGAGCTTGGGCGTGACCCTGGGAACCGTAGCCCAGAATCGCGACGGTCTTATCCTTCAAGTGGGAGAGATCGGCGTCGTTGTCGTAGTAGATTTTGGCTGTCATCAAAAAGTTTCTCGCGAGTTAAAAAAGTGTCGTTTGGAAGTGGTTTCCACAAGTGGAAGTGGTTTCCACAAGTAATTGTTCGTTACGAATGCGCTTCGGCGGCGACCGGGTTACCGACTGGTTTGGTGGCTGACTGCCCACCGCGCACGAGGGCGATCCGCCCCGTCCGCACCAATTGGGAAATGCCGTAGGGACGCAGGCGATCGATGAATGCTTCGATTTTACTTTCGCGTCCCGAAAGTTCTACGATGACTTCGTCTGGACCGACATCCACAACTTTGGCACGGAAGATCTCAACCAATTCAAAGATCTCGCTCCGCGTTGTCCCTTTGGCCGCTTTGAGTCGCACTAACATCAAGTCGCGTTCGACGAAATCCTGCGAACTGATATCCTCAACTTCGACGACCGTGACGACCTTTTCGAGCTGCTTGCGGACTTGGTCCAACACGCGGTCATCGCCGACAACCACGAATGTCATCCGCGAAAGCTCTGGGTTTTCGGTCTCTCCGACCGCCAGAGAATCGATGTTGTAGCCCCGCGAGGCGAGCATGCCGGAAATGTGAGACAGTACGCCGGGGACGTTCTGTACCAGTGCAGAAAGGAGGTGCCGCATTCTCTATTTTCCTACAAATTGGCTGCTGCTAGGCAATGGCGTTAAGAAGGGATTGGACCCTTGCGAGGGATATCGAAGTGCAAATGATACTGGCCCGCTCGAAATCGCTCAAGGATGCTGGGGAGTTGGGAATGTGGGAATGTGGGAATGGGGAATGGGGGAGCGTAGTTGGCTGGTTGTGAACGGCGTAGGCCGCAACACTCAGGCCATCAGTCATCAAGCAGGAAAGCCTGACGTACATTGGGTCAGGCAGGTAAGCCTGACGTACATAAAAAAAGCCGCGGATGTGGGCCGCGGCTTGGGAGAGCTTGTTAACTGAGGTAGTCTACCACCACCACTTGTCCCCCGGATGTGCCGCGTCTGGATGGGCCGCTTGGGCATACACGACTTTGACGGCTGTGTCAGTCTTGCTTTGTTGACTGACCACCTGCCACGGATTCAACTCCACGCCGCCGCTGGCGGAGACGGTCCAGCCGCTGCGACCTTTGACAAAGCTGCACTCAGGGGCAATCGTCTTGGGGGTCTTCCAGCTTGGAGTGGGCAGCTGATCAGCTTCCCCTTTCAACAAGCCGAAGTCGCAGCCGGCGATCCTTTCAAGATCATGTCCGCTGATCACCGTCGCTACGATGTTCAAGTCCATGACGTTGCGAAGATCGCCGAAAGCTGCGTTGTGCGCACAAAGTTCGTCGAATTTTTCAGTAAATAAGTCGGCCCAACGTTGAGCGAATTTATTGGCGCGACCTGTCCCCGAGCGGGCACCTTGCACATCGACCAGTTCGTCTTCGCTCATAGCCTTGATGCCGCGACCGGTGAGCTTCCAAGCCAGCATGTCGTCGCTATGTAAAATAGCATCGTAATCACATGACATCCACCAGCGTGGCTGCGCGCCTTGGCTGGCTCCACCATCGCGAATCATCGACATATAGCTCGGTAGTCCGGCGACCGGCGATTCTTCCAGATTCATCGCCAAACGCTTCATGCGATAATCTGCGGCGACCAGGGTCTGCGCCATGCGTGAATCGGTGGCCACCGTCGTCAGTTTGACGATTTGCGGTCCAAAGGCCTCACGCATCGCCCCTTCCAAATTGGCTGGATTGAATCCCGCACCCGCAGTGCGAACTTGCGCAAGCAGGCGATTCAGCCGTACTTCGCCTTCGGGAGTTGGATCGATCGAAACCGAGATCGCTTGTTGCCGCGAGGCCTCAGTGGTTCGGAGAGCAGTCAACAAGTCTTCCAACTGCAATACTGGTCGACCGGTAGTCTTGCCAACGACCGTTGCGTCCTGACGAACCACCCAGCCTTCGGCGGGACCCGCCAGCACAATATCGTTTTGCTCCGGATAAACAAACACATACTCGACCCGTTGCAGGCCGGCCAAATAGAGGACTTCGTCCGGAAGGGGTTGGTTGTTGGCCATGGCTTGGGCAATTTCGCTTTGCAATTTGCTGAGCGAGATCATCCGCAATTCAGTTTGATTGGCAAGTTTGCCCGAGGGTTCATGGACTGCGTCACGCATTTCTTTCAACCAGCCCGCGCGTTCCAGCGCACTGGTATTCTGCACAGCCCCCTCAGCATCGACGCTAACACCACCCACCACGCCAATCCGCCCGATGCCTCCGAACCCGAATTGAGCCTGGGCTGGGCAAGCAAAGCAGGCGACGACTGCCAGGGCAATCAGCCAGCGCTGCGTAATACTGGATAGGATCTGTCCGCTAATCATTCTCAAACTCCGGAGAAGATTTCAATGTGTGCTTAGAATTCTAGTGATTCAGTTTTGTTTCAACCGCGAAGTACCGAGTGCACCCAAGTCGAATTTGTTAAGCTTGCGCCAGAGTGCTACGCTTGCGCTACCCGCTCGACTAAGATTGAATCCGCGTCAGTTAGAGACAAGACAACCTCTAGAATACTTGCCCACTGCCACTAATGCAACAAACAGCGCCACAAGCTTATTTGATCATTCAGCTCGGCAATCGCTGGACCGACGTTCTACGGCTTCAGCAACAACCGGTTTTCGTTGGTCGTTCCTCGGAAAACCAGATCGTCGTGCGCGACGACCGGGTCAGTCGAAAACATGCGGAGATAATACCACTTGTGGGTGGTTGGGTGGTGCGGGATCTTGGTTCCCGCAACGGAACGCAAGTTGACGATGCGTCCATCGAAGGGGATCACCTTCTCAAAGATGGTCAGACAATTGGCGTCGGTGGCTGTCGCATCACCTTTTCACACAGCTTGGCAGGAGGCTTTTCAGCCAGCCGCCAAGTTGTCTCAGAGTCGGAAGGGTCCGCTGGACAAGCAACGCAAGAATTGGGTGCGATGCCGACGATCGTCAATCGGCGCGCTCATTCGCAATGGTCTTCGGCCGGTCATAGTTTCGAACGGACGCCGCCAACAACGGATCGCTGGAGTTTTTTCTACCGTTTAGTATTTGAACTAGTGCGCTGTCAATCGCCCGAGCAAGCGGCTCAGGTCGCGTTGGAAAAACTGTTGGAGCAACTGGGAATAGCGGCGGGCGGGATTGTCTCTGTCGAACCCAAGCCGTCAGCAGAAAATTTCTCGGCCGAGCTCAATGACACGCTTTCCAATTCCAAGCTCTCGACGGTTGAACTGCCAGCATTGTCCGTGCTGGCCACGCGTCAGCCTGAGGGCGAGAGTTATCACCGAGTCAGCGATTTCTTGGTACGCGCCCTGGTTCGCGATCGACAAGCGATCTTAGCCCGCAACGTCATGGATGACTCGAACCTATCGTTGGCACGCCAGTCCGCTCGGCGCGATGTGGTCAGTATTATTTGTGCTCCTTTGCGGATGAGTGATGCGGATGGAGATCGCATTATTGGGTTGTTGCATGTCTACTCGGCCGGGGAGGAACGCATGCTCAACGATAGCGACTTGGATTTGACCGTTGGTGTCGCTGACAACTTGGCCATCGCGCTGTCACAACAGAAAATCAAAGAGCGGCTGAGTCAATCGCTGGCCAGCAGTCGCCGACGCATTGATCAATTGCAGGAACAATTGGATCAGACAACCGAGATGGTGGGGCGGAGTGCTGAATTGCAGCGCGTGCAGGAAGAGATTCGCCGCGCCGCGCCGACAACCGCCACGGTTTTAGTGCGTGGGGAAAGTGGCGTTGGCAAGGAGTTGGTGGCCCGCGCGATTCATCACCGCAGCCCTCGTCGCGATGCGCCGTTGGTCTGCTTGAACTGTGCCGCACTCGCTCCGACCTTGTTGGAAAGTGAATTGTTCGGTCACGAAAAAGGAGCGTTCACCGGCGCGACCGAGCGTAAGATTGGCAAGTTTGAAGCGGCCCACGGGGGGACGCTGCTGTTAGACGAAATTGGTGAAATGCCGACTGAGCTACAAGCGAAATTCTTGCGCGTGCTCGAAGGACAGCCCTTCGAACGACTCGGTGGGAACAAACCGATCAAGACCGACGTACGGGTGATTGCAGCTACCAACCGCGATCTGGAGGAAGCTGTCAAGGCCAAGGAATTTCGGGCTGATTTGTACTATCGACTGCGAGTTATTGAAATCTCCGTACCGCCGCTTAGGGAGCGCTTGGATGACGTGCCTCCGCTGGTCGAGTTCTTCCTTGAGCAATTGCGGGTGCACGCCGGCCGGCGTTTAACAGGCATTGAACCCGCCGCCCTAGAGCTGCTCACGCGGCACTCATGGCCCGGCAACATTCGTGAGCTGCGGAACGTCATGGAACGCGCCATTGTGCTTGGTAGCCATTCCACCATTTGTGTTGATGATCTAAAAATATCGGCGCTTGGGGAAATACTGGGTGGATCAGAGTTGTCGGTTGTTGCCTCGGAAGAAATTCAATTCGAGCCGATTACGCTGGCTGAGTTGGAACGGCGTCACATTCTAGCGATGCTTGAACATAGTGGTGGCAACAAAACCAAAGCGTCGCAGCAATTGGGTATCGAGCGTTCGACGCTCGATCGAAAACTAAAACGTTATGAGCAATAACGTGGTGCAGGCTAATTGTTTCTCTAGTGGGTCGTTTCTTAAGTGGGTCGTTTCTGCCGGAAGCGACTTCTGGTGGATCGGGCATCACTCTGATACTTAGTCACGCTCGGCAAGCGTGACCCACTTTAGGAAGCGCCTTCTGGTGGATCTGGCATCACTCTGATACTTAGTCACGCTCGGCAAGCGTGACCCACTTTAGGAAGCGACTTCTGGTGGAGCGGGCATCACTCTGGTACTTAGTCACGCTCGGCAAGCGTGACCCACTTTAGTCACGCTCGGCAAGCATGACCCACTTTAGTCATTCGGCAACATTAACTTCACAGCGTTTGCCCGCCATCGATAACCAACAACTGCCCAGTGGTCATGGCGGTGCCGGTGGCCAAGTAGATCACACCATCAGCGATTTCATCGGGACTACTGGGGCGTGGTAGCGGATAGCCCGCCGTCATCTCATTCAGATCCCAATTCTTATTGCCTTCGCGAATCCACCGCGAATCGATTGGCCCAGGCAAAACCGCATTGACTCGTACTTTCGGCGCTAGGGCCAGCGCCATCGATTTGGTCAACGTATTCAGCCCCCCCTTGCTCGCCGCGTATGCAATGCTCGAACCTCGACCAGTTTGGCCGGCCACAGAACTGACGTTGACAACTGCTCCACCCTCCCCGGCGCTCAGCAATTCCGCGGCGGCCCGGATACAAAAGAACGGTCCCTTGAGATTGACATTGAGAATCCGATCCCATTTTTCTGCCGTCATGTCGTCGAAGTTCTGTAAGGGAACAAAGTGTGTCATTGCCGCGTTATTGACCAACACATCGAGTCGCCCAAAGCGCTCGGCAACTTGCCCGATCATTGCGGCAACTTGAAGTTCATCGGACACATCGCACGCAACTATCAAACATGGGCAACCAGTAGAGCTAATTTGTTCGGCAACTTCTTCGGCATCCGATTTGCTCCGCGAATAGTTGATGACTACGGCATAACCCATTTGCGAGAATCGCAAGGCGCAGGCTCGACCAACTCCAGTCCCCGAGCCAGTAACTAGCGCCACGGGTTGCGCGGACATACTAGCATTGTTGGTTGGGGCTTCCGACTGCGTTGGCGACATAGATGGTTGCTTTTATTGGGTGGGGAGTATTAATACTTATACGCGCATTGAGTCACATAGCAGAGGCTAGCATTTGCAGGGGCTAGCTTTTAACGAGCCAGAACTCGGCCGGTAAGCTTACAAGGCTCGGAGAGATTTGCCTACGTGTTATTGCTCATGCCACGAGGTTATGGCGTAGCGGAATTCGCCAGGAATTTCGGCCTAAGCAGATTTCCGTTGAAAAGTCTTTCCGTGGAAAAGTCGAAACTCTTGGCGAGTTCCGCCATGGGAAACCGCTTATGCTCGCGGCATTTGTGTCCGACACCTTTATTGATTGGCAATAAGGAAAATTATGATGAACAGAACAAAGTTAGTTCCGAGCTTGTTGGCGGCAGTTGTTTTGGTAGGTGTCCTTGCTGAACTGGCGCAGGCACAAGTTTTTATTTACGGGCCACGGGTGGTCGGGCCACGCATTGCACCAGCGGTCATGGTGCCTAGTCCCTATCCTGTGGTTAGCGCCTACCGAGTACCTACCTATGTGGCCCCAGTTGTAAACCCAGTTGCAACCTATCGGAGCTATCGACCGGTGGTGGCTTCACCTGTTTACGCTCCCGTGGGCGTCGTGACAACCACGCGGGTGCGACCCGCCGTGGTTGGTCCCGGAATTGGTGGACTACCCAACGTCTATATCCCCGGACAACCTGTCCGCAACGCATTGCGCTTCGCCGTGCCCTAAGAGTGAGTCGTTCTCTCAAGTGGGTCGTTTCTGCCGGAAGCGACCACCGCCAGCCTCAACACCACTCTGAAACCTAGTCACGCTCGGCAAGCGTGACCCACTTTAGGCAGCGACCTCCACAAGACTTGGCACTACTCTGACACCCAGTCACGCTCGGCAAGCGTGACCCACTTTAGGAAGCGACCTCCACAAGACTTGGCACCACTCTGACCCCCAGTCACGCTCGGCAAGCGTGACCCACTTTAGGCAGCGACCTCCACAAGACTTGGCACTACTCTGACACCCAGTCACGCTCGGCAAGCGTGACCCACTTGGAGGCGTGACCCACTTTGGCGAGTGCTATTTGCAATATTTGTATTCACCAATTACGTTAGTCAGACCAGCCTTTTGTGGATTGCGGCGAATGTACCGTACAATCTTCTCGTCGCCTTCGTCGCTGCGCGACCAGTGGTCGAACCATTCAGTTTGCCAAAAGTGTCTACCCGCTAGACGTTTTTCGATCTTCGCCGCTTGATGACCCGTCCATCGCTTGAATTCCACTAGCTCTCGTTTCAAGGATAGGTCATTGGCCAATTCAAAGAACAAGTGAACGTGGTTGGGCATGACTACATAGGAGAACATATCCCAGATTCTCTTCTGCTGTCGATGTTCAATTGCCTCTACAACCATTTCGGCCAAATCCGGCTGCTGTAAATGGGCAACGGACTGCACACTATCCAGCCAGCTCTCCATTTCTCGGAAGATCATTCGGCTCAAATGCAGATGGTCATCTTTGGCTGCCGGTGAAGCTCGGATTTGTGCGCAGTGTTCACGGATTTTCTGTTGAGCGACTGCCGGCAATGCTCCATTGAGATGTATAGTGACGAAGTATCTTCCATCTTCGACTTGCCAATGCGGCAGATCACCGCGCCAGAAATGAAGCGTTTTCGGTTTTCGAGTAGCCATCGCAGCACCATGTTTTAATTTAGCGCCAAAGTGACTGGGAAGAGTTGTAGCTTAGCAAGTCTGCTAGCTGGTGTGGTCGGGGTTCGGTGGGTCGTTTCTCTTAAGTGGGTCGTTTCTGCCGGAAGCGACCACCGCCAGCCTCAACACCACTCTGACACCCAGTCACGCTCGGCAAGCGTGACGCACTTTAGGAAGCGTGACGCACTTTAGGCAGAGAGACTTACCTGGCTACTGGATTTACGTTGTCGGTAGTACTTCAATCCAGGGATAAAGAAACACGCTGCTGAGATAACACCGAACAATAGATGCGCGCTGCTGGGGAATAGAGCCATCAAGAGGCTGGTGACAATCAAACATGCTGCTTGGATGTAGAACCATCCCGCAAGGATGCCCGCCTTGATAAAAAACATCATGGCGCTGACCAGTGCTAGGATTGGTGAGAGTTTCAATGGCTCCAGCACTAATAGCCATTCCAAGGGCGTGAGCGCAGCGATGACCAACAGGCTGGCTCCCCACACGTGTGCAATTTGTCGTTCAACAAAAGTTACGGGACCCATCCTCCGTCGAAGCGCCCAAAATACTCCCGCCCATGCACCCAAGCCGACGATCCACAATGCGGCATAGCTAAGCCGGCTGGTGACTCCTGACCAGTGAAGTGCTTCGGTGGCGAAGCTGACGATCAACAGCACCAGGCTGTGCCACATCCATAGCAACCCCCAGTTCTCTAGCACGGCGGCGTGATGTGTTTCGCGAAACCACCGAGCGACTACTTGCCCGAGTTTGCCGCTCCGCGCACGTACCGGTTCATCACGCAGAAAACGTTCCAAATCATCGGCCAGTTCGCCAGCTGTTGCGTACCGCAGATCGGGAGGTTTCTGAATGCTGCGTTGCACGATCATTTCAAGATCTCGATCAACGCTCGGCTCCAGCAATCTGGGCGGAGGTGGGTCGTGCTCGAGAACTTGAAGGGCCAGTTGCATCGGAGAATCAGCGATGAACGGAGGCCTACCGGTTAACAAGTGATAAAGCACCGAGCCAAGACTGTAGATATCTGAGCGCGGGCCAAGCAGCTGAGAGCGGCCGCTGGCTTGTTCCGGTGACATGTAGCTGGGAGTTCCAATGACCGCGCCAGAACGAGTCAGGTTATCGCTCGAATCGGCGAACTTGGCCAAGCCGAAATCGGTCACGCGAACCTTGTCGCCATTGTCGATCATAATGTTGGAAGGTTTGATGTCTCGATGCAGGACTCCTTGTGAATGTGCGAAATCAATCGCCCGACAGACATCGACCATGATCTGCGAGGCCAACCGCTGCGGCACTGGGCCTTGCCGTAATCGCTCAGCCAATGTCTCCCCTCGGACGAATTGCATGCTAAAGAATGGATGCCCGTCGATTTGGCTTACTTCAAACACAGGGACAATGCCGGGATGTTCCAATCGGGCGGTAGCCTCGGCTTCGGCAAAAAAGCGTTTGCGATTATCCTCGCTCGAGGGGCGATTCTCCTGAATCATTTTCACGGCCACGATGCGATTGAGGCTAAGCTGTTGGGCCCGGTAGACTACCCCCATACCGCCGCGGCCAATCACCTCGAGCAGCTGATAGTCGCCAATGGTGAAGGGAAGCGAGGGAACCGGTAAATTGAGCGACGTCGCGGCAGGTACCGCGTCATTGGTTGCTGCGCAGGAGGAATGTATTTCCCGCGCGGTCGCTGCGGCCGCGTCGGTTACGATCAGTGCCCCCCACAACTCGGTCAGATCCTGTCGAAACTGGGGGTAAGTCTGGCAGATTGCTTCAAAATCGAGTTGCTCGTTGCGTTGCAATCGATCGGCCAAGTTGCTGACCAGCATTGCTAGTGCCGCTTCGTGCTCGTTGTGAGGAGCGTCTTCGTCTGTTGGGGATGGTAGGTGATTCACTGAGGCGTACGCTTTGTCAAACCCGGAGCAAACTGTAGCAGTTGAGCATCGGCGGACCGTTGAAATTGCTTGTCAGGACTTAGAACCAAGTGTACACTCAATCCAAATAGTCTTTTGCAGGAGAACGACAGATGAGTTGCTTGGCTGAAGATTGCCAGCGGCGACGAGCAAGACATGGGCTTGATCGTCGAACGCGAATGTCTGTTGGATTCACCATCGTCGAATTGTTGGTTGTCATTGCAATCATTGGCATTTTGGTGGGGTTGTTGCTCCCTGCGGTGCAGGCGGCGCGCGAGGCAGCGCGCAGAATTCAGTGTAGTAACAACTTGAAGCAACAAGCACTGGCCTTGCATAACTTCGAAGGTTCCAACAAACGTTTTCCCTCGGCCACGTGCATTGGTAGGGGACCCGGTTGGGGGCTAGCCTATCTCCGCGATGATCCACCTGGTGGTTATGAATCCAGACAGGGCTGGCCAACGGAGGGACCGATTTGGAGTTGGACCATGCGCATCGCTCCCTATCTGGAGTACGCCAATCTCTACAATGCGACCGACTTGCATGCCTGGCCGTGGTGGCAAAAAATCCGCACTGCGGACGGTGAAGGTACTGTGAACGCAGTTGGCTATCGCTGCCCGATGTTCGTGTGCCCTTCCGACACACGCGGGACCCATGTCTGGACCGACGGCAGTGGCAATGAAGCTATGGTATCATCGTACCTAGGTGTCAATGGCCGCAATCAGTTCAAAGAAGTCGGGGGACAGGACGGCATCCTTTACGTCAATTCGAGTGTTCGTTTTGGTGGCATTACCGACGGCACCAGCAACACATTGCTCATAGGCGAACGCCCTCCGTCGAACAATTTACTGTATGGATGGCAGTGGGCTGGGGTCGGTAGCTCTCCTCAAAAAGTTTACTTCGGAACCACCGATGTTGTCTTGGGGGTACACGAGTACCTCAGCTATCCCGATGCCGCCAGTCCGACTACCGACTATTTTCGTCCAGGAGAAACCAACGATCCGAGCAATTTGCATCGCTACCATTTTTGGAGTTTGCATCCCGGGGGAGGCATGTGGGCCATGGCCGATGGCAGTGTGCGCTTTATGCCATACGGTATTGATTCACGCAGCCAATCTCCAACCGATCAAACCATTTTAACGAAGCTAGCCAGTCGCGCCGGCGGAGAAGTAGCCAGTCCGCCCGAATAGAACCTGGAGTAAATTCCAATGTGGCCCGCCGCTCCGCCGTTGGAAAACTCCGTTGTCGCTAAAACTAAATCAGAATATTCAAAGTTGCATGCAGGGAAAGTGATTTCCTGAGTCGCATTCCGACGGCGGAGCGGCGGGCCACATTGAGACGAACCATCTTACTCGACATGGCTTAGTTGCGAAGCCAAGCGTAAGGCGGCAAACAGACTGTCGGGACGGGCTTGTCCTTGCCACGCAATGTCGAAGGCCGTGCCATGGTCGACACTGGTACGAATGACCTTCAAACCTAAGGTTGTGTTGACAGCAGAATCGAAGGCCAGGGCTTTCAGCGGTATGTGTCCTTGATCGTGATACATGCAAATGAAGGCATCCGTGGCAGTTCGCTTCCATGGCAAGAAAGCCGTATCGGGAGGTAGTGGGCCTTCAATCTTAATTCCTTGGCGGCGCGCATCTTCAATGGCCGGAATAATGATCCGTTCTTCTTCGCCATCACCAAATAGGCCATGCTCACCGGCATGAGGATTCAACCCACAGACTACGAGTACGGGTTCCGAGCCACGAATTTTTCGAAGTGCCTCTACCGTCAACTCGATAACATCCAACACTTTTTGACGTGTCAACAAGGCCGGGACTTCCGCGTAACCACAGTGCACGGTTACAAACGAACAGGTAATTTCCGTTGAATACTGCATCATACACCAGCGTGGTGCTGCGGCCCGCTCGGCAAACATCTCCGTGTGCCCTGGGTAGTTGATCCCACCAGCCCGCAATGCTTCCTTGTTGATCGGACAGGTGGTGACAGCATCAATGTGCCCCGCCAAGGCAGCATCAATGGCCGCTTGGATATACGCGTAACTCGCTTGTCCGCATGCGCCGCTGACCTGTGCAATTTTCAATTCGTGAGTGGAAACTGCTTGGAGGTCAACGATCACGGCGCCTTTTGCCCCCAACTCTCCACTGTTAATTTTGTGGGCAATTCCGTCAGGGCGGATTACAGAAATAGGCGGCAACGTAAGACCCGTTTGTTCCGAGCACTTGTGTAGCACTGCCGCATCACCGAAAATCCAAAGTTGGCAATGGTTGCTAACTTCGGTACTACTCAGCGCGCGCAGGACTAGCTCGGGGCCGACCCCAGCAGGATCCCCCATCGTCAAGCCGATGATTGGTTTGTTTCTCATGGCTCTGCTCGGTGAGGAAGGCGAGAAGATTGCTGGTGTCACATTCGTCTACGGACATGGGAACTGTGCGGACGAAATAACTTAGGAGGATTAATCGACGCCCGCCCGCTGCCATCATCGGGCTCCAACGCATCGGCTGGTTGAAATTCCGCTGCGATACGCGGCAGGGGAACTGCGCCTATCGATTGGTTGGCAGTGCCTGCGTCCGCGACAGCTGGTTCACTTCCAGAACCGACCGCGGCATCATCGCTGGTTTGATCTTTATTTTTGTCAGGACGGACCGTGAAGATTCGACCTAATGGACTAGCCAGCAGTGCGGGAAGGAAGATTAAGTCGCCGACCAAGGCGGCCCCCAACAGTGACAGCATGAGCGTGCCGAATCGCTGCGTAGGAGTAAAGGTACTGAGCGCAAATACGCTCAGTCCCAGGCCACCAATGATGGTCGTTTGTGTCATGGCTGGAGCCACGTGCTTGTAGGCTACAAAGATCGCTTGGCGTCGATCGAGTCCTTTTCGCAAGCCATCGCGGAACCAAGTCAGAAAGTGAATCGTGTCGTCGACCGCCACTCCCATGGCGACGCTAGCGGTCATCATAGAGCCGATATCGACCAAGGTTCCCATATGTCCCATGATTCCAAAGATGACAACCACTGGAAAAATGTTTGGAATCATCGAGATCGCGCCGGCACCAGCCGCTTGCATCAAATTGGCCGGATGAAGGCCAGATAGGAAGGTTCGGGCTGGTGATAAGAGGCAAGCCATGACGATGCCAATCAGTACAAACGCCCAAGCTACGCTTTCAATTAAACTGACCAACAGTGTACGTTGGGCTTTGTAAACGACAGGCACTACGCCGGTGTAGACGACGTCCATTTCGCCAGCGTGCGTGGCCATTTCTACTGGCTGAGTGGCCACGTTCTGATTGTAGGAATCGGGCGGTACCAACGAGTCGGCCAACATGGTTGAAGCGTCAATCACATGCGGGTGTTGTTCGCGAATGAAATCGAGATTGTAGTCGGGATGCGGATCTGCGATCACGATGCAAGTGTACCGCTTGATGTACTCGGCCCATTCGGGCGAAACTGCTTCTTCCGGGCTGAGCGGCAAGACTTCGGGGTCGTGCCACCAGGTGACCTTAATCGATTCGTTGGTTAGGCAAGACGACAGTGATTTTACGAAAATCGACATCGCTTGTGAGGGGGCTACCTTGGTCACTGAACGGGTTGTGGAGGCGACTGCGTTGGCGTTTGGCGCAACCTCTGACGAAGCGTCGTCAGGTTTGTTGGGATTGCTATGTCCCAACACGAGCACATTGCCCACCACGCGATCGTTGGCTTGGCTGGCATTGTGAACGACGGCTTTTAATACCTCGTGACGAACGCGATAGCTGGTGACCACCGGTTCCACTACACCGCGGAGTGTTTTGACAAATTCGCCATAGTCGACGTCGTTCAAAGCGCCTAAACGCAAGGAGATCCGCCACAATTCGGTACCCGCCGCTTCGGTAGCCGTCTCCAGTGCAAGGTAGTCCGACTCAAGTAACTCAGCTCTCGATTTTTGCAACAAGCGGTCAAAAGCGGTCCGCTGCCAATCGAAGCCACGTGAAGGGTCGGGAATGTCACGTACAAAAGTGATGGCCGACATGCCGCGACCAACGATGTTTTGTCCACGATAGCCGAACTCATCCTGCATTACCGTTTGAATGCGAGCCACTGCTTCGGCGCGTTCAAGCAAACTCAACTGGGTCCGCGCTTGTTCGAAGTCTTTACTGGTCATCGAAGCATCCGCTTCGTTGGGGCGCTGCATCGAAGTTGGAAACCGCACCACCAATTCCATGGGGACCAGGCGACCAAAATTTTCCTCTAACCAAGCATAGTCGCGAATGATCTGTGAGTTGCCGTCGAACAGCTTTAACAACTGCACGCTGGTTTTGATTTGAAACAGCCCCAAACCGAGACCGATCAACAATGCAAAGCAGACTGCATTGACGTACCAATGCCGCCGCAAAATAAACCCACCGATGGTCTCCCAGAAGTTGAGAATGCCGGCAGCGCTTTTACCACCCGCGTTCTTTATCAGCTTCGCGGGCGGGGCAAAGATAGTCAGCGCGGAGGGTAGGAATAAAAAGAGTAGCACCAAGGTGGCGAGCACACCCATGGCCGAAAAGATCCCAAATTTGCGGATCGGAAGAATGTTGCTTGAGCATAAGGACAAGAGACCGATGGCCGTGGTAATAGCGGCCAGCGTGCAAGGGAGCACTGCGTGAGAAATTGCTCGCTCGGGAGCATTGGTAGAACCATGCTCGATAACGGCGTCGCGATAATAATTGATAATGTGCACAGCGCCGGCCATGCCCAACACATAGACTAAGGACGGCATCGTAAGTAGGATGGCGTCCACCGATGCGTTGCCCCACCACACCAAACTCAAACTGGCCATCGCGCTCACGCCGCCGACGAAGAAGACCATCAGCATTAGCCGTACCGATCGCAGCAGGATCAATGACAATCCCAAGCCGAGCGCTAGGGAATAACCGATCAACCGCACCAGCGTAATCGTTCCCTCTTCATCAATGGCCACGTTATCGACGGGCGGACCACCGATGTGCATGATCGGTTCAGGAAGTGGCCCGCTGGCGGCCAGCCATGAAAATGGTGGCGGAGCAGCAGGTGGCTTAGCCGGCGCAGCGATGCCACACTCTTCGCCGATATCGAACAATCGGCCTCGCGTTTGTCCCATCATCCCCCGGCCAATCACACGACCCAAATTGCGGCGGGCTGGTTCGGACAGAGTCAGCACGACACTCGTTTGTCGTTGTGGCTCGGTGACTCCGACAGCGTCGAAAAAGTCGTACCAGACGGTTGACTGATCGACGGGATCAGCATTTCGAAAGGCTTGTAAATCCCCGACATAATCAGCGTCTACCGCGCGCTGAACTACCAGGTCCCAAGTGTCCTGCCAGCCTTTGGGAAGCTCCGCTAACTTTTCGGCATTGAGCAGCTTGTGCAATTCGTCACTTGACCAACTAAACCCAGCCGGCACCGGTGGACCAAACAGTGTACCGGTCAATCTAGCGATGGCATCGCGACGACCAGCGGTTGGTTCTGTGGGAGTTGCCAACGATCCATTTTTACCGGCCAGACGCTCGACTACTTCTGGACCAGTCTCAATGGTTTTGAAGAGTGGCGCAGCGAGCAGGCGTGGGTCATTCCAAAATGGATTCGGCTTGTCGTCAGTGCTTGGATCGCCGAAGCCGGCTACGAATTGCCCGTCGAGCGCGAAGCTGCCCGTCGACCGAGCTAGGGAGCGATAAGCAGCGCTGACCAAATTGGGGCTGCCGTCCCAACGATACAAACGTCCATCGGGAGTAATGTAATAGCTCTTGCCGTTTTCATCCGTCAACCACTTCTCATTCTTGCCACCCCAATTGGTCGCATAGTCGTGATCGACAAACAGTGCGTATTCGGCCCCTAGTTTTTTGGCGCGGAAGAAATCGCTCGAGGTATCTTCTTCTCCGGTTGGCGCACGCTCGGTTTGCAACTTGCTAACGAACATTTTCAGTCGCTGATCGTTCTCATCGCAACCTTTCCAAGTCGCCACGATGAACTGCTCGCTGACGAACTTCTTGGCGAACCATGCCAGTTCTTCCGTTTCGCGGAAATCCGCTGGCAACCAATCCTTGACATTGTTTTCCGTCTTCTGCAATGCCATCCGCGCACCGCGGCCCGCAAAGGGGACGAAGAAGAAAATCAGCATCAGCAATATGAGAGCATTCGGGACTCCCAAAGCGGATTTCTTGGAGTAGAAACCTTCTTTCATACTGCTTGCCAACCCATTGAAGTTAGGGGAATTAAATGCCCGACTCGCCGAGTCGAGTCACCGAAGGACGCACTTAAAGCTATCAATAACGTGACAACCAGTCTATGCGAATCTAGGGTCTCATTCCCTAACATCGGATTTTTGCGGACAAGTAATTTAGGAAAGATTTTCCGATTGAATCGCCTTTGGTATCGGTCGGCCAGTTTCGAGAAGAGATTTTGAGTAGACGAGTCCCTGTGGCGCGCGCCAGCGAACTCCGCAAATTCAACGTCTCGGAGTTACGCTGCTGGGCTCAGTGGAACTAATCCTTGGTTGCAGAAATAAGGCGAATGAATTCCTTGTTGGTTTTAAAGCGGCCTAACTGTTTGGTCAGCTGCTCCATGGCTTCGCCAGGGTGCATCGTGTTGAGCGTTCGCCGGAGCATCGTGACAGCATTTAACGTCTCTTCGTCGTGCAACAGCTCCTCGCGCCGCGTGCCCGAGAGCGATATGTCAATGGCTGGCCACACGCGTCGCTCGGCCAAGCGTCGGTCGAGGACCAATTCCATATTGCCAGTCCCCTTAAACTCCTGGAAAATCAAGTCGTCCATACGGCTACCGGTGTCGATCAGCGCCGTGCCGACAATCGTGAGCGAGCCACCTTCCGCGAACGCACGAGCAGTAGCAAACAGCTTCTTCGGGATATCCATGGCTTTGATATTTACACCACCGGACATCGTTGGACCGTTATTGCCCACCCATTTATTGAAGGCGCGAGCCAAGCGGGTAATGGAATCCATCAGCAGAAAGACGTCTTTGCCCATTTCGGTCAAGCGCTTGCAACGGTCGATCACTAGTTGACTCAGCCGTACGTGGCTATCGACATCCATATCTAAGCTGCTAGCAATTACTTCACCGTTGATCACATTCCGCTTCATATCTGTCACTTCCTCTGGCCGCTCGTCGATGAGCAGCACCAATAAAGTGACTTCCGGATGGTTCAAGGCAATCCCGCGGCTAATGTGTTGCAGCATGATCGTCTTGCCGCTCCGAGGAGGAGCTACAATCAGCGCTCGTTGCCCCTTGCCAAACGGTGCTAGCAAATCGATCACGCGGTTGGTTAGTGGCTCAGGGCCGGTCTCTAAGTGCAACCATTGTTCGGGATTGATGGGTGTGAGCGCTTTGTCGTCATCAAAGTGCTTAACGTTGATGTACTCCTCGGGTTTCATCCCGTCAACATCCAGGATTTCACGCACGCGTGGGCCTTGTTGCCGCCGACCTTGTTGCATCATCGACTTGATGAGCACACCCTGCCGCAGGCCAAACTTTTCGATCATTGTTCCGGGGACGAAGGGGTCGGTCCGTTCGCGCGAATAGTTGTTATCCGAACTCCGCAAAAAGCCGTAGCCGTTGGGATGCATCTCCAAGATGCCCGAAAATTCGAGCAAGGGGATTTCGCCATTTTCGTCCAGTTGTGGTTCGGGGAACGATTCGTTGTTGTTCGAACCGTACTCGTTTCTACGTCTTGGGGCGCCGCGGCGTCCTCCGCGACTACCTCCTCCTCCTTGGGAGTTGGAGGCATAGCCCGATGAAGATCCACGGTTTCCGTCGCGCGAGCCCTCGCGGTTTCCGCTGTATGTAGACGAGCCACCAGTAGAGCGTGGACGAAACCTCTTTTTCTTTGCCATGCAGTAAGATCCAGCATTTAAGATGAGCCGCTGCGAGTCTCGATTCACCGCCACAATGACAGTGATATTGCTTAATCGAAGACTATTCCGCGAGGCGACAGGCCATGAAAGATGAACAAAAAACTAGGCGTTAATTCCGTAGGGCTGATTTTGTAACATCCCCTAGGAGTGATCGCCGAGTTGCATCCTCTCCTCGGATGCACCTTGCTCCACATAGAAACCGTTGATGTAAATACGCAGTGCTCGCCAAACTTTAATGGTTTGCAACGCGTCAGAACGAAAGGGTTTGATTCCTCTAGCTCGCTCAGGAAAGGGCTCAAGCACAATCCGGCACACGATCACCGGCCAAGTTGCTCATTTAACCAAGAGCCAAAACCATTAAACCGCACGCAAAACGATGGTCACTTTCGCCAAACAATTCACAGCTTGTTAGCTATACTTTGCGACCTAGATGCGGTTGAGCGGTATTACCGCTGAAGAATCCTTTGTGTAACGTACTGGAATATTATTCATTGTCCCTCTCATGTCAAGGGAGACAAGCAATGATAGCAACGATTTATTCGTTATTTTTTGAAAAATCGGGAGAACCCCTTTAAGTGACAAAGTCAAAACGACCGAATTTCCCTACAAGAACTCTGCCCGCAAGCGTTGGCGACGCTCCCAATCCCAGCCAATGTGGCTCGACGCTCGGCGTCGAACGTTAAGTCATGCAACTTTTCGACTTACCAAGCCGAGTTTTACTTGCCCAACTTACGACGAGACCACACGGGTCGCTCAATCTGGAAGGAACCGATTGTGATTAGCCGCACAGGATACGCACTTTGGATCGCACTGGCACTGGCTTGCGGCTCCACCTTGGCTCAAGAAGTTCGCTGGGCGCCCGACATCGCCACCGCACGCCGGGCCGCGTTGGAATATAAGGTCCCCCTGCTCATCCACTTTTATGGCGACAACTGCCTCCCTTGCAAATTGCTCGAGCAGAATGTGCTGACTCGCGCCGAAGTCGTGGAAACGCTCAATAAGTACTTTATTTGCGTGCGCGTCAACGGTAGCCAAGATCGACAGGTCGCCGCGGAGTACGGTGTTCATAGTTGGCCCACCGACGTGTTCGTTGGTCCGGACGGAACACCGCTGGACCAAGGTACATGCAAGCAGAGTCCGGGCGAGTACTTGTCCGTGCTGCACAACATGGCGGTACTCAACCGCGACCGAAATGTGCTGCTCGCCTCCCAGCAGAAAGAAAGCGCTAAACAGGTTACTTCGCAAGTGGCCAACTATGCTCAAGCAGCTCAACAAGCTGTGGGTACTGCTGCCCAAACAGGAGGAGCTGCGGCGTCGCAAATGAGCGCGAGCGGCTTGGCACAGGCGAACAATATCGCGGCACAGGCAAACAATTTCGCAGGCCAGGCAAACAATTTCGCAGCCCAAGCCCAAAACATCCCTCCGCAACTTAATGCGATGGGTGGCCCCCTGCCAGGCGCAGGAATGGTCCAAGCGGGCAATCCCAACGGTCCCAACTTTTATGCCCAAGGTTCAGGAACGGGATTGCAACAATTGCCCGGTAGTTTGGCTCCCAATTCGGGCGTGACCAGCGGTCCGATGCTCAACCAAAATCAACCGCATGCAATCGCGACAGCCGTCGGCGCGGCGGGAAGCCAGATTGCGGCCGCGGCAACCAGTCATGTGTTAGGGGGCAACCAGGGACAACTGCCACCTGCGCAGGTCAACGCGCAGCTTCCGCCGACCGTTCACCCAGCCAACGTCAATCCGATGCATACCATGGTAGCTGGAGCCCCCAGTATTCCAGCGCCGCAGGCAACGCCCGCTGCCAACAACAATGCTTGGAATGGCCAGCCGCGCGTCAGTAGCGGGAATTCGCAAGTGTTCAGCAATCCTCACTTTGCCAGCGCTCCACCACTTCCCGGTTCGGCAGTCGCGCCCGCAGCGAACACTCAGCCCAGTGCGCAGCCAACAACTCCGCCCATGCCGACCATGCACATGACTCAGACAGCTAGCATGCCCAACGCTTCGCCTCAAATGACGCCTGCCGCCAACAATGCGACCACCCCGCAGGGGCCCGCCCTGTCATCCAAGGTTCCAGCTAACACCGTTTCCTTCCAGCCTCGCGCGGCATTGAGCGTCGAGGCCAATCGAGCTGCGGCTACCACACAACCTTCGATGGCCGTTGATTCACAGCTCAATGGGGTGCAAGGTGCAGCGACCGGACCGTCGGCGGCGCTCGAAGGCTACTGCCCAGTTGCCCTAAAGACGCAGGGGACGTGGAGCAAAGGACAGCCCCAATTCGCTGTCAAACACCGCGGCCGCGTTTACCATCTCGGCAGCCAAGCAGCCATGCAGGCCTTTCTGCAAAGCCCCGATAGCTCAAGCCCCATCTTGTCGGGCTACGATGCCATGATCTTCCTCAACGAAGGCAAGCTCGTCGAAGGGAACATCCAATATGGTTTGCACGAACAAGTCAGCGGTTCCATTCTGCTCTTCTCTTCGGCCGAATCGAAACAAGCCTACGAGCAGGATTATGATCGCAATACCCAAGCGTTGAAGATCGTATTGAGAAACGCCGGCATCGAATTGTAAGCTCATGCAGCTCAAACCCATCTGCCGCAGGCACTCCCAGTGTGAACCTCAGGCGCTAGCCGTGGGCTTTGCACGGCTGGTGCCCAGGGATGTTGCCCACGGCTAGCGCCTGAGGTTCACGGAGTTCCATGAACGCTAGCCGACGATCGACCGACGATCATCCGCGCACACGCCTGCAGGTCAAACGCAATTTCGGGTACACTGGCTAGTCGCGGCTGACTTCCGCCGCGATTGGTTACCACGATTGAACTTGCATGCCTAGCCCTGAAGCAACTGCACCCTCGTCGGCAATTCGAATTCAAGGTGCTCGTGCGCACAATCTGAAAAACGTTTCGCTCGACTTTCAACACCACACGCTCACAGTGTTGACTGGAGTCAGTGGAAGTGGCAAGAGTTCGTTGGCCTTCGACACGCTCTACGCTGAGGGACAGCGGCAGTATATCGCCAGCCTCTCCACCTATGCGCGACAATTTCTCAATCAAATGCAACGCCCCGATGTCGACAGCATTGATGGCTTGCAACCAACCTTGTGCATTGACCAGCGGGCCGGCGTCGTCAACCCACGCAGCACGGTAGCCACGGTTACAGAGATCTACGATTACCTGCGGCTGTTAATGGCCCGCGTGGGAATTCCCAGTTGTCCTGCTTGTGGTCAAGCGATTGATCAGCAATCCGCGCAGCAAATTCAAAACACGCTCATGGACCTTCCTGAGGGGACAAAGTTGGTTTTGATGGCGCCGATGGTGCGTGGTCGCAAGGGAACGCATCGCGATGTCCTGCAAGCCATTCGTAAGGCTGGCTTGGTCAAGGCGCGCGTGGACAATGAATTGCACGACGTCGATTCGGTCCCCGACTTGGCCGTTCGGAAAAATCATACGATTGAGGCGGTGGTCGACAAAATCGTCATTCGACCCGGTGCCGAATCGCGGCTGGCTCAGTCGCTGGGGTTAGCTTTACGGCTGGCCAGCGGGTTGGCCGCTGTGAGCTATCTGACTCCCGCCCATGCCGAATTAGACGCCGAGCTAGACGCCAAACATCGTTGGACCGAAGCGTTTTTTAGTACTCTCTACGCTTGTCCCAATTGTGGTATCAGCTTCGAAGAGGTGGAGCCGCGAACGTTCAGCTTCAATAGTCCCTACGGAGCCTGTTCGTTATGCGAAGGGCAAGGGACGGAGGTCCGATTTGACTCCGCACTATCGGACTCGGCCAGCGACAAGCCGCTCAAACAATCGCTTCCCTGTAGCCAGTGCGGTGGATCTCGTTTGCGGCCTGAGGCATTGTCCGTGCGACTGGGTGACAAGAATATCTTTGAAATCTGTTCGTTGCCCATTCTTCAAGCTTTGAATTGGTTTGAACAGCTTGCAGTAAATAGTGACAAGCTGCCTGTTGCTACACCCATCGTGACAGAGATGCTGCATCGATTGCGTTTTCTAGTGAAAGTTGGCGTCGGCTATTTGGCACTTGCCCGTGGTGCCGATTCTCTCAGCGGCGGCGAATTGCAGCGAGTCCGCTTGGCTACTTGTATTGGCAGTGGATTAGTTGGCGTGTGTTACATCCTGGACGAACCGTCGATCGGTCTGCATCAACGCGATAACGATCGCCTGATCAGTTCGTTGCGCGATCTACAGCGACAAGGGAACACTGTCATCGTGGTTGAGCACGACGAGGCGATGATGCTTGAGGCGGATCGCTTAATCGATATGGGGCCGGGCGCCGGAAGTGCCGGCGGGGAGATTGTCGTCGAGGGGACGCCTGCCGAAGTCAAACAGCACCCCACTAGTCTGACTGCCGCCTATTTGCGCGGTGATCGGCGCGTTACCGAGTCTCGTTCGCGACGAAGCTTTTCCTCTGCGCAATCTATTCGTCTGCAGGGTGCAACTCTACATAATCTAAAAAACGTGACAGTCGAGATTCCTTTGAACCTGTTGGTGGGGATCACTGGCGTTAGCGGTAGTGGCAAGAGTTCACTGATTGGTGAAACGCTAGTCCCCGCGCTGGCGGGTGCTGTGGGCCAATCCACCGGGCAGGTAGGCCCCTACACTAAACTTTCGGGTTACGAGTCAATCGACAAGTTGATCGAGATCACACAAGCCCCGATTGGTCGTTCGCCACGCAGTACTCCAGCCACCTATTGTGGAGTGTTTGATTTGATTCGCGCAGTGTGGGCTAACACTCGGTTTGCCAAACAACGTGGCTATACACTCAGTCGCTTTAGTTTCAATTCAGGTGCTGGTCGCTGTCCGCAATGTCAAGGGCAAGGGCAAGAGAAGATTGAGATGAATTTTCTCCCAGACCTATTCGTGACTTGCTCCGTTTGCAACGGGGCGCGTTTCAATCGACAGACATTGCAAGTCCGCTACCGGGATAAATCGATCGCTGACGTGTTGGACATGAACGTTAGTGCGGCCGTCGAATTCTTTGAGAACTTTAGCAAGATCAACCGCTTGTTGAGCAGTTTAGAACAAGTTGGTTTAGGGTATCTGTGTTTGGGCCAAAGCTCAAACACGCTGAGTGGCGGTGAGGCTCAACGTATCAAGTTAGCAACCGAGCTAGCGCGTCCGGAAACCGGACAGACAATCTATTTTCTGGACGAGCCGACCACTGGCTTGCACTTTGAAGACGTGCGGCGGTTAGTGGGTGTGCTTGATGGATTGGTCGAACGCGGCAACACAGTGATTATTATTGAACACAATTTGGATGTGATTCGCGCTTGCGATTGGCTGGTGGACCTGGGGCCCGATGGTGGTGACGCCGGTGGCCAAATTGTCGCTTGTGGAACACCCGAGCAAGTAGCTCAGATTCCAGATAGTTTGACCGGCCGATATTTGCAAAGTTGAAGGGTGGCCGACTCACCCATAGCTGTTACGCCGCGGCGCCGGTTACCGCCTGCAATTCGGCCTACTCATCCTGTGGGGGTGGCGTGCGGTGCTTGAGCATGGTGACTTCGTTCCCGCGGTCGTTGTACTGAACTTGGTTCATCATCTCTTTGATGAGCATCACGCCACGGCCGTTGGTGCACTCCAGATGGTCGTCGTCGCGTGGGTCGGGCAATGCGGATGGACAGAAACCCTCTCCTTGATCCCTAAATCGCATGAAGGCCGAATCGGCGGCCACTTTGAACTCGATCTCGACATGTTTGTCGCTGGCGCCTTTATTGCCATGCGTGACCGCATTCACCATGGCTTCTTCCGCCGCCATTTGCATGTGGAATAAATCGCGGCCATCCCACCCCAGGTCGTTCAGCGCCGACATTAGTTGCTCGATCAACCTATGTCCGTCGTCGACATTGCTAGGTATGCTCTCGTGCAGACTCCATGCCCATGCACGGTCGACCATCATCGGCTCCTGTTCAGTGCGAATTGAAAAGATGACAGGCGGGGCTTAGGAAGCGCCAAAGGCCTTCAAGGCTTCACTCTCATTCTTGCGAATATCGAATACTCGATTGAGTCGCGTAATTGTGAAGACTTCCATGATCTCCGCGCGAAGATTGCACAAACGCAGGATGCCGCCCGCTTGTTTGATCTTCTTGTCCATCAGAATCAATTTGTTCAACGCGGCTGACGACAGAAACTCAACCCCTTCAAAGTTAAGCAACACGTGTTTTAGATGATCGGCGTCCACGATGGAAAACATCTCGGCGCCCATCTCTTCAATGTTGCCACTATCCACAATCTTCTTGTCCAAGAAGCGTACTGTGGCCAATTCGCCGATGGTGTTCACCGACAAGCGACGTCTGTCTGTCATGTTTTCCCTGCTAGCGTTCGAGATATGGAGCGGTTAGGCGTCGAAAGTTCTCTTTCTATGCTAAGCAAATCAGGTTACGCTAGCAAGATACTAACGGCGGAACTTTTGCCGATCCGCTAGAAAGGATGGGAGTATGCATACTGTTGACCTGTTGGACGAAGCCCTGTCTCTAGCTGAGCACGCCGGTTTCGAAATCCGCAATGAAATTATGGATCAGGCGACCGGTGGGGCCTGCCGAATCGGTCGCAAATGGCTGTTGTATGTGGATCAATCTCTGCCTGCAACGGACCAGTTAACTCAAGTCGTGCTGGCTCTCCGGGCCAGCGGAATCGTACGCGTTGAACCGCATACCTCACCAACGCTCCGAACTATGCTGGATCATTGATCGCCTGGCAAACTAATTTCTGAGCGTGGTAAAATAAATGTTGGCACTTAGATTCTAGTCCATGTAGAACTAGGCCAGCTCCGTAGCGGAATTCGCCAAGAATTTCGGCGGCTGACTTCAACGAACGCTTCGTGATCTCCGGAAATTATAGCCCATTCCGCGACAAACAAGCGGGTTCCGAAATTCTTGGCGAATTCCGCTACAGGTGTCACGCACAAGTTGAGAGCAATTTATGTTTAATTTTCACTCGCGGTCCACTAGCCGTCGATGGTTCCTAACGGAGTGCGGTGTGGGACTAGGAGCAGTTGCGCTTACCGAGCTGCTGGCCGGCGCTCTCGGTAGTCGGCGCAATTTTGCAGCGGAAGCGCCACATTCCGTCACTTCAGCCTTCGCACCACGCCAACCTCACTTTCCAGGTAAAGCCAAAGCGGTCATACATCTGTTTATGGCTGGTGCGCCCAGCCAGTTGGAGCTCTTTACAGAAAAGCCGCAGCTAACGAAATTTGAAGGGCAATCGCTCCCCAAGTCGATCATTGGCGATCAGCGGTATGCGTTTATTCAACCCGACGCCGCGGTGCTGGGACCGCAGTTCAAGTTCGCACGGTACGGTCAGTCGGCTGCGGAAATTTCTGAGGCCATGCCGTACTTGGCAAAAGTTGCCGACGACCTGTGCTTCATCAAGTCGCTGCACACCGATCAGTTCAATCACGCGCCGGGACAACTATTTCTCAACTCTGGCTTCTCTCAGCCGGGACGCCCCAGCATTGGTTCTTGGGTGGTTTATGGTTTAGGGGCCGAGACAAGAGACCTGCCGGCGTTTGTCGTCATGAGTACCGGAGATGGCGTTAGCGGCGGATCGGCGTTGTGGTCGAGTGGTTTTCTACCGACACTCTATACGGGAGTCCAGTTTCGCAGCCAAGGCGATCCGATATTAAACGTGACCAGCCCCGCTGGCGTGTCGAATCAAATGCAGGGCGATACCTATGATTTGATTGCCGCGCTCAATCGTCGCCGTTTAGAGATAATCGGTGATCCCGAAATCTCCACCCGCATCGCGAGCTTTGAAATGGCCGCTCGCCTTCAAAGTTCCGCTCCGGAACTGATGGACCTGCGCAGTGAATCGCAAGCGACTTTGGATTTGTACGGCTGCGATCCTGATCAGCCCTCTTTTGCTCGCGCCTGCTTGTTGGCAAGACGCATGGTTGAGCGAGGAGTGAGGTTCATCAACATTTTTCACAGCGGCTGGGACGCGCATTCGAATGTGGTAGGCAATATCCAAAAGAACTGTAAGGCGACCGATCAAGCCTCCGCTGCTTTGATCGCGGATCTCAAACAACATGGACTGCTGGATCAGACGCTGGTCGTTTGGGGAGGCGAATTTGGACGCACACCCATGGTCGAATCCAACGCCGCCTTGGGCCGCTCCCTGGGACGTGATCATCACCCGCAGGCGTTTACCATGTGGCTAGCAGGTGGTGGAATTAAACCCGGAATGTCGCTCGGTGAAACCGATGATTTCGGCTTTCACGTTACTGAGGATCCTGTCCATATTCATGATCTGCAAGCTACATTGATGCACTGTTTGGGCTTTGATCATGAACGGTTGACCTACCATCACGCCGGACGCGATTTTCGTCTGACCGATGTTCACGGCCAAGTTGTCCGAAAAATTCTCGCCTAGCGCGTACGTCAGGCATTCCTGCTTGACTCGTATTTCATCTTGGGCAAGCTTACGGGCGAAGCGCACTGCGTGATTGCGGACTTCCGGCAGTTTGGGCAGCGCCGGTCAAGCTGGAAAGCCTGACGTACGGCAAAGCCCGGCCAAAGTGCGAGTGATTTCGCTCTTCCCTTGAAGGCCCACTCCCCGCTATAGGTGATACAGCGTTTTTTTGAGGGGAGCGAGTTGCCTGCAATTGCCCCTCAATTTCACTCCATCCAATAACAATAGCTAGGAAGCGTCCAGTGAAACTCCCAGTTCTCTGGTTGATGTGCGCCGTCGGCATCGGTTCGTTCGCTCCGGAAACGCTCCGCGGGCAATCTGCAATCCAATTCCAACCGCGTTCTTCCAAACCATTAAACACTCGCCCGAATAACACTCAGACGCAGAGCAACACTGGCACACCCGGGAGCACTAGCGGCGACGCAGTTTCGGCGGATCTGCTCGCGATCTACCAACAAACGCGTACGGCTACTCAAGAAGTGCAAATAACGGCGATCGCGCGAGCCTGTGCGAAAGTGATCCCAGACACAGGGAGGTCGCGAATCGATCGCGATTACGCTGCGAATCTTTTTGCTTGGGCGCTAAATCGCCGTGGTGAAATGCGGAACGAACAAGCGGCCGAACTAGTCGAACAAGGCCAAGTCGATCAGGCGAGTAGCCTTGATCAACAGGCCGCCAAAGATTTCGAAACGGCAATTCAGCACAATCCGAATAACTGGCGCACACATCACAATTTCGGGATTTCGCTAGCGATGAAGGGAGATTATGTACAAGCCATCAAAGAGTTCTCTGCCGCCATCGATTTGAAAGACGATTACCCCAATAGTCACTTCAATCGCGCCGAATTGTATTTCGAGCTGGCTCAGTATCCGCAAGCCATCGAGGGCTACACCCAAGCCATCGTGCTCAACGAAGCTGATCCCCAGTACTACAACAGTCGCGGGCATTGTCGCTTCATGCTCGAGCAATTTGATGACGCCCTAGCTGACTATGTTCGGGCTACCGAGTTGGGAACGGACAGTGCTGTCTACGCCACCGACTTGGCCGATGCATATCAATTCCTCGGACGCTGGGAAGAAGCGGCCAAGACCTACCGCACTGCGGTTGCGATCAACAGCAAGTATCCGAGGGCTTACCAAAACGCGGCTTGGCTGATGGCTACTTGTCCCGATGCAAAATATCGCAACGTCGACTTGGCACTTTCCGCCGCCAAAAAAGTAATTGAGCTGACTGGAGAGCGGAGTCCGCAAGCATTGGACACGTTAGCCGCCGCCACAGCGGCCGTCGGAAGCCACCGTGACGCGGTGGGGCTGCAGCAGGAAGCGATCCGTTTGGCTGAAAAAGTAGACCGAGCCGAGATGTCACAGCGGCTGGCATTGTACGAACGCGGGCAAAGCTTCATTCAGCCCATCGCGCCCCAGGGGATCGCCCGCCAAACCTCTAATGCCTCTAGCCGCATTCGTACTGCCTCAGGCATCAGCCGCCAAGCTCGTTAATTCGCAAACGACGCTCCGGTATTGTGTTTAACCCGCAACCGCAGGTTTGGAAGTTGCGCGCTTTTTTTTAGTGCCGAAGGCACGGAATTCGATAGCCTGGGATGCGCATCCTGCGAGTTATAGATCAGTTAGCAATTATCCCGAAGGGATTTGAGACATTAGCCGTAGGTCGCGCTAGCGCACCTACGGTTACGTTGTGATCGCGCCGATTTTTCGACCCCGAAGGGTGTCGCAGCGATTAGGCTGGTAGGCTGGTAGGGCTGCGACCACCTTCGGGGTCGAATAGCACGTTGTTTTTCGTTATCCGGTGGTTTTCGCTGCGCTCGACCACCGGCTAATAGCTTTAACGCCTTCGGCGTAGTTTGACCCTTGTATAATTCACAGGATGCAAATCCCAGGTCTGCGAAGCATCCCCGCGTTTTTACGGTTCGCCAGCGATCGAACGCATCCGCTGTCGCGCGCTATTCGCTTATGTATCAATCGTGTCTGACGGAGCGGTCAGGGGCTTGGCATTCTCCTCAGTGTCTTGCACTTCGCGCCAAGGTTTGTTCTGTTGGTAACTCTCAAGTTCCTTTTCGAGCTGGTCCGTCTGCTCGTGTCCTTCTTCTTTGCCCAACTCCACTGCCTTGGCAGACCACTTGCGGGCGTTTTCAAAGTCACCGATCTCACCATAGCCGGCGGCCAAAGTGCTGAGGATGTGAGCTGCTTTGTAATCTGTCTCTTCGCAGGCCTTCAGGCCCAATTCGACCGAACGCGGGCCGTCGCGCAGTTCATCCTTTGGAGAGGTGGCCAAGACCCAAGCTAAATTGTTGAGCAATCCGCTGTAGTCTTGTTTGAAATCCTCAGGCTCGAGCGAGTCACGTTTCGCTTCCAACATCAATATCGCCGCTTCGTAGTCCTCGACCGCCTCTTGATGCATACTCACGCTGAGCTTGGCATCGCCGCGCAAACGCATCGATGCCCAATCCTCTTTGTCTGCCTCGATCAATTGATCGAGCAATTGAATTGCCAACCTTGGTCGTTTGTCCATTTGATAGTAAGAGGCCAACTGCCGAATCCATTCAAGTTTGCTAGGGTCGGCTCGGACCAGCATTTCCATATCGGCGATAGCATCGGCAAAACGTCCCTCTTGCGCCGCTACCATGCTGCGCATCATCACCCCGCGAACCGAATCCGGTCGGATTAGCAACGAATCGCTGATGTCGCGATTGGCTTTTTCAAATTCGCCCAACTCGTAATACAATGTGCCGCGCATTACCAACGCTTCGGCGTCGCGTTTATCGAGCTCCAGGGCCTTGTTGAGATCATCCATGGCAAGGTTATTGGCAGCCTCCTTGTCGGCTTCGCTGATACCTTCGGTATAAGACTTTTGCCGATAGGCCAGCCCTCGCACGCGATAATACGTGCCGTTTTTGTCGTTTTTCTCGATCCGCGAATCGAGCAACTCGATCGCTTCATTGGCTTTCTTCAATCCCAGCAATGCCTCGACGGCGGCCATCAATGCAATTTCGTTTCCTTCGTCTTTTTCCAACAGCTTCTTGGCGTCTTCGACTGCCTCTTGGTATTTACCTAAGCCCAATTGAATGCCGATCAGCAATTGCCAAGCGTCACTGTTGGTCGAGTCGGCTTTGATGGCCTTGCGTAGATCGGCCAGCCGTTCTTCGTTCCCTTCGTGCAATTGGGCGCGGAGGATGTAGGCCTGGGATTGATCAACGGGTTTGTCCTGTAGGCTGTCGATGGCTTTATTCAAATGCTCCATGGCAGCATCACGATCGCCGCCTGGGAGCGCTTCGAGCTTGGCCATCAGTACAAAGGCTTCCGCCATATTGGGATTGTTCTCGGTAGCCTTCTTCAGTTCATCCATCGTGCGCCGCCGCAGTTGACGCAAGGCATTCGGGTTATTGGCTACGGCAGGCAGAGACTGCACCATTTGCGATGCGCGCTGAAAGGCAGAAGCGGCAATCAATTGCTTGGCCAAGCGGGTATTGCCTTCATCCAGTCCGGCTTCGATTGCCTGCTCGCACAATTCGATCACTTTGCCCAGATCGGCAGGAGTAGCTGCATTGAGCTTCAGTGAGGTCGCTTCGTCCAACTTGGCTTGCCCGCCCGATGGAACAGCTTCTGTTTGCGTCGCAACTTCTTGAGCAACGGACAGACCCGTTTGCAACAACCCCATTGGCAACAGCCCAGTTTGCAACAACATGGCCGCTATCAACAATGACGCCATCATCTTGATTCGTAAAAGCATACACCGATCTCCGGAGATAGCAGGTAAATTCGATTTTGTGAGCGGCATAAACACAGCTCGCCTATTAGTGTACCCATTTGGCAACGAAGTTTGAACGACAGGCGAATGGATCCCATGATTCCTATGCTTCTCATCATTCCTATGGGCAGCATCTATGCCAGGGCATGTAAAGTCGTTCCCGGCAGGAGCGACCCACCGAAGAAGTCGTTCCCGGCAGGAACGACCCACTTTGAGTAGAAAAGCTGCATGGGCAGACCGATAAGCCGGGTTCTGTCGCCAGCGCCAGTGGCACTTGGCCCTCCGACGCCCGGTGATGGTCATTTATCTAGGACTACGATTGCTCGCAGCCTCAAGCGATCTACCCGAAAGTGCAAACGAACCGAGCCGGTTCGTAGCCCCGCCGACAAGCGGCAGGGCTTCCTCTCTGTTTGACCTTGCTTCGAGCGGGGTTTACCGAGCCAGCCACGTCACCATGGCTGCTGGTGAGCTCTTACCTCACCGTTTCACCCTTACCACGCACCGGCCCAGGGGACGGCCGTTCGGCGGTATACTTTCTGTGGCACTTTCCCTAACCTTGCGATTGGTCGGCGTTACCGACCGCTCCGCTCTTTGAAGCCCGGACTTTCCTCTCCCAATGCAGCTCCCTTAGGATCTGATCGGCAGCGACCACCTAGTCTACCCATGCAGCAAGGGTAGTGTAGCCTATGACAGCCAACCTTTCGACGGCTACTGTGAAGCTAAGACTTGTAACAGAAAGTGGGTCGCTTCCGCTGGAAGCCAAGTGGGTCGCTTCCGCCGGAAGCGACTTACTCGGTAGTCCGTCCGTCAAGGCCAGCGCGACCGAAGTAAAATTCCGCCGGAAGAAATTCTTGGCGAATTTTGCTACCGTCCCGCTGACAAACGATTGGCCGATGTCTAAGAGTAAAAGAATTAACTCGATACTCAGAATAGAAATATGATGTTAGGTTTCAACGGTTGTTCGCTCGTTTCGTTTTGTAGCGCTGGGTGCCTAATCGCTTTGTGCGCCGTGAATTGCCAATCGCAAACCTCCAACATAACCTCTCCTACTTCGGCGTCCGGAGACTTGAAGCTCTCGGAATTCTTCCCCGAATCGCGACTACAAGTAGTTGAGACCGAACTGCAGCATGCCAAGTTCCCGGTAGTCGATGTTCACTCGCATTTTTGGATCCGCATGCGACACGACCCAGCGCAGTTGCAGGAGTTTGTGCAACTCATGGATCGCAATCGGATTGCCGTTTGCACTAGTCTCGATGGGCGGCTGGGAAGTCAGCTCGACGAACATATCAAGTATCTCTGGAGCGAATATAGAGAGCGGTTTGTCATATTCACGAATATCGATTGGCAAGGGACGGGCGGGCGTGAGCAACCGGAGACTTGGGACTGCAATCAACCCGATTTTGCACACCGCACAGTAATTGCACTAGAGGCGGCCCAACGCCGAGGCGTAAGTGGATTGAAGGTTTTTAAGTCTTTTGGATTAAGCGATCGCAATGCGGATGGCACATTGATCGCTATCGATGATCCTCGCTTCGATCCGATCTGGGATGCTTGTGGGCGGCTGGGATTGCCGGTCATCATGCACACCGCCGATCCGAGCGCATTCTTCGAACCGCTGACGCCCAACAACGAACGCTACGAGGAGCTTTCGCGACATCCAGATTGGCATTTCCCGCCCGACAGATTCCCCAGTCGCGATGAGCTCCATGCCGCCCGCAATCGACTTTTCGCGCGGCATCCGGGAACCACCTTCATCGCCGCACACTTGGGGAACGATGGTGAAAACCTAGTCCAAACATCGAAATTGCTGGATGATCATCCCAATGTGGTTGTGGAAATCGCATCGCGGATCGCTGAACTTGGCAGGCAACCGTACACCGCGCGCAAATTTCTCATCAAATACCAAGATCGGATTTTATTTGGGACCGACGGTCCACAACCTGAACGGCGATATCGATTGTATTGGCGATTTTTAGAATCGCGCGACGAGTATTTTCCCTACTCGGAAAAGGCGTTTCCGCCACAGGGGATGTGGCGGATCTACGGTGTCTATTTGCCCGACGACGTCTTAAAGAAGATCTACTACGAAAACGCAGCCCGAGTCATTCCGGGCGTAGCGGAGCGGCTACAGAAGCAAGAGATCTTAGGCAAATTACACTAGCGGGCTGTTGATTTATTCGTTTAGCTCGCAGCCGTAGGCGAGGTTGCCATGCCGCGCCTCGCCTACGGCTTTTGAAGTTGCGCTTTTTCAACCGCGAAGCGGTGACATTTGGTAGCCTGGGGTGCAAACCCCAGGAAAAATGGGATTTACGACATCCGGTTCGCCAGCGATCGACCGCATTCGCGGTC
>JBGSNE010000235.1:0-42946 GCA_041739785.1 Pirellulaceae bacterium
GTGCTCGGCGCACATCCCGACGACGCGGAGGTATCGGCCGGAGGCCTTATCGTGCGGCATTGCCGTCTGGGTTCAGGCGTGCGCATTATTTCAGTGACCGATGGTCGAAGTGGGCATCATCAGATACCGCCCGATGAATTGGTCCGCGTGCGACGCGAGGAAGCCCGCCAGGCGGGCGAGCGCGTCGGAGCCGATTACGAAATCTGGCATTTCCCCGATGGCCAGCTTGAACCGACGCTTGCGGTACGCGCAGCCATCATTCGTGAGATCCGGCAGTTCGCCCCAGATCTAGTTTTGACACATCGCCCCAACGACTATCATCCCGATCATCGCGCCGTGGGGGGCGCCGTGCAAGATGCGTCCTACATGGTGACAGTACCGCACATTTGCCCCGAGACGCCTGCCTTGTTGCGAGATCCGGTGGTCGCCTATATGGGCGATCTCTTCACTCGTCCCAATCCACTGCGCCCCGACGTGCTGCTCAATACGAGCCAAGAATTTGATTTGGCGGTACAGATGGCGGCCTGTCATGCTTCGCAATTTTTTCAGTGGCTCCCCTATCATGACGGATTGCTGGACCAAGTCCCAACAGAAACCGCAAAACGGCATGTGTGGCTGGCTGAATGGTTTCGAGAACTTCACCGCCGTCGCCGCGAGCATTTTCAATCTGCTATCGTGGCGCGCGGCAAGAAACTTGATGAGCAGACATTGATTGAGGCATATGAAGTCAGCGAATACGCCAGCCAGCCCGACGACAAACGATTAGCCATGCTGTTTCCTGGAATGTTGTGAGCCATCGAAGCCCGGCCGCAAGCGTCGCCACTATTGCGTTTAACGCCGAGCCGCAGCGGGCTGCTGACGTGCGTGAGATATTTTGACAGGACAGATTCATCCGCGGAGCCGCTGTTCGCCAACGCGTCCGTTGCAGTCTGCGCAGGCGACGGCAGGAGTGTGGCTGACAAGTTAGGTTCGATTTTTGTGTGGCACATCCAGCCGGTGCCTGCATAGCCTTAAGTAGGTGGACTGTTTAAAACTTGCTGTAGGCCGGCCGTAATTTATCATCAGTCCAATCACGCTTCCCGACGGCCACTACGGCTTGGCGTTTAACGATTTTTGAGGTCGTTTATTATGTTCTTTCGAATCCTGCAAACGGTTGCTCTAGTACTGACCGCCTTCGCAGCCTCGCCAATCCTACCTGCCCAGGAGCTCACTTGGCCGCACGATCAATGGCAAATAGCGACACCGGCGGAAGCTGGTCTCGATGCCGCACGATTGCAAGCGGCTCGCGACTATGCGCTAACTGGCGATGGAACCGGGGTGATTACTCGAGGCGGCAAGTTAGTTATGTCCTGGGGCGATGTGCAGCAACGCTACGATTTGAAGTCGACCTCCAAGTCGATCGGCGTCACCGCGCTGGGACTAGCTATTCTCGATGGCAGGATCAAGCTCGAAGACCAGGCCATACTCTATCAACCTGAACTCGGAGTAACTCCCGAAAGCAACTTGGCCAAGCAGGTTTGGCGCGAGCAAATCACCATCGAGCAACTGGCTACGCAAACGGCTGGCTTCGAAAAACCGGGAGGCTACACTGATTTGGTTTTCGAACCAGGCACGAAATGGTCTTACAGTGACGGTGGCCCGAATTGGTTGGCCGAATGTGTGACGCTGGTTTACCAACAAGATCTTGATGAACTACTCTTTCACCGCGTCTTTACACTGCTTGGAATCACTCGCGATGATCTCGTGTGGCGCAAACATAGCTATCGTGAAAAACTCATCCATGGCATTCCCCGCCGCGAGTTTGGCTCCGGATTCAGTGGCAATGTCAATGCGATGGCCCGCATCGGCTTGCTCTATCTACGCGGCGGTATGTGGGAGGAACAACGCATCTTGCCTGCGGAATTCGTGCAACGCGCCAGCCACACAGCGTCGAGCGTAGTAGGCCTGCCGGAGGTTGACCCCAAGCAGTATGGCAACGCCTCGGATCACTACGGTCTGTTGTGGTGGAACAATGCGGACGGGACCCTCCGCGATGTGCCGCGCGATGCCTATTGGTCATGGGGGCTCTACGACAGCCTGATCGTTGTCATCCCCAGCCTCGACATCGTCGCCTCGCGTGCGGGGAAGTCCTGGCACCGCGACCCCTCGGCCGAACACTATGCCGTGCTCGAACCCTTCATTCAGAACATTGCTCAGGCAGCTCTCGGAGGAATTCAAGACGATTTACTGGAACGACGCAGCCCACCTGCAACAGCCCCCGCTTCCGAATCTCAGACACTTCAATCGCCCTATCCACCGAGTCCCGTCATCGCAGGCATCCAGTGGGCCCCCGCTTCGACTATCGTGCGTTGCGCACGCGGTGGCGACAATTGGCCAATCACTTGGGGAGACGATGATCATCTCTATACGGCCTATGGTGATGGCAAAGGGTTTGAACCGCAGATCGAACTCAAACTCAGTTTAGGTTTGTCACGAGTCGCAGGGACACCGGAGATGTTTCGCGGCGAGAATCTACGCTCGCCGACGTTAGAAACGATAGGGGATGGACGTCTAGGAAAAAAGGCCAGTGGTTTAGTGATGGTCGCGGGTGTGCTGTATATGTGGACTCGCAATGCCGACAATTCACAGCTGGCCTGGTCGAGCGATCACGGACAAACCTGGACTTGGAGCGATTGGAAATTCACCACTAGCTTCGGATGTCCGACCTTCCTGAACTTTGGACGCAACTATGCCGGAGCCCGCGACGAGTTTGTCTACGTTTACTCACACGACAGCCACAGCGCCTATATTGCCTCGGATCACATGGTGCTGGCGCGTGTACCTCAAGCTCAAATCCGCACACGGGATGCCTACGAGTTCTTCGCCGGACTGGATTCAAGTTCGCAGCCAACTTGGACCCAAGAGATAGTGAAACGACAAGCAGTCTTTGCGCATCAAGGGAACTGCTATCGTAGTGGAGTTACTTTCAATGCGGCGCTTGGACGCTATTTGTGGTGTCAGACACTGACTGGAGGGGTCGCTCATCCCGACACACGATTTGCAGGAGGTTTTGCGATCTTCGATGCGCCGCAGCCATGGGGGCCATGGACCACAGTCAGCTTTACGCCGCAGTGGGATGTGGGGCCAGGTGAGTCATCGAGCATTCCAACCAAATGGATTAGCCCGGACGGTTTGACTTTTCACTTGGTCTTCTCCGGCGACGATCACTTCTCCGTTCGCCAGGGTGTTTTACAGTTGATTCATGCACAATGACTTGCTCGACGCGTACGGAGATTGTGCGGGGTCAAACTCTGGCATGCGCTTGCCACAGTTCCAGCAGCTTGATGGCATGCTGGGCGGCAGCGACCATTTGATGCAGTGAAGCGAATTCCAACACGCTATGAATGTTGTGCTGGCCGACGGATAAGTTTGGCGTGGGGAGTCCCATTTCGCTGAACATTGCGCCGTCCGTTCCACCGCGAATGGCACCTTGCTTACAGGGCAGTTTCAACTCCTGCCAAGCGCGCATGGCCAGCTCAACGACTTGGGGGAGGGGGCGAATGAAGTCGGCCATGTTGCGATACTGCCGCTCGCGTTTGAGTTCGAATTGCAAACCAGGAATTCTGCCTTGAATTCTATCCGCAGCCTCTTGAACCAAGCGTGCATAGACGTCCAGTCGCAGTGTGTCGAAGTCACGCAATAGGATTCGCGTTTCGGCTAAGTTGACGCTTCCCTTGATATCGTAGGGATGCAGAAATCCCTCGCGTCCTTCGGTAGCCTCAGGCGAAAGTTCGTCCACAGGAAGTTCAGCTAGGAGCATCGCTAGGCCGCGGACAGCGTTGATCATCCTACCCTTGCCGAGCGAAGGGTGGATGTTGTTACCAATGGCTTTTACGACTAGTTGATCAGCCGAAAAATTCTCTGCTTGCACTTCTCCTTGTCCGCTGCCATCGAGCGTGTAGGCAGCCAGTGCAGCAGCTTTATGCAAGTCCATGTGTTGCGCGCCGCGGCCGATCTCCTCATCACACGTGAAGAGTATCCGCACTTCACCATGCGGCGTATGCGGTTGCTCAAGCAGATGTTGGGCAAGTTCCATGATGACAGCCACGCCGGCTTTATCATCTCCCCCCAAGAGCGTAGTGCCGTCGGTGGTGATCAAGCACTGGCCGGCAAGTTCTTGTAAGGCAGGGCAACCCGAGACGGTGATCACACGCCCATCGCGTGGCAAAGCAATGTCGCCGCCGGCATAAGTCTCGATAACTTGTGGAGAAACATCTTTACCTGGAGCTTCGGGAGAAGTGTCCAAGTGGGCGTTAAATAAAATCGCGGGAACACTACCGAATGCCGACGATGGTAGGTTGGCGGGGATAGTACCCCAGACTAAACCATAGGCGTCCTGTTCGACGCTGCTAGCCCCCATAGTTTGCAGTTCGTCGGCTAGCAGGCGTCCCAGCACTAGTTGACCGGGGCTACTGGGGTATTCGTGGCTATCGGGATTGGCTGTAGTATCCATCCGCACATATCGCAGAAATCGGTCTAGTAGTCGAGACGCATTGATCGACGCAGGGTTAGACATGTTTGGTAGTTCGTTTGACGCCTAGCAGCAGGCTGGTGAAGTGAGAGAACATGGTAAGTGATATAAATATTGACTTACTGTTGCGATGCCCAATACGTCGGTCGCAGCTTACGTAGGCGACGGCACGAGTACGATCTATCGACCGCAGCAGTATTAACATCACTCTCGCCGGCGTCTACGCAACCTCGAACCACTTGGCACACTATCTACACTGTTGCTCTCGACGTCAAGTTGTGGTGAACAGAGCGCGTTGCCTTGCGTTACTGCGGCTGGGCGTTAAACGATTTCTGACGGGACACTTATAACTGGGCGACGAGCAAGATTAGCCCAGTTGCGGCGGGCTACTCCAGCCGACATACTGCCTCTACCAATATTTTATCAGTTTTTCGGTTGCCAAGTTAAGGCGGACACTGTGGCTCAGGATGTTAGATATCTAATTTTCGATGTAGAGAGCGTGGCCGATGGCGATTTAATTGCCCAGACGCGATACGCGGGGCGTGGCTTTTCCGCTGCCGACGCAGTAATGCGTCTGCGGCAGGAGCTACTCACCTCGGCCGGTCGTGATTTCATTCCTTACACCTACCATCTACCGGTAGCCATTGTGATCGCTAAAGTACGGGCAGATTTTTCGTTGGTTGAGATTGTTTCACTCGATCAACCCGAACATCGTCCGCATGTCATGACCAAACATTTCTGGACTGGCTGGGAAGCCTACGAGCAACCGACATGGGTGACGTTTAATGGTCGCACGTTCGATCTGCCACTGATGGAACATGCCGCTTTTCGTTTTGGCATCGCCGTGCCACGGTGGTTTAATTTAGAACATCGCACCTACGAACAGAATCGTAATCGCTACAACTTGAATTCGCACATCGATTTGCAAGAAGTGCTCACCAATTATGGCAGTACATGGTTTCGTGGTGGGCTGAATCTGGCTGCTAGCCTGTTGGGTAAGCCCGGAAAAATGAACGTACAGGGAGATATGGTCTATGATCTTTATTGCGCAGGCAAAGTAGCAGAGATCAACGAATATTGTCGTTGCGATGTGCTCGATACTTACTTCGTGTTCTTGCGAATCAAACTGTTGATGGGCAAAATCTCGCTGACTCAGGAGCAGGAGTTGGTGCATCAAGCCAAGGAGTTACTCGAGTCGCAGGCCGATGAACACCCAGCCTATGCGCAATACCTGGAGCAGTGGGGCGATTGGCGCAACCCGTGGGAGACATAGTCGCCACCGCGCTCAGATGAAGTGTAGGCTCGTTACGAGCCTACACTGCGCTAAAGCACCAACCGGTTCGTGTTCGTCGAATTGCGCACGGCTTTGATACGGATGTAAGGTGCGATGTAGGTGCACCGATGCCCAAAACTCCCAGGCAAACTGTCGGGTTGGGCGTGATTTGGCTCGGCGACATCGGCAATCTGAAAACCGCTGCGACAAATCCCGCCCAATATCGCCTGCCAACTGTGTGCAAATTCACGCGTGTTGGGCTCACGCAATTTACTGGCTTCGGATGCTGGAGGTACCGACGAGCGATCGTAATAAGCGTGCTCGATCACATACTGCCCAGTAAACGTCTCCAAGGAGGCTTGCAAATTGATCGGCTGTTTATGTTGGCTTATATACAATCCGCCACTGCGAGTGACGCGAGCGATCTCGGGAAATAGGCTGTCCAAACTGGGAAGATAACAAGTACTGACCGGGTGAATAACCAAATCGAATTCACCGTCGCTGAGCGTATGGAGATCGTCCATCGAAGTTTCGACCGTGCGAATGTCCAATTTGCGTTGCTTGGCGACGTGCCGATCGATTTCGAGCATGGCTGGACTTAAGTCGACAACTGTAACGCGTCCACCTGCGGCGGCGTATAACGGTCCGTGCCTTCCACCACCAGCCGCCAAGCACAGTACGTTCCACCCCTGAATGCCATCTGCCAACCAACCAACCGCATCGACCGTTCGCAGCGGATCTCTTAATTCTTCATCGCTAGCCGGGCGAGTGAGCACATGCCGACTATCAGCCATCCGATTCCAGGCTTGGCGATTGTGCGCCAAAATGGGATGTGCGTCGGGGTTGTGCATGATTGAAGTCTCTTGTTTGCTCTAATTGATGTGGAAGCTATGCGCTTTTTAGTGCCTCGGGCACGGAATTCGATAGTCTGGGATGCAAATCCTGTGAACGTAACCGTAGGTGCGCTAGCGCCACCTACGGCTAATGTCTCAAATCCCTTCGAGGCTTTGAATTTCTGCAAACTTAAACTTTAACTTGAACTTAAACCTAAACTTGAACTACCGCGGCGAAAGTTGAAGTGCAAGTTTGGGGAATCGCTCATAAACTCACAGCCTATTCGGGATAATTACTGACTTATGGTTAACTCACAGGATGCGAATCCCAGGTCATCGAGGCATCCCCATGTTTTTCCGACTTGCCAGCGATCGACCGCTTCGCGTTTCAAATAGCGAGACTTCAAAATACGCTAGCTAAGCCTACTCTCGCCTGAATGTATCAGTTCAGCGACGTCGACGAAGCAATTCCGATCGATGCAGTGTGCCAGCAAGCGTTGCTTGGGCCAATCGAAGCAATCAAGTAACTGTCTCCATGCCGCACCGGGACAGCCTCCCTTGAGTTCGACGCGTTGCAGATGTTCACCATAGTCGTAGAGCATGCCATCGATCTGCCAAGGCTGAGAATCATGCTGACCAGTCCACACGAAGTAACCGTCGAGTTCGATGAATAGTCGCTCAAGTTGCTGAAGTCGCTGGAAGGCCTGTTCAAATGAGACGGAAAACGTTGTTGATGCGATCTGTTGGTCATGACATGCGACCGTTGCGATTGTCGTCGCAGCCAATTGGAGAGTAGGACCGGGATGTGTCGCGAGCGGGAATGCGTAAAGGTGACAGTGATTCAACAGGGATAAATTCAAGATTCCAGCTGTTCCTATAAATTGAACAAAGCACCGAGGCTGCCATGCTTAGACTAGACTAGTGTCGCGCAAGGCGATTCGTTTCAAATGCTGAATTACAAAATATTCCATCCACCGAATATTTTTACCGTTGGCATCACGTCCAAAATAGCCCATGTGTCCGCCATGGGAGGTCAAGACCAATTGGGTCGACTCGGCATTGATCTTCGACGGATCAAACGACTCGACGGTTACAATCGGATCATGCCGATCAACTAGCAACGTAGTCGGCGTGGTGATAGAGGGGAGCCACACATTGGCGCTGGCCCGCGTGTAGTAATCGTCGGTGTCGGCAAAACCACTCATCGGCGCAGTGTATCGCGCGTCGAACTGGCGAATCGTTTTCAGCGGGGGATGGGTGGAGATTTCCTTCCATTGAGGCCAATGAGATTGTCTTTGCTGCACTTGCCCAGCCAACATCTTCAGGTAATAGCGAGTGTAGACACGACGGCTAAGTCGCTCCATGTTGTTGGCGCATGTGTGTAGGTCGACCGGCGGGGCAATGGCAACAGCCGAGCTGATCCGCGACAAATCGACTCGCTGGTGGGCCACACCTGCTGCCGCTTCCCCCAACATTTTTAGCAAGATATTCCCGCTTAGTGAAAAGCCGACGACATGGACTTCGGCTTGGGGATAGCGCCGTTGGGCAGCTTCGACTACGGCGGCCAGATCGTCGCTAGCACCAGCATGTGCGGGCCGCCAGGCGAGCTTCATGCCTAGCCCACTACCCCTCAGATCGACGCGCCAGACGCGCATGCCACACAGGCGCAGTTGATGAGCGATGCGCTGCAAATAGGGGCTGGTATGATCTCCCCCCAGCCCGTGAATCAGAATGGCAATAGGGGCAGAGTCTGCCAGCGGCTTTCCCAGCTCCTCGTGAATTAACAAGATCTCGCCGTCATCCATGGGGATTTGGATAGCTCGAGCGTTGTGCTCCGGTCGCTCACCGTAGACGACGCCGACCAACAAAGTTTGTAGATGGCCGCTACGAAGTAGAGGATGGGCGCGATAAGGAAGAATAGTCATCGTAGTTGACACGGCCTGGGGCCAAACGCAAAAAGTGCCTGCCATTCTCTCGAAAGATGTAAAAACGTAGTGGATTCGCTTGACCTCAAAGTGTCCGACACCTTTTTTGTGTGGCTCTTACCTGGTTTGTCGGGCTTGAGCGGTAGTCAAACTCGGTCCCTTTAGTGATAATCTCCAACCCAGTATCGCTTAAGAAGTGCTGCCAGCCAACCCATGCAAACCTCAGAGTTTTACCATGAAAAAAGAATTCCAAGTGTGCGGACTCGGCAATGCGATTGTCGATATCTTCCTCGAAGTCTCCGACGCGGACTTTGCCACGCTCGGATTCGAACGTGGAACCATGCGCCTGGTCGAAAACGTCGAACAGCAACAGCTGTTGAAACGCTTTCATGACGGTGCGCACGATTTGAAACTGGTCAGCGGTGGTTCCGTAGCCAATTCCGTCATCGGGTTGTCGCAACTCGGTGGGCAGGCTGCGTTTATTGGCTGCGTCGGTGACGATCGTTACGGGTTGCACTATGTCGAGGAATTCGAACAGTTGCAGATCGACATGGGCAACCCCGTTCTGGTTGGCGAAACAACCGGGACCTGCCTGGCAGTCATTACGCCTGACGCCGAACGAACCATGCGCACCTGCCTGGCGGTCTCCAGCCAATTGGCCGAACGCCATGTGGATCGAGATCGCATCGCGGCCTCCGAGTGGTTATTTATCGAAGGTTACGTGTTTGCCAATCCCGAAACGGGACAACATGCCATCCGCGAGGCTATCAAGATTGCCAAGGAGAGCAAAACGAAAGTCGCGTTGACTTGCTCCGACGGATTCATTCCGGAAGTATTCGGCGAACCGTTCCGTGAAGCTTTAGCCCAGAGCGACCTGTTGTTCTGTAACGCTCCGGAGTCGATCGCGGTTTCTCAGGCCACCGACGCTTCCTCAGCCTTCGCCAAATTAAAATCGATGGTCCCCAATTGTGTGGTGACCGATGGACCTCATGGTGCCTTCGTCCATTTCGCAGGTCAAGAAGCACACGTCCCCGCCGTCAAGTGCCAACCCAAGGATCTGACCGGGGCAGGGGATATGTTCGCCGGCGCGTTCCTATATGGTGTCACCCATGGAGTCGCCCCCGATGTGGCTGCGCGAGGTGCAAACTTCATGTGCCATAAAGTCATCACGCAGGTTGGTGCGCGACTCCACCACGGTGCCCAAGGATTTTGGAAGTCCGCGTTCGAGTAACGCACCAACCCAATTTTGCTCGTTTCATTTTAATGCAGAGTGTCGGCCATGGAATCAACTCGAGCGTTTGTGGCGGTTGAACTGGGAGCGGGAACCACGAGTTACTTGGAACGCCTGATCAAGCAACTCAAAGGTCAAGTCGCAGATGTGCGCTGGAGTCGCCCCGAACAATTGCATTTGACGCTGAAGTTCGTCGGGGAAGTGGACAATCGCGAGCTGCCGCAATTGTGCGATCGCGTCCGCGCTGCGTGTTTCGAGCTGCCTCCCTTCAGCCTGGAACTTAAGGGCTTAGGCGCATTCCCCCAAAACAAGCCTCCTCGAGTCCTGTGGGTGGGCGTAGAAGAAGGTACCGATGAACTTCGCGCATTGGCCGAGCGACTCGACGAACAACTGGCCGGATTAGGGATCCCTCGCGAAACTCGTCAGTTCACACCTCATCTCACCTTGGGACGCGTCGGCCGCAATGCCGATGTGGAGCAACTTCGAACAGCTATTGAGAAGCTGGCCAACCAAGTTACCCTCCGTTGCGAGGTAGATGAAGTTGTGCTGATGGCCAGTATCAAACAGCAAGCTGAGACTGTTTACGAACCGATCGATACTGTGGAGCTAAGCTAACAGGTTGCTCCGGCTAGGCGTTTAACCCAGATTATTCACGAGCTTGTGAGCCGAATCGTGCTAGCGTCGAGCCACGCAGTGAACCTCAGGCGCTAGCCGTGGGCTCGAGCTTAAGGCCCGCCCACGGCTAGCGCCTGAGGTTCACAACATGCACAAAGTGGGTACCATTTGGCTCACAAGCTCATGAATAATCCGGGTTAGACACAGATACAAAACATGAATTTAGAACAAACTTTTGAACGAATTGCATCTCATGTACGTGAGACTGCTTTGCTGGAAGGAACTTCGGCACTGCTGCAGTGGGACGAACGGACCGGTCTGCCTGCCGAGGCGGGTGGCTATCGCGCGGAGCAGATCACGTTGTTAAGCGGGATCATTCATCGCCGCAAGATTGATCCTTGGCTGGGCGAAGCATTGGAAACGCTCAACAGTGATCCACTGGTGAGTGATCCGCATGCGCCTCAAGCTGCTTCGATCGCGCGGCTGTGGAAGGACTTCCGTCGCAACTCTCAATTGCCAGTCGACTTGGTGGAAGCTATTTCCAAAGCGACTGTACTGGGGCAGCAGGCGTGGGAGAAGGCGCGGGCCACGGATGCCTGGAAGGTGCTTGAACCGCATTTAAGCGAAATCTTTGCGTTGCGTCGCCGTGAAGCTGAAATCCTGCGAGGTGATGGTTCGCTTTACGACGCTCTGCTAGATCAGTACGAAGAAGGAGCCAAATGCTCCGAGCTGACCAAGGTCTTTGCCGCACTTCGTGACGATCTCGTTCTACTAGTACAAGACCTAGGCCAGAGCGCCGCACCTCCTTCTGGTGCGTCGTGGAAGCAGCCAATACCTGTTTCGCAGCAACGGCAGATTAGCCGGTGGATCGCCGAGCGGATCGGATATAGTTTTGAACGCGGGCGACTCGACGAAACCAGCCACCCATTCTGCACCACGCTCGGCCCACACGATTGCCGCATCCTGACACGCTATCAAGCCGACTATTTCCCCAGCGCGTTTTACAGCACTTTACACGAAGCGGGGCACGGTCTTTACGAACAGGGTTTGCCAACCGAATGGTATGGCTTTCCCGCCGGTACCTATGCCAGCTTGGGAGTGCACGAATCGCAGTCACGCCTGTGGGAGAATTTTGTCGGTCGCAGCCAAGCGTTTTGGCAATGGTGCTTTCCAGAGATAGCCAAGCTCTCCGGGGCTTGGTCAGAACTCGACGCCCCCACCGTTTACCGTGACGCAAACTTGATCGAACCATCGCTGGTGCGCGTTGAAGCCGATGAAGTGACTTACAATTTGCATATTCTTATTCGCTTTGAAATCGAACAATCGTTACTCGATGAAAAGCTGTCAATCGCCGATGCGCCCGCAGCATGGAACGAACGCTACGAACACTACTTGGGTATTAAGCCTCCTAACCACCAAGATGGTATCTTGCAGGATGTTCACTGGAGCGCGGGTCTAATCGGCTATTTCCCGACTTACACGCTGGGGAATCTGTACGCTGCGCAGTTGATGGAGGCCATGGCTCGCGATGTGGGCGATCTTCCGCCATTGGTCGGACGTGGTGAATTCCAACCGCTGCTGGGATGGCTCCGCGAGAAGATCCATGCGCATGGCGGCTGCTATCATCCTGTCGAGTTGATTAAGAATGCCTGCGGTCAACCATTGGACTCACGACCGCTGGTCAACTACTTGAGGAGTAAGTTGGAAGGTGTGTATGGGGTTTGAGTTCCAGGTTCCAGGTTCCAGGTTCCAGGTTCTTGGTTCTTGGTTCTTGGTTACTGGTTACTGGTTACTGGTTACTGGTTACTGGTTACTGGTTACTGGTTACTGGTTACTGGTTACTGGTTACTGGTTACTGGTTACGGGTTACGGGTTACGGGTTACGGGTTACTTGTTTCGGGTTTCGGGTTTCGGGTTAGTTGGTAGGGAAGATAAGCTGAAAGGAAAGTGAAGTTATGAGATGGATCGTCTTGCTGGCGGGAGTGCTGGGAGCGGTTGGCGTGGGGATTGGAGCCTTTGCCGCACACGGCTTGGAGGAGAAATTAAAGATGCAAGGATTGGCGGTCGAGGATATCGACGATCGACTGCGTCAATGCGATGTGGCAGTGCGCTATCACATGACACATGTGCTGGCCCTGCTGTCGATTGGATTGCTGAATCTTGAGGACTCTAGCTGGCGACGAGCTGCGGCGAGTTTCTTTTTGCTGGGGATCGCACTATTCAGTGGTGGGTTGTACAGCATGGTATTCTTAGGGAAGATGGGGCATTGGGCCATCGTTCCCGTCGGCGGTTTGTGTTTTATCCTAGGTTGGATATGCACCGCGGGATTGGCGTGGAACAAAAAATAGTAGCGGACGAGAAACTTATGAATCAGCCATCCAAGAAGTCAAAACTCCCCGGAACCTATCGCGAGTTGATGGAGCAATTCCCTGAGATTACTGCCGCTCACGATCAAATGGCGACGGCAGTCGAGCATGCTGGGCCGCTCGATGCGAAAACATGCGCGCTGATCAAGATCGGGATCTCGGTGGGCGCTGGACTTGAGTCAGCACTCCGCAGTCATGTGCGCCGCGCGACACAGGCAGGAGCTTCGCACGAGGAAATTGTGCAAGCGGTTTTTCAAGGGATGAATACCATTGGATTCCCACGCACCGTAGCCGCTTGGAGTTGGGCTCGTGTCCAATTTGAGCGTGACAGTTCGGAAAGCGGTAGCTAGCACACGATCGCGCAGACAATGAGCGATAAGAGTTTCAAACTGGCTGAGGCAAACACATTGACCGCGGAGGCCTGTCCCGCCGCGATCTTAGCAGGTGGCCAGAGTTCGCGCTTCGGCAGCGACAAGGCGCTGGTTGAAGTTGCAGGGGGGCCACTTCTATTATCGCTGCGCGAGACGTTGGTACGGCAGGGACATGATGTTCTGATTGTCGCCGATCGGGCTGATCGCTATCAGCAATTGAAATTGAATTGCCTGATAGACCACACTGAAAACTGCGGACCGTTGAGTGGATTGGCCACGGCGCTCGCGCACCGACTACAGCGCGGAGCAGGCTGGCTGTTGCTACTCAGTTGCGATCAAGCCTGCTGGCATCCAGAGTGGTTTGTGGCGCTCGCTCAACAAGCGGTCGGATCTGGCCAGCTGTCAATATGTGACGCGGTACACTTTGTTACGGTGGAACCGTCTGGCGAACAAAACATCGAACCGCTCCCTAGCTTGCTACACACGCGCCTTTTGCCACTCGTCCTCCAGCGACTCGAACGCCGAGAGCTTTCGTTGAACAAGTTGTTGGCAAGTGTGTCAACGGTCGGCGTTGCGACCGAATCCAATCCCAAGCAATGGTCATTTAATACACCACAGGAATTTCAGCGTATTCGTAAGTCAGGCTTTTCTGCCTGACCAAGCTCTGTACGACAGGCTTTCCTGCCTGACCGAGTTCTGTACGTCAGGCTTTCCAGCCTGACCGAGTTCCCATTTGAATAGATGCCCTCCCTCCGAATTGCAACAGGAGCCAAGAGAGGCAATTGAGTCGCCGTACAGCAAGAATTCACTGTTCCATCCGTTGACTTCTGTACTATAGCGTTGCACGGATGACACACTCGACTTCTGGCTACTAATGTCAGTCCGACACGACCGAGCAGAGGTCGAAGAGTCAGCCTGGAAAGGCTAACGTACGAAGAGTCAGCCAACAAAGGCTGACGGCCGGATACGCAATTGAGTTTTTACGTTAGAATTGCATTCCCCAATCGCGTTGGCTGGGTTGGGGACGTAATAAACCGTGAGCTCACCAGGTACCTCAAACACAAACTCATGACAGATTCTCTTGCGATCGATGTGCGGCAGGTGCGTAAGGCTTACCGGGATGGTTGGATCGCCAAAAAGGTTTTCGAAGCGTTGCGCGGAGTCGACCTAGCGGTCCAGCGCGGAGAGGTGTTTGGCCTGTTGGGGCCCAACGGCGCGGGGAAAACGACGCTTATCAAAATCTTGCTGGGCATTGTGCGTTGCTCGGGGGGGGAAGCCTTTCTGTTGGGGTCTCCCGCCGGCTCGCGAATCGCCAGGCAGAGAATTGGCTACTTGCCAGAGAATCTGTCCTTTCCGGCGCATCACACAGCCATTCGAGCGCTGCAGCTCTACGGTCGACTAAGTCACGTTCCGGAAGATGTGATTCGAAAAAGATCGGGCGAGCTACTGGAGCTTGTCGGCCTGGCGGGGCGCGAAAAAGAATTGGTTCGCAAATACAGCAAGGGGATGCGACAGCGACTGGGATTAGCTCAAGCTATGTTGCATGAACCCGAGTTGTTGATCCTGGATGAACCGACCGATGGCTTAGATCCGGTCGGTCGGTCAGAGATCCGCCGCTTGATATCCGGATTGCGGGCACAGGGCAAGACCGTATTTCTAAACAGTCACATCTTGCAAGAAGTAGAGTTGGTGTGTGACCGTGTGGCCATCTTGGCGGGAGGCACATTACGGGGAGTGGGGACGCCAGCCGAGTTGACGACTCAATTCCACGGTGCGTTGACAGCGCGAGTCCGCATGGATTTGGCTGGGGATGTTGCCACGTTGGAGCAGCTTCGTAGCGAACGCGAGTGTGAACTGTTACCGTTGCCCAACTCGAAATGGCAATTCGCTACCGCGTTTGAATCGCAGGCAGAGGTCGACCAAATGATCGACCGTATTCGACAGCTGAATATCAGCGTATTGAAGCTCGAACGCACCCGCCCCACATTGGAAGAGGTCTTTTTGTCGGCGGTTACTTCGAAAGCGGAAGACGCATGAAGCCCTATTTGGCCATCTTGATCGATTCTTTTTGGGAAGCGATTGGCAATCGCATCTTGTGGGCTTTGCTCCTGGGCTGGTCTTTGATCCTGTTGGGCTTAGCTCCATTTGGATACATTTCCGAACGGAGTTTCAAACTGTCGAGCGTCGATATCGACAATCGTTCGCAGCTGGTAAGCAATCTGGCTAAAGGGGCCAACGGAAACGGTAATGTTTCCGTGCAAGCCGTTGCTCGTAAGCTGGATGCCGAGTTTGTAACGCGGCTTAAGCAGGTAGCGGAAAGCGAGGATGGCCAGGGCAGGCGGCCCATCAACGCCAGCGAGCTGGCGGAACAGCTCAACCAAGTCGTACAAAAGGAAGATCTGTACTCAGAGGATAGTTTCCCAAGTGCCGCGCGACGCACTCGACTACAACCACTGATCGAAGTGGCAGAAAAATCGACGATCACCAATGAAGAATTGGAGGAACTCAATCGCGAGCTATTGCAGCTAGCCTTCCCGTTGGAACTCAATCGCCCCCAAGGAGAACAGTTGTGGATGGGCTATGCGGGTTTCAAGCTGGGCGATCCGCTGCCGGTCAGTCGTCGACAGATCAAACAATTTTTTGAACCGATCTTACTGTCATCCATAATCAAGCTGGGATTGGGGATTCTGGCGGTATTCGTGGCGATCGTGGTTACCAGCCCGATTATCCCAGACACTTTCCGTTCCGGTTCGCTGCACCTACTGCTGAGCAAACCAATTTCCCGGGTGTGGTTGTACTTGGCCAAGTTTTTCGGTGGCTGCATTTTTGTTTTAGTGAATATCACCTTTGTATTGATCGGTCTCTATTTTATAGCGGGGCTGAGGTTTGACATTTGGAATGCTGGTCTGCTGGTCTGTATTCCCATTCTCATGTTCGTGTTTATCATCTTCTACAGCGTGTCGGGACTAGCTGGGTTGGTATGGGGCAATGCGATCGTGTGTGTGGTAGCCTGCATGATCTTTTGGTTGTTTTGTTTTTCATTGGGATTTATGCATGATGCACTCCTGCCGCAAATTGAGGTACTACCGCAGATCAGTCGCATACGCACCATCGATAAAAAGCTGATGACAGTCAACGAACGCGGAGAACTGGGTGTTTGGAATCCGCAGTTTTTGATCTGGCAACCTGCTTTGGAAATGGATGTGCGTGGACAAGCTCGCACTTTTGGGCCGATCTACAATGCCCAGCGACGCTTGATGATCACCAAATCGTTTTTTCGCGTCCCCTTCGGCGGTCTACAAGCTCGCTCGCGAAAGATTTCGATTATTCGACTTGAAAATACTCCGGGCACAACGGACGCTACTTCACCTGCGGACGAGCTGAGTGAAAGTACAGCGCAATCAACAACCAAGGAAGCAGAAGGTTCTTCGCCTGCCAAGAGTGATTTGCAACCCGCGTCGATTAGTGAAGCGCGTAAAACTCCGGTATGGATGGGCGATACCGGTCCAGAGCTTCCCGCGCAGTTGTTTGACGTCGTCGAATTGGGTGATACCGTGTTGGCAGTCTGTCGCGGCGGACTGTTTCGACTCGATTTAGATAAACTTGAGTTAAACGAGGCCGGACAGAAGGGATTGTTTGGACTCAAACTCCCCTGGACGACACAGAGCGCTTTTGAAAATATCGCTCCCAAGGATTACTTTCTCAGCTCCAATTCTCACGCTTCTCCCACGCAAGCCGGCGATGGATTAATAGTCTATAGTTCCGGAAGTTTGGATCACTTGGCCTACGACGGCGACGCATTACGAGTGGTCAACAGCGGCAAATTAGATGGCGATGGTACCGAAGCGACACTGGTGGAAATGAATTCTACTTTTTGTGTGGTCGCCCGCGATGGGCTCCCCCTCAAAATACTCGATGCAGAGTTGAAACCACTATCTGAACTCAGCCTACCTGGCGATCAGAACGTGCGGCAAATGGCTTGGGTTCCCGATTCGCCCGACCTGTCAATTTTGACTCACACCGGCAATTGTTACCGGCTCGATTGTGCATCGGCAAAGTTGACCGCATTGGTTCCGCAACTACAGGGACAGGTCACTTGTATCGATTGGCAAGGGAGTGAAGAACTATGGTTGGGTGTCAAACCGAACAACGTCTATCGAGTCGACCTGGTAAGCAATTCGGTCGAAGAACAGTTTATCCCCCAAGCCACCATCTTGGAAAGAGTTTTTCGCTGGGGAGTCAAACCAGCATATTTGATCAATCCCAAGCCAGCCGCCCTTGATACAGCCATGAGCTATGTGTTGACCGGGAATGAAACGCAAGCCCTGGGATTGGTCACCAACGACCTGGAAGCGGCGCAGATCGAAATTGATTTATGGACACCCATTATTTCAAATTTCATTTTTGTGGCGGTCATTCTCGGGTTTTCTTGCTGGTACGTTTCACGAAAAGAGTATTGACCTTGGTGGTGCGACTCTCCGATTCGAGTGCACAACGAAAGACGATCGCCCTTCCAAAAGTTCAAATTTTCATCCGAAATCGCATGATTACTAATGCTTTGCCAGCACTAGACTTTAGGGTTGGCGAAAAAGTGGCGTAAGCTTCCAGCTTGCGTTTTACCATCGATACCGAGAAGGCAAGATCGAGAAGGCAAGCTGGAAGCTTACCCCATTTCCTAGGCTCTTCAGAAGAATTAGTGGGTAACAATTGAGGTCGACAGTTTTTGAGAGGCATGGCAGGGCACTAGGCATTGCCTGACGTAGTTGGGAGTGTGGCGGAGGTCGTCGGCTGCTGTAGAATAGGGCAATGTCCTGAAAGGCTTTTGCATTTCATTCCTTTTCCGTGGGTTTCGCATGTTCGGCCAGAGCTTCCAAGTAACTATTTGCGCCGTCCTGGCCATCCAAATTGGGCTGGGAATAGCGCAACCTCTACGGGCGGAAAATCCATTGGACCAACTGGCCGATGGATTGTCGGCTGAGAGTTCGACGCTCGAATCGCAGGCGGCCCTCGTCAAATGGGTTGAGCAATTGGGGGCCAGCGAATTTGCGCTGCGACGACAAGCGTTTTTTGAACTTTGGCGGGTGGGCAAGTCGGCGCTGCCGCTGATCTCAACCGCCAAGGCGTCGGACCAACGACCGGTAGCCGAAGCGGCGCGGGTGTTGGAGATCTTAGTCGACTTGGAAATAGCTCCCGAACGGCTTGAAGAATCGTCGCGACTGCTCGACGTCATTGGCGACCCCACACCTCAAACGGTACTGGAACTTTGTGCGCTCAAGTACTGGAACGTTGCCGGGCGGATGCTGGCCGGCAATCCGGAGTTGGCTCGCCGATTCAAGGACGCCTACGGTCGTTATATGCTCAGCCGCTTAGTCGACGCGGCAGTGGAACAAGACCAAGTCGCTTTGGCTTGGCCGATCATTCGCCAAGTTGTACTGCCACCGCAGGCGGTGTGGATTGCGCATAAGACCGGACTACCTCTCGAACGTAGCGATACGTACTCGACGGCCCAAAAATTGTTTTATGAGGGGCGTATCGACGAGGCGTTGGCAATAAAAGTTCCGCTAGTGGTCCAAATCCCGATGCTTACACGCAGCGGACGTTGGCAACGGCTGACGGAAGAACCGATCGTGTCGATACTGGCAGGTCGTCAAGTAACTCCCTCACAGTTGGCAGCCCGAGCGGTTTTACATGAAGTCGCCGGTGACTTCGCAGGGGCAACCGAGTTGTGGAATGAAGTGCTTCCACTTTCAAATTCAAATAGCCATGCGGATTCAACCATCAAAGAGGGCGAGGAAACTGCTGATGGGGACGACCGTCAAAACGGGGGCACCGCGTTGGAGGAAGACGAGAGAGCTTCACAAGTCAAACGAGCCGTGGGATTGCTCGAAGCCATCGACCAAGATGGAGCAGGTGGTCAAGCCAACAAGAATCAGTTGTTGGCAGCCTTGATCTTTAGTGGGCGTGTCGTGGCGATTGAACAGTATCTTGAGGCCCACTCTCCAACCGAAGCGTTCGGATTCTATTTGGCGGGCAATCAACAGGCTCAAGCGCTGGAAGCCATAGGGATCCATAGCGACCTATCCAATTTGGACGAATGGTTCTTGCAGCGTAAGGGGCTGATCGTTGAGCAACTCAGCCAACGAGCAATCGACAATCGTGATTTTGACTTATGCGCACGGTTATGTGCCATTCTCACAGACATGGGCTATCGTCAGCGATCTCAACAATTGTTGGATGAATTAGTAGAACTAGCCCACCTTAGTCGGGGACAACAAGTTGAATTGTGGAGCCGTTCGCTGTTGCCCTGGCTCGGTCGTTCGGAGACGCGGCAATTAGCCATGCAAGCTGCCATGCGAGAATTCCCACGAATGAGTAGTGAATGCCAAGCTGCGGTGTTAAAAGGACTGTTTCCAGAATTCGAGGATGCGGCGGTAGCCCTCTGGAAAACGGCTCCCAGCGAGAACGAGTCGAGCAAGTGGAACGACCTGCAGAAGCTTTATGTCTCGAACCGTGCAGCCCTGGGTCAGGACTATCGGAGTACGGTAGAAGCCTGGCTGCGAAGGGCGATTGGATTGTTGTCCAACGAACAGCTCGTCTCCGATCACTTGACAACCTTGGCTACGATCGCCAGCGGTTTCGGTGAGAGCGATCTGGCGATTGAAATCCTAATGACCGACCTGTCGCCTGGATTTGGTCAATCGGCCTCCGCCAACTTGCACTGGGCCGCAGCGGCTCGGATTTTCGTCGAACGTGGCAAGCCCGAAGATGCGCTGCCGCTATTGAGTGCCGTTCGCCGCAGCGGAGTTAATCCTCAGTGGGCGTATGTTGAGGAAGTTCATGCCTTAATGCTCAATGGTCAGTTCGAAAAGGCACGCGTCATGGATCAATCGCGATGGTTGCGCCCCTTGTCGACGGTGGCGCGATTCCAAGGCTACAACTATTTCCTGGCTGCCCGGGAATTCGTTGGCGAACACCAATACAACCGCGCAGCAGACGTCGCTGAGGCAGCCTTTCTGATGGCCGACTTGGGGAGCATCGACCTCTATTGGTCAGCCGGTGTGTATGGGGACGTGCTGGAGGAACTCAAGGAACCGGACCGCCGCGCCGATGTGCTACGAGCTGCTTGGGTTGAAGCGCTGCAACCGTTCTCCAGTACTATGCAGACCATGATCGGCGACGGCTACTATAGCGCGCTACGTTTCTCTGCTCAAAAGGAGAAACTTGCTAGAGCTATAGCCTGTGTCGAGCATGATGATTGGGCCGGTTTTCGACACACGGTCGCCGTCGCGAGGCAATTGCAGTCGCAAGACATCGAAGTGGTCTGTCAATGTTATCCGTTGCTCCGCGACAAAGGGCAGTTGGAACTGGCCGAACAGCTCTTGGAGGACTACGAAAGTGAGATGCGGCAACAGCTTGAGCGGTGGCCCAACGATGCCACCGCTCTAAACAACTTGGCCTGGATGTATTCGCAGTGCGACCTCAAACTCGATCAGGCTCGAGAACTGTCGCGCCGCGCTATTGAGCTTGCCCCGTCGTCGGCGATCTTTCTAGATACGTTGGCCGAGATTGAGTTCCGCTCGGGAGATTTGGATGCAGCACAACAGACGATGCGCGAATGCGTGCGACTCGATCCTCGCGAGCGCCATTATCGCGACAACTTGGTACGGTTTCGCAAAGCCAAATGATAGATAGCCGCATTGAGGTAGAGGATGGCGCCGATGAACACGATAAAGCCAAGCCCACAGGTAATCACGGAGACAAAGGTGTAAAGCAACCAACCGCAAATGGTCACAGCGAATACCGTGAGAAAGTTGCCAAGGAAGACGGAACAAGACGTAGCGATTGCATCTGGCAAGCTCTGACCATCAAGCAACGCGTAGGGGACAAAAGCAAGGAGCAGGGTGAGAGCGCTTTGCAAGATAAACATCACGGCCAAAATCACTACGCCGATGACAACGGCCGTGTCGCCCTGTCCAGAGTCTTGAAGGCTTTGAACGATCCAAGGTACTCCCACTCGCTGCATGATATTAAAGACGGTCCAGCCAAACAGGATGACCAACATTCCGCCGTAGCTTTCGCCGGTTCCAAATAACACCTCGCCCGATATTTTTCTTCCGCGCACCATATGCAGGGCCGTGTTACAGGTCATACAGTAGACGGCGGTAACGAGAATTACCGCCGTAACCATGGAGATTCCCAGCGCGCCGTAGATGATGGTCAATCCCGCGGTTGATTTAGGATCGAGTTCAACGGCTTGGACAGTAAAACCAGCCAATGCCAGAGAACCCATCACCATGGCAAATGCAAACCCGCCAACGAGCACAAATAGCACTGAGGCGACTAAGCAGTAGGGGAATAGTGAATCGAAAGTCAGCTGGAAGGCGTTGCCGAAGGTCAGCCCTCGAATCTTGTTTCGTGTGCGTGCGCTCCATTCATCCGAAGAATTGGCGGGTAGATTTGGTTCGAGTCTTGGACTTGCATAGGGATTGTTGCCAGCCCGTCCAGCGTCAACACCATCGGTTGCGGCAGGGAAGACCTGCGGTTGTTTTTCAACATGGGGTGCAAAATAGTTCGGCGATGTTGATGGCGAGGACAAATCGATGGTTGATTGCTGAGGGATCGTCAACAACTGCTGACAATAGGGACACTCAGTGTTTCGTCCGGCTGTTGAATGGGGTACCTCCATCACACCTTGGCATTGTGTGCAAGCAAATCGAATGGAGGCTGCGAGTTGGGACGTTTGGGTCGCCGCCAGAGATGGGCGAGAGGCGCGCTGCGGTGTTGGACTGGCTGGTTTCGAGTTATCTCGCTTGGGCTGTCTAGCTGCCGGTTTGGCGTTGACTGTCTGCCGGGCCACCGTCGGTTTTGATGGCCGTTGTTTAGGGCTTGGCCTGCTCGGCGCTCTGGGTTTGGCGACGGTAGGTTTAGCAACGGTGGGTGCTGCCGAGGTTTTCAGCTCAATGGCAAACACCGCTCCACAAGCGTGGCACTTGCCCTTGCGACCTTCCATCTCCGCTTGGCCTTCAAACAACTGGTCGCATTCTGGACAGTTGAATATTAAGCCTGGCTCAGTTACATTCCGCTCCGTTTGCGCTGCCGAATTCGTTTCGGCAATGGTGAAGATATACTGGCAATTGCGACATTGCCCCCTGGTCCCCAGCAAGTTCCTTGGGCAGATCAGCTCGAATTGGCATTTGGGACAAGCAATCTTTAACTTTCCCGTCTGCGTTTCGGTTTTGTTCTCAAGGGCGACTTGCGGAATCGATTGGGGATCGGGAATCAGCACAATCTCTTGGCAGGCTGGACACTGGCACGACTGTCCGCCACTGCCGTCAGGAACTCGCAGCAGCTGGGTACACGATTCGCAGGCAAACTCAATCGGCATTGGCAAACAACACGGATGCAAGAGTAGTGATGGGTTAATTTCCACAAGCGTCTAACACTGGCGTGGCACAAGTTGACTTACAGATGCTACGCAACTTTCGGTAAAACGGCACTGAAGTCGCTAGGACTCTCGGCAAACCTGGAGCGGAAGTCGCCAAGACTTTCGGCCGGGCAATAAGTAGTTGCTTGAATCCGGCCACAGTACAGCTTCTCGCCTACCGCTACAGCTGGTTCGATGCGACACTGAGAGTCAAACAAAGAAGCTATTCGACTCTTGGCGGAGCAGGCGATATTACTAAAAATCGTGGCAAATTAGAGAGTACCAGTCACCTTTCTGTTTGGCCCTAAGCTGCGGAACATGGCTTGCTTATTTAATAGATAACCTGGACAAATACGTATGACAACACATGATGCTTCACCAGACCAACGATTGGAAGAGATTCTACCCAAGTTGGTTGCGGAAAATGATGCCCTAGCGATAGAAAAGCTGATCGAAGAGCATTCCACGGCTGAATTGTCGCGGGCCGTCTCGCTTTTAGACGACGACGAGCGAGGGCGATTGATCGATCTGATCGACGCCGAAATCGCCGCCGACTTGCTAGAGCAACTCCCGACGGTTCAAGCGGTGCAGATGCTCGAGGAAGCCGAACCGGATCAAGCGGCCGCGGTGGTCGATGAGCTTCCCAGCGACTTGCAAGCCGATCTGCTGGGAGACCTGGACGATGAGGATGCTGAGGCAATTCTCAAACATATGCTCCCTGCTGAGGCCTCCTCGGCGCGGCAATTGAAGCAATACGAAGAAGACGAAGCAGGTGGACTGATGGTCACCGAATTGTTGCGTTATCCCGAACAATGGACCGTCAACGAAGTTGTCGCCGACCTGCAGGCGGGGGCGGACGAATATCGCGACTATCAGATCCAGTACGCTTACGTCTGCACGATCGAGGGACAGTTGCTGGGAGTGCTGCGACTGCGTGATCTACTGCTAGGCGATCGCTCACGGGTAATTCGCGATATCATGATCCCCAATCCTCTCTCAGTCTCCGATAAACTGGATCTAAATGAATTGCACGGGTTCTTCCAACAGCATCACTTTCTAGGTGTGCCCGTCCTAAGCGATACAGGTCAGCTGGTGGGAGTGGTGCAGCGGGCTGATGTCGATCAAGCTTGGATCGAGCAACAAGATCGATCTATGTTGCGTCGGCAGGGTATCGTGAGCGGTGAAGAAATTCGCTCGATGCCGCTCTGGGAGCGGGCCAGCGGGCGCTTGAGTTGGCTGTCGCTGAACTTTGTGCTCAATTTAATGGCGGCAGCGATCATCAGTCATTTCGAAAGTACGTTGGCGGCGGCCATCGCCTTGACCGCTTTCCTACCAATTATCTCAGACATGAGCGGCTGTTCGGGAAATCAATCTGTGGCGGTCTCGATCCGTGAATTGATGCTCGGCATTTGCAACACAAACGATGTCCTGCGAGTGTGGCTTAAAGAGATCTCGGTAGGCCTGATTAACGGAACGGCCGTGGGGATACTGTTGGGAGGTATCGCTTGGTTTTGGAAGGGCAACGTGGCATTGGGGCTGGTGGTGGGTGGCTCACTGGCCCTCAACACGCTGGTGGCCGTCTCGATCGGTGGAATCGTGCCGCTGGTACTGCGCCGCTTCGGGCGTGATCCAGCCGTGGCCTCGGGACCACTGCTCACCACGGTCACTGACATGTGCGGCTTCTTTCTGGTCCTCAGCATGGCAAGTGCCTGGATTGACTACTTGAAGTAAGGCGTCCCCAAACCTGTTGACACTCGATCCGCAATCAGGTTCTAATACCAGAATCAACAATCGATTTAGACACCCATTTTGTAACTGCCTTCTAAAAACAGTTGCCTGTCTAGAAACGTCCAGCTCTCTCTCTGAAAGTGAATGTCATGAAGTACGGAATGTTGATTGGAGCCCGTGGCGGCTTGGGTTCCATAATCGGCTGGTTCATCCGCATTGTGATCTACGACATTTGCATTACGGGGATCTCCGATATTTTGGGGGTACCACGCATGGTAGCGCTATTCATTTTCTTGGGAATACTAGCAGTGATTGCGTTGGGCGGGTACATTCTCAAGCAGCGAGTGGCACCTGGCGTCGAAGATTAGTGCTTTGTCAACGTTTAATTTTAGGATTGTCTGGGAAAAGGTGTCGGACACCAAAAGCCGGAACGGCCCTTCGGGTGCTTCGCACTTTTGGTGTCCGACACCTTTTTCCGACCCGCGTTGTGCCCTAATTCTTAGGTTTGACCAAGCACTAGTGATTGCTTAATTCGATATGGATTTCTCAATTAAGCATAGCCCGGTCTTCTCTGTTCTGGAAATCCGATTGAATGCAGCGGAGTTAGTCGTTGCGCAGCCCAATAGCATGCTATCGATGACATCCGGAATCACGCTGCGGGCCAAAGCAGGTCGTAGCGGGTCGAAGTCGGGCGCGGGGTGGATGGGTGGCATGAAGAGTTTGCTCGGCGGAGAAAACTTTTTTACGGCCGAGTTTTTGGCGAAACGCGATGGCCAAACTCTGACGTTGGCTCCCGATTCATTCGGAGACATTCTCACCATTCCGCTGGCTGGTGCCGGAGGCTTCTTTCTCACGCGTGGCTCGTACCTCTCCAACATCGGACCCTGCGAACTGAAGATCAAGTACGGTGGGGTCAAGGGTGTCATGGCTAAAACGGGACTTTTCTTGCTGCATGCTGAAGGGGAGGGGACCGTCTTTTGTCAAACCTACGGCGCCATTGTTGAGCACGAGTTGATAGACGAAGAGAATTTTTTTGTCGACAACAAATTTGTAGTGGCTTTCTCGGATACGGTCAGCTACCAATTGGTCAAAGCGACTGAGAGCGTCAAGGATTCGCTGTTTTCAGGGGAAGGATTGATCAACAAATTCACCGGTCCCGGAAAGGTTTTCTACCAGAGTCGCGGCCGGCCGAGTGAGGCTTGGTGGGCGAGAATCCTGGGCGCATCGTTCTAGAAGTTGACCTGGGATTTGCATCTCAGGCTATCGAATTCCGTACCTTCGGCACTAAATTGCGCGGGCTTCAAAACCTCAGGCGGCGGGTTAACCGAAAGAACCACCAAACCTGCTTGTCGGAGTGGGGCAACCCGCTTTTAAACCACCATTTGAGCCACCACCCACTATGTCTCCCACAGCAAGGCCGTCGATCCCCGTTCCGCGCCGCGAGGACCTGTTGGCAGAGATCGCTGCGGCCAACCGCTTGGGACAAGCGTTATTGTGGATTCAAGCCGCACTGGTCGCCGCCTTGGTGGTGGCGATCGATTGGCGGCGCATTATTCAAGATCCACTTACCAGCGTGCTGGCCATCGCGATTATCGTGGGGCCATTCGCCATGCAGCTAATGCGTTTTTGGGCACAACAAAAGAAGGAGATCGGCGACCTCAAGGAACAAACTCGATTTGGACAATTCGACAAACATCAGCTCCGCTCTCTATTTCAAGATACTTTGCGACGACTGAATCTCCCCCAGACACGAATTCCGGTCTTCATTGTGGCTGATAAATTCATGAACGCTTCCATGCTGCACGTCGGTTTGGGGGCTGCGTTCAGATCGCTCAACGGCATTTACCTCCATCGTCAGGCGCTACATAAATTCAGCCCCGAAGAAGTGCAGGACATCATGGGGCATGAACTGGGGCACTACTACCGTTACTACTTGGTCACCGATCGATATCGCTTGGTACCACTGGCTCTGGGGGCCTTGGCAGGCGTCTACACCGTGCAACGATTTGGGATCAGCTCATTCTTTAGCACTATCGTGTTGTTTTCAGCGGCCACGGTTGTATGGACGATCAACTCCTTGTTGACCTCACGGCATATCTTATCCATCGAATACCTCTGCGACGATTTGGGAGCCCAAGTACATGGGGTAGCGGTATCGATCTCCGGGCTGATGAAATTGGGGGCTGAATGGGAAGTGTTGACAGCGATCCAGCAACAGGCTGCGTTCTCTGCTAATCGCGGCAATCTCAATGCCCAGGAAGTCAGCGAGGCCATCGCGACTGCCGTACCCTACGGGCATGCCACCCGGGAGGAAATCGAAGTCGCCGTGCAGAATTCGCTCAAGCGGAAGGCAACTCAAGGCCCATCGCTGGCGGGCTTTTTGCACTATATGTGGAACAGCGACGTGGAAGCGAGCATGGACGAAGAGTTTGAACAGCAGATGAAAAAACTAGGAAAACTGCAGTCCATCCCGCGAATTCCCTGGGAAAAGTTGCTTGCCAGCCCAGGTGAGATTAAATTCAATGATCGCTCCCTAGCAGCGTTGATGGAGTTGATCGAGCAGTTTCCGCAGGCCGAACTGTTTCACACGCCCGAGGCCCTCGGCGCTACCGATTTGAGTCACCCGCCACTCAAGCAGCGAATTCTCTACCTGTGGCGAAATCGCACAGCTATTGAAAACGGAACTGGGTTAGCTACAACCGATCGCTGAACCGCGCGGAGAGCGTAGAATTGCGCATGGCTACGGTAGAATGGAGGCAACCGAAGCAGACCCAGGCAAGCTGCCACCTTTGACATTGAGACTATCCGATGAACATGCGTAGCATTCTAACGTTAACATTCGCGCTGTTGGTCGCACCAGTGGTGATTCGAGCCGACATAGTAATCGATTGGAATCAGGCGGCCAGCGATACGCTAGTAGCCAACGTTGACAAACAGAACCCAGGCATGGCATCGCGAACGATGGCCATGCTTAACTTGGCCCTCTACGATGGCCTGGCGATGGCTAAGCCGGGAGCGAATCTGTTCTATGATTACGGGACGGGACACACGTCCCCCGGATACTCCGCCTCTGGCACGGCCGCTGCAGCCCAAGCAGCCTATACGGTGCTTAGTTCCATCTATCCCGACCAAACTGTGGCACTAAGCGCGCGGCTGTCCTCCAGTCTATCGAGCATCGCTGACGGAGCTGACAAGTCGAGCGGCTTGGCACTTGGAACGATGATCGGGCAATCGATTGTGCAAAGCCGCTCCAACGATGGTTACAATAACACGGTGCCCTATCAACCCAATCCAGCAGTGGGGCACTGGCAACCCGATCCAATCAATCCCAGTCAACAAGCTTGGGGGCCCGACTGGGGACAGGTAACTCCCTTTGCTTTGGCATCCGGGACACAGTTCATGCCTCCGCCGATGCCAGCCTTGACCAGTCAAGAATATGCGGATGCCTTCAACGAAGTCAAATCGCTCGGTGAGCTGAACAGTACATCCCGCACAGCAGAACAAACGCAGATCGCAAACTTCTGGGCCTACGATCGCGTCGGCATGGGAACCCCCATGCGACTGTTCAACGAAGCGTTGCAAACTATCGCAACTCAACAAGGCAATACGGTGGAACAAAACGCCGAGCTGTTTGCCAAAGCGACAGTGGCCATGGCCGATGCCGGTATTGTGGCTTGGAATGCCAAATTTGAGTACGACTTATGGCGACCGGTAACCGGCATTCGCAACGCGGACTTGGATGGCAACCTGCTGACGATTTCTGATCCCGACTGGGTTCCGCTCGGAGCACCTGGCGGAGTGGGCAGCAATTTCACGCCTCCCTTTCCAACCTACATTTCAGGTCATGCAACCTTTGGCGGTGCGCTGTTTGAAACATTGAAAGAATTTTACGGCACCGATGCCATTGCCTTTACGCTGACCTCGGAGGAGCTCTTGGGAGTTGAGCGCAACTTCACTACCTTCAGCGAGGCCATGGCGGAAAACGGACGCAGCCGAGTTTACCTGGGGATCCACTGGAACTTTGATGACTTCCAAGGACAACTTACGGGTCAAGAAATTGCACGCTACGTGAGCAATGGCCCATTCGTCTCAAATGTGCCGGAACCATCGAGCGTTTTTGGATTGCTAGCTGCCTGGGGCTGCATCGTACGGCGACGACGCAAGTATCGATAACGCCATCTGTGCAACCAACTGGGCCACAAATTTTCACCGATGCAACACGGATTGACGTACTAGGACTGAGCCAACTTGCGGAGTACGGTCGGTAGAATGCCGCCGTTGAAGTAGTAGTCGAGCTCGACAGGAGTATCAATCCGTACTGCGGCTTCGAATTTCGTAACTTTGCCGTCCGGCGCCGTGGCGGTTACCGAAATTTTGCCACGCGGTTGCAATTGCTGCCCATCGATACCGATGTCAAACGCTTCCAAGCCGGTGAGTCCCAACGACTGCCAACTTTCACCCTGGGAAAACTGGAGCGGCAAAATCCCCATCCCCACTAAATTGCTGCGGTGAATGCGCTCATAGCTAGCGGCAATCACTGCCCGCACGCCCAATAACAGTGTTCCCTTGGCAGCCCAGTCTCGACTACTGCCAGTCCCGTATTCGGCACCGGCCAGCACGACTAAAGGGGTACCCGCCGCGTGATACCGCATGGCGGCATCGTAAATGGGCAATACTTCACCAGAAGGAATGTGTTTGGTGTAGCCACCTTCGGTCTCGGGGACCATTTGATTGCGAATACGGATATTGGCGAACGTTCCTCGCACCATCACGCGATCGTTGCCTCGCCGCGAACCATAACTATTGAAGTCGCGATGTTCCACATTGTGCTCTAACAAATATTCGCCGGCCGGACTTTTCTTCGCGATTGCTCCGGCTGGAGAAATGTGATCGGTGGTGACCGAGTCACCTAGCAGGGCTAAGCAACAAGCGCCGCGAATTGCATCAGGTGGAGTAACGTCGGCGGTGATCCCTTCCAAAAATGGAGGCCGCTGAATGTAGGTGCTGTCACCGCGCCAATCGTATAAATCGCCGGGGGTAATTTCAATCGCATTCCACTTAGCATTGGACGTAAAGGCACTGACATATTGTTGCTCGAACATTTCCGGGAGCACGCAGGCTTCGACGGTCTGATGGATCTCTTCGGCAGAGGGCCATATATCGCGCAGGAAGACTTTTTCACCGGAGTCGGAAACGCCAAGGGGTTCCTTCTCAAAATCGATATCCATGGTGCCAGCCAACGCATAAGCCACCACTAACGGTGGACTTGCGAGATAGTTAGCGCGCGTGTGCGGATTGACGCGTCCTTCGAAATTTCGATTGCCACTTAATACGGCTGCGGCCACTAAATCGCCGGCGACAATTGCCTTGGCCACTGGTTCGGGGAGCGGTCCACTGTTGCCAATGCACGTCGTGCAACCGTAGCCCACGGTGTGAAAACCAAGTTTGGCCAACGGTTCAGTCAAGTTTGCTTTATCAAAGTAGTCGGTGACCACGCGTGAACCGGGCGCCAAGGATGTTTTGACAAAAGGTTTAACATGCAGCCCCTTAGCGACCGCTTTTTGGGCTAGTAGCCCCGCGCCAATCATGACCGAAGGATTCGAGGTGTTGGTACAACTGGTAATGGCAGCGATCACCACCGAGCCATGACCTATTTCCGATGAACTACCGTTGTCCTCAACCTTGGCGGTGCGGCTTAAAGCAGAAGGCTCGAGACCGAAGCCGCGTGAGGCGACCGGGGCTACCAGGCTGGCGTGAAACGATTGCTTCATGTCGGACAGGGGAACGCGGTCTTGCGGTCGCTTGGGGCCAGCTAAAGCCGGTTCGACGGAGCTCAGGTCGAACTGGAGTGTCTGCGAGTATTCAAGCGTCGATGAATCATCTTCACGGAACAAACCTTGAGCTTTCATGTAGGCTTCGACCAATGAGACTTGTTCGGCTGAGCGACCGGTCCTTCGCATATAGTGCAGTGTCTCCGCGTCGACGGGGAAGTACCCCATGGTGGCACCATATTCGGGAGCCATATTGGCAATGGTCGCACGGTCGGCCAACGACATTTTGGAAATGCCCGATCCAAAGAACTCAACAAATTTTCCAACCACACCCGCCTTGCGCAAAATCTCGGTGACTCGCAACACCAAGTCAGTCGCGGTGGCCCCCGCAGGCAGTTGTCCTGTGATTTCAAAACCTACGACTTCGGGCATCAACATATACAACGGCTGCCCCAACATGCCTGCTTCGGCTTCAATCCCTCCCACTCCCCAACCAAGCACACCCAATCCGTTGATCATTGTCGTGTGACTATCCGTTCCCACCAGTGTGTCGGGCAAGGCGACGGGTCCCACATGGTCCTCGCGTACGAACACGCCTTGAGCCAAGTATTCCAAATTGACCTGATGAACAATGCCCGTATTGGGTGGAACTACGCGAAAGTTATCAAAGGCCTGCTGCCCCCAGCGCAAGAATTCGTAGCGCTCTTGATTGCGTTCGAATTCGATCTCCACGTTCCGCGACAGCGCATCGAGCGTGCCAAACAAATCGACTTGAACCGAATGATCGATGACTAGATCAACGGGTATCAGAGGGTTGATCTTCTTCGGATCGCCGCCTAGGGTCTTCATGCCATCCCGCATGGCAGCCAAATCGACAATGCATGGAACACCAGTAAAGTCTTGCAAGACTACCCGCGCCGGCATGAAGGGAACTTCCACCGGGGCTGGGCTGGCCGCATTCCATTTTGCTAAGTTGCGGACATCGTCTTCACTGACAACATATCCATCACAGTTGCGCAGCACAGCTTCCAACAAAATCCGGATGGAAAATGGCAAGCGTGAAATGTTACCCAGTCCCTGAGCCTCCAGCTTTTTTAGGCTGTAAAAACCAATGTCACCTTGAGGGGCACGGAAAGTGTCACGTGCATGGAAAGGATCTTGAAGAAGCGCTTGCTGTGCCATGGAAATTGAATCTCAACGGGTAGCTGAAGTTTGGGGAGCAGAATGTTGCGGGCTAAAGGGCAGGGGACGAGGCCTGTTGGTGCCGACTTATCCCCACTCGGTAATGGACGAATTGTAGCCGATCGATGGAGCGTTGTTAATGTAGGCTAGCTCCGCAATTCAGCGGGTAGCGCTGGCTAGGCCGGCTACAAGATAGGCAAACCTGGCAGATTGTGGCGCATAGTCCGAAAGTTCTGGAAATTCCACGTACAACGGTTCGATCAATTAGCTGAGCCTTGCCGCGTATGCGGACCATTTAGGCTATTCGTTCAGATCGAACTGATGTGCCTCCAGACCAAGCCTAGGCAGTGGAGCCCGAGTTATATGAAATTTATTCGTTTAATTACCGCCAGCTTGACCGTATTGGCCCTCAGTCTGAATGCGAGCGGACTATTGGAAGCCTGTGATCAGTGCCGTGGACGAATGCCATGTCGCGCTTGCGGAACCTCCGATGACCGCGGTCTACTCGACGGGCTGGATAGGGTCGCACAACGTTTGCAACCACGCCTGCCCCAGCTAAATCTGCCACGCATACCATCGCTCGACACAGCTTTGAAACTCGCCATTTTCGGTCGGGGCGGCGCGGCTGGCTGCACGACCTGCGGATGCGAATTGAGCGAACCCTCTTGTGGTTGCGAATCGTCACAGGTTTGCGATTGCCAACGGCATGCTGGAAACGACGTCAGCCACGAGCACCATCAGTTTTTTAATGACTCGCACTATCTGCAAGATGTGGAACCCGCGCAGAGGCAACCGCAATTGCCACCTTCCGCAACACACCAGATGGCACCCTACGCGGCCCCGACGCCCGCTCCCCAAAGGATCCCATTGGTCGAGCCCAGCGTTCCAGCTCGACCGAGCGCGCCACATATCGATGACTATCAACGCGTTCCTCAATTCGAACGACATCCTTCAACTCCAACGCCCCTACAACCACGTGTGCCTGAGTTAGTTCCCTTGCCGGATAGCGAAGTCGATCCATTCCGCGACGACGCGGCGACACGCGTGCGCCGAATCCCGTCTCGAACCATTCAATACCGACAGCCTACGTCGAATTACGGTCAAAACTACGATCCGCAGGCCAGCCACGACGGCGTACGGTTGCGATGGACCGACGAAGCGCCAACCACGTCGCCACGTTTGGCACTCGATGAGAAGTCGTCCAGCCGCACGCGCTCGCCGCAGGCGACAAACCAACCCGAGACGGTAGTAGCAGTTCCATTGCCGGAGGTTGTCACGGCGTCGGGCCAAGCTCAGCCTAATTCGCCTTCAACGTACTACCAACCGAACTCGCAAACCGCTCGTCCAATCGAGCATCGCAATCCATTGCGTGGTAACTAGCAGGAAAGTCGAACTACTCCCGTTTTCCCGCTAGGACACCGAAGGGTTTTCTCCCGCGCCCTTCGGTGTCCATTTTTTCGTACGTAAGGCTTTCCAGCCTGACGTACGCTTGGCAGCCCCAAGTCAGGCGGGAAAGCCTCACATACGATTAGCGATCCAATTCCTGTTGCCACTGTTGCAACAACTGGAGCGCTTCGATCGGCGTAATGTTGGTTACTTGCAGCTCACGCAATTTATCGATGACCGGATGATGGCCCATTTCAAACAGCGTCAGCTGGATCGGCGAGTCGGGCTTGCGACGCGGAGGAGTGATCTTTGAATCGCCGCGACGATTCAAGTGGTCAGCTTCAAGTTGCGACAGGATATCTTTGGCTCGTTCATTGACCAATTTGGGTATTCCGGCCAAGCGGGCCACATGGATACCGTAGCTCTTGTCCGCCCCGCCGGGTACGATGCGATGCAGAAAAACGATATTCTCATCCCATTCTTTGACTGCCACATTGTAGTTGCGTACACCGGGTAAAGACTTTTCCAACTGCGTCAGTTCGTGGTAGTGAGTGGCGAACAAGGTGCGAGCCGCTACGGCATCGTGCAGGTACTCAACGATGGCCCACGCCAAACTTAGACCGTCATAGGTACTAGTGCCGCGACCGATTTCGTCCAAGATAACCAGGCTGCGACTCGTAGCGGTATTTAGAATCCTGGCAGTCTCGACCATTTCGACCATAAACGTGCTCTGTCCCCGCGACAGTTCATCACTGGCTCCCACGCGGGCGAAAATTCGATCGGCGACACCAATCCTTGCCCGCCGGGCCGGGACAAAACTCCCCAGCTGAGCCATCAACGTAATCAGCGCCACCTGTCGGATATAGGTACTTTTGCCCGCCATATTGGGACCGGTGATGAGCATCATCGATCCGTGCTGCCCGCCGAGCTGACAGTCGTTGGGAACAAACGTCCCCTTTTGCGCCGTGGCATCCAGCACCGGATGGCGACCTTCCAGGATCTCCAATTCATCCGAATCGAGCATTTCTGGACGCACATAATCGTTCCGTTTGGCCAACTCTGCCAATCCACACAGCACATCGAGTTCAGCCAAAACTGCGGCGATCTGCTGAAGATCATCCAGCTGAGCAGCCACTTCAGCCCGCAGTTGCAAAAATAGCTGCTCCTCCATCGACAGCGCCTCTTCGTCAGCCGAGATGACTTTTGTCTCGTACTTCTTCAGCTCATCGGTGATGTAACGTTCGGCGTTCTTCAGTGTTTGCTTGCGAACAAAGTGCGGCGGGATCTTTTCCTTGTGAACATTGGTGACTTCGAGATAGTAGCCGAAGACTTTGGTGTAGCCCACTTTGAGGCTGGTGATACCCGTTTCGTCGATCTGTCGCGCTTGATACTCGGCGATCCACTGCTTGCCACCAGAGGCGAGCTGTCGTAGTTCGTCAAGCTGGCCGCTGAAGCCATCGCGGATATAGCCTCCGTCGCGGAGGTGCAAGGGACTATTCTCTTCGAGCGCTGATAACAATTGGTCGCGCAGGCGCTCGCACAGCAATAGTTCGTGTTCCAATTCACCCAGACGTTGGCTGGCGCGCTTCGCTAAAGTCGCTTTGATGGTGGGAAGTTGCGACAACGTGGTACCGACTTGTCGCAAATCGCGCGGACTGGCCCTGCCGGTGGCCACGCGACCCAACAACCGTTCCAGATCATAGACTTCGCTCAGCGATTGCCGCAGTTCGCCGCGTAGACGATTGTCACTGACTAGTTCTGCTACCGCCCCATGTCGGCATTCGATAACGTGTATATCTCTCAACGGCGACGCCAGCCAGCTGGCCAGACGTCGCGCTCCCATAGGCGTCTGAGTCTGATCGAGGACGGCTAGCAGCGAACCGTTGCGATCCGAAGCGCGCATGGTGAGCGTCAATTCGAGACTGCGTCGTGTAGCCGCATCGATTTCCAGCATGTGGCCTGTTCGAAAGGGGACCAAACGCCGAATATGCCCCAGCGAGGTCTTTTGGGTTTCTTGCAAATAGGCCAACACCGCACCGGCCGCACCAATGGCCAGTCCATCCTGTTCATGGTTCCAGCCCATCCCTTCCAGGCTGTGCGTGCCAAAGTGTTGACACAATTGTCGCGCGGACTCCTCCGCCCCAAATTGCCATGTCGGTCTGAGAGTTACCGTCCAGTCAGCATCATTGCCCGGTGAGAGAATTGCATCGTCCTCGCGAATCAGGACTTCGGAGGGTTCCAGACGCGCTAGTTCGTCCAGCAACTTGGACCGTGGAAAGATCCCGGCTTCCATTCGGCCACTGGACAATTCAGTCCAAGCCACACCAACCAGCGTTGGTTGATCACCGGACTCTGGTTTACCTGGTTTGGAGGAAAACACGGCGACCAGCAAATTGGTGTGCAGCGGATCGAGCAGCGCGTCATCGGTGAGTGTACCCGCAGTAACAATACGAGTTACTTCGCGGCGCACGATCCCTTTGGCCTCGCGCGGGTCTTCCACTTGGTCGCACACCGCTACGCGGTACCCCTGCCGAATCAGCTTGGCCAAGTAGCCTTCGAGCTGATGATAGGGGAAGCCCGCCATGGGGACGGGATTCTCCCCTTTGTCGCGACTGGTGAGGGTCAACCCCAGGACGCGAGCGCATGTTTTGGCATCCTCATGAAAGAGTTCGTAGAAGTCTCCCATGCGGAATAGCAGCAGTGCGTCGCCACATGCCGCCTTCGCCTCTTCGTACTGGCGCATCATCGGCGAAAGTGTCATGAGCAAACAACAACCTCAAGGTGCAATGAAGAATTCTCGAATACGCCAGGCTAGAAAACCTGACCACGCGTACGTCAAGCTTTCCTGCCTGACTTCTTCTCGGGCCCAACGCCAGCTGAGCCGTGGGGGAAGCAGGGGGAAGTTCGAGTCAGGCTGGAAAGCCTGACGCACGTTGCTGTATCCTAAGGCACCTTTGATCGATTGCCCAGTTGAGGAGGCTCACTACGCGACAAACTCTTCCTCTTCGTCGCCCGTCGGTCGCGAAAGCTGCCCGGCGTCTTCGAGCGTACGAACCACGTCGACAATTTTCTGTTGCATCCCTTCGACCTCGCTCAGTCTCACTTTCCCCAGGAACTCCATCTCTTCACGCAACATATCGGCTGCACGTTGTGACATATTGCCCAGAATCTTTTCTTGAAGCGGCGTGCTGGCCCCCTTTAAGGCCAAGGCCCATTGATTGGTTTCGACATTCTTCAGCAACGTTTGGATATCTTTATCATTGAGCTTGATCACATCTTCAAAGACAAACATCAGGCGGCGAATTTCGTCGACCAATTCCGGGCGATCCCTGGACAGTCCATCCATGATGGTCCGTTCGGTAGAGCGATCGGAGACGTTCAGCATTTCCGCCACCGACGGCACACCACCCGCCTTGCGATAGGCCTGTGTCATGAACAGCGCCATCCGCGTCGTCAGGGCTTTCTCCACTTCCTCGATGGCATCGGGGCTGGTCTGTCCCATTTCGGCGATTCGCTGAATAACGGCCAATTGTCGAGCAGGCGGCAGTCCATTGAGCACGCCGGCAGCCACCGCTGCAGGAATGTTGCTCAATACCATGGCGATTGTTTGCGGGTGTTCATCAATCAGAAACGTCAAAATGTTCTGCGGATCGGCCTTGTGCAGAAACCCGAAGGGGAGCGCTTCGAGCGTCTGTTGCAGTACGCTGAGCATATCGCCAGCGTCCTTGCCGAGCGCTTTCTTGACCAGACTTTTGGCTCGATCCAATCCACCCGAGTTAGGCCCCATTGCGCTGGGCCTGCTCTGTAGAAATTCAAGGATTATCTTCTCTTGCTCGCGTCCAGAGATCGTGTCGAGCTGCGCGATGGCAATCGACACTGATTCGACGTATCGCCGCGGCAGCATGGAAAGAATCGCGGCTGCTTCGTCTTCCTCCAGACTCATCAGCAGAATGGCTGCTTTGCGCACCCCTTCGGTGACATTCATCGTGTTGGGCAGTGTCTGCGTCATTCAGCAACCTAATCCGTGCGTTAACAAACAAGCGGTTCGTCTAACATCGGACGCAGGCGGCGTTTTCGCGCAGTCATCTCTTCCAGTTCACACGGAACTGTTGGCAAGCGGTGGTAGCTATAACGATTCTACCAGTCGATTTTGCAAGCGCCCCACTGTCCGTGATTTTCATCAATGGCCACCTCCAACCACTCGATGCCCTTTCCCACTTTGGGATGCATCGCAGCGCGTAGCTGGACCGCTATCCACCAGGCAATCTGCTCAGCCGTTGTATTCGATATAGGTAGCAACATACAGTCCTCGCGCGGGAAGACCCAGCGCTTCGTGCGGAAGCTGACGACCACCTCCACTTCGTCTTCGCGAACTTCGATCAGAGGGTGCGTAGTAGGCAACAACATATGATGGTCGAGTTGCCGCACGATTTCGGCCAGTGCATCGCGAAATGCAATAAAGTCAACCACATATTGATTCTCGTCGAGCGGGCCGGCAATCTCCGCCTTGACGCCATAGTTGTGACCATGCAAGCGCTCGCAGATATCCCCGGCAAAGGTTATGAAGTGCGCCGCGCTGAATACCAATTGCTCTTTTTGCAATAAAACGCGATACGAACCGACTGGTTTTTGCATTCGCTTTTTCCAATATTATGTGAAGCTAGGATTTCGAGTGTTTGATAAGCACAGCTCCGTGTCAAACACTATAACCATCAACGCAGCTCAACCGCGTTGCGGTGGCATATGGTAGCCTGAGGTACAAACCCCAGGGAAAATGGAATCTACCGACATCCGGTTCGCCAGCGATCGAACGCGGTCGATCGCTGGCGAACCGGAAATACTTGTCTGAGTGGCAATACGGCGAAACTGTACACGTGACACCCCTTAAGGACAACTCGTTATGAAAGGCGAACCCTATGCAGTTTGTACTTAGAGTCAAACAAAAACGGTGTCTGACGCGGTGGGGATCAAGCAAACCAGCTGATACCCGTGGTGCGTTGGCGAGTTACAGACACAAATTCTGCGAGGTTAAGAATTTCGTTAAAAATTTCCTCGTAGCGGAATTCGCTAAGAATTCCGACTCTTCCAGGCAAAACTACAACGACCGAAATTCTTGGCGAATTCCGTTACGTCGTTACGCCATGCCTTTCAGTTGTAGACACTTTTTTGGTGTGGCACTCAGTTGTTTGGGTTGGATGTTGTTTCCACTGTTCACCCATTTTACTGCGCTAGGCACATCAAGGGCCAGTGCGCAAGAATCGGTGGTCTATCCTGGAACTCATTGGGAACTAAAATCACCCTCCGAAGTCGGATTAGAGGGCCAACATTTGGATCGATTTTCCGAAAACGTGGGAGGAGACGGCTGTATCATACGCGATGGCTATCTCGTCAAAAGTTGGGGCGATGTGGCGCGGCACAAAGATTGGGCTTCCGCAGCCAAGCCGGTGCTCAGCACGCTCTTACTTTTGGCCGTGCAAGAGGGACGAATTAAATCGGTCGACGCCCGCGTAGGCGATTTGGGGTGGGAGCTTTCCGACAAGGATCAGTCCATGTCCTACAGGCATCTTGCAAATATGGTCAGTGGTTATGCGCTTCATGAAAAGCCGGGTGAAGCCTGGGGATACAATGACTACGGAATCCAACTCTACGCTCAGTCGTTAGAAAAGATCTTCGACGATTCGCTGGACAATGCCTTCCGCATTCGGCTACACACCCTAAATTTTGAAGATGGTGAGATTTTTGGTTCACGCCATGGAACAGGTCTGACCGCCAGCTCGCGTGACTTCGCGCGACTAGGTTGGTTGTGGCTGAATCGCGGCCAGTGGGCCGGAAAACAGGTGCTCAAGCAGAATCTATTCGATGCCTGTTTTCGCGTTGGCGTGCCGACCGGTACACCGCGCGCCAGCAGCCATACCGATGATTACTTGAAAATCGGCAGCTACGGTGGTGGGACCGATCAGACGCCCAGCGGACCAGGGGTTTACGGGTTCAATCTGTGGTTCAATTCAGAGCTTGAATCTGGCCAACGTGTGTGGCCTGCGCTTCCCGCTGATGCGTACCAAGCCAATGGACTATGGAACCGCGATACATTGACGGTCATCCCGAGCTGGAAGATGGTCATTGCGTCGCGAGGGGCCAAGCCGGGAAAGTTTGAGCCGGGATCGGCTGATGGGCAATACAATCAGAACCTACAGTTGATAGCAAACAGTAGGCTGTAGCGTAAGTCGAACCGCTAGCATTAAGGGGCTTGACTGCAAATCTTCACGATCGCTATCGACGCCCACGGGGAGGAGACGTTACAGAGTAGACGTTACCTGTAGATATGCGAAAACGCTTTTGACTCACAACACTAGCACTCCTACCCGGCCCAGCACTTCCCGATGACCACAGCTACCGCACAGGATAGACTGCGACAAATCGCGATCTTGGTCTCCAGCGTGGATGCCACCGCTGCTCGCCAAATTCTGTTGCATCTGCCGACCGACAAAGCCCGACGCGTGCGTGAGCTGGCAACTCAACTGGGAACCGTGTCTGCCGAAGAAAAACGCAAGATTCTGGCCGAATTTCAACGTTCAGCCACGACCACGAGTGCGGCTAGCCAATCGAACGCAAGTAGCGGATCGCGTTCAGCAGCGCACAACCGCTACGCGGCGGACGTCGACGAACTCGCAGCACAGTCAGCGGATTTACCTGACTATGCACAACCTGGACGTACCAACAATTCGGCCAAGACTTATTCGACGGGAGTGCATCCACTGCGAGCCAGCGGCGGTGCTGAGGGGGACTGGAACGACGAGCGCTCAACCACAGCCCACTCAGCGGCCGATTCCTGGACGCACTTAAGTCCGGCTGCCTTGGTACGTTTTGTGCGTAGTGAACGACCGGCGGTAACGGCCGTGGTCATCAGCCAATTAGCACCTCACGTGGCCGTCGAAGTGCTGCAACACTTGCCTCCAGCGACCAGCCGCGACGTACTAGTGCGGCTGTCTCGGCTGCGAGACATCGATCCCGAGGCAATGAGTGCCATCGACGAGCATTTATCGCGGCGATTGAACGAATACCAACATTCGATCGCCAGTGAATTAGAAAACTCACGTCGCATGCAATCACTGCTGGCTGCAGCCCCCATCGAAATTCGGGAGCAGTGGTCCTCGATTTTGACTGCGGATAGTGAGCAGCTGTCTGAAGTAAACCACACAGCCGCTCAGCCCACGCAGCAGTCCACGACCGATTCCCAGGGAGTCGAACAACCAAGAAACGTACAACCTGTAGAAGTAGCCCACCCCCAAGACATATTCGACATTTCGAACAACGTTTTTTCCACCGTCGACACCAACGCGAATGTGGTCGGTTCCCTGAACAATAGAACCAGTTCCGCAGCACCTGAGTCCGAGGGCTTCAGGCAGCCAGCCGGCCCAACCGACATCCTTCCTTTTCCGCAAGGTGCGACGGGACACAACACGACGGATGACGTAGATCGTTCATTGAACCAAATAGAATTTGAACAAATCTTGCACTTGCCACCCTGGCTGCTCGCGAAGTTACTCAGCCAAACCGATTCTCAGTTCGTACTCCTAGCCCTGGCAGGCGCAACACCACAATTCATGAAACGCTTTTTGAATATGCTCGATCGACAGGATGCAAAGACTTTGCAAAGTAGACTACAACGCATTGGTCCGATTCGTTTGCGCGACATCGATGAAGCGCAACGTCGCATCGTTGAAAACGCAGCGCGATTGACCAAACAAGAGCAACCACGGAAAGCTGTGGCATAGAGTATTCAAGCATGACGCGGTGTAGTACGACGCTCGACTCTCCGAGTCGAGTTTGATTAGTGTGGGTGAGCATAAATCGAGTCACGACTCGGAGAGTCGTGCGACACTTTTTAACTAAGCAATCATGGCAGCGGTCCTAAAATCGGAACAACTTTCGCGCGGTAGCGATTATCCGCAAGCGGTGGCATTTAATATCGAGGACGTGCAAAGCCGCGCTCGTGATTATTTGGTGCAAGTCCAGCGCGAAGCGGCCGGTATCCTGGAAGCCGCTAATGCGGAGGCTGTACGCATCCGTGAACAAGCCAAGCTGGATGGCATGGCCCAAGCCAAAGTGACAAACGAGCAGAAGGTCCAAACCACCGCCCAACAACTTAGCGACACACGTTGCAAGTCAGCCATCGTTACCTGCGAAGCGACAGTTGCCGAATTGACCCGACAAACGACACAGTGGTTGGCATTGTGGCGCAACCAAACGGTGGAGTTGGCTGCCAAGATTTCTGAAAAAATTCTGCGTCGCGAAATGTCGGTTAGCGAAGAAACGCTGCGTGTGTGGATGGAGGAAGCGATCGTGGCCATGCGCGACGTGCGTGAACTACGCGTATTGGTACACCCCGACGACTTTGCCGTGGCGGGAAGATTCCTGCAACAGTTGGCCAAAACCGTCCCTCAAGCAGCGAATGTCGAAATACTTCCCGATCCTGAGATCAGCCTCGGCGGCTGCATCGTTCGCTCCTCACAGGGCGGAATTGACCAACAACTTGAAACTCAATTACAACGATTGGTCGAGCAACTTCAATGACCAGCTTTGACTTGCCCCAGCGTATTGAACTTGAGCAGTTGACCAGCACACTCGAGAATTCCATCTCCAGTCGCATTGAAGGCACGATTTGGTCGGTCGGCCGCAATGCCATCGAAGCGGTCGCCCTACCTGTTCCGGTGGGAGCCGTCTGTTCGATCCAGCGTCGTGGTCGCGCGGCGATTCCGGCCGAGGTAATTGGCTTCCAAGGAAACACAACACTGTTGGCATCGCTTGATGGATCGGAGGGAATTGCCCCGGGAGACAAAGTCGTCCTGTGCGATTCTATAGCCACGCTACGCGTCGGCCCCGGCTTGATCGGAAGAGTCATCGATGCGGCGGGCCACCCCATCGATGAGCTTGGCCCAATCAACACCATCGCCAAAGTGCCACTCGACGCACCTCCCATCACGGCTATGCAGCGCCCGCCCATCGACAAGATTCTGACGACTGGAGTGCGCACGATCGACACTTTGTTGACACTTGGACGGGGCCAGCGTATCGGCATCTTTGCGGGTTCAGGAGTGGGCAAGAGCACTATGATGGGCATGATGGCCCGCGGCACCGACGCCGATGTGGTTGTCATCGGTCTAGTCGGTGAACGAGGTCGCGAGGTCCAAGAGTATTTGCAACGCGAACTGGATGCGGAAACTCGTAAAAAGTGTGTGACCGTCGTCGCGACCAGCGATCAACCGGCCCTGCGACGCGTGCATGCCGCCATGACGTCAACGGCCATCGCAGAATACTTTCGAGATCAAGGTCGCAACGTATTGTTAATGATGGACTCCGTTACGCGATTCGCGATGGCGCAACGCGAAATTGGTTTGGCTGCCGGCGAGGCACCGACGACACGCGGCTATCCACCGAGTGTCTTTTCCATGCTACCGCGTTTGGTCGAGCGGTCGGGGACTGGCCCCCGCGGCACGATCACCGGAATCTACACCGTCTTAGTCGAAGGGGATGACACCAACGAGCCAATCAGCGATGCACTTCGCGGACTGCTCGATGGACATCTTGTATTGTCACGCTCCATAGCCCACCGCGGTCGCTATCCGGCCATCGATGTACTCGCCTCCCTCAGCCGCTTGCAACATCACTTGGCTGACGAACAACAATTGGCCGCCGCTACCGCGCTGCGCAATGTGCTGTCAATCTACAAAGACAACGAAGACCTTATTTCCATCGGTGCCTATCAACGTGGTTCGAATCCGCAGATCGATCGAGCCATCGCCATGCAGCCGAAAATCGATCAGTTCCTGGGACAGCACGCCCGCGAGATTGCACCGCGCGAAGTCAGCCTCGCCGCGCTGCAACAATTGATCGCCGGAAGGGTCGAAGCCGAAGCGGTGAAAGGGAAATAGGGAATGGGGAATGGGGAATGGGGAATGGGGAATAGGGAATAGGGAATAGGGACGTGGGGATAGGACGATGGAACGCGAGGGGTGGTTGAGGTTTAAGGCCGAAGGACCAGCCGATTGGCTAGCTCCGGCCCCGCGATCGACTGGACTTTCTACCTCAAACGCTATCAAATCTCAAATCTCAAATCTCAAACCTAAAACCTAAAACCTGAAACCTGAAACCTGAAACCTGAAACCTGAAACCTGAAACCTGAAACCTGAAACCTGAAACCTGAAACCTGAAACTTGAAGCCTGAAACCTGAAACCTGTTACTCCCGATGTCTAAACAACCTTTCCGACTGAAAAACATTGTTAACGTGCGCGAGCGACAACGCGATACGGCGGTGGGGGCGTACAAGGAA
>JBGSNE010000236.1:0-4051 GCA_041739785.1 Pirellulaceae bacterium
GACCGCGAATGCGGTCGATCGCTGGCAAGCCGGAAGATCGCGGGGATGCTTCAATGACCTGGGATTTGCATCCCAGGCTATCAAATGCCGTGCCTTCGGCACTAAATTGCGCAACATCAAAACCTGCCGCCGGGGCTAGACAATCTGCCGGGCCGTTGGCCCTATATGCAATCATCAATCATCAATCATCAACCGTCTAGCCTCTAGCCTCTCCCCACCTACATCCGATTATCTAAACTTTTCCCAGTTTCTTTATGAGCGAAATTGGGCAATAGCTCTCCGAACGCTTCGAGCAATTCCTGTTTGGTCCACTTTTGTCGCTGCCGCATATCGGCGATGTGATTAGTGAAGGCCTGCAATTGTTCGGGCTTAGCCACAGCATCGTTGCGAACCACTCCCATTTCTGCGTAGCGATCCCAATCAACTCGTTCGCCATCGGTGTAAAACTCTTCGAAATCTTTTTCGCCGGTGGTGTCTGTTTTGAAAAAATAGACTGGCCATTTCTTCACGGCGGCCAATTCCTCAACCCGCTCCCGCGCCTCGTCTTCTGTTGCGCACTCAACCGGCTCGTATCCCAACGATTGGAGATAGCGCTCGGCCATCGATGAAAACGTTATCAAGTGCAAACGTGGACTGAGCTTGGGGAAATAGATCTCACCGTCATTTCCTTGCAGAATCGAGAACAGGCACAGCTGAGCCCCCTCCTGACCAGTCACGAAATAGCGACGAATATCATTGGGTGCGGCGAGCGGTTGTCGCTTGCGGAGTCGTTCGGTCCAGGCGTGCGGCAGCGAGCCATCGGAGAACGCCACGTTGGCAAAACGCGCCGTCGAGACGGCTGTCACACTCTGCTCACCGAGTAGGAACATTTCCATAATGCGTTTCGAGCCCCCCATCATGTTGACTGGGTTGGCAGCCTTGTCGGTCGACACACAGAAGAACTTCTTGGCACCACCCGCCTTGGCGAACTCGAGTAACTTCTTCGTCAAGAAAACATTGACGTCGATCAAGCGCATTAAGGTGAAGGGATCCTTTTCACTGCGCACGTGTTTGAGGGCGGAAAAATTCAACACGTAATCGTACGGCCGGGGTTGCTCAAGTGCCTGTTTTGCGAATGCGGAAAATTCGGGTCCAAGTCCATCGAAACAGTAAGCGTGAAAGTCTCCATCGATATAGCCCAGCGACGAACGTAGGTCGCGGACGAGTTCCGCCAAGTTGTTTTCCGAAGTATCGATCACATGCAGCGCCTGTGGATTGCGCGCGAACAGCTCGCGCACCACAGCTCCACCGATCGATCCAGCGCCCCCCACAACTAGAAAGCGGCTACCTGCGATCAGCCGAGTCAGTTCGGCTTCATGCTTACGCAGATCCTCTTCGAACAGCGGCGCCTCGCGGCCTACGATTTCAAGTAACGATTCGGTCTTCATACAAATTCATCTTCGATTGTCCATTGTCGCGCGGCTCTCCGAGCCGCGTTCCACTGGCGGTTGATTAATTGAACAGCGCCACTTTCTTTCCCAACATCAGCTCGACGCGCAAGCGAGTGGGTCTCCGGACTGTGCAATTCCGAAGCAAAGCCCAAGGTCGAATACGTGCCCCACTCGCTTGCGCGTCGAGCTGTTATTTCCATCGATTCTAGCGAAAGTGGCGATTTCCAATTAAGCATAGCTTTCAAGTAATGTTTGAGCCGGATCGAGCCACCGACTCACTGGTCACCGACTGTGCTCTGACTGGAATGCGCGAGCGGGAGTACCCCGCACAAATTCGCCATCGCGAATGTCGCGCACGACGGTCGCACCCGCTGCGACCAAACAACCTTTGCCTATCCTGATACCCTGGATCACCGTGCATCCCGTACCTAAATGGCTTCCGGCCCCAACCTCTACATTACCTGACAGAGTCGCTCCAGGACCGATGTGACAGAAATCTCCCACCAAGCAATCGTGATCGACGGCCGCGCGAGTGTTCACAATCGTAAACTTCCCTATAACCGCACCTGGTTGAACGATAACTCCGGCGTGGATTTGACAGGTATCTGCCAAAGTGGATTCCGGTGCGACCCAAGAAAATGGATGTCGTACTCCCGTAAACCCGTAGCCAAGCTCACTGAATTTCCTGACGCTCAACTCGCGTGGCCCGTCACTGAGACTCGGCCAAACAGAACCGACCCCCGCCACCAGACGCAACTCTGAGGGCCCATAGCGCTCCAACAATTGCTCGTCGGTCAAAACATTCAACTCATCCGGGCCACTGCCCAACGGCTGAGGCATCAAATCCGTAGCGGCAATCACATGTACACCGGCCGCACGCAAGGCGCTCCATACAACACGGCCATGCCCTCCGAATCCAACAATTGCCACAGCTTGAGTCATGATCGTCAACTTTGCCAACTTTCCGCCAAATCCGCTGAACTGGGAACATTGATTGCCCGCCGACACAGACTATCCGTCGTCTCCAGCGAACCGCGCGGACAATCCGCATACATGGGTAAGCGATGCATGGGTTGCCACAACGGTCGACACTGGTAGCCCGCATCATTTAATTGCTTCAAGACCTGATCGCGGGCCGCTTCCACTTCTGGTTTCAGCACCAAACAATTCAACCAGTAATTGCTGCTGCTATCGCTGGGCTCCCGCAGGAAATCAGCCACATCATCGATCCCCTGGAACGACTCCAGGTAGCGCATGGCAACCTCTCGCTTGGCTACCAACAATTGCGGCAGAATTTCCAGCTGCGCCACACCCAACGCTGCGTTGATATTCGGCAAGCGAAAATTCCAGCCTAGCTCGTCGTGATGAAATTCCCAAGCATGAGGTGTCTTTGCCGTAGTAGTCAAGTGCTTCGCGCGATCGGCCAACGCATCGTCGTCCGTCAGTATCGCCCCGCCCCCCCCCGTGGTGATGATCTTGTTGCCATTAAAGCTAACCGCCGACAGCAAACCAAATCGGCCAGTATGTCGACCACGATAAGTCGATCCCAACGATTCGGCCGCATCCTCAATCAACGGCACGTCATACCGCTCGCATAGCGTCGCAATCGCATCCAATTCACCTGGGTGCCCAAAACAATGCATCAAACAGACAGCAGCGATGGGGCGTCCCGTTTCGCGATTAATCGGACCGTGTTCCCCGGCCGCGACGATTTGCTTCAATCGATCTTCGAGTGCCTGCGGGGAGATGGAAAACCGCTCCTCCGAAACATCGACGAAATGGGGAGTAGCTCCGCAATGCGCGATGGCATTGGCGGTCGCTACGAAGGTCAGGGCAGGGGAGAGCACCTCATCGCCGGGCTTCACCCCAGCCAACCGCAAGCAGATTTCCAGCGCCGCCGTACCATTGACCGTCGCCACCGCTCGGCGACATCCCGTTACCTTAGCCAACTCCTGCTCGAAACGTGTCACATACGATCCCGCCGAGGAGACCCACCCCGTATCGAGACATTCCTTGACATAGTCCCAAGCCTTAGGAGGTAAATACGGCCGATGCAATAGTACCATCTCCTTCGCCGGACCAATCGCCCCGCGCACCGCTGCTTCGATTCGGTGAGTTAATTGTTTTTCGAGTGAGTTGGGCATAGGTTGGGAGTTGGGAGCTGGGAGTTGGGAGACAAGGAGACGTTTGTATTTAGGGCCAACGGCCCGGTCGATTTTCTAGCCCCGGCTGTAGGCCGGGGGACTAAGCATATGCGAACGCGTTAGGGCCAACGGCCCGACCGATTATGAATCGTTGTTCTATTGCCCGTTGTTGCCGGCATTATGGAGCGTTGCCAGCCCTCGTCGACCGTAACGCATCCATTTCACAAACCCACAATCTGTCGGGCCGTTGGCCCTATCGACGTTAAACTCCGCCGCGTCCCCAGGCCTCCAGCCTGGGCTTGATAATCTACCGGGCTTTCAGCCCTTCAAACCCATCAGGCCTCAGTCATCAATCATCAATCATCAATCTTCAATCTTCAATCTTCAATCTTCAATCTTCAATCTTCAATCTTCAATCTTCAATCTTCAATCTTCAATCTTCAATCTTCAATCTTCAATCTTCAATCGTCACTCTTC
>JBGSNE010000238.1:0-1917 GCA_041739785.1 Pirellulaceae bacterium
TTCTCAAATAATTTCTGTTTTCCGACTAAATTAAATTTCGAAATCATTAAATAATGCCTATAGACTAAATTCTTGGCTAATTCCGCTACGTTATAAGTGCCCTTCATGTTAAACAGCCAGTTTTAAAGATCGTAAGCAAACCACGTAAGGAGCATCGACAATGTCGAAACACAGTGAACTCGGTAGAAGAAGTTTCCTGGGCGGTTCATTGGTTGGCGCAGGGCTAGCCGCCGGTGGAGTAGCTCGTGCCGCGGCTGAACCCGCTGAAGCAATTCGCAACCAAGGCGAGCGGCTACCGCGAGAGGTGTGGATTGCCAGCGTTTCTCATGAAGGACTGCAAGCGGCGACGCCGGCAGCTATGGGTCAGCAGATGTTGCAGCGGATGGAAGAGATCGTTCCGATGCAGCCTGATGTCATTTGTTTGCCGGAAACATTTCTGGTTTCAAACCTCAGCCAAACTGCGCCGTCGGCAACCGACGTGGCAGAGTCTCCAATTGGCGAGTTGTTACGTCCCTTTGCCGATTTTGCCCGAGCTCACTCTTGTTATGTCGTTTGTCCTTTACATACGCGAACTGCAGACGCAGTCTACAACGCGGCAGTGTTACTCGATCGCGCGGGAGAGGTGGTTGGGGAATATCGTAAGGCACATCCCACTACGGGCGAACTGGGTAGCGGTGTGGCTCCTGGTCCTGTTGAGCCGCCGGTGTTTAAGACCGACTTTGGGATCGTTGGAATGCAGATATGTTTTGATATCGAATGGTCGGAAACTTGGCGAAGTCTACAACAATCGGGTGCCGAAATTGTATTTTGGCCATCGGCCTTTGCAGGTGGGCAGATGGTTAACGCCAAGGCGTGGCAGCACCAGTACTGTGTCGTGTCCAGTACACTCAAGGATACGACCAAGATTTGCGATGTGACCGGCGAAGAGCTAGCGCGAACCAGCCGCTGGAATCGATGGGTCTGTGCGCCCGTGAATCTAGAAAAGGCCTTTCTACACACTTGGCCCTACGTCCATCGCTTTGGTGAAATCCAGGCCAAATACGGTCGCAAAATTAGTATCCGCAGTTTTGCCGAAGAGGAGTGGTCTATATTGGAAAGCCGCTCAGCGGATGTCAAAATTGCAGACGTGCTCCGCGAATTCGAATTGCTGACGCTCAGCGAGCATATTAAGACCGCCGACTCTGAACAGTGCCGTTGTCGCTAAAGGTGAACACTACCCAGTTTTCTCAGGTAGTACACCAGCAACTGCACCTCTGGTTCGCTTAACTTGTCGCGAAAGGCGGGCATGTCTGGACTAAGTTTCATCGCGAAACCGCCCTCACGAATAACGCGTGCAATGTGCTGATCGCTGACACTGGATTGCCACTCAACCAATTTTAGATTGCGCGGCAAAACTTTGAGCGTGCCAGCGATATGTCCATTGCCACTTCCATCCCCGTGGCACGACGAGCAATGCAGTCGAAATAGTTCCTCGGCGGACAATTTGGCGCTCAGATTTTGACTGCGTGTAGCAGGAAGGCAGCCTGTGCTCATCATCGATAAACACAGAAAACAACAGGTACGGAGCGGACGCATGGAAAAAACATCCAAAAGAAGACCTTTCTCGCTGATCACCACCATGTTCCACAGCTCCAACCTAAACTCGTGAACGACTTTCGTCCGCTCGGAGCTTGGCTTGTTGATTTAATCGAAGTATTGAACCTAAGGGAAAGCTGTGGGCCGTAACGGCTTGTTGATTTAGTCGTTTAACCCGCAGCCGTAGGCGAGGATCTCCCCGATGATCCTCGCCTACGACTTTTGAAGTTGCGCAATTTAGTGCCGAAGGCACGGCATTTGATAGCCTGGGATGCAATTCCCAGGTCATTGAAGCATCCCCGCGATCTTCCGGCTTGCCAGCGATCGACCGCATTCGCGGTC
>JBGSNE010000244.1:0-3721 GCA_041739785.1 Pirellulaceae bacterium
CAAGTGGCCGACCATTCAATCTTCTCTGCGTACCCATGATTGTCTCCTTGCGAAATAAGTTGAAGCTCACAACACAAGAACACTACACCACAATTTCACCCCGGGCCCGACCGAGTCCCAATGGTCATCATGTACGGTCCCATTGCTCCAACAAGATCGGTGTCAGTGTTGGATGGCTTCCGTGAATGATTTGCCCGCCATATTTGAAAACAAGACTGGCGAATTCGCTGACGAATCCGAGTATCCCGTGTTCGAGTGGGCTTCCGCTCCAAACCTCGAAGGCAAGTTTGGTATCGGGACTTTGTAGTTCCGACTCTGGAACAGCACCGGAAAGCCAGACCTTCATGCCACGGAGGTCAATTTCAGGGAGCGTGGTGGCGTCAAGGGACATAGTAGCCTCCGGTCATTGCACTGATTCGAGCGATGGCTTCATTATAAGAGAGCAGCAATGCATTCAATGTAGCAATGTCGGGGACCTCTTTAGTCATAAGGTACTCTATGTCCAATGGGTTTTGAGTAGCGCCCGGATAAAGAAACAAATTGCGAGTGAACGCTTGCTTTTTAAGTGAAAGGAACTGGATGTCTTCAACAAACGATTGCAGTCGAGGCGCAAAAATAATGTCCTCAAATGAACAGCAAGCCAACAGTGAAATCAGATCGGGAACCCTTCCGACCTTGGCATGATGAAGGTGAGGACGCAGTTCGCTGACTCCAAATTCCCATTTTTGCTCGACAAACCAACGCTCAAGTTCTCGCGGCTGCACAACTCTGTTCTGATAAACCCGCAGCAAATACTCTTCGACATTGGCAACGATTGCAGGCAAGTTTGCATCATCGAAAATGTATTGGCCGGAATCGACAGTCGATTCGATGCATATGCGCCGATTCAGTCCCTGCAACACTCGAAACCGACCTCGAGAAGTTTCCTCGGTATCTGGGTGCAGCACGACCGGATAAATCGGAATCATTTTTCCGACGGCGAGTGCAACCTCAAATCGGATCCATTTGGAGCTCGGGGCTTCTGGAGTGTCTACCAAGATCAATGCATTCGCGTCAGCGACTCGATCTTCAATCTCCTTCTGTACATCCGCACCCAGTTCCAAGTTCGGGTTATCGTCAGTATCTTTTCCCTCGTCCAACCAAGCGCAATAGCCAGACCGAATAAATTGGTCATAGATGCGTCTCGCTGAGACCGTCCCGTCGACACCACGATAAGAAACAAAAACCTTGTTCTTGCCTGGCCGCAATGCCAGGCCCAGCATCGCCCCGATGGAGCGAAGTACTTCCTTTTCATCGCCTACAGCAAAACGTGCCTTCAAACCACTGATTGGATTTGGTGGCCTGCCATGAGCACTATCAAGAGCAATCGGCAGTAGAGGGGTCGAAGCTCGCTTTTCATTCCAATTCGTCAACCACCGGGTTCGCTCCGAACAAGCATTGAATTCTTCATCAAAGAGTAGAGCAACTACTCCACCGGACGGCGACGGGTTAGTCGATCTCGTGAGCTCGATAAGCTCGATCTCAAGTTCCGCATACACACTTGCAATTCGACAAGAGATCGACTCCGCAGCGTTTCGATGATCGCGTGCAAAGACAACTGACAAAACGTTTGACATACAATCTTCCTATCAGTCCACCCATGTTCCGAAGTTGTTGTAACCGTCTTGAGAGACCCAGTCGAAGACTGGACAGAATTCCGTTAAATTGTATCCCTGTCCATGGAAGCGAGACGGTACTCCACCCGTCTGGAAACTGGCCGTACCGTCAATGTCCGTATAGTCGTACCATTTGTCACCCCTCGCTACCTTTAAGGTAGCCGTAAGTCCCGATGAGGAATAGGTTACACCGAGAGAACTGAAAGGGTTCGCTCCCTTAATCTTGACAACCTGATTTTTATCTTTGATAGAATTGATGTGCACGCCAATAACTTTTTTTCCGTCGCGAAAGCTTTTCATGATCTCATATTGCACCCATCGGCGAGCATAAGTATGCGTTCCAATTAGGACGCATGTCGTTGAACATCCAGTTAGTGCACCGTTGATCAAACGTTTCAGGCCGATATCGCTCTTTGCTTCAGCCTCTTCCCATACAGATTTGTCGAAGTAGCCAGCCGACTGACGGTCGAGTTTTAATCTCCAATGATTACGCACGACATTAGCTCTGAAATCTATAACGTCTTGATAATGGAAGCTGAAGAATACTTTTTTCGCCATAGTTTTGCCTCAAGGTAGGTGCCGATTAGTTTGCCAGCTTGTGATTGAAGCATCAAGGGACATGCCTAATCCGTAATATCGCAGATATTTAGTTTGCAGCTTGCGATAGTCTATTACACAAATTCCTTCAGTCATCTCAACGACAAAACAAATTGAAACGATTATTCTTCAAAGTCTGGTGGTGGGACGCTTCCGGCGGAATGCCTTTAGCGGCGGGGTTCAGTGCCAATCGAGATCGCGGATTCTTCAAGTAATCGTAGGGCACGCTGGCGACTGCCAACCATCATCTCTCGCAGAATTCCAGTTGCTGCACGTTCCTCAACGATTGCCCAGAATGAGACTCGTGAGTCGGATGAAGCGTGGGCCGCTTCTCCAGTGATCGAGCTTGCTGACTGACGAAATGTCCGCAATCCCTCCGAGTCGATTATTCCCTGAAAGTCCTTGAGCATCCTTGACGAATAGCACGGCAACGACCCTTGAGTAAAGTTCTATATAGAAGATTTATCGTAGCCGAAAACGCCGTCGCGTTGAAGAGCAGCGGCTAGGATCTCGCACTCTGCAAGGGTGAGCTCGTTGTCGGGAAGCGAAAGACGCAACAAGCCGTTCGGGTACCCGATCGCATACTTAATGCCGACATGTCTCCCTCTTACGATAAACATGATCGAGAGTACTACGGCAGTGATGTAAGGCTAGGCGATCTCGGCAACATTCTCGCACTTGAAGTAGACACCTTTCGAACCGGGGCGACACTCAGCCCCTTGCAATTGCCTTTGCAGGTCTTGTACTCTGCCGCCACGTCAGCGGCAGGAGTAGGCACGGCCACGTTTAATTCCTTTGGTGATGCCTTCTCCACCCTCTTTGGCGGAGGGGCCGCACCGGCGGCGGCTGGTGGCGCGATGCCGTTGATTAATGGCATCTTGCCAGGCGGTTGCCTGCCTGACCTTGGCCTGGGACCAGGGACAGGTTTACCAGGACCCGCGTCGGCTCCCAGTAGTATGCCTGGAGCTGGAGGTTGTTTCCCAGGTGGCGTGGCTGCTCTAGGAGCCCCTCCATCACCGGCAAGTGTATCGGTTCCCGAAGGGGCAGCATCCGGAGCTGGTACCGATGGGGTTGTAGTGACCATTTACGCCGGCAATCCCTCTGCCGCAGCTGACGCAGTCCTCGCCGAAATCAAAGCCGCCAACGACAAAGCACTTGCAGAAGCGAGGGAGAAAGAGCGGCAAGAAGCAGAAAGAGCCGCAGCGGAGAAATCGGAAGCTGACAGGCTAGCCGCTGAGCAGGCCAACTTGAACGATCTGGAAGGTGATCTTGACGTTCCTGAAAAGACCCAGGCAGAGCTAAACCAGTTTTATCAAGATAAAATTGATCAAATTGACAAACAACTTGAAAACGAAAATCTTAGTACAAAAGCACGCCAACAGTTGCTGGATGAACGCGAAGGCTGGAAAAGCGAAATTAATGATCCGAGCAAAGTTGTACTCAACGGGGATATTCCATTAGACGAAGAG
>JBGSNE010000254.1:0-66298 GCA_041739785.1 Pirellulaceae bacterium
TAAGAGATTGCCCGCATGATGAGCGCGAACACGACTCGGAGAGTCGTGCGACGATGCCCTATTCGGGACATGAACCCAATCGGGAAACGAAATAGAACAGACCCTTAATGCCTCAAACATCATCCACACTTCAGCGATCAACGAGCATCGCGCGAACGTTCAGTCAACTTCGTCGACTGCTGGCGCGATACGTTGCCGTACAGGGACTTCTGCTGATTGCGTTGTGGCTACTACTAGTTTTTTGGTTGGGTGGTTTGATCGATTATTTGCCCGTCACGATGGGCTCCAGCGAAACGCCAGTGTGGTTGCGTGGCTGCCTGCTGGTTGCCATGCTGGTCGGAAGTGGCGTTATTTTTTACCGCTGGATCGTCGCCCGGTTGATGGTGCGTTTACAGGATCGATCATTGGCTCTCTTGATCGAGCGCAACTATCCGGAAATCAACAACGAACTGATCACCGCTGTGGAGCTAAATGGGGTAACCGTGGAGGGCATATCCAATCCGCATGCCCATCAAGTAATGTTGGAACGCGTTCACCGATCGGCCGCAGAGCGGATGTCCATGGTTCATCCCAGCCAGCTGTTTGATTGGCAACCGCTGTGGGCCGTCGGTGTCGCTGCTGGCTTGGGACTAACTTTAACGGCGATCGCAGCGCTAGGCATGCCCGAGTGGACGGGGCGCTGGATGAGACGGCTTTTTACACTCGCTGATGAACCCTGGCCGCGTAGGGCGGCACTTCGGGCCGACGGACTACTGTTGCAAGTCCCTACTTTTTCTACCCAATTGTCCGCTGAGCGGGTGCTGGTCCCGTTCATCGACAACGTGGCACGTATTCCTCAAGGCGCTACACCACAGTTGCAGATTTCAGCTGATACGCAGGCGGTACAAGTCCCCGAGGTTTGCACACTGTTTTATCAGTCGAGTGACGGAGCGCGGGGCCGAGCCAATTTGCGGCGTATTGGCAGCCCTCGCGACGCGTGGCAAACGTTCACCCTGGATGGTCCACCACTGGACGGGCTAACGCACGATATGCACATCGACGTGGTGGGGCTCGATGCCCGTTTGCGAGATTTACACATCGAAGTTGTGCAATCGGCGGTCGTGGCCAACATGAAACTCGATTGCGTCTATCCCAGCTACTTGCTCGATTCACTCTCGGTTCTCGGCACGCGGGAGACGCTCGAATACCGTAGCGGCATATCCATTCCCGAAGGTACTGATGTGACGCTGGTAGGTACCGCTTCGCATCCACTCAAACGTGTTGAATACCTGATTCACTCTCCCACTCAGGATGCCAACCTAGGCAGCCCGCAAGTCCTGACCAGCGTCCCGTCGGGAAGTTCGTTTCAACTACCATTGGGCAAACTTCAAACAAGCCAAGTAGTGGAAGTGCGTTTGATCGATCAATTCGGGTTGTCGGCGGAACAGATTCCGCGATACGTGGTCACCATCCGCGAGGACACGCTGCCTGAAGTCGCCTCGCAATTGGAAGGGATTGGTATGGCTGTAACGTCCATTGCCCGTATTCCAATTGTGGGAACCGTGGAGGATGACCATGGAATCGAAAGCGTTTCCGCCGACGTAAGTGTCAATGAAAGTCAGACGGTAGAGATTCCGCTTAGCCTCGAAAAAACGCAACTGAAATCGACCATCGATCTGGAAAAACTACAAGAGCAACAGCAGTTGGCACTTGAACCGGGTATGACAGTGGGTTTGGTGGTCACGGCCCGCGATTACTACAATCTTGGCGATGCTCGTCACGTTGGCCGTGGCCAGGGAGTTCAACTGTCGATAGTAACGCCCGATCAATTATTGGTAATCCTCGATCGACAAGAGTTGGAATTGCGTCAACGCTTGGAACTAATCGTGTCTGAACTCGCGCAGTTGCGACAGGTGCTACAAACGATGAAGACCGACTTGCCGCCAGCCAACGGTGGGCGCGAACTGTCGTCTGCGAGTAGCTGGGTCGCGATACCACAAATTGGCAAGAGTGAGTCTCCCGCCGAAGTGGCGCAGCGTTTGGCTGGCCTGTGGTCCCAACAAAGCGTATTGCAGGCAGATAAATCTCAGCAAGAGCTGTTGAGCGTTGCAGCGCGTGTCGACAATTTAAGACTGCAGTTAGTCAATAATCGGATCGACAGCTACGATCGCCAGGAGCGACTGCAGGAGAAGGTCGGCGCACCGCTGCGGACATTGTTGGCTGGTGAATATGAAACGCTACGTACGTCGTTAGCCGCTCTGCAGACGGCCGCCTTGGCAGGAGCCGGGCGCGAATCAGCTGACGTGGCAGCCAAAGCACTGGAGGTGGTGCTCTTAAAACTGGAAGCCATCAAAGCCAGCATGCAAGATATCGAAGATTTCAATGAGATCGTCGATTTAGTGCGAGGTTTGTTAGAGGACCAAGAAAAAGTATTGACTGAGACCGAGCAGGAACATCGTAAACGTATACTAGATCTATTGCGTTAGCCTACGGGATTTTCCAAAGTGAGAGTGCTGATGAACACAATTAGAGCTGGCATACTGTCGATGGTCGTTTTGAATTGTGCTCCTTTTGCTTCAGCGCAAACCACAACAGAAACCGCTCCGGAAAGCTTGCCCAGCGAGTTACCGGTAGTCCCGTTGGCTACCGAACAAAAAGCCGTTGCCGAGCGTTTCAGTCGCTTGGAAACTCTTTTACTGCGCTCGGCAGATTTGGAAGCCGGGGAGAATCCGGCTCGTGCGGCATTGTTGCAACAGGCCGTACAACTTAGCAAACAGGCTGAATTGACGGAGCTGCTCGCCGCCGCCGCCGCCCGGCTAGAGCAAGGTCAATATAGCGAAGCAATCGAGAAACAGAAAACGAGCCGCGAAAGCCTCAAGCGACTACTTGAGTTACTGCAAAGCGAAAACCGGGAAAAACGCATCCGCGAGGAACGTGACGAAGTACGCCGTTGGATTGAAGAAACCGATCGACTGCTGCGCCTTCAGAGCTCTTTGCGCGGTCGCACCGAAGGTGGGCAGGATACGGAGCAATCGGCCAAAGATCAACAAAAGCTAGCGGACAAAGCCACTGACATCGCCGCAGAGTTAAACGGACAAGAGTCGACCAATGAAAACAAAGATTCCGCGGCAGAGAACCAATCGCCTAAGTCTGAGTCGCCAGGTCCCAACGACAAATCAGAATCAGCGGATGAATCAGCACAGCCTAAGAATGCAGAGTCTGACGACAAGTTGGGCGATGCCCAACAGTCGAGTGACCAGCCACCTAGTGGTCAGCCGTCAGGTGACAATCAGGCTGATAAAAATCAAACTGATAAAGGTACCTCGGACGATAAAAATGATGATTCACGACCTGGTAGTGAATCGTCCCAATCGAAGCCTGGTACCGATCCGCAGGACGGAAAGGAGCCGGGGAAGCCTAACGACTCTCAAGGATCACCCCAGGAACCATCGGAATCGACTCCCTCGCCAGACTCGAAACAACCTTCTTCGCAGTCACCGCCAGGGCAGCAACCACCCAGTCAACAACAACCCACTCAACAACCACAGGGCGATGGCGGACCAGGACAATCTGCTAAGCCAGCGGGTGAGCCACAGCCGCAACAGCCTCAATCACCGACGCAGCGCGCCCAACAAAAGATAGAACAAGCGCAGCAGAACATGCAGGAAGCCCAGCGAGAGTTGGAGCAAGCTGAACGTGAAGGTGCCGTGGAGAAACAACGCGAGGCGGAAGAACGATTGCGCGAGGCCATCGAAGAGCTCGAAGAGATTTTGCGGCAACTGCGCGAGGAGGAAGTGGAACGGTCGCTGGCATCGCTGGAAACGCGATTGCGTCGAATGCTGGAGATGCAAAACAAAGTGTTGGAAGAAACCACTAGACTTCAAGAAATCACTGGTGAAGGGGCCAACCGTCAAATCCAGATCTCAGCCGGAAAATTGTCGGAGGATGAACGCAGAGTTTTGGCGGAAGGGGAACGCGCGTTTTTACTATTGCGTGAAGAGGGGTCGAGCGCGGCCTTTCCCGAGGCCATTGAGCAACTCAACACTGACATCGCCTCCGTCGCCGACCGCTTGTTTGCCGGCGACGTCGGAAAGTTGACTGTCAACATTGAACAGGAGATCGTCCAGTCACTTGAGGAAATGGTCGAGGCATTGGTCCAAGTGCAAAAAGACAATCGCCAGAAACAACAACAACAGCAGCAAGGCCAAGCCCCGCCAGGTGGCCAGCCCGGTGATCAACCCTTGGTCGACAAGTTGGCCGAATTGCGACTGATTCGCACTCTACAACTGCGGATCAACAACCGCACCAGCACGCTGTCTAAGCTGTTAACTGATCCCAATGATCCGATTGGACAAGCCGCCGAGAGCGACATTCAGCAGCAGCTCCAAAGTCTGGCCGAGCGACAGTCGAGCATCCAAGATGTGACACGCGATATCGTGGTCGGTAAGGGAGAATGAGGTCGAAGTCTTAAGTGGGTCGCACCCTGGTGCGACAAAGTGGGTCGCACCTGCCGGGTGCGACTAAGTGGGTCGCTCCTGCCGGGTGCGACTAAGTGGGTCGCTCCTGCCGGGTGCGACTAAGTGGGTCGCTCCTGCCGGGGGCGACTAAGTGGGTCGCTCCTGCCGGGGGCGACTAAGTGGGTCGCTCCTGCCGGGGGCGACAATGACCTCTAAGACGCACCGATTCAATGCTCTTGACGAGAAGAAGGGAGTTTTGGGGGGAATCATGTCCGCCTGGAAAGGCCGACGTACCATGTCAGCCTGGAAAGGCTGACGTACGGTTACCAATCCAATGGTTGATGCCAAGCGTCAAACAACTCGGGCCAGGGGAGATCGACCAAGAGGTCTTGCCCGAAACGCACCATCACATTGGGGCGGCTTTGCACCTGCCCCAATCGCAAAGTGGTTAATTCACCGAACAGCTCCTGCCACTGGCTTTCATGTTCCGCAGCAACTTCGACTAGGAAGCGACTATTGCTCTCGGAGAACAGCAACTCACTTGCACTGAGTCCACTCGCTTTCGCCGCTGCCAACACGTCAATTTCGGTTCCCAAATGACCAGCGAACGACATTTCCGCTAGGGCTACAGCCAAACCTCCTTCGCTCAAGTCATGACAAGCGCGGATTAGGCCCGAGGTAATTGCCGTGTGGATTTTCTCAAACGTGAGTTTTGCGCGCTCCAGTGCAACTTGCGGAACTTGTCCACCGCTGAGCCCAAGCACGCTAAACAAATGCGATCCGCCCAGTTCGCGTTGGGTCGCACCAACTAAATAAATCGGGTTTCCCGCCTCCTTGAAATCCATGGTGACGCATTGTGCCACGTCAGCGACTTGTCCCATAGCACTGATCAACAGCGATGGCGGAATTGCGATTGAATGCCGCTCACCGGAGGCATCGACCCAGGTAAATTCGTTGTTGAGGCTATCCTTGCCACTGATAAAGGGTGTTTTCCACGCTACTGCCACATCATGGCAGGCCAGCGCCGCGCGGACTAAGGTGCCAAGTGTTTCCGGCCGATCGGTGTTCCCCCAACAAAAGTTGTCAAGAATTGCCAACCGCTTGGGATCGGCCCCAACCGCCACTGCATTGCGGACCGCTTCGTCGATTGCGCTGGCGGCCATATGGTAGGGATCGAGATCACCGTAGGCTGGATTCATGCCGCAGCTCAGCACCACGCCACGCCGGCTGTCGAGTCTTGGGCGAACGACGGCGGCATCCCCGGGACCATTGCTGGCTGGGCCGACCAGTGGTTTGATCGCGCTGCCGGCCTGGACCTCGTGATCGTATTGTCGAATGATCCAATGTTTACTGGCTACATTGAGCGAACCCAAGATCTTTTTCAATACATCTTCGGTTTGGCTACGGTTAAAGTTAGGAGCGGCGGTATCGACGACCGCAGGGGGAGCATAGGTGGCGCTACGTACGACAGGCGGACGACCGTCGTGCAGGAACTCCATCGCCACCACGCCGACCTGCTGACCTTGGTACATTAAGCGCAGCAACCCAGTGGGTACAAATTGTCCGATGACCGATACTTCCACTCCCTCGGCCTCGCAGATGGCTTTCATCCGTTCCAGTTTGGCTGGTGGTACGGCGAATACCATCCGTTCTTGGGCTTCGCTGATCCAGATTTCGGTATAGTTCAAACCGTCGTATTTCAGCGGTGCACGCTCGAGCCAAACTTCAGCTCCGATCGATTCGCCCATCTCACCCACGGCGCTACTGAAGCCACCTGCGCCACAGTCGGTAACCGCGCTGAACAGCTTTTCATCGCGTGCTTGTAGCAATACATCGAGCACCATTTTCTCAGTGACTGCATTGCCGATCTGCACTGAGCCTCCCGAGATTGATTCACTCTCGCTGGTCAATTCAGCGCTACTAAATGTAGCCCCATGAATTCCATCGCGACCTGTTCGCCCGCCGATGGAAACGATCCAATCTCCTTCACGGGGTGCCTTGTCGACGCAATCGACTGGGAGCAGCCCGGCGTTGCCACAATAGACTAACGGATTGCCCAAGTAGCGAGGATCAAAATAGACGGCACCGTTGACCGTGGGAATACCCATGCGGTTGCCATAGTCGCGGACGCCGCTGACCACGCCTTTCATCACACGTCGTGGATGCAACACGCCGGGCGGTAGCGAACTGGCATCCGTGTTCGGCGGAGCGAAGCAAAAGATATCCGTATTGCAAAAGGGCTTGGCTCCCAGCCCCGTTCCCATGGGATCGCGAATCACACCACCGATACCAGTATTGGAACCACCATAAGGCTCGATCGCGCTGGGGTGGTTGTGCGTTTCTACTTTAAAGACGACGTGGTAGTCGTCGTCGAATTTAACAATTCCCGCATTGTCGGAGAATACCTTAACGCACCAGTCGTCGGCACCTAGTTCCGCGCGGATGGTTTGCGTGGCTTGAAAGATCGTTTCCTTGAGCATGTTCTTAAACTGCCGCGAGCCATGTTCATCGGCATAAGCGATGCGTCCAGCCAGTGTTTTGTGGCTGCAATGTTCGCTCCAAGTTTGCGCGATGGTTTCCAACTCAATATCAGTTGGCTCGCGACCCTGCGTTTTGAAATGCTGTTGAATGGTCTGCATCTCAGTCAGCGACAGATAGAGCTGTCCGTGTTTACTCAGTAGCAGCAACTGTTCATCGGTCAATTCACGGATCGGAACCTGCAGCAATTCGAACTGGTATTCGGCACCTACATCGATTTTAGTTAGGTTGAGTGGTCCGGTGATGACGCGTTCAATGGAATCGTTGGAGAGCAGTTTCTGGCACAGCCGTTCGAGTTCCGCGGGCTGAACATCGCTCAGCCAAAACTTGCGCAGCGTGGTCACTTGCTCGACCGGCAGTCCCATGTCGCATAGGGCTTGAAGCGTGCTTTGTGCGACGGGATCCATCACGCCCGGCTTGGGGAGGACGTGCACCACGTGCACAGGCCCAGACTGCTTAAATCTAGCTGGCTGGCTGGCAAGCCGTGAGTCGCCGACTGGTGCCACCAGGGCGTTTTCAGTCACGGCGTCCACCAGCAACTGCGCGGCGGCCTGGTTCACTTGCGCTTCGCTGAGCTCGCCTTGTAGTAGGAAACCGTGCGCAGCGGCGATGTTAATGTGCGCGCCGAGTCCCAGATCACGCGCTTCGCTGGCCAGATTGGCACCGCTTACATCGCGCTCGTTGTCGGCCGGATGAACGTCAATTTCCCACAGAGTCACGTTTTTTCTTTCCTGCTTCCAGTAGTTGTTCGAGCTGTCGAGAGTCCCCTTGGCGGAGCGCCTCGAGCCACGGGTTAAGTGAAGCCGCAAAGGTTTCCAAGGCTTTGAGTACCGGCTGGCGGTTCTCCCCGAGAATCTGCCGCCAGAGCTCTACGCCTCCGGCCGCTACACGTGTTGTATCGCACCAGCCTGTTGCTGCTAGGGGGAGCAACGCTTCGGGGGTCCCCGCGGCCAACGCCGCCGCCACGATATGCGGCAGATGACTGGTTTGCGCCACGCCCCGATCATGTTCGCCAGGACTCATCCGCAGCGTTCGACTGCCGAGCGACTGCCACAGTGTTTCCGTTCGTTGGACCAGCTCGGCGGGCGTACTCTCCGACGGCGTGACCACGGTCAATCTGCCGTCGAACAGATCGGCGGTGGCGAAGGCCACACCACTTTTGTCGCTCCCTGCCAAGGGGTGGGAACCACAAAAATTGTTGTTCGCGGACACCGACAATTGTTCACAAATTATCCTCTTGGTGCTCCCCACATCGGTAATCAGCCCATCGGAAGACATCTGTTTACAGCACTTGTGAACATTGTCGACTATCGATTCGACCGGGGTGCATACCACTACCAAGTCCGCTTCGAAGCACGCCCCAGATAAGTCGAGGTCGATGCGATCAACGGCCTGCACTCGCAGCGCTTGCCGTAAGGCTTCCGGGTTTCGCCCCCAACCGACAACCTCGTGAGCTAGACCTCGCGAGCGAAGAGCCAAGCCCAGCGAGCCGCCGAGCAAACCCACGCCAACTATCGCGACTCGCTGATACTTCATAGTTGATACTTAAAGATCCTCGTTGTGCAAGTCGTACCCGGCAGGTACGACCCACTGCCAAGTCGTACCCGGCAGGAGCGACCCACTGCTAAGTCGCACCCGGCAGGAGCGAACCAGCGGAAAATTTTGGAGTGCTGCGACTCGTCGTAGCTTTCATTTTTAGAAGAGTCAAAACTTTTCGGGAACTAAACGGGGCGGGAATCTAGCGATGAACCGAGCTCCGTTGGATGCACGCCGCATTGAAAGTGAAAGCTGTGCCAAGCCCCAGCACTCCAAAGAAACCCGCGTGCACCCCACATGGTAGGCAGGGTGAACCACTAGCGCCGAGCTCGGTCGCATTTCAAGGGTAGCCAAGCTCCGTTCTGTTGGCTGCTGGCAACCGCTTGTTGAATAAATAACATCCCTTCGACGCCATCGTGCACATTGGGGAAAATGGTATTCACGCGTTCTACTGGTGAGCCCTGATGCTTGGCGACGATCGCGTCGAAGGCCGCTGCGTAGATGTTGGCAAAGGCTTCGAAAAAGCCTTCGGGGTGACCGCTGGGGAGTCGGCATGCTCCCTTACCCGCGTCTCCCAAATACGGTGCATTGGGGTCGCGGGTGTAGATCTTGTGTGGCTGACCATTGCAGCGCACCACCATCGCGTTGGGATCTTCCTGTCGCCACTGCAATGAACCCTTGGTGCCGTCGATTTCTATTAACACATCGTTCTCGCGACCATGGCTGATTTGCGAGGCGGTAACCGTTCCCAGTCCGCCGTTTTGGTACTTGATCACTGCCGTGCCGTAATCGTCTAGCTTGCGGCCCGCTTCGAAGGTACGCAGGTTCGCCGAGATTTCGGCGGGCAGCAACCCGGTCATGTAGCGACCCAAATTGTAGGCGTGCGTGGCGATATCCCCAAAACATCCGGCTATGCCGCTCTTGGTTGGGTCGGTCCGCCAAGCGGCTTGCTTTTGATCGGTGTCCTCTAGTTTGGTACGCAACCAACCTTGAATGTAGGTCGCGCGCGTGGCTTGGATCTCGCCCAATTCGCCCCCCAAGATCATCTCGCGGGCCTGACGCACCAATGGGTAACCCGTGTAGTTGTGCGTCAGTGCAAAAATCACTTGCGATTTGTCCACGGCGCGAGCCAACTCTTCAGCTTGGCTGAGGTCGAACGTCATCGGCTTGTCGCACACTACATGGAATCCGGCGTCGACCGCCGCCTTGGCAATTTCGAAATGCGTATGGTTGGGAGTGGTCACGCTCACAAAGTCGATGCGTTCTCCGACAGGGAGTTTTTGTTCGGTGGCGATCATCTCCTGGTAAGAACCATAGGCACGCTGAGCTGAAACATCGTAATCGACGGCGGAGGCTTTACTACGGTCGGCGTTGCTCGAAAAGGCTCCCGCGACCACTTCCGCACGGTTATCGAGGCAGGCGGCGATAGAATGGACTTTGCCGATAAACGAGCCCTGGCCACCACCAACCAAACCCATTTTCAATTTGCGATTGAGCGGACCGTTCGTCATTGTGGGAAACTCCTGATTACGTGCCTAAATACCAAAACAACTGGGTAGATTTCAGCTGACCGAAGGGGTGCATCACGGAGACACGTCTCTATCTCTGGGTGTCTCAAAGAGAAGCCGCCACGTGGTTTGCCAAGAGGCCTTCTAACGACCAGTCTAGCGGCCAAGTTTTACCACATTTCCGCCTCGAATGGCAGGCGACCGTCTACCATTCCGTAGGTTGGGCTTTCTAGCCTGACCATCTCGTAGGTTGGGCGTTCTAGCCTGAACTTGTGCACGCCAGGCTACCTGAATTGGCGCAGCCCCCAGACAGTGCACGGCGGCCCGCGCCGTCCTCGAGCAATAACATCCGCGCTAGAACGGAATGATCGGACAAGCATGTCCAGGAGAAACTGAGAACCTAGCTCTACTTCTTGTTGGGATCGACCACAGCCGCTGGCTGATTTTTCCTAGGATCCTGCAGTTGGTAGTTTCGAATGGGCCCACCCCCTGCGTAGACTAACGATCCGGCTTGAATTCGTCCGCTGCTCTCTGCCGTCTGATCCCAGGGAACCGCGTAGGCAGCGAACATGCCTGTCGTGGTGTCGGTCACGTAAACCAACGAAGCTCCAGGCCGCGCGCCTCCCGTGGAACCACTCACGATAGCTTGTCCAGTAACCATCAGATACTTCGAATTCTTCCCACTGCCGCCAAGATGCGGTAATACGTTACCGAAATAGTGTGCACCGAAGCCGCCAGCCCGAGGGTAATAGACCAAACACTGCAGGTCGCCAGTGATGAAGTCGAGAAAGAAAATACCCTCAGCATCTTTTCCAATAGGTCCCGTAGCCACAGCCATGGTATCGCTGGCCGCTGCCGCCGAAGCCATCAGCTGTGGTAAGGGAGTTTTGGCTGGCTGATGCCCCAGCCAAAATCCAGTTGCTACCGCCAGGCAACTACACACACACGCGGTCGCAATCAAAGTAGCGCCACGTGCCACATTGGACCAACCGCTGGTTGAGTGGCGTTGCGTGGAGAGTGGAGTAGCAACTTGTTCGCTATTGTTGGCATGCATGTCAGTACTCTTTTTTCATGAATCAGAACACCAGAATTTTTGCCTGGCAAAATGGTCGTCAAGCTGGAAAGCCTGACGTACACTAAAATATCAGGCTGGAAAGCCTAACGTACGTTGAAATGTCAGGCTGGAAAGCCTGACGTACATTGAATTCTACCATCCTGTTGCTGCCTACCACAAGTTCTCGGGCAACGGCTCACTTCAAACCCTTGGGCAGGTTTTTTTCGGCGGTTAATTTGGGGGGAGCAGCAGGCGATTGGGGCGATTTTTGCGTGTCTGCCCGGACCGCATCGGGCAACCACTCAAAACTCATGGCCATTTGCTCGTCAGCCGCGCCGAATCGATCGGTGAGGTTGCCCCCCATGGTGAAGACCATCGCCAATCTGCGTCCGCTGTCGTCGGACAAATGCGTGTAAATCCACTGGATGGGTACTTCGTCCACTTCACCCGAGACTACCGTCCGCAGCATTCGCAGCTTTGACGCGGTCACTTTTTCACTCGACTCGCGGAATTCGCGGAAAGTATCCCCAAGTGACTTCTTAATATCAGCCTGCAAGCCTTCCATCGTCAGTTGCTGTCCGGCTTCCAATTCGCTCAGGCGGCTGACCGCGCACTGGGCGATAATTGTATTGTTCTCCACCATCCGCAAGATGGCTTCCTCGGCCGAGTCGCGATGCATGTGCCAGCGCCGATCGGAAAGCATTGAGTAGTGACCAGCGGCGGACTGCAAGCGCACCAACCACTGGCCGTTATCCTTTTCGTCAAGCAATGCGCGCAGCGCGTCGTCGCTGACGGCTAGATGTTGGTCGGATTCTTCGCGGATCAAGCGGACGCGAGCGGTGATGTTGAACCCCGGTTCAGATTGGCTGACCTGTCGCTCCTCTTTGATAACCAACCCTAACCATGTCACCATCGCACAGCGACTGGCAAACTTGACTTGGTAGTTCCCATTGATCTCAAGGTGAGTTGGCACACTATTGGCGGTGGCCTCTAGCTCTCCTGTGAGCTCGATGGTGGCTACACCCTTTTCCACTTTGGCAATCTTCGCCTTCAGACTGGATTTATGGACGCCGTCCAGATTAAACAGTAGCTTCGCATCCTCGCCGCGAACCGCCCATGTCGAATCTGGTTTGGCGGGCTCCAGCGGCAACAGCGATTCGATGGCAGCCGAATTGATCGGCGACTGCAACAGTTGCATTTCACGTGAGTCGAGCGGGTATGTTTCGCAGTACTGTTGCCACAAGCCTTCGTGTGACATCAGTCGCGTCTCCGCACATTCCGGACGCAACTTACTGTGGGACGTCGTGCCGGCCACCCAATTCTCGACTTCGGCCGTGAAATAGCGCCGAGCGGCGGCCACCGGCCGCGAGTACTCCGAGTCGCTGCCAGCGGCCAACGCGATTTTTTCCAAGTAATCGAGCGTCGACTTAGCCTTCACTTCAATGCCACCATCCTGTTTTTCTTGGCCGGGTGCCGCTTCTTTAATCTGCAAGTGACCGCTCAGTTCCAGCGCAATCTTGGTGCGTGTATTCAACGAGGAAACATCGGTAGGCTGCATGAGAAGCCCCGAAGGTTTCGATCCAGCACTTCGAGCGGCGGTAGTCGGCGACTGGGAGAATACGCGGGTTGCCGGGATCAATCCACAGCCCGCCAGAGACATGCCGCCGATGAATTGTCTGCGCGAAACAGTTAGATCGGATTTCGAAAAAGCTCGCGAAGTCCATTGGCGCTGGGTCATGAGTCACTCCGTTAATTCGTCGCTCGACTCGCCGAGTCGAGATTTGTGGTTCGTCGCTCGACTCTCCGAGTCGAGATTCAATTCAACGCTGTGGCGTAGTGTTTACCACCCGACTCGGAAAGTCGTGAGGCAGTCTACTCAGTCACTTTTCGGCATGCACCCACTGGTAAAATCACCAAACTTCCCCCAGTCATCACAGATTGGCAAGTCGGCGATTGGCTGTGTATTGTCGCATTCTGAGACGCCCCAGTGTCATATTTGCAATCAATTTGGACAATTTTTCAATCTTTGCGGGCAATGACTTGACTGTGCTCAAAAATAGCGCACAACGCAACCTGTTGCCTATAAACGACTTATAGAAATCACCCCAAAACAAATCCAAAGTGTCGAACAAACGGCCCTAGTTTTGCATCTAAGTACATATGACTAATCGTAGAAGCGACAGGTTTACGGACGAGTCGGGAAAAGGTGGGATCGGGAAAAGGTGTCCGACCCCAAAAGTGCGAAGCACCCGCAGGGCCGTTCCGGCGTTTGGTGTCGGACACCTTTTCCCGTACAACCCCCAAACTAAACCGTGACGAAGCACCAGTAAATAAGTTGATGAACTGATTGACCGATTGCTATCGTAAACAAGGTAGCAGAAGTTGATAAACTGGTGGCGACGCGGATTGGAGAGGTAGATGTCGCTTTTAGATTGGCGGCTTTTATTGCAGGATCCCAGGAAGGGGTTCATGCCCAGCCGCGTGCGAGTGTTGGCGGTCGGAAACCGCAGGGAATGGAATAGCACTCTCGCGCAAGCAGGGAAAGGTACGTAACGATGCACCAAGACTATCGCATCGCATTGATTCGAGAACTACGCGACCATCAAGTTCGATTTGCTCCGCGCGGCAAACGGCTAGAACAAGCCGAGAGGGCCGAGCGTTTGCTGGGCGAATTAGATATGGTCCGCGACTATCCATACGAATTCATTTACTATCGGGTCACCGACTATCGACCCGAGGAGAACTGTCGCAAGATGGTGCGCGGCGAAGATGCCGCACACGATTTGCGTTTGTTCGTCGAAGATGTTACTGATTCGCTCGACTTGAATGTAGAAGAGGCGCAGGAACCGGTACACACTGTCGAAGATCTAAGCCGGATGTTTAACGTGTCGACCAAGACCATTTCGCGTTGGCGCGATCAGGGGTTGGTCAGCCGTCGGTTCGTTGCCGAAGGGCGCAAACGCGTTGGCTTCTTGCATAGCAGTGTGGAGCGGTTCGTAGCCCGCAATCGCGACCGGGTACGTCGTGGCGAACGCTTCAGCCAACTTTCCACCGATGAACGCGCAGAGATTATCGAACGCGCCCGTCGCGCGGCTGCTTCCGGCGCAAGCCTGTCAGAAGTGTCGCGTCAAGTCTCCGTGGCGTTGGGACGGAGTGTGGAGACGATTCGTTACACGCTCAAAAATCATGATCGCAAGCATCCCGAATTGGCTGTCTTTCCTGATTTCCGTCCGACGCTCACCGACGGCGACCGCGCAGCGATTTATCAACAGTTCCAGCGCGGAACGGGCCTGAGCCAACTGACTCGTCAGTATGCTCGTTCGCGAAACGCCATCGTCCGCATCATCAACCAACAACGTGCGGCCGCGATGATGCTCATGCCGCTCGATTTTGTGACCAACGATCAATTTGGCTCGGTGACGACCAAAACCGAAGCAGAGATCTTAGCTGATTTGCCTGAAGCCATTATTCCACCGCGCAAGGTACGACCACCAAGCGGCTTGCCGACCTATTTGGCTTCGTTGTACGACGTGCAATTGCTCACGCGTGAGCAAGAGTATCACTTGTTCCGCCAAATGAACTTCTTGAAGTTCAAAGCGGCCAAACTGCGTGGGGAACTTGACGTTGCCGAACCAACCGTGGCCACGATGGACGAGATCGATCGGCTTTACCAACAAGCTGTCGAGGTAAAGAACCGGATCGTGCAAGCCAACTTGCGGTTGGTAGTTTCGATCGCCAAGCGGCACATGAAGAGTTCCGATGATTTCTTCAGCTTGATCAGCGACGGCAACATGTCGCTGTTCCGAGCCGTCGAACGGTTCGACTACGCGCGGGGCAATAAGTTTAGCACTTACGCCAGTTGGGCCATTATGAAAAATTTCGCCCGCTCGATACCGGACGAATTCAAGTATAAGGATCGTTTCCGCACTACTGGCGAAGAAGTCTTCATGGCTCATGAAGACACTCGCGTCGATCACTTTGCTGAAGAGCTAGCGCAGAAGACACGTGAGAAGCAGATCAATCGGATCCTGAACCGACTCGATCAGCGCGAGCAGCAGATTATTATTCGCCGTTTCGGACTCGATCACAGTCACGAACCGCTCACGCTTAAGGAAGTAGGGGCCGAATTGGGAGTGACCAAGGAGCGCATTCGACAGCTTGAAGCCCGCGCCTTGAGCAAACTCCGCGAAGCTGCCTCTGTCGAAAAAATCGATTTGCCGTAAACGTATCCGACGCACGTGTAGTCACAGTTCACGCCTTGTCGGTTCAAGCGAAATGAAAACAGGCCATCACGCATTCGCGTGATGGCCTGTTTTATGCAAAGCTTCATCACAAACATCGTCGCAGTTATCCAGATGCGGAATTCGTTTAACGCCGAGCCGGAGCAGGCAGTCGCCCCAAGCTCGATCGGCTAATCGCGAAAATCGTAACTAAGAAATGAGTTTCCCGACGGTTGGGTGACAGCCTGCGCAGGCGACGGCAGAGTTGGAGCCAAGAAGTATCAAGCCGGTAAATAGGGGCGATCAGCCCCAACCCATTTTTGTTTGCACAATCCCAAGCTCCCGACGCACCAGCGGCTGCGTCTGCCGGCGCCTGCGCAGCCTCAATCAATCGATGCAACCAATAACATCGTTACCCAAGCTCAATTATCCTCGCGATCCGTATTCGCTGCGAATCGGCTGCTACGGCTTGGCGTTAAACGACTATCCTCACAAAGTTGATTAAGAGTCGTAGTTAGCACTTAGCCCGGTTTGCACCAAAGGCTTGCCGCGCGTAGGCGATGATGGGACCTAGTCCAACATTGGGTGTACCCACAGTGACCAGTAGTCGGCAGGTTGCCGGGCCCGGCGAATCTGGGGCGGATGCTCCCGCTGCATCCACTAGTACCAAGTACCTAAGGTCCTTAGAGCGATCGCCCAAAATTTCTTCCGCCAAATTGCTCGGCAGCTCTCCGACGAGTCCCATGTGTCGATGGTGGACGCGTACTCGCTCACCATCGATTTGCAACTGCAATCGCATGCCGGCCGTCACGCGGTGTAACAAGTTGTTAGATTCCGGGTTGAATGCCAGCTGTGTCCAGAAATGATACAGCTCAGGATCACGCGCGTCGTGGTAAAACTCGCAATCGTTTTCAAACCAGCTTTCGCAGACGTGGTGCCGCCATTCCTGTTGCGGTGTTTGCACCAATTCATAGATCCGGCTCCGTCCCCACTGTGGCAAGACCACATCCGGTGGCGCGATTATGCGATCTTCGGCGAACGCTAACAGGGCTTCATCGATGATCGAATCGGGCTGGTTGTTTAGATAGCTGGCGATCCGTTCTCGCACCTCCTCTCCGGCAGTACTCATGCCGTGAAGCGAGGCATATAGCAAATACGCTTCGAAAACCTCCTCTTCGCTAACAGCATCGCACAGCATCGCCCTGCTCCTAGGAGTTAAAAAAACGTGTCTGGCGCTAAGTAAGAATGCACTACGATCGGGAGTTCTGGAATATTCGTTCAGGCAATGACCAATTGAAACCTACGTTACCTTTGAGGCTGTGTCCAATAAAAATTTGCTAAGACTGGCTCGTAACGCCACCCTCACCGCACGCCTAATGCCGCCGGTTTAAGGTTTTTCCTGTAGCGGAATTCGCCAAGAATTTCGGCAGTGCTGTTTTCCCGCGAATGACCGGAATTCTTGGCTAATTCCGCTACGTCTTAACCTGGCGACATTCACCACACGCCAGGGAGGAACCGCCAGCTGTGCGTGCGGTAGAGCGGGTATTCGGTAAATCTCTCACAGAGCAACTTTTCTTCGACGCCGGTTTTGGCCACCAGTACCAGCCCGAGCCCCAACCACAGCCCACCGCGAACAAGGCTGGCATCCCACGTCACACAACCCAGTGCAGCTACGAGTAAGCCTGCGTACATGGGATGTCTTATCCATCGATAGGGGCCATGCTGCAAGAGTTGCGTCTCCTTTGCCGGATGCGGCATGACGCGCAGCCGACGTAGTCCCATCACCCACCACGCCCACATGGCTGTGCCGCTGCCAACCACCCACAGCACCCCCGCCAAGAGCATCGACACAAGAGATGGGCTGTCCGTCCACGCCGTGCCCAACACGATTGCCGCAGCCAGCGCAAACTGCAAGCACACCAACACGCGTGCCAACCAGTGCGTTGTCTTTTCTGGAGTCGTCCTTTTCGGATTGCTGGGTCTTGTCACAGCTTTCTATTTCCCTCGAGTCACGCAGCACGCCGAACCTTCGATTACCCCCGCAGTTCGCAGGACAAACGACTCACTGACTGCTTTAGAGTCGTATAGAGCCTAGTGCTTCTGCCAACCCCACTCTACCTGTTCATTCCCCTCTGCTGCAAGCACGTTGGAAATGGAAAGCTCCGAGAACTCGGAGCACTCCAAATTCTAAGCCGTTTCGCTAGCGAGCTCTTCCAGCAACAAGCGCACGGCTTGGGCGAGTGTAGCGACGGGTAATGACGGTAGTGTACGGCCACTGCCAGCCACTTGTTCGGTCGCTAAGGGGAGATGCACAAAGCCAACTTTCATGGAGTGTTGATGGACTTGGCACCAATGGTGCGTCAAATACATGGTGGCGTTGCACAGGAAGGTCCCCGCGTGGTAGGAGACGATAGCGGGAATTCCGGCTTGTCGCAGTTTCTCAGCCCAATCTCCCAAGGGCATCTGGCTTTGAAAGGCGAGTGTCCCCGAGTCGACGAGGGGTGGCAACTGGCGACCGTTTTCGTCGACGCAACCAGCCACATTGAGCGCGATGGCTTCCAGCTTAATGGCAGACGCACCGGGAGATTGGCCAAGATGCAAGGCAATGTCGGGCTTCTTACAGAGATCTTGCTGCAATCGCTCTTGGAGTGTGCTTAAATCGACCGGGTAGCGACGCGTCATCAAATCGACCGACGCAGGGCGCGCCTTGAGCAGTTCCACCAAGGTGAGCCAACTTGAGTTCTCTGTCCAATCATCGTAGGGTTCAAATGCAGTAAGCAACACACGCACGGGGCAGGGTCCAGTTCATCGAAAATGATGCGGGATTAAGTGATCGCTTTGGACACTTTCAGCGTGCCACGCTTTCAGGCGAAACGATGCAAAGTAAAATGGTTAGCTTAGCATCAGTCGTAACGGAAGTCGATTTAGTCGTCACAGGCGAAACAGTAGTGAGCCGCGGGCCGTAAGGCACCGGGCAATGCTTGTCGCCCGGCCGCTCACGCGTCACGGCTCACGAATTCAACAAACCGTTGGCGACTTCCGCTACCATAATAGTTGTTTGACCCTCGAATAGACAGCTTTCCCACCTAGCATTTCCTCCAACGCGAGTCCAAACCATGAAGTGTTCGTTTCTGCCCACCTTGTTGGCCCTGACCTTTGCCTGCCTCCCAGCCAGCCGAACTACCGCCGATGATCTTTTCCCTGATAAGGGGCTCGAAGCCGCTGTGCGTTATGAAGTCTTTGCCAAGCGCTATAACCAGGAGCCAATTACCGCTGAGGACGTCAAGAATATCTCGAAAGTTGAAGGGAAAGGAAAGGATATCAAGAGCCTGGCTGGACTTGAACTCTGCCTGGCCGTGCAATTGATCGACCTGGAAGATAACCATATCTCCGACCTGGCGCCTCTGGCCGGACTAAAACTACTGCAGTCGATCAATTTGGCCAAAAACGACATCACCTCGATCGATCCACTCAAAGAACTTGAGCGAGTGCAGTATCTACAGCTCTCTGGAAACGATGTCAGTGATCTCAAACCGCTGAGCAAGATGAAGAACATGATGTCCCTCTATTTGTCAGATAATAAAATCGAGGAAATTGCCGTCGTGGCCGAACTGCCCAAGGTTTGGTCGCTCTACTTGGCCGGCAATCCACTCAAGAGCTTCGAACCCATCTCACGCTGCCAGCGCGTCGACACACTGGACCTGTCGAATTGCGGCGTGAAAGATGTGGCATTTCTAAAACCGCTGACGGAGCTCAAGCGACTGATGCTGGAGAACAACAAAATCGAGGACTTGGCACCGTTGGTCGAAATGGCCAAGGGGGACAGCGAACAGCGGTTTGCACCATTTTGGAATATTCACCTCAAAGGCAATGCGTTGAGTGATGCTGCCAAGGGACAGCTAGAAGAACTCAAACAGTTGGGAGCGCGTTTGCATCTCGAGTAGATGACATCCCGTTCGGTCCCGATAACCAAGGAGCGCACAGATCATATTGAAGCGCGGCGTAGCGAAGGAGCGGAGTTAGTCGTTTAACGCCAAGCCGTAACAGCCGATTCGCAGCGATTTCGGATTGCGAGAATTGTTGAGCTTGGGTAACGATGGATTGGTTGCATCGATTGATTGAGGCTGCGCAGGCGCCGGCAGACGTTGCCGCTGGTGCGTCGGGGGCTGGGAATTGTGCAAGAATGAATGGGTTCGGGGCTGATTTGCTAAATCCCCGCTTGATACTTCCAGGTTCCAACGCTGCCGTCGCCTGCGCAGGCGGTGACCTACCCTTCGAGAAACTCTCTTTTTAGTCGTGATTTTCGCGATTGGCCGATCGAACTCGGAGCGACAGCCTGCTCCGGCTCGGCGTTAAACAAATTCCGCAGCGCGATGCGTGAAATCTGAGCGCATTCAGTGTCGAAGGCACGGAATTCGATAGCCTGGGATGCAAATCCCAGGTGATCGAAATTTTCGCTAGGGTTTTGCACCCCGGGCTACAACATGTCACCGCTTCGCGGTTGAATCACGCAACCCACCCGCTTGCGCGTCGAGCTGATATTGCTAAAACTCACTAAACAGCTGTTCGATGGCATCATCAATGGATGTGTCGATCGGCTTTGAATCAGAGCTGAGCAGGGCGATTAGTTCATCGCGATCTGTGTCAGGCTGCGGATTGTCGATCTTCGGCACACCACGCGACGCTAGCTTCGCGCCACTTCCGACGCTGCTCACTGGCGCCAATTCGTCCAGGGCATAATCTAGCGATTCGCGAGCCAACTTCTGACTGCTCAATTCAGTTACCTGAATTGGAGTGAGTGGCATGGCGTATGCCGGTGGAAGCGCTAGATCTACACTACTTTCTCCCTCACCTTGTCCGCCGCCTGAATTGGCGTTGAGGTAATTGATAACCGTCAAGACATCCAAAGGCGAAACCAGTTCATCACCAGTTGGGTCTAAAAAGGGTTGAGGGATTATACCGCTGGACGGAAGGAACGGATCGCCGTCGCCATTGAGGTAGTTGATGATCAGCAAGACGTCGATGGGACTGATAAAGCCATCGGCGTTGACGTCCAAGTTGCCTTGAGGATTCTGCCAGCGGCTATTCTGCACGCGGACATTGACATTGGCTGGATTCGATAGCGTACCAGTATTATCTCGTACACTGTAGGCGAATTGAGCATCACCAGAGAAGCCGGTCGCTGGCGTAAAGCGGATCAACCCACCAGCCAGAATTTCTACCGTGCCGCTGTTCCCAGGGGAGACTTCGATCTGAACTGTGGCTGGATCAATCGAACCGTCGATGTCACTATCGTTGGCCAACACATTGATATCAACCGGTGTCCCCTTGAAGGTGAAGGCGGAATCATTGGAGGCGACTGGGGCACTGTTGATGACCAGTTTTACTTCGGCTTCGTTCGATTCATTGCCGGTTGTATCCTTGACCGTATAGCGGAAGGAATCGTTACCGCGGAAGCCACCTTCAGGTGTATAGGTAACCACGCCACTTGGACTGACGGAGACGAAACCAAAGCCTGGGTTGGCTTTGATGACCACCGTGCTAGGATCGATCGTCGAATCGACGTCGAAATCATTGACCAGTACGTTTAGCGCACTCGACTGTCCCACAGCGATGGAATAGGCGTCATCAACGGCCGTTGGTGGATCGTCAACGCCATTGATGGCGATGGTGACTGTGGCATTTGCACTTTCAACTCCTGCGGCATCTTTGATCTTGTAGACAAACGTGTCCGATATCGACTGTCCATTGGTCAATTGCTGTAACGTTGCCACGGTTTTCGGATCATAGGTAAACGATCCATTGGCATTAACCGTAACTGTGGCACCTAAATCGGAGACGATATTTCCAGCCACGACGGTCAATGTGTCTTGCAAATCGACATCGGTGTCGTTGGTCAATAGACCAGGCGCAGCGATTGACAACAGCGTGTCTTCATCGGTCGTGTAACTGTCGTTGATTGCAACTGGTGCATCATTTTGTGCAGCAATGGTAATCGTCAACAGGCTGGGCTGTGATCGATTGACATTGGGAACCGCGCTCGCCCCGTTGTCGACAGCGGTGATCGACACTACTGCGACGCCGGCTGCATTGGCCAGTGGCGTAAACTCCAACCGTCCCTGGCTGTTCACTTTCGGTTGCACGGAGAACAGTCCGGGTTTATCGGCTGTGACTTCAAAGCTAACTACTTGGCTAGCTTCATCTGCGGCAGTAGCTGGTGTGGCGTTCAGGCCTGCGGCTGCGGCGATGGCCGTCCCCCAAGGCTGCGAGTAGGGTCCACTGTCTTCCAAAACGCTCACATTGGCACCCGGCGTAAAGGCAGGGGCGTCATTAACCGCAGCGATGCTAATGGTAAACGTCTGAGCGGCCGAGGTATTGATATGCGGCGCTGTTCCCAACCCACTATCCACCGCAGTCAGCACAACCTGAGCAACTCCATTGGCGTCCTTGGCGGGTTGGAAGGTCAACGTTCCATCGCTGGAAACCGCCGGTTGGACTTGGAACAAGCTCGGATTGTTGGCCGTGACGGTGAAGGAGACAGTTTGACTGGCCAATTCATCCAGGGCTGAAGCGGGACCAGCGAAAATGCCTGTGGCCCAGTTGGCGACCGTCGTCAGCGGGCTATCTTCGTTGACTTGCTGATCGCCACCGCGAGCGAAGCGCGGAGCGTCATTGATACCGCCAACGGTGATGGCGATTGTCCCCGTTCCGCTACGCTCCGGGGAACCATTGTCGGTAACCACATAACGGAACGTATCGATCCCGACGAAATTTAGGGCCGGCTGATAGCTCAAAGACACAATCTTGGTTGGATCGCTAGGATCAAAGGTGGCTGAGACACTTCCTCCCTGGGCAGTTGTCGACTCGATTTGCGTCATGCGCAATGCCTGCCCGAATTCATCCGGTGTTGGGCCGGCTGTGTCTCCTACCAAGACCGCGGAAGCGGAGATGGTTAGCGGTGTATCTTCAATCCCATTGATTGAATAGGCATCAGGGACAGGAGGATCATTGACCGGCGTGACATTGATGACGAATGACTTGGCACTCGAAAGATTGTTGTTTGGTGGAGGAGTGGCCAAGCCACTATCACGCAAGCGAACGCTCATTCCAAAGTTGGCGTTGGCCGAGTTAGCATTCAGTGTCGTTTGGTAGCTTAAGGTGCCATCAAACGAAATAACGGGCTGAATAATAAAGGCAGTCGGGTCGTCCGCTACGACTTCGAACGACACTTGTTGACTATTCTCATCGACCGTACCGATCGGACCGCGGAGAATGTTGGTCGCGAAATTGGGAACGGTTCTCAGACCAGCATCTTCTTCCGAGGTTACCGACGAGGTCAAAGTGAACTCGGGCGGATCGTTGATCGGAGCGACGGAGATAGTGAAGGTTGCGCGGTTGGACGTATTCTGATTCGGAGGAGGTGCCGAAGGGCCTGAGTCCTGCAATTGCACGACGACGATCGCCGTACCATTGCGATTCGGAGCGGTCTTAAAGGTCAGCTTGCCACTTGCATCGATGGCCGGTTGTTGCGCGAACAATGATGGCGTATCGGTGGTCACATTGAAAGTCGCCGTCTGGCTTACTTCGTCGATGGCTGTGGCTGGACCGACGGCAATGTTCGACGCAAATCCGGGGAATTCAGATTGTGCAATCCCCTTAAATTGCTCTTCATCCTCGACCACTGCCAGCGAATTGTTCGTCAGGGTGAAGGTCGGTGGATCGTTGATCGGAGCCACAGCTATAGTGAATGTGGTCAATGCCGAACGATTGACGTTCGGCGCTACGTCCGATCCATTGTCGGTAGCCTGAACCGTTACCAGTACAGGAGCGATCGACGAATTGAAGTCCGGTCGTGTTTGGAAGCGCAGTGTCCCCATCGCATCGATCGTGGGCTGGACCGTAAAGATGCTTGGATCCAGAGCCGTGGTCACGATGGATACCGTTTGATTCACTTCATCCACAGCCGTCACAGGGCCAGGCCCCAAGTTAGCGGCAAAATTCACAACTTGGACAAGCCCTTGGTCTTCATTGACATTGAGCGTCGCCGGGACCGACAAGAACGGCGCGTCATTGACTGGCGTTAAGGTAATCGTAAAAGTCTGCGGTGACGACTGACGAGGATTGGAGACGCCCGTTTCCGTCAAACGCATGACCAGTACCGCCGAGCCAACTTGGTCGGGCGCGGTGACAAACGTCAAATTGCCCGCGCGATCCATGGACGGAGCTACAGCGAATAGCTCTGGCTTACTGTTGGAAACCGTGGTGAACACCAAAATTGGGTCGCCGATGCCGCCCACAGGAGGCAAATTGCCAGCGAAGTTGGCGACTGCCGTGGGGGTCGTCCCCAGTTCGCGTTCGTTGTCCTCGAGTGCCGTAACCGTGGGTGAGGCGACGGTGAAATCGGGGAGCGAGTTGTTGCTAATCTGGCCCGCAGTGATCACCACAAAATCTGTAGTGCCTGCAGGAAGGTTCGGCGAAATCGCATTGCTCGCCAAATCGCGGATACCAATAGTCGGATCATTAATCAACCGCACATCATAGCGATTGCTGACTGGGCCATTGTTCTTCAGGGCGCGCAGGATGATCAGGTTGTTGGTGGCGTTGTACACAAATTCGTAGTCGGTGCCCGGCACCAACAACACGCCATCCAAGCGGACTTGTACTGTGGCCGCTGTCACTGAGTTGTCGTCGATACCGATCCCTTGATCGATCAACTGAATCACAATTTGTGAAATGTTAGCCGGTTGAACCAGCACTTCATTCACAAGCGGATTGAGGTCGAGACCCAGACCGTCATTGTCGAGCGGGTCGATCAATCGCGCGGTCGGTCCGCTGAAGTCGGCACGTTCGACCGCACCACGATCTTTGAAGATATTCGAACCGAGTCCCGGTGGTGGATCTTGGGCTGGATCGTCCAATCGAAGTTGTCCAAATCGGTCTCGTTCAGGAGCCAAAATGGGGGAGACTGGAATTCCGAGCGGTGAATTCACGGCAACTAGGCTGGGCCTGTCTGCCAAGGAATTCAACGAGCTGTCGATGGCTAAACTTCCCGCTGCCAAATAGAAGTTCCCAAGCAGTGCATTGACGAACAGCGGATCGGCTGGTTGCAGCACGATCGCGTTTTGGCCGATAGTGCCATTGTTCGTGTTTCCCTTGAACAGGTTGGCTCCGACGATAGTGCCACCTGAGGAGCCATCGATGGACAGCCCGCTGATCGTGTTGGCGATGATGTTGTTGATCACCGTAGGTGCGGCATTTTCTGTAATCTCAATACCCGCGCCGCTGGCTGTGTCACCGCCGTAGACGGTATTGTTCATGATGCGACCGAACGGAACCGAAGACAGCGGTAGTGTTCCGGTATTGGCGTCTCCACTGAAGCGGATACCCCCTTGTCCGAAGTTGGCTACAACGTTGTTCTCAATCTTGATACTGCCCGTCAAACGATCGTTGTTGATGGTTGGCAGATTGCGAACGCCACCCGGATGCGACAGACTCCCTCCGGCATCCCGCGCACTGGCATCAACAATGATACCGAATTGCGATGAATTGGAGATCGTATTATTTGCGATCAGGATCTGCCCTTGGTCGCGGAACAGATTGCTGTCACCTAAGCGGAACACGTTGGGGATCAACCTGTCATTGGTGTCCAGGCTCTGGTAGACGAAAATGTCTGGGTTCAGGCTGTCAACGACGTCACCATATTCGGTGCCTCGGCGTAACTCCAGTTGGTACAGTCCCGTCAGGATCTGGCTTGGATCTCCTGGATTGGGGTTCTGCGGGATGGTGAAGTACGTGGATTGAACACCCGAGTTAGTCACCATTTCGCCACGTTCGGCGAAGCCGATGATGATATCGTCGACGTAGAAACCCTCGAAATTGTTGTTCGATGCGCCGTTGGTAGCTAGGGTCCGATTGTCGTTAAGATTTCCAAACACGCTCGGATCAAATGGACTGCCTCCCAAGGCATTGTTCATCCGTCCTGCGGTTGAAAAATCGAAGCGGAATTGAAGCTGTGCTTGCCCTGCATAGTTTGACAGATCGATGCGCGCCTGCCGCCAGCCACCGGTGTTGTCGAAGAGCTCTTGCACTTGTTGACGAGTATGCGTCGACGCCTCCACCGACGGCGAAATAAATCGCGGCAGCTCCCCAATTGTTGCTGCATTGGAGAGGATGGAGTTGTTCGTCGCCAGCAAATCCCAATTCAATCCGCCATCTGTCGAAACCAAAACTCTCGCGCTATCGCGCATCTGGCTCGTGGTGATGGTGTTCTGGTCTTCAGTCGCTAAGAAATAGTTGAAATAGATCGTCGGCTTGTCCGCTGCCGCGTAGCCAGATAGGCTGACCTCGGCGGTCCGCAGGCTCCCCTGAGCACCACCGGGCAAATTGTAGTTGTCTTGTAAGATGGGATTTCGTGACAGATCCTCATGTTGCTGAGAATTCAAGATCCCGTACTGAGAATTGACACCGTCATACGTGATATACCGATCTGCCGCGACTGGATTCTGATCCCAGGTCTCGAGCCCGAAGTAAAAGCTCAGACCGCCTTCCGCTTGAGAGCTTTGTCGAACGTCGGTGTCGCTACCAATATCTTCACGGAACGCACCGGGCGTACGGCTATTGTCAAATGGATCATTGATACCGTGTCCCGCATCGTTAAATCGTTTTTCGGTGGGGTGCCACAGGTTAAAATCCAATGGCGAGAATGCAATGCCCACCGGCGCGGTCGAGGTTGTGGTCGATGTACCGGTGGCGAAAACGGACTGCAGTACGCCGGCGGTATTGAGAGCGAAGATTTGTCCACCGCTGGTACTCGCAAAGAGCATGTTCGCAAAGCGGCCACCCTCGGCATTTTGCGGCCCCAGTGCGAGTCCGGAGAACGACTGGCCAAGCGATACAACATTCGTTGCCCGTCCTGAGTTCACGCTAATCTGATAGAAGAAACCGGCATCGCTGACTCCGTACAGGGTATTGCCGACGAATACCAAGCCTGTCGTGACCCCCAGATCTCCCGGGTCGTTTTCGTAGATCTCGCCGCGGATTCCCCACGGCTGCCCCACCACAACTGCTGCCGAACCGTTGGCTGGATCAGCTCGATAGAGCGTGGAACTATTGTTGTCTACACCAGGCCCACGTCGGCCACCTTGAACGGCATAGTACAAATTGTAAAGTGGGTTGGCCACGCCAGTTCGCTGCCAGGCAAATCCCTGAACTGCAGATGACGTCAATTGCTGTGGGTCGGGTGGAGCGGTAGCAGGGACAATGTCGGGAATGCTGTCCGTCCCAATCACAGTGGCCGCACCTGTGGCGGGATCTAGTTCGACCAGCTGCCCAGCCGTATTCAGACCTGGCTGGCCGAATAGACTTTCGAACATGAACAGTCGCCCATCCGAACGCATCACCAAGTCGGTCACTGTCCTGGCGGGATTGTTGGTGGGAAGGCTACCCACGTTGTTGATCCAGGTCTGTCCCGTAAATGGGTTAACTGTCTTGAGACCGTTGGTGCCTGCCTGCGCCGTATACAGCACGACGTCGTTCAGTGTAAACGGGACCACATTCGCCGAAAGACTGATCGAGCTGCTAATGTCGAACAAAGAAGACGTTGGCGGAACCGGTACGGGGAGGTTGAAGTTGCCTGACAAATAACCTTCGAAGCCCACATGGTCCTCGGCGATCCGCTTCAACGATGTTACTGGCTCCAAACGCACTAACGTGTTCGACGCTCCGCTGGTGAAGGTCCCATTGAGTGCTGTTGGCAGTTGCGAATTCGAAGAGACCGCCACGTAATAGGTGGTGGTGCTACCTGGTACGCCCGCTGGCATTTGCACACTGCCAATAAATGCATCCTGGGTACCAAAGCTTCCTCGCGATAAGTCCGCAGTGTCGGCACCCTGCCCAGTTCCTGGTTGGTCGTCTTCAACATTGGAGTCGCGACTTACCAGGATTAAATTGCCGGCGGCATCAAATACTGACAACACGGTATCAGGACGTCCGAGTCCATCGGCATAATCGATGTCAAAGATCGTGGCAAAGGACTTGCCGCCACCGTTGAATCCACCAATCGACTGAATCAAATCGTAGTCGAGTTCAAACTGATACCAGTCGACATCCGTCCCGCTTGAGAGATTGCCACCCACACTAAGCGTGTTGCGATCAGTCGTCAACAAGTTCCCCAGTGGCTGAGCGGCTCCCAGAGTTTCATTGCCGGTTCGTGTCTCCGCCGATTCACCAATCAAAGGTGAATGGCTGGGCAAACCAATGACTTGAATACTGTTGGTCGCGAACCGAATATCCGCACCGCGAATGAAGGAACCAGGTTTTTCATCAACTTGCCGCAGCCGAATCTGTAGCTTGTAATCGCCACGCGTTAGTCCGCCATTGATATTCTCGACATCACCCGCAGTCGGATTGCTCCGAACGCGAACAAAGTAAGTATTGGTCTGTCCCACCGCACCGGGCAGCACCACTCGCATCCCCGCGTCGCGAGGGGTGATCGAGTAGAAATCATGTCCGAGGTAGGAGGCTTTAAGCAAAGGCAAAGCTAACCCCGAAAGTTCATTGATCGACTGGCTGCTGGAGCGGGCCAAAACGGTACCGGTAGCGTCGATCAATTCTAAGATGCTATCGAGCGCCATGCTGGTTTGGTCGAGATCAAAGTAGACCTCAGTGCCGGCTACACCTGAGAAGCTGTAGACATCCACGTCGCGGCTGTTGTCGATGCTGATATTGCCATGGACTTCAAAGCCCAAGCGACGATTGACATCGCCCGACTTTTCGTTCGGAGCTAGGTTCCCCAGGAACTGAGCATCTGCCGGAAAGCGATTGGAATCGACCGAACCGCTAAACGCCGGTTCAGCTTCACGCGATAGCGACACGTTGCGATCGTTGCTGAGCCGATCCAACAAAATGCCACTCCAATCTCCCGCCGTACCAGTGCTTAAGCCATTGTTATTGGTATCGCCCAGCGGCTGTCCAGCGACGTCGACCCCTGCGGTGGCCGAATCGTCAGCCAGAGAGGTCAAGACGACCGGTCGACCTCTGGAACCGATGTAGATCGATCCACCAATGCGGTCGTCGATATCCAGCAATGTGCCGTTGGCGGTAAAGCCCGCGGTGGCACCAGCCAACTTGATCACCAAGCTTTCGCTCTCGTTGCTGAGCAGATGCAAGCCACTGAACGTGTGATGATTCAAGACCGATATTTCGCTGCGCAGAATGTGTGCAATGTCGGTATCGTCCCACACCGATTCGGTGGTTAACACGGCCCCACGGACTTCCATACCGTTGAAGGTGTTGTTCTGCAGTTGGTTGAGTCGAATCAGTGGGCCGTAGTTGTCGGCGAACTGAATGAAACTGTCGCCGCCGCCCGTGGACCTGCCTGGATCGGGATGAACGGTTGCCTGAAGCGAATTGGCATTGATGTGGATGACTGTCCCAAGATTGTCACGGAAGACATTGTTGACAATCGTCGGCTGCGCACCGCGAACGAAAACAGTCGCGGCCGCGTTGGTACCACGTCCATTGCGATTGCTGGAACTGGCACCGTCGGCATTGTCGCGGACGATACTGTTGGTTAGTCGCACATCCGCTTGATGAATCTCCAACGCGTTAAATCGATCGAAGCCACCTTCAATGGGAGTCAAACCACCCGCGTAATTAATGAGCACATGGTCAAGACTTCCCTGTGCGGTGGCATTGAAAATCAATCCACCCCATTGGCCCGCGGCAGGACTGGTGGCAGCGAGATCATTTTGGGTATCGAAGGAACCCGAGCCACCAAACGCATCGTTGGTCGTCGTTGTAAAGACGATTGGATTAGAGGCCGTTCCCTCGGCGATCAATTGCCCACCAAACAAGGTTTCGATCCGCGCGCCACCCAGCTTGACAACGACACCTGGATCGATCTTGAGGCTGCCATCTAAGCGGGCTTGGATTACACCGGTAGCTGAATTCTTGATTGGGCCACCCGGAGTAGCATCGATCAACAGATTTTCTGTCAGGACGTGAACGATGTCGGTATCGTCCCAACGTGACGGAATGGAAATCTTGTCGATCACCGCTCCCAGCTCGGTGCGAATGCGCACGAACAGTCCATTGATCGTGTTCTCAATGATCAAGTTCGAGTGAACGTCGGGACCAATCCGATCGTCTGCATCGCTGAAGCTGGCCGGATCAGCCGAAATGGCCGCATCGGCGCTAAGGCGAATTGTATTGTTGGAGATGGTCGGTCGCGAACCGATCAAGTGGATGGGCGTGAAGGTCTCTTCAACGGAGCCTACCAGCAATTTACCGCCACCACTGATGATGGTGGCATTGTTGACCCAGTTGAGGAAGATGCCCTCGCGTTCGGAATCAGAATCGGAGCGGAATACCAAACCACCCCAATCGCCTGGCGCAGAACCGGTCCCTGGACCATCGGAGTCGCCCCCAACGGTGTCGTTACGATAGGAATAGAAGGAAACTTGTTTGCTTGGCATGCCTAATATTTGCAATGCACCCTGGCTGCGATTGACACCCGCCAACGATGTTCCGACATCGAAATTGGCTTCGCGGAGTTTGAACAACGCACCTGCGTCGACCATTACAGTGACACCTTGCGGGACTTCAAGTGTGGCACCATCCTGGAGCGCTACGCTACCGTTCAATCCCAACAGATAGGGACGATTGTTCCCGAGCGTGCTGACGTCTCCGTCACTGCCGCCATTACCCAGAATGCGGATCAAACTTGGCGACTTCAGCAGGCTCGCAGATCCACTGGCATCTACCAAAGCCGTGCCACTGATACGGACCATGGCATTGGCCGAAACAGCCGCGACATTAAGCGGAATTGCGTTGGGCGTGCCTGTGGAATTCACTGTGGCGGTAATTGCTGCCGCCACGGCGTCTGCCAACTGCTGGCCATTCATATTCGCAGTAAAGGTTATGGCCACCGAGCCTGGGCTGACAAAACCGTTGTCATCAAATTCAAAGCGGACCTTGGGATTGGTGCCATCGCTGATTTCGAACGATTCGCCATCCTTCAGACCTGCGGCACCATCACGTGGCATGATCAGCGTCGAACGAGCCTGCTCGGTGGCCGCTGAAATGTTGTCATACGGGGCGGTCAAAGTGCCATTGCCATCAATGCCGGTGGTCGTGTCGGCCATCTTATCAACGAAGATCGTCGGCCCACTCTCGAAGAAGAAGCTAAAGGTACCACCCGGAGTACCATCGGCGTCACCATCCAAAGCCACATTGTCAGTATCAAGAATCGTGGAAACGATATCAGGTTTGAAGTTGAGCTGCAGTTCGTAATCACCCTGCGACGTACCTCCGAAGCCTGTATCAGAGATCGATGGATCCATGCCGGTATTGCCCGATGCACTGACATCGATGAAGTAGGTGCCGCGCTCTAGGTGTAGGCGCAAATACGAATCGTTGCTGAAGTAGTCATCGTTGCTGGCAACCAGCACGCGTCGCCCAGGGGCGGCTTCACGGTAGATCGAAATCACCGTATCGAGCAGACTGGCATTGGGTGCGATTCGCTCGGCAATGGTTTCCGCAGTAAACATGCCGTCTTGGTTCAACGTAAATTTATACAAATCTTGGTCGATGGAACCTGGATTGTGCAAGTACTTGCCGTGGATCAGATCTGCGTCTCCAGGGAATACTGGCTCGCCAGTACCGAAGCCGCCCATGATGGTCAAGTTTGGCAAGTCATAGGCGTGTCCCAAGCCCAGGCTATGACCGATTTCGTGCATGGCAACCTGGAACCAACTGCCGCCGTATTCTGAATTCCCCCAGTTTTCGGCGGCATCCATAATCACTCGCCCGAACAGACTTCCTTCCGAAATACCAGCCACACCACCGGGGCCACCCGGAACCGTGGGGGAGATGGCTCGCAAGTCGCCGGTGACCACCGTCAAACCTTCATTGGCAGTTTCAATAAACTGTATTCCCAAGTGCTGAGAGTACATCTCAAACACTTCCCGAGAGCGTTGCTTTTGATTCTCGGTAATGGCATTGACGGCCGTGGCTCCCGAGGGGAGCGTACCGTAATTGTCTTGGAAGTTATAGAACGCAGTTAAAACCGCTGAACCTGATGGGCCGCTCGTTCCCGTCCCGAGAAGTGAAAGCGACTGGGCCGCGTTGAGACGTCCACCCGACACGCTGGAATTGGTCAAGTTTGGCAACGGATCTGCGCCCAACATAATCGCCGTTTTCAATTGGTCTACACTGGCTGCGGGGTTGAAGCCGGCCATGAGTGCAACGACACCAGCCACATGGGGTGAAGCCATCGACGTGCCGGAATTCAATCCGTATGTACCACCCAGTTCCGTACTCAAGACATCCACGCCGGGAGCCGCGATGTCGACGCTAGTAAGTCCGAAGTTTGAAAAACTAGCCATCTCGTCGTTGTGGTCGGTGGCAGCTACCGAAATAATTCCATCCAGGTTGTAGGATGCGGGATATTGCGGAATGACGTCATTGTCTACCGGATTGCCGAAGAAATCACCATTGCCAGCCGCGGCTACAAACGTGATACCAGCCGTGATGCTCGCCGATATGGCATCCATCTCAGCTTGGGAGAAGAACTCGCCACCATAGCTGTTGTTGCTGACGACAATATTGATGCCGTAGACCGTCTTCATGGTCACGAGGTAATTAAGCGCTTCGATGATGGCCGAATTGGGAAGACCGATATTGGCATCACTCAATTTGAGGGCCATGATCTTCGAGTTCCAGTTGACGCCGGACACGCCAATACCATTGTTCCCCACCGCCGACGTAGTACCCGCCACGTGCGTCCCGTGGCCAAAGTTATCCATCGGATCAGTGTCCCCTTCGCCGGGGTCAATGCCGTAGATGTCGTCGATATAGCCGTTGCCATCGTTGTCGATTCCGTCCCCGGCGATTTCGCCGGGATTGATCCACATGTTGGCAATCAAGTCGGGATGGTTATAGTCGACACCCGTATCGAGAATGGCGATGACCGTTTGATTGGAACCGGTGAACGTGTCCCAAGCTTCCGGCAAGTCGATATCGGCATCGACGGTACCGCCGGTCTGGCCTTGGTTGTCGTAGTGCCATTGTTCGGGATAACGTTGATCATCGGGCGCAAGGTCCAGCTGACGATAATAGTCAGGGGTGGCGTAGCGCACTTCGGACAGCTGATCCAAGTCGGCGGTTTTCGCGATCACATCGATGCGCGTTTGCGATTTGACAAGTAGCGCGCCGATGAAATCGAACGCGCGGACTACTTCTAGACCGTGGTTGGCCAAGATGGCATCGCGGCGAGCCGCTGAGACACCATCTTCAAATCTCAAAATGATTTGATGTGGATCGAAATGTGAGCCACCCGCAGCGTTTAGGTGCGTCTCAGGTGGAATATGCCGGTGACCAGGTTCGTCATTTCCGCCTGGCAAAATGGGACCATATGGGCCGCTGCGGACTTCCGAGCGAATGGTCTGTCCGCCGACTCCGACTACGCCAATCGGCGTAGCGGTGTCAAAGCTCGAATTGTTGTCATCGTCCAGCGTCGCTTCACTGAAGCTGATATCCAGCGAATACGAACCTTGGCTGGTCCCACCCGTGGCACCGCTGCCGTCGATGATGTTGTAAGCCGTGTTGCCAGCGCTCGACACACCGACAAAATAAACTCCTGCGGCGGTGGCCGTGTAGACCAATTGCTCGCTACCTCCAACCCCGTTGACGTTGACGATGGCCAGCTGATTACCTTGCGCGTCGAACAGTCGCACCACGGGATCCAAGCCAGCTTGCGGTTTCACATTGATCGTGATCTGTCCACCTTGCAGGACATTGAAGCGATAGAGATCAACGTCATTCACGGCGGTCGTGGTCGCGCTAGTTGAGTCTCCAACAAAGCCCACGTAGCTCACGTCCGGTGGCGTGTCTTGCATTTCGTTGAGCAGCAGACGCCAGTTGTTGAGCACCCCAGTGTTGCCGGTGTTGGTATCTTGAATTTCCAAACGCCACGAACCACGGGCGTTCGTACCGTCAAAGATCGACAGCGGCTGAACCGGTTGGAAGCGACCGGTGTAAGGACCGACCCCCTCGATAATCGAAACGGTCGCTTCATCATCCAGAATGGTCCCGGTCAGCGGTTGATAATTGCCCCCCAGCGCTGCCGCCATGGCTCCACCACCATCGGCGCCCAAAGCGGCCAAACCACTAGCCGCAGTCAGAGTACCCGACACCGCTCCGGTGTTCGGGTCGAGTTGATAAACAGCTCCAGCGTTGTTACTGGCCAGCAATTTACCATCCACCACGGCTAGACCCACCAAGCCAGTTCCCGGCGATGGAAGTGTGGCTACCACTGCGCCCGTAGTTGCATTGAGTTCGACGATTTGCGAAGTAGCATCCATGGCAAACAGTGTTCCTCGGCTACCACCACCCACAAGGCCACCGGAGATGGCCACCGCAGGTGTTACACGTCGCGTTTCGATGTTGCGGAACGGATCAACGAAGATCAATTCATTGGCGGTTGCGTCGAGCAGGACGACTTCGCCATTGAGATAGGCCAGTCCTGATAGACCGCTGGTGGAAATACCGGCCAGCGGCATGCTCTCCACAGTACCGCCGGTATCTGGGTCGAGTTCATATAGCGCCGAACCGTTAGAAGGGATGTAGTACACCGTACCGCCAGCGTAAGCCAGTCCCGCGTTAGCACCGGCAGGAACCGGGAGTGGATAACTCTTGAGCGTTGCACCGGTCGTTGAATTCAATTCCAGCAAACTATTGTTGGTCGCATCGATGGCGAACAAGCGGCCGGGAGTTTGTTGCAGTCGAGTAATCCGCGTGCTGCGCCCCGCACCCACCAGGTTGGTATTAGCTCCATCGACCCAGATTTGCAATACATCTTGCCCAATTGCCTGTGGACCAGCCGCTTTGATACCAACGGTTGCAAGATCAGAAGTGAAGGACTGTTGGAAGACTCCGACTCCCAAACGATTGTCCAGCCAAGTGACAATGAAGTTACCGTTATTGGCGGCGGCCACCGTCGGTCGCTGTTGCGTAAGACTCGCGGTACCAATCGGCGTGTTCGCGCCGACTAGTTTGCCCTCCGCATTGATGCGTTGAACTAAAACTCCCGTGGCGGTAGCTTCATTGACCCAGGTCGCAACCAGTGCGTCGTCGGCACCGACCGAGATTCGAACATTTAATTGGCCCGTACCGCTGACGGCATTCAGTCGAAGCGAGCTTCCCAAGGCTGAACCGCTAGCGTCATATTGTCGCAAATAAGCATCAGCCGTCGACGAAGTCAGAAGCAATGAATTCCAGACGATCGAATACTTGCCGCTTGAATCAACAACTATGTCTGCGACTGTTGAAAGAAGGAGACCTGTTGATGGAACTGGGACATCGCTGACAGCAAAGGCGGAACCAAGCGCCGATCCGTCGGCGGCAAACAGTTGCCCCGAGATTTCAAAGGTTGTAGTGCTGGTCGTACCGACCACCATGAATTGTCCATTGGCTTGCAGAGCTACCCTGGGGCTGGTCAAGTCGGTCGCTAGCGTCAATTCGGCTGCCTTGGGATTTCCACTTGCATCGTATACTCGGCCTTGCAGCGAACCTGTCCCACCTGATGTTCCGATCTGCCACACGACGACGAAATCGCCAGTAGCATGATTGACATCGACATCAGGCGTGACGTTGCTCAACACATTGGTAGCAATGACAAATTCGGCTGCCAGAGGATTGCCCGTGGCGTCGTAGCGACGGCCACGCAGCGATGTGATGATGGCATTGTTGTTGCCAGCATCGATTTCTTGGGTGTTCCATACGACTACGAAATTCCCTGCGGCATCCATTGATACTGCGGGTGCGGTCTGGGCCAGCACGGCACCTGACACCGTGAACTCACCGCCAATTGCCGTGCCAGTCGGGCCATAGAGCTGTCCATAAATTCCAGAACTATTATCGCCATCGCGGCCGTTGTCTTGCCAAACGATGACGTAATTGCCGTTGGCCGCGCGGGAAATTTCGGGAGTGTTTTGGCTGGAGATTCCGTACTGGCTGACTTGTGTTTCAACGCCAACCTTAGTACCTGCTGCATCAAAGCGTTGCGTGTGAATTCCACCTCCGCCGGCGACCGTTTGCCAGGCGACGACAAAGCTGCCATTGGGATTGACGGCGACAATCGAGTTGATTTGATCGCCAGCGGTTAGTGTATGGATTTGGAATTCTCCGCCCACTGGAAAACCATCAGCTCCCAGACGCCGTCCGTAAACGCCGACGCCATCAGCGTCTTGTCCGGTACTTCTCCAAACGACGACCAAGTTGCCCGCCGCATCCACGCCCGCCCGTGGTCGGTCCTGATTGGATTGGGTGTAGGTGTTGATCTGGAATTCATCGCGCAACACGCTGCCATCCGCAGCAAACAATTTTCCGTAGACGCCAATGCCATCTCCATCCTGAGCGGTGCTTTGCCACACATAGAAGTAACTGCCATCGGGTCGAATGACGACATCATTCGCATTCTGGTTGTTCGTCGTTTCGACATTAACTTGGAATTCGCTGTTGTGGCCCTTCACCAATTCGGTGGAGGTGATCGACGCGACACCGCCGGTGGCGAGGGCGAGCTGAATCGCGGGCTGATCAACGCGTCCCGAAGCACCGTTGTAAGCCACGATGAATTCATTGTCGCTCTTACCTCCATCGCTGATCGTGGAAATCGCGACGGTCCCTTGGTTGAGCTGATTGTCGACGAGCACCAAGTTCGGATGATCAATACCGCCGTCGGTTCCGAGGAAGGTGACCAGGAAACGAAATGGATCGTTGTCGGGACCTTGGGTTAGTGGTACTACGGTCAGCAAGACGTCCGTGTTGGCCAGAGCGCGCAACGCGTCCTGGATGGCTGTCGCGGTGGCCGCTGCGTTGGCTACTGCGTTGCCAGCGAAGACAATGGGAGCCGTAATCAGTCCACGATGCGCCAAGCGGAACGTACCCGCTATAGGTAGTGGGAAGCTAGCGCCCAAGTTCAGGAGCTGCACTTCATTGGAGGTACCCGGCACAGGGGTGACTGTGATGGTCCCTAAATTCGGCAGCGCCCGCAGCGCGGTTTGAATGCGAGTCGCATTTTGTGAACCAGCGCCAGGGCCGACATAAGTAATGTTGCCGGTCGTAGAGCCGCCGAGGCCACCCATGCGTAGCCGGTATATCGAATTGTTATTCGGTGGGCCATTGATCAGCAAACGTTGCAGTTCATCCAGCTCTTCAGCGATGGCCACGCCATTGGCATCGAAGCGTTTGGCGAAGGCGCCAAGTAGATTGCCATCTTGATTAGCGCTGGTCCAAGTGATATTAAATGCGCCAGTGGGAGACACATCCAGTTTGGGGAAGTTTTGGACGCCAGTGACAAAATTGTTGACGCGGATTTGTCCGTTGGATCCCTCGCGGCGCGTAGTGATTGACAGATGGGTGACGCCATTTTGCGTCAAACCATGCGAGAGCAGCGGCTGATTGACGCCACCATCGGCCCCCAGGAATGTCACGTCAAAATCCTGCCCGCTAGTTGAACCAGCGGTCGTTTCCACGATATCCAAGGAGCCTTGGTCCAAGCCGTTGTTGCGGACGACCAGCAGCGGTTGGTCCGCGCCAGCCAACCGGCCACCGCCAAACGTCACCGTGAATTCGGTATCGCTGGTGCCGACTTGTGCCACCGTCGCGTTCCCGGCACCCACGCTTAAGAGTGCTGTCAAAGCTGTTTGAATGTTGGTGGCTGTAGCTGCTCCCATACCGGCGCCAGCAAAGGTGATAGGCGCAGTGACCAGTCCGTTGAACTCGAGCACAACTGTTCCAGAGGCCGGGCTGCCGTTGAAGGTCAGCGTTTGCACTTCGTTGGCAGTTGGAAGTGCGGTAACCGTCAACTGCACGTCGGTATTGGAGAGAGCTCGTAGGCCATCGCGAATGTTGATCGCGGTTGCAGCTGTGGTAGCGGCGATAGCAATTGGAGCAGTCTCTAGTCCGGCATGGATCAGGGTAAAGGTCGAGCTAACGGCAGGCGCACTTAAGAAACGAATCCGCTGGACTTCATTGACCAATCCCTGTGGTTGACCGGCGGCATTGAAGCGGCGCGCGTAGATGCCATCCGCGTCCTCGATGCCCACTCCGCTCCAAGTCACCACAAAGTTACCGGCCGAGTCGATTCCCACTCCGCTGTCGGTCTGTGAACCGGTCAATTCAGCGGGTACCGCGAATTCATCGGTGGCGGGCGTCCCCGAGGCGTTATAGATCCGCGCGAAGACACCGGTGTCGGTATCTCCCACGCCAGAGCCCTGCCAGGTAACCACAAACCGCCCGGAAGCGTTCATGGCTACAGACGGATTATCCTGTGCACCAACGGTCGTTTGAGCAATCTGGAACTCGGCACCCAAGGGATTTCCGGCTGCATTATAACGCCGCCCATAGACACCATTCGAATCGCCATCCTGATTAGCACTTTGCCACACCACAACGTAGTTGCCGGCGGCGTCGGAGGCGATTACCGCGTTCTGCTGCGATCCCTTGGTGAACGTGCCGACGGCCGTTTCGGGCCCCGTGGCAATAATCTGTGGATCGGCCACTCGACGATAGTTCAACTGAATCGAACCATCGCGTTCGTACAACACCGCTTCGAAGTCGAGCGGTCCAACAGCTGCCGCGTTGGCATTGTCGACCTGCACATTGCTCCACTGAACCACCAGTCGTTGATCGGCTCCGGTACCGAAGACTTGCCAAAAGACCGCTTCTACATCAGCGGCCCCGGTTCGCAAATCTTCCCAGAAGGCGGCAATGGTCGGCTCGGCGGGGCCGAGCAACAGATCTGTGTTGGCACCGCTGGTGTTCGCAGCACCAAAGGTGATCAACCCATTGGTACTGATGAATAGATCGCTGTAAGTTGTACCGTAAAAATCAAACTGAAAGCCATTCAGCTCCGCTGCAGTGAGTTGCACGGCGCCGTCGTCCAAGCCGATGATGCTGGCGGCTCGTGCGAAGAAGACATCGCTACCGCCGTTGGAAGTCAGTGATTGTGTCGATGTGCCTACATCAAAGGTCACACTATTGCGGAAATTTCCCGCGAACAGATAGCTGTCTGCATCCTCGCGTTCGGCTGCCGTAACAGAATCATCCAAGTTACCGCCAAACGTATTGACGGCAGTGTAGACACCTTGTGAATTCAGACTCAGCACAAACCCGTCGCTACCACCGGCAGACGTCTTATTGCCACTACCAAAATTGACGACCGAACGGAATGAACCGGCCACCAAGATCGACCCATCGGCGGCTACATCAATTGACTCACCAATGTCCGTAGCAGTACCACCGATGGTCCGTGTCCAAGTTGTCCCGCCCGTGGCGGATAGACGACGAATCCAAATATCGCCGTTGCTGACGCCGGTCACATACACGTTATTGGCTGCATCGGAGGTAACATCGTTACCACGATCTGCAGTGGTCGCCGCCCCGAAGCGTTGCGCCCAGCGATAATTGCCCGTCCCGGTCAATTGCTGGATGTAGCCATCTGCATTGCCCGCGCTGGTCAAGTTATTGGTAGCGCTGCCAGGGTTAAAGTCGACCGTACCACTGAACGAACCGGTAGTGGTAATATTTCCTGCCGGAGTGACATTGATATCTTCGCCGCGATCTGCCCCGGTGCCACCGGTTTGTCGCACCCAAGAAAAATTGCCAGCCGCAGCGGTTAAGCGGAGCACAAAAGCATCGGTACCACCGGCGCTGGTCTGATTCTGCACTCCCACGCCGGGATCGAAGTCGACTGTGCCGGAGAATGCTCCAGTGGCTACGACATCACCGTTGGCCAGCGTGTCCACACCCGTGGCCTCATCGATTCCACTACCACCGATGCCCCGCACCCAGACCGTGGTTCCCGCGCCGTCGAGTTTCCATAAGAAAGCGTCGGTCGATCCATTGCTGGTTAGGTTCGTACCTCCGATGTCGGCCGTCTGCAAGAAGCTGCCGCTGACGACCACGTTCCCTGCATTATCAATCGCGACGGCCGTAGCCATATCGCTGCTAGTACCACCCGCCTTGCGAACCCACATAAATGTTCCATCGGCGGCGTATTTGGCGACAAACACATCATTGCCACCGGCGCTGGTCAATGGAGCGCTACCCGCACCGGGATCAAAATCGACGGTCCCTTGGAACGAACCGACCAATACTAGATTGCCAGCTGCATCGCGGGCCATGCCGCTAACCACGTCATCCCCGCCACTGCCAACTTGAACTGCATAACCAACGTCGGTGAACTGCTGCAGGATGCGTTTGCCAGTGGTGGTGATATCCTCAAATTGCGGATAGATCACGCGGATTTGAATGTCGTCGAAACTCAATCCGTCGGTTGGAATAGTGAAGTTGTCGAACTGTTGGAACTTGATGCGGAAATTGGGGCCCAGGCTGATATTATTCGCGCTGGCGACCGCACCCAGATCGAGCGTGAACTCTTGGTAGGTGTTATTGGCTGAAAGGAAAGGACTAACTACGGTGAACCAATTGACGCCGTCGGCACTGATCGCGACGCCGTCTCCATCTGCGCTGCCGGTGAAAGATGCCGGTAACGCGTTTTCTTCCTCGTTCGTGTCCTTGAGCCAGAATGACAGGGACGCGCTGGAAATACCAGACAGATCGACGGTCAGAATGGCTTCGTTCAGGTTGTTAATACCATTGACCGTGGTATCCATGGACAAATGATAACTGCCCGAATGAGCGGGAGTCGCTAGAGTATTGTTGACCGCCACGCGTCCATTGGCCGTCGAAGACGACGTCGTCCACTCGGGGCCCAACCCACCCGATTCAAAATTCTGTTGATAGACAATCGCAGAATTGGTGGCGTCAAACGCGCGATATCCAAACGCATCAGGTCCCACGAGCTCAGCTGACTGGCTACCGAAGTTGACGTCTTTGGCAACCTGCTGCTGCGCGCCACTACCCAAGACGACCGTTTGACTCGGACGTGGGAGCTCGACGCGGACATCATCCACGTACCAACCTTCCTGAGTGCCGGTGGCATTGGATTGGAAGTTGAATTCAAGACTTACGCGTCGGCCGATAAACTGCGACAGGTTGAATTGTAGCGGTACGAATCCACCACCGGTGCCGGCGCTGGTTTGCAGTAACACGGTGCTTTGACCATCGACTACCGCGCGAATCGTGGCTACGTCGCCAGTGGCAATCGCCAAATTGTGATTGAGCTTGAGCGTAACCGGTCCCGCAATGGCTGGGTCGGTCAGATCAATCTCGGGGGAGCGTAGAGTGCCATTGGCATTGTTGGCGTAGGTACCACCACCGGTCGCTGTTTCACCAGTTCCAAAGTAGAAACTGTGTTGGGGCGTATGGCCAATGGCATTGCCGCGACCACTGGAAACGTGCCACTGATTATTCGTGCCAACGGAAGTAAATCCGGAATTGTCAGGCGCGTTGAACAGCTGTATTAAGCCTGTGTTCAAAGAGTTGTCAACGACAGTCAGTGCCGGATGGTCAACTTGCGTCCCTACGCCACTTACGCGAAAGGTGATAGTAAATTCGGCGCTGCTAACCGGATTGACGGTCACACTGATTCCAGGCTCGACCAGATTGGCTAGCGCCTGTTGGATGTTGGCGGCGGTCAGTGCCGAATTTGCGGGCGCTGCTAGCGTGATGGGTAACGTCACGCGATTTGCAAATCCTAAGCGGAACGTGCCACTGCTGGGATTGCCGATCAACCGCAGCGTTTGCACGCCGCCATTGGAGAAATCGGTAGACAGCAGCGAGACCAAACTGCCGCCGATAGGCGAAGTCGCTTTGGAAAACGACTGCGGAATTCCAACCAAATTGTAGGAACGTCCCACTGCTAGGTTAAGGAACGAATATCGCCCCAGCGAATCAGTGACCGTGGAACGTTCACCGGCATCCAGTTCCCCATTACTGTTTGAATCGATAAAGATGGTCCAGCCGGCTTGGCCTGGCTCGCCAGCGTCGCGTTGGCCATCACCATCAAGATCGTTGTATTTGACACCATAGATTTGCCCACCGCGAACTTGGCTTCCCAGATCACGTACCATTTCGACCCGTTGACCTCCAGGACCTTGCAGGAAGATCCTCAGATCAGGGCCCCAGGTGTGATCGATGTCTAGCTCGACGTTGACATCGGAGACCAAGAAGGAATCTACAACGGAGATGGCAGAAATCACCACACCATTGTCGGGAATGTCTAATGGAATCACGTTACCGTTAGCGTCGGTGCGAATGGGGCTGTCGTAAGTTGCTGCGCGCGATTGCTGTGAAACGGTTCCCAGATCAACCGCATTGGTGGCAGTGGCACTGCCTTCGTCGGTCTCACCAATTTGCAAATGGTAGGTAGCCGTCGAAAGATCGGTTGGGAAAGTCAGCACCGCCACGTTGGCTACCGCATCGTAAGTGACTGACTGTGGGAACAACAGCGATTGATCTTGGGTATCGATCAAACGATAAAACGCGGGTGTTTGGGCTGAAGTAGCATTGAGCGGGTCGTTGTTAAAGTAGACTTCGACCTTATTCTTAGCTTGTGTTAGCACTCCCGTGGCGGGATCGCGAGTGACCGGTTGCGGTACCACGGAGATGACTTGTGCGCCAAGTTGCAAATCGAATGTCGAGGTCAGGCTCTGACCATTATCGACATTGTCCATGGTCCGATCGCCAAAGGCCAAGCCGGCCGTATTGCGCAGCGCGCCGGTCCCTCGCCCGACGATTTCCACGCGGTACATGTCATCGACCAAGGTCTGGTTGAATCGCATGACGACGCTGAAGGACGTTTGACCGAGATCGAGATAGGCGGGATTGATGGTGACGTCATTGCCATTGTCAAACACGCCATCGAAACCGCTACGCACCAAGCGGATCCCACTCAGCGTCGCGCGGTCGAGCAACTGACCTTCGTCGAAGCGGAAGGTCAACTCGCGCGGAGCGGTGTTGTGAACACTACCGTCCTGCAGCAGCACACCATTGTTGTGGTCGATGCCCAAGAGTTGTGGACCAACGGCCAGCAAACGCCGATCTTCCAGAAGCTCGTGACGCAGGGCGCGCCTCTTTTCCATTTTGGAAAGCAACTTCGAAGCGGGAGTGTCGGTGCTGGATGTTTTGCGTCGTAGAATCATCGAATAAAGTCCCAATCTATCACGCACAGGTGAGTATGTTACTTACGTAGCAGTGAGGGGTTTTTAGTTCCGCGAAAGTAGTATGAACGGTGGTCGTAGGCTTGTCAGCTATTTGGCAGCCTAGTCAACAAAATATGCTAACCAAATCAGAACGACTCTGGCATCTCGCTCTCAGTTCCGCTAGGGAGCGGGCCGCAGGGCCGGACCTATCAAAATTATCAAAGTTTCAAATGAAAGCTAAACATTGCTCCAGATTGCAAAATGACAATTGAAAACTGGAAAGTGCAAAATGGAAGAGAGCCTAACGTCATTTTCAATTCACATTTTTCATTTTTCAATTCTCAATGTGCAATTGCTAGACAGTAATTGGCTTTCCATATCCTTCATCAGCTCCCCCCATTCCTTTCCAGTGGAAAACAAAGGGAAAGGAAGTCGTGGGGGCTTAGTATCTATCCATCAAAACCAAAGTCAGCCAATAGACTAGCCAAGGCGAGATCAATCGGTAGGTTGTGGTCTTCCTCGGCGCCTGGGTCGACTACCCAACTCACATCCACGTCGGAGGTAGCAGCGGTATCGCCCAATTGGCCGAAGATCGTTTCTGTAGGTTTCTTAACAGCAGTGCTATCGCTTGGGATGGCTGGTGCTTCTCCCTCAGCTACCGGTACGAGCGGTAGAGCCACATCAAACGCCGCGCCCATCACGAACTGCGATGGGAAGGCTGCTGAATTCGCAGGGCTTGCAGGACTGTCGGCCAGCTGCCCAATAGCCAGCTGCCCAATGGCCAACTCACCTTCCCCTTCGCCGTTGCGATTGTCCGCCTGCGAATTGAGGAAATTGATGACCTGCAACACGTCGTTGGCGGAAATAATGTTGTTGCCGTCGACATCGCGATAAGGTGGTGCGGATGGCAAGCTGGAAGTGGGGATGCCTCCTCCACGCTCATTGATCAAGTTGATGATCAGCAGCGCATCGATGGGGGAGATGAACCCGTCCGCATTGACGTCCATGTGATCGACGGGATTTTGGTGCGGCGGCGGTGGCGGATTGTCGATGGTGATCGTCACCGTCGTCACCGCACTTTGACCGGAACCATCGCTAGCGCGATAGGTAAACGTATCGGTCGTCTTACCCTTGCTGAAATCGTGCTGGTAGGTGAAGGTACCATTGGCGTTGAGTGCAAAGGAGATCGCGTTTTGCGGCTGCGTAACGATTTGTGCCGTCAGCGTCGCGCCTTCAGGATCGTTGTCATTGGCCAGCACGCCGTCGTTGCTCGCATTGGTGTCGCTACCGCTTGGATCGGTGGTAGTCAACGTCTCGCCCTGCCGTACACGATAGCTGTCGGGCTGAGTGACTGGCACGTCATTGACATCGACGACCGTCAAACGGAACTGATCGATGACCGTTTGACCGCTGGAATCCTTGGCCGACACGCGAATGTCGGAGAAGCCCGAACGATTGGCCGTCAAGCTCAATACCAATTGACCGCTGCCATTGATGGATGGAGTCACCAACAAGGGATTTGTGTTGCCAACCACTTCGAAAGTCAACACGTCACCATTGGTGGCTACGTCTGGATCGAAGAAGTAGGTAGGGCTCAGCGTAATCGGCGGGATGACATCATCTTCGTTAACCGTGCGGTCCGGCAAACCTTGAACGATCTGTGGAGGATCATTAACGCCGGTGACGGTCAAAGTGAGCGTATCGGTGACGGTGCGATTGGTACTATCCGTTGCCACCACTGAAATCAGGGCCGTACCGTTCTGGTTCGGTCGCAAGGTTAGAACCAAATTCCCGTTGACAACCGTGGGGGTAACCAAGCTCGGATTGCTATTTCCATTGGCTCCAACCGTGAAGGTCATTGTGTCCCCTAAATCGGGATCGAAAAAGACCGTCGACAATTCAACAACTTTGGCGGCTTCATCCTCGACCATGGTCACCGTCCCCAGGGCGCCGGCCACGCGCGGCGCGTCGGGGGTTCCTGCAACGGTCACGGTCACCGTGCCCGTCGAAGTTCGCGGATCGGCCACTCCATTACTCGTGCCGTTGTCTTGCACTTGATAGAAGAAGGTATCCGTTCCTTGGAAGTCGGCCTTCGGTGTGTAGGTTGCAACGCCGTTGGCAAAGCTGACCGTACCACCCTGGCTGCTGGCAGCCGTCACGCCGATGACGGTCAACGTTTGCGACGATTCGTTCGCCGGTCCGGGAGTGTCACCCACCAGCAACTGCGCGGCGGTCATGGTGGCTGGTGTGTCCTCGGTCGCATTGAGCGACTTGGGAGCTGTAATCGGAGGATTATTGCGATCGTTGATCGTAATGTTCACTGTACCTACCGAGCTCAACGGAGCGGGCACGCCAGCGGTGGTGCCGTTGTCGGTTACCAGATACGTGAATGAATCCTGACCACTGTAATTCGCCGGAGGGGTGTATTTGACACGACCACCAACCAGCGTCACCGTACCGCCTTGCGCACTGGTCGGATCGACCGAGGTGATCGTCATTGTCTGCGACGACTCGTTAGCCGGTCCAGGGGTGTCGTTACCCAGCAGAACCGACTGATCGATATCCAGTGTGCTCCCTTCATCGATCGTCTGCGTGTCCGCGTTGGCAATTGGCGCATCGTTCACCTCACGCACGCTGAGCGTGACGGTTCCCAAGTTGTTCGAACCGAGCACTCCATCGTTGACGCGATAGACAAAGGTATCGATGCCATTGAAGTCGGCCAGCGGTCGGTAGGTAAACGTACCGTTGTTGGCCAAAGAGAAGCTCCCCGGTTGGGCCGAGCTTGGTCCGCTAACCAGAGTGACACTCAGTATTCCACCTTCGGGATCGGTATCGTTGGCCGCGACACCGTCGTCAATGGTAAAGCCTGGCGTGACTGTTCCGGTTGGATCGGTGGTGGTAAAGGGGGTTAGCGGATCTTCGTTGAAGGAATACGTATCGTTGACTGCAGTCGGAGGTGTGCCTGGCACGATCGTCACTGCGTAGTCTTCCACTTCACCATCAACGGCTAGGCCAGTGGGTACTAAGCCGCCGCTGCTACTGCTTCGGAAGCGAGCCACGGTGCGGGTGATACTGCTGGGCACGGGAGCCGTGGAAGGAACCCTGACCATGAAGGTCTGCGTCAACTTTCCTTCCGTGAATCGGGTCGAAGTCAGGATCTGCTCGCCTGGATCGTCCCAATCGCCATCGGCATTGAAGTCGATCCAAGCATCTACAAAGCCTGGACTAGCCAGTGTCACGTCAATCGGTGTTAGCACAAAACGATTGAACACGCCGGGGGTAGCCAAGATGGAACCAAAGACGACGCCATCGTCGAACGTATCGCCGTCCGCGGCTGGAGTGGGCTGACCATCGGCATCGGCGCTAATCCCAGTACCCAGCAGAGCCACGTTACCGACAACATGTCGAGCGCCATCGTTGATGTGCTTGGTCGGATAGCGTCCGTTGGTGGTCGACAAAGGATCGGGCGCATCGCCGTAATCGATTGTCACACCGGGCATCAAGATCGTGAATTGTGTTTCATTGTTGATGCGATTAGGCTTGAGCAAATTACCAGCCAGATCGGCTACGCCACGCAAGAAGAAGCTTTCGATTTCAGGGCTGATAACCGACGCACCCGATACGAAGAGCGAACTTCCGCCGCGGTCTGAGGCTGTCAAGTTGGTGTCGGCGGAAGCGTTGATGGCGTCAATGATAGCCCGCTTCATGTCCACACCGGAGAAACTCGGGTCTTGGATAAACTGGACAGCATTGGCACCGCCGGGGACGCCCGTCTGAATCAACGTGGGCGCGCCGCTAATGTTGTAGCTAAAGCGCGGCGTGTCATTCAATTGAAGTGTGGCATTCGCCAAGATCGAAGTCGTCAAGCCCAGATTGGCAGCATCGATCGCCGCCTTCATGGTTTGAACTAGCACATCGGGAGCAGTTGTGTTGGTGAATAGAATGGCGGTATTGCCATTGGTAAAACCATTGCTCAAATCGACATTGTCGAACTCGAAGGTCACGCTACGCAGGCCATTGGTGATGGTGAACGTTTCGCCATCGGAGACCACGCCACGGGTAACCGTCAGGCCACTGGATCCCAACAGGATTTGAGTGGCGTTAATGCGTCCGAGATTGATCTTGCCGCCTGATGTACTGGTGGCGGTGATATTCAGTCCGGCAGCATTGATCGCCGCGGCCAGCGTATTGGCCACATCGGTCGAGCTGTTCAAGGCCGTGTAAGGAATCGCCACTCGACCGACTGCAGAAACTCCGCTGCCGTTGCCATCAAACTCGAAGACGACCGTCTGGCCATTGCCCTGCAGTGAAATGGTGCTGCCGTCCACCAGCGATGCCACGGGAGGCACCTGCAAGACCAGCGGTCCGAAGACTTGCAGTTGCGTCTTGCTGCTCACACTCGGAAGACCGAAGAGAGTTAGTCCTGGGGCAGCCGAAGCATCGACCGATGTGTTGACCGTTCCGCCAATGGAGATGTTCCCATCTCCGACAGCTCGCGGTGCCAGCCCTAAATCGGCTGCAAGAATCGCATTCACGATGCGATCGGCAATGGCGTTTTGGCTGTCGGTCGGCGAGACCGAAATAGCCACATTGCCGGCTGCTACGCTAGCGTCGCGAGTCAGTTCGAAGGTAACGGTTTTACCATTGCCCGTGATGGTGAATTTCTCACCATCGGCCAAGGTGCGGGCTACGCCGACAACCGTCAATTGGCTGTTGTTGATCGAAGCCGCACCATTGGGTCCCAAGCCCAAGTGAATGAGCGTTCCGCCAACCACAGTTGGATTGAGATTCAGGCCGCTGCTTGCGATGGCGTTGCGCGTCGAGATGGCTACGTCTTGAGCCGTTACTGCAGTTGCAAAGTCAACGGGGACGTTGCCTGCGGCTACGCTGCCATCGGTATCGTACTCGAAGGTTCGAATCGTGCGTCCATCGCTCAGCGTGAAGGTATTCGTTTCCAAAATACCACCCCGCGGACCTGCCGCTGGGATGGCGAGTGCCAGCGTCGAATTGGGCTGGGAAAGGGTGGAGAAGTTGGTGTTCAATTGCACGCCAGCTTCGGCACCGATAAAGATCTTGCCCGGGCCTTGTTGGATCGGGGTCACATTGGCCAGCCCGGCGGCCTGGATTTGCGCGATCAGCACATCGACAATTGCTTGCTGCGAGGCGCCTTGCACAAAGCCGATTCGGCGGCTGCCGACCAGAATATTGCCGTTGTTGTCGAATTCGAAGGTGGTCGTAGTGCCACCGATGGTCAGGCTAAAGCGGTCGCCATCAGCGATGCCACCAAACGCACCACCGGCCAACGGAACCTGCAGCGTCAATCCCTGTGGGACTTGTAGGCGATAGCCACTGTCAAATTCATAGACCACCACACCGCCATCAGCGTCGGTGATCGTGAACTGGTCACCATCGGCAACCTGATCTCCGCTCGGTGCGCTGATCACAAACCGATCTTGGTTGTTAACCGAAATCTCGTAAACCTTGCCGTTCTTCCATACGCCGGCAAGTGGCGTCAAAATGATTTCATCGCGGGTCGCGTTGTAAGCAAAAGTGTAATCGATCCCCTCCTGCAGCAGCCTGCCATCTTCAAAGACGGCCACGGCAGCGCCCGTCAATCGCTTGTCGGGAATGATCGAGGTGACAACGGTGTTGTCGTCGATACCCAAGCCCAACAGTGGATTGGCGGGTTCGTTGCCATCGGCCAACTGAATACGGAATTCGGGATAGACACCCGAGACGAGCTGCACCACGGAATCAGAACCGTCGCGATCGATCCCCAGTGCATCGTTGTCGATCGGATTGAGCAGGATGGCGGCGGGTCCAATGAAGTCAGCGCGATCGAAGGCTCCTCGATCTTTAAAGACATTTTGACCAATACCTCCCGGAGGGGATACGGCCGGATCATCGGCGCGAAGCTGTCCCACCAAATCGTAATCCGGTGCGATCACATCGGAGACGGGCAGTCCCATGGAGGTTTTGACGGAGGCCAAGCTCGGACGTTCATCGAGTTTATTGATGGCGCTGTCGATCAGTGGCGATCCAGGAGCTGGTAGGTATTGGCCCGCTTGTGCGTTGACAAACAGGCGCGTTCCATTGGGCACATCGAAGTTTTGATCGAGGGCCGTATTGGGAATGTTGGTCGGCCCGGATTCAATACCCGTCGTAAAACGCAACTGCGGCGAGGCCGTTTCGTAGTATTGATAAATCGAACCACCTAACACCACGTCGCCAGGTTTGGAAACCAAATTCGGATTAGGAGTACCGTACGGAGCGGCAATGCCCGTATTCAAATTGAACCGCGATTCTTCGTTGATGACCGGAGTCTGCAAGTTGAAGAAGACGTTGTTGAGTATCGTTGGGCTGGCACCACGCGAGGCCAACACACCGGTTTCGGGGAGCAGTTGGTCCAAGTTGTTGTTGGCGGTTTCGTCTGGGTCGACAATGATCGTGCCATTGCCATCGATCCAAGCCGCATTGCTAATGACAATGAACTTTTCGCTCGTACCATCGCCGCGAGAGGTGTAGGAAATTGGTTGAGTCGACAAGCGATCATGCCCAATGCCCAAGTGAGATAAGCTGGAGATATTTTGGAATGTACCGATGCCCCCCAGTGTGGTCGTGACGGAGGTGATGAAGCCGTCAAGTCGACGCGTGAACAACTCCAAGCCTTGGTTGACTTCATAGTAGGGGCCAAAAATTTGTTGTTCGATTTGGCGTTGGCTGAGCTTGTTGCTTCCCAGTTCATCCACGGCACTTAACAGATCTAGGATTTGATCCTTGTCTCCCTGCAGGGTATTAAACGGAGCATCTAAGACTCCTGAAATACCACCGAGAGCTTTGGCGTGCACGGGTGGCAGTGGACTGGCCGTGCCGAAGACGCCGTTAGGTAGCGATTGTGCGTTGGTGATGGAGCGAGTGCGTCCAACGCCCCCTTCATTGACCGCTTTGGCAATGGCGCGGGCCACGTCCGGGAATCGCCAGGTCGTATCGATGTTGATCGCGATGTTGTTGGGGTTGGTGGGATTGCCTTGACCGATGACAAACTCAAATGTGCGACCGGGTGAGCCGGTAGAATCAATATCGGGGACACCATAGATCGTAAAAGTCTCACCGCCGGCGTAAGCGCTGGCATCTTCGGCTGTGATCACAAAGTCTTGCAAGTGGCGAGCGCTAATCGAGATGCGATAGGCTCCGGTTGTGTTCCCAGGTTGACGATTCGCCAGCGAGAGTGGATCGTAGGAGGTATTCCCCTTGGAACTGACGGCCGCGTAGTAGACGCCCGGTTCGAGCGCTGTGAAGTCGGCATAAGAGTCGGTTCCCAACACTTCGCCAGGCGCGTTATCGTTGTCGCTGGAAGTCTGGCTCACACCATTGGCATTGACGAAAGTTTGCGCGACACCGCGACTGTTGAAAATCTGCAGCACGGAATCAAGTCCGCTCCCGGCAGAATCAATATCGATCAACGCGCGTTCACCGACTCCCAACTTGAATTGGTAAATGTCGACGTCGGTCGACGACAGTGGTCCCGACAATCCAGCTTGCATGACTACCAACGATTTGGCGGCGTTGAGTCGCGCGCCGGTGACCGTCGTGCCATTCAGTCCCTGAACTGGATCGGCACCTACGAGAATAGCGGACTTTAGAGCATTGACCGAAGCCCCTGGCACGGCGCCAGCCAGCAGGGCTACCACCCCTGCTACGTGAGGCGAAGCCATCGACGTACCTTGGAGCAAGCCATATCCGCCACCCAAGGTGGTGCTCAACACGGCCACGCCCGGTGCAGCCAAGTCGACGGTATTCAAGCCAAATTGCGAGAAGCCTGCCATCCGATCTTGATCGTCGCTAGCAGCCACCGAGATGATACCATCCAGTGGGTAGCCCGATGGGTAATTCGGAAGCAGGTCGTTATCGGTCCCGCTATTACCGGCCGCAGCCACAAACGGAATCCCCACATTGATGCTGGCTTGGATGGCATCCATCGAAGCCTGATTGAAGCCTGGGCCGCCATAGCTGTTGTTGCTGACCACGACATTCACGCCGTATTGGGTCTTCATCCTGACCATGTAACCCAGGGCTTCGATAGTGGCCGATTGCGGCAGCCCACCGCTTGCGTCTGTAGCCTTGAGGGCCATGATCTTGGCGTTCCAGTTGACACCGTTGACGCCGATGCCGTTATTGCCTACGGCTGAGGTAGTCCCCGCTACGTGTGTTCCGTGTCCATCTTCATCCATCGGATCGGAATCACCGAGCCCGGTATCGATCCCATAGATATCGTCAACATAGCCGTTGCCATCGTTGTCCAATCCGTCACCCGCGATTTCACCTGGATTGACCCACATGTTGGCACGCAAGTCGGCGTGGTTGTAATCCACTCCGCTGTCGATCACCGCGATGACGGTGTTGCTGGAACCAGTAAACGTATCCCAGGCTTCGGTCAGGTCGATGTCGGCATCTACGGTTCCGCCAGTTTGTCCTGTGTTGTTAAAGCCCCATTGTTCTGCGAAACGCGGATCGTTCGGAGTGCGTTGGATCTCGCTAATGTAATTCGGTTCCGCATATTTGATCTGTGGCAAGGTATTGAGATTGTTGACCGTATTGACGACGTTCAACGTTTCGTCACCCTGCACCAGCATCGCGTTGATAAAATCAAAACGTTTGCTGACTGTCAAACCGCGGGCCGAGAGGATCGAAGCCTGTTGTTGCTGAGTCACCCCAGCCTCAAACGAGACAATCAATTGGGACGGTGCGAAGTTATTGGAAATGACATTGTTGCCGCCACCAACTCCACCACCACTCGTGCCAGTGGCACTGGTGCTGTTAATGCTACCTGCTACCACCTGTCCACCGTCACCGATGACACCGACGTCGCTGAACAGCAATGGATTGTGCGCGGTCCCCTGCCAAGTTTGCACGGCATTGGCAATGGTGTCGTTCGATTCTTGCAGGGCGGACTCGCCATTAAAGCTCACCCGTCCATCGGTACCGATGATCGTGTTGTTGACAATTCGAGCTTGTGGTTGCGGAGTCTCTCCCAAGTCGAGCTGGCGGATATCCCAAGGATTAGCACGGCCCCCTGGAGTGTCCTGCCATTGCATAGTGGTCACGCCTTCCAAATAGACGGCGGGACGGTTGAAATAGAGCGGGTAGCCAAACGAAGCGCCCGCTGGCGGCACTGGATCCGGCCCCAACAGGCTTTCGGCGATCGTGGCGGTGATGGTTTGAGTGGTACCATTCGTCACCAAAATACTGCTCATGATCGAGTCGCGTAGGGCGTGCGCCGATTCGAAAGCAGTGGTAGCAAAAGCGGTGCACATGTTGCACGTCAGACGCTGATAGAAGTCACCGCCAGTGTCACGATACCAACCGATTGAGCTGTCGAGCGCGTAGCCGTCACCTTCAACGGTGCCACTGCCCGCCACGGGGTTACCGGTGGCTCCACCCGCCAAGTCTTCCATTTCCAGACGAATTCGGGTTCGGTCAGCATCCACGACCAACACGTCGCCATCATCGATATAGTGACCAAAATGAGACGGGGGAGGGTTATTGCCAGGCGTATTGACCAGCGGATTGCCATCCCATAAGAATCCGGCCGGATCTGTTCCAGGTTCGAAATAAGGTATGAAGTTTGGTGAGATGATCCAAATGGGCGTTGCTCCTTGAATGCTAACGCCGCCCAAGCCACCTTCTTCCAGCACATTATTTTGAACGACCAAACCAGGCAACATTCCTCCTTGCACACCACTGTTGGGCTGCAGTAGGTTGCGCACGGCTTGGGTACCGACTAAGTTGGGGATCTCCTGCATTTGACCGCTTCTCTGGTCAAAGAAAGAACTGAACGCATCCCGCGGATCTTGCAAACGCGCTGCCGGTTCACTCCACACGCCATAGTCGCGAGATTCGAGGATAAAGCTGTTCTGAATAATAACTTGGCTCTGTTCGCGGCGCACATTGCGATCGGATTCCCCTTCGTGGATGACCAGTTTTACTGCGCCGGCAGGGTTGGTTGCGACCAAAGATTTGAAGCTGGCTGGGCCATGCAAGTCAATCTTCGTATCACGGCCAGTTGTACCGCTGGCGAAGCCACTGGAAGTGGCGGCGCGGATGGTCCCCTGCAATTGCGATTGGACTCCAGTAGTATTGATTGCGTCGCGTATGGCACGCGCAACCACGTAGGCAGGATCGGCGGCAGTGTAACGCACAGCCACGTTGCCCAAACCTACCGAGCCATTGACCGTGAATTCAAACGTAATCGATCTTCCACCATCGGATATCGAGAACATGTCTCCGTTGGTAAGGAGGCTGCCAGCCGGCGCAATCAGGCTGATTTGCTCAGCCAAACGATCGTTGGTGTCAAACGATTTGGTCAAGAGTGGTGCGCCGAAATTCCTAGACTGGAAGAACTCATCTCCCAAGCGTATTTCCAACTGGTAATTGCCGGTGGTGACTGTGGTCGACGGGACGTTGACTCCCACGTAAGTGGAGTTGGGCTCACCCGCGGCAACCCGCGAACCATCCGCCAGTTGGATGACTGCATTGCTTATTGTCGTTCGAGAGGGATCGTCATCCCGCGCTCGAAACTCGACTCGTAGATTGTCCCGGCCCGCGAAGCCGCTGATGTCCAGCACGATCGATTGCGGTGCACCCACGGTCAACAGCGGAAAATTGGGCGGAAGGTTTTGGTTGACCGAAGTAGCCAGGCGAGTTTGCGCACCGGTGTTATCATCGATGATAAAGATATCGAGCTGTCCATTGAAAATCTCATAGTCAAAAGCGATCTGAGGGCGATCAGGGAACTGACTATAAGTCGCTAAGGAGAAGCTACGAGTGCTGACCCAGCTGCCCGGAGCGCCACGCACAAACGGCGGAACGGCCGCCCCACTACGAGCGAAAATGGTGCCTGATTGCAGCAGGATCGGTTCGTCCCCCACACCCACACTCTCACCACGTTCGCCAAAGCCGATGATGATGTTGTTAATGTTGGTTGTGGGGTCGTCGCTGCGGAAGATTAGCGACAATCCGTTTTCACCAGCAAAGTTCTTGGTAACCAAACCACCCGCGACTGGACGAGCCTGAATGCTTCCCAAGGAAAGCTTGAGCGAATTCGTCCCCCCCGACAATCGCGCTAGACTTGCATCCGTGGAACTGGCGATGGCAAACTCGGCACCGGTCGAATCCTTGACGAAAATCTCAAAGTTGGCACCAGCTAGTTGCGTATAGTTCAGATAAATGGCCGGAAGGTCGGCGGCAGAGTAGCCACCCAGATCAAAGTTTTTCGAGGTCAGCACACCGCTGGCTCCGACGTCCTTTTGTGGCAGGAAGCTGCCCACCACAGGAGCCGCTGCTGTCGTCACGCCTGCAATGAAGGACTCGTCAACAATGCGACGGATCGAATTGATCGGCGCAACATCCGCTGGACTGATGATCTTGGTGCGTGGCTGATAGGCAGCCGATGAGACACCTACCAAATAATTCCCCTCAGGCAAAGCCACTGGTCCAATATAGGGATCCTTCGTTCCAACGGAACCTCGCGATAGATCTTCCACGTCAGTGATGGATAGCGGCCGTCCTAGGTCGTCGGCGATATTGCTCGAATCGCTGGAAAAAATTAGGCGGTACTGATTGCCGAACTGAGAAGACTCTTCACGGAAAATATTGATCGACGTATCGGGACGGCTAAGTCCGTCGGCGTAGTCCATGTCAAACACCACCGAGGCATTACCACCAAAGAGACTACCCACAATGTCTTGTTGATCTATCTGCAACATATAGAAATCGACGTCGCGATTCGAACTGATGTTCCCCGCGACGCTAATGGCACCTTTGGCGGTGCTGAGCAGATTGCCCACGAACTGAGGGCGATTGCCAACCTGCTGATTAACGCGAGCAGCTCCCAGGAAGCTAACTCCAGGAGTTCCAAAGAAGCTGCTGGAGGTAACGCCTCCACCGGTCGCCACGCCGTTGTTGGCGTACGTTTGACCATTGCGGACGCTTTCGTCCTCGGCGGCCTCGCCAATCAGCGGAGATTCGCTAGGCAAACCGCGCAGGTGAACCCCGTTCATGGCGTAGCGAATATCGGCATAGTTAACCGTCGAACCTGCCCACTCTTGCGCTTCACGCATGCGGACTTGCAACTCGTAAGTACCCGCGGTTAATCCTGCGTTTACGGCATCTTGGTTGGTGCCCGCACTGCGAATGCGAACGAAATAGGTACTTGCATTGCCCGGTGAACCGGGCAAGCGAATCCGCATGCCTGGATCGAGAGGATTGGTGGTGCCATCTTCCTTCACCGCACCACTGCTGGTCATGCGTGCGCCAACCGTGCGCGTAGCGAGCGGGTTGACGCTACTGGCTGGGATCAAACTTGAGACAAACAGTAAGCTGGGGTCGGCCGCTTCGGCGGTGCTGTTATCGCTACGAGCCAACAACTGACCATTGGCGTCGAGCAGCTCGAGAATCAAATCGAGATTGGTTTGCGTGTAATCGATATCCAGCCAGACTTCGACGCCAGCGGTGCCGGTGAAGCTGTAGACGTCGATATCCGTGCTCTGACTCAGCACACCTGGTACGACAAAGCCCAATTGATGATTCTCATCACCCGAATCGCGGTTGGCGGCCAAATTGCCCAGCACCTGTGCTGTGTTCACGTTACCGTTGGGGCCTGGAGCGGCCGCAGTTAAGCTCTCCGTTTCGGGAACCATCGCCACGTTGCGGTCGTTGGAATATTGATCGAGCAAGACACCCCGCCAATCTGCCGATTGTGGTATTGAACCGATACCGTCGTTGTTGGTATCGGTTTGCGGTTTGCCATTGGGCTGCAGCCCTGCGCCTACCGTATCGTCACGCAGACTGGTCATGATGACAGGGAAACCAGGTTGCCCGACAATATACAAACTGCCACCCACGCGATCGGTGGCCGAAGTGAGCTGACCATTGGTTGTTATCCCAGCCCCAATGTTGCGATTGAAATTCGAACCGTAGCCATCGAATTTGACAACCAACGATTCGTTGGGAGCCGATTGCAGGCGCAAGCCACCTTCGTGCTGCACGTTACCCACGAAGATCTCGTCGTACAGCACGTGCACAATGTCGGTATCGTCCCATACACTGGCGGTGGTCAAGGTATCGCCCCGCAACTTCAATCCATTGAGTCCGTTGTTGACAAAACGGTTGTCGCGAAGCAGTGGTCCGCGGTTGGACAAGTAGTTGGGATTGCGATCCGCCTCTCCGGTCTGACGCCCGGGATCGGGCATGATGTCATCCACCATGCTATTGGCGTCGATGGTGATGGCGCTACCGGTATTGCCGCGGAATTCGTTGCCAATGATGACCGGTTGAGAACCGCGCACAAAAATCGTGGCGGGTTCGTTGCTGAGACGCCCCAATCGAGTTCCTGGACCTTGGCCGCCAAAACCATTCGCATTGTTTTCGAACAAGGTATGCGCAATGCGAGCATCGCCTTGATGCACTTCGATGGTATTGAAGGCGCGGAAAGTACTATCGAGTTTCGTCACGCCGCCACCGTAAGCAAACCGCGCGTAATCAACACTCAAATTCGCAGTGGGGCCAACATAGATACCACCCCAATCACGCGGCGCGGGACCGGTACTGGTGCCATTGTTATTGGTGTCGAACGTTCCACCTGCGCCCACCGTGTCGTCGAGCTTACTCGTGAAAACAATCGGCTTGTTGTCGGTACCTTCAGCGATGATGTTGGCACCAAAGGTGGCTTCGATACGCGAGGCCTCTAGCTTGAGAACCGCACCTGGATCGATGACCAACGAGGCATTGAGCCGCGGTCGCTTGACGCCCAAACTCTCGGCCGACAGCAACCTACCGCCAATTGTGGTGCCATTGTCGGTAACGCTTAGCACTCCGGAGCTGCTGCTGTCGGGAAGATCCGCCACCAACACGTAGGGCGAAGTGCCACCATTGCTGCTGCGATAGACGCGACGCCCGGTATAGCCGGGCAGCGTGGTGGGGAGGTTATTCAATTGGACCGAACCCACGGCGGCCAAGGTGGCCAGCGATGTAGGACTGGAAGCCAAACCTTCGCGGCCACCGGCATCCACCATCACCACGCGATAGATATAAGTGCCGACGGCCAGCGTACCGGTCGCCCCAGGTGTCAACGTAACGGCCGTTACGTCAGCCCGATCACGAGCTAGCGTGCCACCAGGAGTTTGACCAATGTCCAGGAAAGTCGAAGTCGTGCGGTCCAAGCTCGCCACTAACGAATAAGGACCTTGGCCATTGGCTTGGCTGCGATACAGCTTGCGCTCGATGAAATCGCCACTCGCGCTGGGCAAGCCAGCGATCGACACGGCGGTCTGTCCAGCTTGCAATTGGATGGTCGTGGACGCGTTGGAGGGAACGCTCTCATAGCCATTGCGATCGACGTAGGTGACTTTGTAGTTGTAGAAGCCTGTTTGCAACCGACCTCCCACGTTGACACCCAACGAGACCAGCGCAACCGGCGGCGTGGTGCTGTCGAGCAAAGATCCGCCCGGTGCGCCGTTAACGATGATATTGTCCGTAATCACATGCGTGATATCGATGTCATCGAAGCGACCTGGGACGGTTAAGCCCGTGGTATCGACACGGATGAACAGACCGTTGATCGAATTGTTGAGCAACGTGTTGCGTCGAATCTCTGGTCCTACGCGATCGTAATCACTGGTGAAGGCACCGCTGAGTTGGAATCGTGGCTCGTTGAAGTTTGTCTCTTCAAAACTGTTGGGGGCCGCGCTCATGGCGGCGCTCGAACTGCGCGTGATGCGATTGTCGGTAATCGTCGGACGCGTGTTGATCATCTGAATCGGGAAGACCGTTTGCGGTATCGACTCGACCGTGACCGTACCACCGCCGTAGCGAATGTCAGCATGATTGACGTACTGTAAGAAAATTCCTTCGCTCTCCAAATCGCGACGTCCCGCTGAAGAATCTACATCGCGACGGAAGGAGATGCCCCCCCAGTTCCCGGCGGCTGGTGTCGTGGTGGGGGTGTAGGTGTCGAAGCCAATCGATTCGTCGAGCCACGAAGTGAAGTAGACTCGGCCTTCGGCAGCTGTGCCGCTGGTTTTGCGGAGCGCGTTGCCCGCTGCGTCCAACAGGACTGGGGCACCAAGGACTTGCAACGCGCCACCAGAGCGATCGATGCTGAGGTTCGAACTGCCGACACCGACACGCGCGCTGCGGAGCTTGAAGATTGCACCTGCGTCGATCATGGTCGTCACACCCTTGGGGACGTCCATGGTGGCACCGTCTGCCAGGACAGAACCGGGGAGCAATCCAGCGCCGATTTCGTAGGCAAAATTATCGGCTTCGGTGGCCAAGTTGTTATCCGCACCACCATTGCCCACAATTCGCACGATATCGCCAGGGAAGGTCGACGAGAAGGCATTTGGGACGCCACTGCCACTGATGTTATTAAACGGTCTCGCCAAACTGCCGTCCGCGTTAGGTCCAGCCGCTTTGTCAACGAAGATGGTCTTGCCCGCGACATCGATCAACGTGATCAAAGGATCGATCACGATCGAACGCTCACCACTGAGTTCAATCCGCACGCCGTTGGCGAGCGCGGTGACGCCCAATTGAGAGCGACCATTGATCGCCGCCGCTACCGCGTTAGCCAGATCACCGGCGGTGCTGTTTGTAAAGTAGGGAATGCGCACGCGGCCAGCCGCAATGGCTGCGTCGCTGCTGAATTCAAATGTCTGGGTAGAACCCGAGGCACCAGTTACGGTGATCGTGCGACCTTCTAAAGCCGCCGAAGCACCAGCGTTGAAGTTCAATGCGCGATTCAGCGGTCGCGTTTGGAACCAGAAGTCATAGGTTCCCCCAGGAAGTCCATCACTGTCACCGTCCAATCCAACAGCCACGCCACCAGGTGCTGAGCCCACGATGTCTTGGATCGTGCTGCTGGTATCCACTTCAGCTCGGAAGGTAATGCGCAGATCGTAATTGCCCTGCGATTGTCCACCAAAGCCAGTACCGCTGATCGAGGCGTTGTAGTTGTCATTGCCACTGGCGCTGACACCAATGTAATACACGCCCGATGTCAACGATTGAGTCAAAATTGAGTCGTGGCTGAAGTAGTCGTCGTTCTGCGACACCAACTCCATCCCACCCCCGTTGAGCGTGACGGGATTTTGCGTCAGTACGTTGTCACCCACTTTGGTGCTGGCAACTCCTTCAACTAGGCTTACCCGCACGAGCGACTTCGCTGCTGGCGAATTATTGATCGCGTCGATGATATCCTGGACGGTGCTCTCGGAGCCCGTGGTGGCATTGAGGTCGATGCTCAAGGCGTTGGGGAACGCCAACACCGTCGGCTTGCTGGCGTCGCCGCGTTCCGTTTGAGTAAAGAAGACTTGCAGTTGATTCCCTTGCGCGCCGGAGCGTACCGCTTCGAATCGCAATGACAATGGAACATTCGCGCCGAAAGTCGTCGTGGCCGAGGCTTGCTGCTGGCGGAACAATTCCAGGTTGGTATTGAGTTGACTGCTGTTGGTTAGGCGTTGCGCATAGGTTTCCGCTGTCAGAATCCCCACGCGGTCGCCGCCACCGAAGTCGACTTCAAAACGATACAGATCGATATCCGAACCATCGGGACGATACAAATACTGACCGTGGAGAATGTCTTGATTACCTGGGAAGATCGGCTCGTATTTTTCGTCGCTGGCATTCAGCTGACCAGCATTGGGGTCAGTCAGCGAACCGGAACCAGCCAAGAAAGTTGGGTCGAGTCGCATCAGCGTCGTCTCAGGAAGATCGCCGGCGTGTTGCAAGCCTAGGGCCATCCCGACAGCAGCCGCCATCGTTCGCGAATAGCTCGCCCCGTATTCTGTGCCAAAGTTATTGGTGGCGGACAATACAATCAAGGAATTCTGGAAGGTGCGGTCAATGCGGACGCCAAAGTTTCCTTCATTCTGGAAAGTTGTACCCGCCACGCCTGCGATACCACTCACCGGACCGGCGGCAATCGTCAAACCGAGGTCCGCCGTTTCAACAAACTGCACGCCGATGTAATTGGCCCACAGCGAGAGAACTTCGCGGGCGCGGGCCTTTTGGTCAGGACTAATGGAGTTGGTTAAAGTAACGCCCGCCGTATTGCTGGTCGCGTAAGTCTGGCGGAAGTTGTAATAGATAGTGGTGATGCCATCGGTCGCATCTGCACCGAAATTTGGATCAACATGATCCTCGAAACCTGTGACTGAATTTTGCACCAAATCGCGATGAGCCGCATCGTTACTAGCACCAGGCAAATCGAGCGCGAAAGATTGCGGATCAATCGACGATGACAGGACCAGGCTGGTCATAGATTGCGTCCCGGAACCAATCACACCCAGGTTGGTAGCGGTGTCAAAGGAGCTTCCCAAGCCGACTAGTTTGACTGGCGAGAAGGCCAAATTCGTGTTGCCAACCTGAGTCGCCAAATTGCTCCCCGGTTCCACACTTACGCTGAACAGGCTGGAGGATGCATTCGAACCGCGCAGCAGATCAACCAGCTCCTGGGCGGTTAGATTGTTACGACCCATGTCGACAGTGACCAAGTTGCCCGCTGCAGTGACCGCCGGAACGCCACTCCCCGAATTCACGAAAGCAACTTGAATTGGATTGACTACTTCACCCACAGCCCGGGATGTCAAACGCAGTTTGACCGCACCATTGGTATTCAAATCGGTGATGGCATTGGCGGTTGCTTCGCTGCGCGTCGGTGCAGCGGGTGTCGTCTCCCGCGTACCGATCCGTAGACGATAGGTAGCTGGTCCAGCATTGCTGCCGAGCAGGTTGTTGAGGTCGCTGGAGAACTTGAGCGTGGCCGTGTTGGTGGCAGCGTTGTACTTTACCGAAGTTGGTAAGAAGGTCGTGTCATCGGTGTTGCGAACCGTGTCGCTGGTGAAGATCAACTGATAGAAAGCTGGGTTTTCTACGGAACGACTGGTCGGCTGCCCGGCTGCGTTGTTCTCGACCAGCAGTTTGTCGGAATCAAAGTAAACCACGATCGTGTCCCGCTGCTGTTGCAGTTGGCTCCCCACGCGAATGACTGGCTGTGGTACGACCGCCGTGACTTGTGGGCCAAGATCCAATCGAAAATCGACGGTGTCTTTCCGAGTGCCAGCCGTGCTCGGAACAAATAGATCTCCCAGTCCCGAAGCGGCTGTGTTGCGCAGGCCGACAACTCCAGCAATTGGGTCGTCGAAGCCAAAGATCTCAATGCGGTAGTTGTCATCCTTGAGGGTTTCCGCGAAGCGGAAGGTGACTTCGTTTTCATTGGGGCTTTGGCCGACCAGGATCGCACCCGGTTGCAAGATCGTGTCGCCCGAGCGATTGACGGCGATCGGGGAATAGCTGCTGGTAGGCGAAACGCCCAAGGGAGCTGTCCCCAATCCACCATTGAGCTGAGCAGTCAACTTGCCGGCGAGCGCGGTGGAACTATTGATTGCGGATATCAGTCCATTGGCGGTCGTTGGACCACCGGAATTGGTGTTGAGCGTAATCGCGATGTCGGCGCCCGTGACCGCTATCGTGGGAGGTGTCCCAGTTGCCATGACCGCGTGGCTGACGGTCACATTCCATGTTTGCCCAGGCACGACCGCATTCAGCTGAATATTCGCACCACCGTTGCTGCCAAAATCGCTTTGCGCCGTGTTGTTGCCGAACGAGCCGTCGTTCCCCGCCGCGGTGATCCGAATGCCACCCAGCGTTGCAGCATCGATGACCTGCGAATCGTCGAACCGGAAAACCAACTCGCGCGGAGCTTCCGTGCGCACATCGCCGCCGGCGAGCAAGTCGCTGCTGTTGGGTTGAATGCCAATCAACTGCGGCCCGACGGCCAACAATTGACGCTGCTCCAATTGCTCCAGAAGCATGTGCCGCAAGCGCCGTTTGGCCTGCGAGCGCGCATGGGCCTCGGTAGAGAATTTGGAACGGTTTGAACTTTCCGATTGACGATTACGGATGGCCATTAACCAGCCCTTAAAGCTTGCAGTTGAGCTTCAGCACAAAACACCCCGTGTTTGCGGGGTGTCGGCGTGGTACAAACGCCTGAATTGCTAATAAAAGTGGTTCCGGGAACCACCGGTGGAACCACGAAATTGACGAGCGATCGGAGACGAAAGCAAGCAGCCAAAGCGCTATCCGACCCCAGAAAGACCTAGCGATCGATTATAATTGCGGTCTGATGGGTTGCAAATTTCGACGATTTGCGAGCCGTTATAACTAGCAAAAGCGTCGCAATTCGACCTTACATCGAGGCGGATTACAGGGATTGTAGCGTTTGGAGGATGCGTTTCGTCACGTTCCGAATTCCGGTTACGGACCTCACCGTCGACCTTTGGACGCCCCCCAAAGTGAAAAGTTCCCTCAATCGGGCCAGTTCCACAGGTCGAAACAGGGTACAAAAACTGCACTTTCGGGTGGTGTGCGATGCCAAAGAGGACTGGTTTTTGTTTAACCCGCAGCCGAAGGCGAGGATCAGCCGGTCGAACCTCGCGTGCCAGCCGTGGGCTCGCGAGCAGTAAAAACAAGTGGATAGATCAGTTAAGTAAATCGCCCACGGCTAGCGCCTGAGGTTCACAAAGTCAGCGCCCCTGGGCACGAGCCTTGTAGCGGCGAATGAGCCCACGATTTAGATCGTTGACGAGTATTCTTCGCTTGGAACCACCCGAACATGCCCAATCAGCCGCTGGCGGACCAGCTAGAACCCACCAGTTTCCGTGCGCCGCGACCTGGATTGCTGATTGCGTTCTGGGTGGGGGCTCTGGTAGTGTTGCTGGCCTTCGCATGGGGAGTTTCGTGGCTGATAAATATCGGCTTCATTCCCTTTTCTCCCCAGTTTTCGCTGGGATGGATACACCTCCAAGTCATTGTCCCTGACGGAGCCGTAGTGACCGCCTGGTGGCTGGCGATGTTCGTGCCTCATACCAAACGCTCAATGTTTGTTCCGATTGCTTTGGTCGCTGGGGCGATCGTGCTGCGTTCGGGATTTGGGATTTGGCATGCCGTTCGCAATTTCTACACATGGAGCGACTTCGGCCAAGAACTGTGGCGCTTGTTGGCTTGGGGCTTTGCCGGCACCAGTTTACAAATGGTGTGTATCGGTGGCTTGTGCTACCTCGTGTCACGCCTGGCTAGTATGCAACTAAACCGAAGCGACACTTCTCCGCAGCCAACGACCTTCGACATCCGCCGCATCTTCGGGCTGACGCTCCTGGTCGCCGCTGTTTTCGCTGCCTCACGATGGTCTTCGGCCGCTCCACCAACCAGTCTCCCTGGGATGTTGAGCAGTAGTGCGTTGAGTGCGTTCGCCGCCATTTCCAGTGTGTCCATCGGTGTGAATTGGGCGTGTTTAAGTTGGGCCTGCGCCACGCGTTCCAAGCGCTGGATAGCGGTTGCCGTCGCTGGTCTTTTGCTTTTTCAGTTTGGCCTGTCTACCTTCAGCTATTGGGTCCTCACTCGCCAAGAATTCTCGGAGGGAGTTGAAATAGCTGAGCCCAACTATCTGCTCACGGCCAGCTATTTAGCCGCTTCAATTGTGGGTATTCTCATCGCCATTCGCATCGCCGCTTTCTGTGGCTATCGACTTAACTTTTACCGCCCACATTTAAACGATCTAACGAGCCGATAGTGTTTTGTTTAACGCCCAGCCATAGCAGCCGATTCGCAGCGATCTGGGATTGCGAGGATTGTTGAGCTTGGGTAACGCTGGATCGTTTACATCGATTGATTGAGGCTGAGGAGGTACCGGCAGACGCTGCCACTGGAGTGTCGAAGGCTGGCGTGTCGGAGGCCCGCGTATCGGAGGCTGAGGATTGTGCAAAACAGAATGGCTCTGGGGCTGATCTGCTAGATTCCCGATTTGAGACTTCCAGACTCGGGTGCTGCCGTCGCCTACGCAGGCTGTGACTTTACCTGCGAGAATCTCTCTGCCCATTTGTGATCGTCACGATTGGCCGATCGAACTCGCTTCGACAGCCTGCTCCGGCTCGGCGTTAAACAAATTCCTCACCTGGATATATTGAACGGAGAAAATTGAACGGCATCGCATTTTACGACTCAATCGAGGACCGCTAAGTTAGGCCCCGCGAATAACAGCCAACGGATGTGCGTCAGCCCAAGCTACTAGCCGGTTGCGCTACCGATTCGCCTACTCCACAACGGCCTCGGTGAGGATCTTCGCATAGATCTCACGCGCTTCGTCATAAGCCAGCTTGGCGGCTTGTATTTCCTCCTGACGAATTTTGGTGCGTTTCTGGCTCCAGCACACATCGACGGCATCGCGACACCACTGGGCGCTACGCCGGCTAGCGCGAATGGGTTGCTCGCCGATTTCGACAAAGATCGGATTACTGTGCATCGAAGGCAGAATGCGGACTGCGACCCACGAAGAATGACTCAGCTCGATTTCAAACTCGAGCTCCTGGGGGCTACCATCGGCGATGATTGATGTCTGGGCTACCGCTTCACCATTGACAATCAATTCCACTGGCACGTTGCGCGATTGGCCCTCGCGAGCGCGTTCTAAATGCCAGTACGGTTTTTCGTCCAACCGTCGCGCCACGATTGACTTTCCCAATTCATCGCGAGTCTCAGGCAACATCGCGGCAACGCGGCAACGCACTGTTTGTTTGCCAGCTTGCGCTAAGTTGAGTTGACTTATTTTGCCGCTTGACCCTGAAGCCCCCAATTGCTGATCGCCCACGGAGAACTGCAGCAAGTGCGATAGACCATCGCTGACATAGCTCCGTCCTGCCTTCAGCCCTTGTACCCAGTCTTCATATTTCAGATCCTTCGCATCCGTCAGTTTTGGGACTTGTACATAACTACGTCCCAAGCCTACGCGTTCACCATAGATGCACGGAAAATCGGTTTCACCACTAATTCGTGAACGAAAGCCACAATTCAGAGTGTGATACCAGATATTCATTTCCCAGATCACCGGTGTATCGACGGCGCTGATGAAATCGCAGTCGTCATGAGCTGTGGTCACGATGAATTCGTTGGCACCGATACCGTCAAAGGGTGGCATGGCGTAATCGGGGAGCTGATCCGCAGCGCGACCTCGACGACCGTCATCGGCTCCTCCCCAAGTTCGGGGCATCGCCCCGCGTGAACCATCGGGAAGAGCCAGTCCCCAGCCGCTGTGGCTATAACCGACCACGCCCCCCTGCTGCTTGCCCCATTGCAAAACGGGCAAAGTCCAAGTGGGCCACTCTTCGATGGAATGCGTCCCCGGATAGTCATCCTCCGTCAAATTCAGCAAACACAGATGCCCAGCATGGGCTGAAGGAAAACCACTTACTTCGACATCGTAGCGCATCAAATTGCCGGGGCGCGATAACTTCGATACCTGGCCATCAAAGTACTGCTTCTGAAAATACCAACATGGCCCCCAGCTCAACACGCAGCCCACATTCAAATCCTCGCCCACTAAATGTCGCACCATATCCTCTGGTGTCACACCCTCGGTTGGGTTTTCGTAGTGAGCGCATCCCGCAGCATGGACATGATGGTCCCCAGAGAACCAACCCTGTTCAGCCATGTGAATCCAACGTTTGAGATTGATCTTCAATGGTGTGGGCTGCGTACTTTCGGCGACATTCAGATCGATTTTTTCCGAGTGATACTCCGGACCGCGATACGCCACGACGGTGTACTGGCCAGGTGCTAGGCTGATCGATTCACCGTCGGCACGATAGATCTGTTCGTGAAAGAAAAAATCGGGAGCCAAGCGTCGCGATGGATTGGGGTAGACGCGATTCTGCCGATCTTTGATCAGTAAACTACAGGTTGTCGGCTGGCCGTCATGATCACGAATAACCAGCGGTATATCGAGCGACGGACGACATTCGAATAAGATCGGCACATCGCTGCGGAAGCCCAAATCTTGTGTCCCCTGTCCCACGTGCATCGACAAGGTTGCTTCGCGCTTGCCCGCGTCGCGACTGTAGAGCTGTAAAATCCTATATTCGAGCGGTAGCCCGGAAAGAGTTTTAGTCATCGGTTGAGAATCGACCGCGGCGATATCCAGCCACCGACGCGCGGACTCGGTAGGAGTGATTTTCATTTCCGGTTTGGAGGCCGAACTACTTTTGCGGAGCATCGGTTCGGCTTGTTGGCTGCGGCACGTTAGGGGTGCGGTGACTCCCGCTTCGTTGATGACCTTGACCAGAAAATTCGTCCAGCCGCGTTGATCGAGTTGCGGCCGAGCGGGCCCCATGTTGACTTTCACGCGACTTTCTGGATTGATGCTAACAACTACCAAACAGTGCTTGTCGAGTACTTCTTGCATGCCACGCACGACGGGCGCATCGTCGACCCTGGCGTACAGTTCCTGCAACTGCGCGCTGTCTGCAGCCGATAACGGGCTACCGGCCAAGTGGAGTGCCTGCTCCAGTCGAACTACCGCAGCTTCGAGCGGCTGCCGGTCGACAGCCGCAACCTGTGGCACTTCCTGTGCAATTAAGTTGGCCGCGAGCAAACAACTTAGAGCTAGTGGAATTGCTGAGCGGATCATAGGTCACCTGTTTTTTTCTAGAGGGAAGAATGGATGCATTCTATCACTGCAAGATGTCCACAGGGGAGCGAGAAGTCCCGGTACTGGACGACGTTCCGGAGCGCGACAGGTAATCATTCGCCGAAGTAGTGAACCTAAGGGTGAGCCGTGGGCCGTAAGGCACCGGGCAGTGTTTGTCGCCCGGCCGCTCACGGGGCTGTTGATTTATGCGTTTAACCCGCAGCCGAAGGCGAGGTTCGCCCCATTGATCCTCGCCTACGGCTTTTGATGTCGCGCGTTTTAAACCGCGAAGCGGTGAGATAGTCTAGCCTGGGGTGCAACCCCAGGGGAAAGGTCTATCGACAACCTCCGGCTCACCAGCGATCGACCGCTTTCGCGGTC
>JBGSNE010000017.1:0-82724 GCA_041739785.1 Pirellulaceae bacterium
CGCCATGTTTGGTTCTCTTTGGCAGTTTAAAGAAAACCAGAATTGCTGGCGCAAATGTTGTACCATTCACGCGGTGTTTGGCCAGAAAATCGCTAAAATCAGTAAAGTGAGTGCCATTTGGCTAGCGCCTGAGGTTCACAAAGGGGCCGATTTCAGACCCGAGTCGAATCAAGTGTCCGACGAGCATTCCGACGAGCAAATAAAACAGGAGCTGAAAAATGTTTGATCAAGTCTTTGAGAATTTACAGAAGGCCACCGAGTCGTCCGTTAAGATGCAGCAGGAAATGTTTCAGAAGTGGGTTGAAGCATTTCCGACGGCAAATCCTCCCCTGCAAAACTCAACCGACGCACTCGCAGCCTTTCGAAAGCAATGGGAGCAGGCCTCGGTCGAAATTCTGAAGCGGCAAAAAGAGTTGGTGGACCAGAACTACGAAGCGGGATTAAAGTCACTGGAGGAAGTCTTCAACGTGGCTGAAGCCAAGAGTCCCCAAGAGTATCAGAAAAAAGTGACGGAGCTGTACCGCAAGTCATTCGATTCACTGCGCCAGTTGACTGAATCGCAGTTAAACGAGTTCAAAGTGGCTGCGGAAAAGTGGTCCGAATTGGCGACCGCGAAGACGACAGCTTAAGTCAGTCGATCAGCGCAAATGACTTGTATGGCCAACTGCCTTGGCGGTTCGTCTAAGTCGCGTACACCAGGCATCGGAAAGCAAGCGGAAACCCTTCCAATCATGGGGAGAGGATCAAATGGCGGATGCACTTATTGTCTCGGGTGTCAGGACACCCATTGGAGCGCTCAGCGGAAGTTTAGCGGAAGTTCCCGCTGCCGAATTGGGGGCTGTATGTATCAAAGAAGCCTTGGCCCGAGCTGGTGTCCCTGCCGCTGATGTTGACGAAGTGATCATGGGTAATGTGGTGGGGGCCGGGCAGGGACAAAACCCAGCCCGCCAGGCGACGATCAAAGCAGGGCTGCCCAACAGTGTCGGCGCTACCACGATCAACAAAGTCTGCGGTTCGGGATTGAAGTCGGTGATGTTGGCCGCGCAATGTATTCGCTTAGGCGAAGTCGGACTTGTCGTAGCCGGCGGAATGGAAAGTATGAGCCGCGCACCGTACTTACTGGCTCGCGCTCGACAGGGCTATCGGCTCGGCAATGGAGAACTGATCGATGCGGTAATTTGCGATGGATTGTGGGATGTTTACGGTGATAAACATATGGGCACCTATGGAGACCAGTGCGCCGAAAAAGTTGGTTTGTCACGAGACGATCAGGACGACTTTGCCGTCCGCAGTTACACGCGTGCCCGACAGGCACAAGCCGACGGGGCCTTTGCAGCCGAAATCGTTCCCGTTTCTTTTACCATGCGGCGGCAACAGGTCGAGGTCCGCGAGGACGAGGGGCCGGAGAAATTCAACGAAGAGAAACTGCGCTCGCTCCGGGGAGCGTTTGGTTCAGAAGGTACAGTCACTGCCGGCAATGCGTCCAGTATCAATGATGGTGGTGCTGCGGTAGTGGTTGCTTCCGAATCCGTTTGTCACGCCAAAGGTCTCTCCCCCAAGGCACGCGTGGTCGGCATGTCGACGCATAGCCGAGAGCCTGAGTGGTTCACGCTGGCCCCAATCGGCGCTTTGCAAAAACTGATGGATCAAACCGGATGGACGGTCGAATCGACAGACCTGTTTGAAATCAACGAAGCGTTCGCAGCCGTGACCTTGGCCGCAGAGCGAGAATTGAAGATCCCACCGAATAAAGTGAATATTTATGGCGGTGCTGTGTCGCTGGGACATCCTATCGGATGTAGCGGGACAAGAATATTGGTCACGCTATTAAATGCCCTGGAACGCACAGGGGGCCGGCGAGGCATCGCTGCGTTGTGTATTGGTGGCGGCGAAGCTGTCGCGATGGCTGTTGAGCGTTTGTAGAAATCGAGGTGAAAGCATGCCTGATGGCAACGGACAACAAACGGAGACACTAGACGCAAACCAGAAGGTTATCCAACCCTGGATTGAGTACTGGTTGAGTCTGGTCGAGCAGAACACGCAGTGGACTCAGGCACTCATGGCTGGTGCTCCGCAAAACGTCGATCCCCAAGTCATCCGCCATCAGTGGTTGGATGCGATGTCCAAGAGCATCGAGGCCTACATGCGCACGCCTACTTTTTTGGAAGGCATGAAACATCATTCCGAAACGGTGACGGCTACGAAGGTTACGTCGGAGCTGGCCAAGCTGGAAATGGCTCGCCAGGCCGGCATTCCACATATTGAAGATATCAGCGGGCTGTATGACCGACTGGAAACCGCCAATGAAGTCGTCTTGCAACGACTGCGAACGATCGACGATCGCTTGGAAGCCATCGAAGCCAAGCTGGACGCTCAAGCTAAGAAATCAAAGAAATCGGGGAAGGACCAATGACCATTGAAACAACTAACCAGACGGACGACTTCGCTCCGCCAAGTTTTGACCTAGTTGGCAAAGTGGCGTTGGTTACCGGCGCTTCACGAGGGATTGGCAAAGCCATCGCCATCGCATTGGCAGCGCGGGGCGCTGATGTAGCGATCAATTGCAATACAGGCGGCCAGCTCGCGGAGAACGTGCGCGAAGAGATTCGAGGCATGGGACGCAACGCCCAATCCTACGCGCACAACGTGGCGGACGAGAGCGAAGTTGAGAAGATGCGCCGCGAAGTCCTTGGCGACTTCGGCCAAGTGGACATTCTGGTCAACAACGCGGGAATCACTCGCGACAAGTCCTTCAAAAAAATGACGCGTGAAATGTGGGATGACGTGATCGACGTCGATCTGACTGGCGTATTCTTGGTGACCAAGCAGTTCATCGATCCAATGGCCGATCGTCACTGGGGACGTATTGTCAACATCGCCAGTGTGATTGGTGAGATTGGAAACTTTGGGCAGACGAATTACGCCGCAGCCAAAGGGGGTTTGATTGCTTTCTCTAAGTCATTGGCTCGCGAATACGCGCGTAAGGGCGTTACGGTCAACACAGTAGCGCCGGGGTTCATCAAAACCGCTATGACCGAAGCGGTCCCCGAAGCGGGATTGAAAATGATCACCGATGCCACACCCATCGGGCGACTCGGCTTGCCTCGCGAAGTGGCGGTTGGCGTGGCATTTCTGGCCTCCGATGCCGCGTCCTACGTTACGGGGCACGTATTAGATATCAACGGTGGTTATGCCATGTAATGCACACCGTGTTACAGCAAATTTCCTTTTTTAGTAGGGAGCATGAACGATGAATTCTTCGTTCATAGAATTTGCCTTCGAGACGCAGAAAAAGGCGTGGGAAGAGGGCTTCAAACAATGGAATCGTCTTCTCAATGCGCCATCGGTACCTGAGCACGCGATGCAGGTTCATGTGGCCGACACACCTCACGACGTGGTTTACGAGAAAAACGCGCTCAAGCTAATTCACTATCACCGCGATACGCCGGCAATTGTTAGCGAACCTGTGGTGATCTGCTACGCGCTGGTGAATCGGCCGTACATCCTTGACCTGCAACCCGAGCGCAGCGTCGTGCGACGCCTGTTGGACGGTGGTTTAGATGTCTACCTGATCGACTGGGGCGTCCCAACAGCCGCCGACAAAACGCTAGGACTTGAGGACTATGTGTGCGGCAGTATGCGGAAAGTGGCTGATGTCGTCTGCGCGCGATCGGAGATGCCGAACTTCAATTTGCTCGGCTATTGCATGGGTGGCACGATGTCCGCGATGTTCACCGCACTCTACCCAGAGTTGATTAAAAACTTGACGCTGATGGCAGCCCCCATCGATTTCAGCGGTGACGAAAGCATGTTGCATGTGTGGACCCAAGAAAAGTACTTCGACGTAGACCGGCTGATCGACGCCTACGGCAACTGCCCCGCAACATTTCTACAGTCCACCTTCCAATTGATGAAACCTGTCCAGAACTTCATAGAGAAGTACAACGGCTTTGCTGAGAATATGCACAGCGATCAATTCTTAGAAAACTACTTCGCTATGGAGAAGTGGACCACCGACAACATTCCAGTTGCCGGTGAAACGTTCCGCCAATTCGTGAAATGCCTTTACCAGCGGAATCAGTTGGTAAAGGGAGAGTTCCGATTGGGCAACACGCTGGTTGACCTAAAAAAGATCGAGTGTCCACTAATGCTGTTAGCTGCCGAGTTTGATCATTTGGTGTTGCCTAAGTCAACTTTTGGGATCATCCCTCATGTCAGTTCCAAAGAGATTGAGAAGAAGGAGATTCGCGCGGGACACGTTGGCTTAGCCGTCAGCTCGAAAGCCCACAAAACATTTTGGCCAGAGGTCGCCCAGTGGTTGGTCAAGCACTCGACGAAGACCGAATCTAGCTGAAGAAGTCACTACACGAAACCGAAGTCGCCGCAGCCTCTGTGCGATTCGGTGTGACCTTTGGACACTCAAGGAATCGATTAGATGAATATTAGAGATCAAGTCGCCATAGTCACAGGTGGTGGTAGCGGAATCGGTCTTGCCGCCGCGACAGAATTGGCAATCCGCGGCGCCAAGGCGATTATGTTGGCGGATTTAAACGAAAGCGTGCACGAAGTTGCCACTTCAATCAACGCAGAGGTTGGTCGGAAAGTAGCGGAAGGTTTGGCTGGGGATGTAACCAGCGAGGAATTTCGCCGCCACTGTTTTGACTACGCGACCGAAAAGTATGGTGTGCCGAGGATATGCATCCCCGCCGCGGGTATTACACGCGACGCGATCGCAGTCAAGCTCGACAAAGAAACAGGCGTCTCCAACATCTATCCGCGTGAGCAGTTTGAACTGGTGGTCGATGTCAATTTAATCGCACCGGTGTATTGGGCATTGGAGACGGTTGCTCGTATCGCACAAGATCGATTTAAAAACGGGATGGGCCGTTGGGAGCCGGCGGAAGAGATTCAAGGCACAATCGTGTTGATCGGATCCGTTTCATCGCAAGGAAATAAAGGACAGCTCTCTTATGCAACCAGCAAAGCTGGGCTGGAGGGCGCTGCCTCGACGATGAACAAAGAAGCGATGTTCTATGGTGTGCGTTGCACCGTGATTCATCCCGGCTTCACTGATACGCCGATGGTTCGCGCAATGGGGCAGGACGTGATCGAGAAGCACGTTTTACCTTACACCCAACTCCGAAGACTAATCAAACCACAAGAGATCGCTGATGCCATTTGCTTCTTGATTTCCAATTCAGCCGTAAGCGGCGAATTGTGGGCCGACGCCGGCTGGCATCCACAGGCGTAAAGAACGCGATGGGCGCAAGGTTAAGCCGTAGCGGAATTCGCCAAAAATTTCGACACTTTTTGTTCAGCCCGAAATTTACGCGACTTGAGGAAGTCGCCTTGGGTGCTCAGATGCGTAGAGGTGCTCCCGAGTGGGTGGCATACCAGAATGCCCGCGAACCGTTTGATTGCTGGCTACGGTCTGAAAAATACGCGCTGAGCCATCTTGCAGGGCCATGGCGACTCCACCCAAATAGAGCAACCACATGCGATATTTTTCTTCTCCAACCAAGCGTATTGCTTCTGCTTTGTTGGCCTCCAGCCGCCGAGCCCAATGCTCACAGGTCAGTCCGTAGTGGTCGCGCCAGCCTTCCACATCGTGCACTTCAAAACCATTGGCTTCCATACTGTCCAGCACGTGACCTTGGTGATCCAATTCACCGCCAGGAAAGATGTACTTCGTCAACAAGCGACGTTCGGGGTTCTTTCTGTTGAATTGCCGCGGACTACTTTTTGCGGGTCGCGTAATAGCGTGATTTAGGAATAGTCCTCCTGGCACTAAAACGGATCGCACTTTTTGCATGTAGCCAGGCAAATTCTTAATGCCGACATGTTCCGCCATGCCAATGGAAGCGACTTTGTCGTATTCCCCCTGCACATAGTTGTAATCGCAGATAGCAGCCGTAACCTGACCTTGTAACCCTCGTTGCTCAATGCGCCGTTGCGCAATTTCAAGCTGCGCGTCGGAAAGTGTAATTCCATGAGCCTTGACACCGTAGTTTTCGGCGGCGTAGCAAATCAACGCCCCCCAACCGCAGCCGATGTCAAGCATCCGATCGCCCGGCTTGAGTTGCAGTTTTCGACAAATCATTTCCAGTTTGTTTTGTTGAGCCTGCTCCAAGCTTTCGTCCCACGAACGAAAGTATGCGCAGCTGTAGACCATCTCTTTATCGAGAAAGAGCTGATAAAATTCGTTGCCGATATCGTAGTGAAATTTGATAAAGTCGCGATTATCGGATTGCACTCGGTTGTGCCCCCGGTCGTCGCCATGAAATCGAAGCCCATTGGAGGAAGTCACGTCGCGAGCCAGCACGAAGTTGAAAAAAGCCTTGGCGATTAGAAATTTCGGTATCGAACGCGCTCGTCGCCTTGAGCCTTTGACCCGTGCGGTCCGCATAAAGTCGACGATGTTTGCGCCATGAAAGTCGATGTGGCCGCGCGCGTACAAACACAGTAAATTCTCCGCGGTTGGGCGTCGAATCATCGCTCCAATGACTCCCGGTCCAGATACTGATAATTCGTATCCCTCCAGCACATGGCTGCCCAGAGGCTGAACCGAGTCGTCCCATAAGCGGACTGAGACTTTGCTGTCGAGTTTTTCCGCCAGCAACTTGCAAATTTGCTTGACGCTGGCTAACTGCTTTTCGGATCGATGCTTCGTGGCTGACATACTGTACGTTCCCCTTGATCTAGTTGGATTGTCAACTTAGAGCAATTCTTGGCTTTCGACGTCAAGCCGAATCAGCCAATGCCAGCAAATCTAGCCTGACAAACCAATGCAATCTGCGCAATGCGCTGGCAAGAAAATGGGGGCAAGAAAATTGGACACTTCTCGCTGATCGCGCGCACAAAGGTTGATTTCACCCGGTCGCGCGTTAGCTCTATAAAACTGCCAACAAGTTGTTGTCGAGCATTGCAGCGATCAGAAGTCAAACTTGTCAGGCCGCCAGAGTTGGAATTGTTCATCGAGAAGCCAATTCCAACGTTCGGTTTCATTTAATTCGACTAGTCCAATCACTTGCTCCAACGCCGAGAGGGCTACTCGCTGCTGTTCGGTGGTATCGAGCGGCAAGTTGCCCAGGGCGAGTAACTGAGCTGGAGCCCACGGCTAGCGGCTTGTTAAGTTAGTCGAATGATTAAACCGAAGGGTGAGCCGTGGGCCGTCAGGCACCGGGCAATATTGGTCGCCCGGCCGCTCACGCGGCTGAGGCTCACTAAATCAACAAGCCCCAAGCGACTGAGGTTCACATGATCATGAATCATCCGGGTGAAACCATTGATCTGCCAAGACGCGCAGCAGTTTTGGTTGGCCCTAGACACCGATTGGCACTTAAAAGTGCGATGGCAACGGCGCGTGGGGTAACGCTACTCAACTTGGCGAAGATTGACTTTCGACCTCGCAAGGCACACAATGTGCTGGGTGAATGTTACTATCTTCGAAGTAGCAATCCGGTAGCAAACCGCACCCGAATAGCGCGATGTTGAAACGGTCCCTGGTACTTCGTTACAATCCATTTTTTTCGACACACCTCGCTGATCACCACCATAAGTCTTGGGTTTTCGTACTCGTACTCATTAAAATGGTACTCGTACTCCTACTCGATTCGAACGGGGCATCGAGCACGAGTACCGCCTGCGGCTGAGTACGAGTAAGAGTATGAAAATGCAAGCTGGCGGTGGGCTTTCTGCAGAGTCAGCTCAAAGAATATGGTGGCGATCAGCGAGAAGTGTCCTTTTTCCCTCAATATACCGCACCTTGGAATTACCCCAGGTGCCACCCGAGGAAAACAGTTGCGAAGTCCTGCGATGCCTCCAAGCGACTTGAAGCGACGTTTGTGGATGCGCTTTTCTATTTCGCTCTTCGTTGGTTGTCTGGCTTGCGGATTGATACTGGGAGTCACCGGCAATTGGGGCATCGCATTTTTGTTAGTTGTAGGCGTATGGGCATTTTGCCGCGCAGCGTTGGTTACGGTTCGGCTGAGTGAGAATTCGGCCAATGGCAATCCCGTCGCTTCTTGGCTTCTTACAAGCGTTCCACGAATAGTGGGTGGTGCGCCGCTCGAGACCGTTAAACCACTCCAAGTCCATGTTGGCGACTTACCGGGTTGCCACGAAGACAGTCGCAATGAGAATCGCGCAGGAGCCTTCTATATATTGCTCTTGGAATTATTTTGCTTTGCCGCATTCTCGTGTCTTGTGGCACCGTCTTTCTACGCGGATTTTTTGCGAACCCTATTGCGCGGAGCCCAACAAGATTACGTTCTCGCAGCCTGGATGAGTTGGTTGGTGGCGTGTACCGCAATATGCATCCTGTTCGGTGCTTTGCTTAACCAGCCTTTGAAGTACCGTTTGCCCCTCAGTAGCGCTACGTTATTTGCCCTCACCATGGCGCTGTTGCTAGGAATCAAATCAACCGACAAGCACTTCAACAGTTCCGACGTTTGGCAAATTTTGGCTTTTTCAATAGCTGCCTATTTCCTAGGCTTTGCAGTTCTATGCCTTTATCGCTGGAAATCGTCGTGGTCGCTGGTCATGTCCCTACAGGCTGATGAAAATTCACCCGAGGCTCAATCCGCAGTACAGACTCAAGTGAGCATCACCTATCTAATGGCCACGACGACTGGAACAGCGATTGCCATCGCTCTGGTAAAGCTTCTATTTCCGGGCGGCCTCAATCTTCCTCGAGGAAACGAGTTTTTCCCGTATATGCTCATTATCATGCTCATTGGTACCGCGATGCTCATGGCGCTAGCTCGCATCTCGATCTCACTTTTACATGTTTTACTACCTGGTAGTACGCAGCGACGCGGAAGGCATTTGGCATGGATTGCCGGCTTCGCTACCATCATTCCCTATTCGTTGATGGTCGGCATCAGCTGGCTAGACACCCCTCAGCGCTACCCATCGCAAGTCGACTTCACATCGATGTACGTCTTTTTTGTGAGCTACATTGCGATTTCAGGACTACTAATCCGCATCCTTGCTACTGCCGGACTGCGTCTTCAAAGAGCTCCTTTCGAAGACGAGTCAAACTCGCTCCCCATACGTAAAAACGACGGTTGAGAGAGCAAATGGTAAAACCGCACGCTAGCGGGCAGGTACGTCACCCTAAGTCAGGTGGTCGAGCTAACGATGACCTTGTGGGCCAAAGGGCGTAAGCCCTCGGTATCCTAGGCATTTCAGGAGGCCCGGGGGCTCACCGGCTTGTTGATTTATTCGTTTAACCCGCAGCCGAAGGCGAGGTTCGCCCCATTGATCCTCGCCTACGGCTGCGGGTTAAACAAAGAGCCGTTGAATCAACACTAAATCAACAAGCCCTCACGTCCCTCGGCTCATGAATAATCCCGGTTTAACAGTATGCTGCTATCAGATTAGCCGCACGAATTGGGGCGCAATTTTGCGATTGAAGGCCCGCCAAAACAAATTTAGAATTTTTGGCGTGACAAATTGGTTCGGAGACGGCTAGTGAATGTAGGGAGTGGTCGGTGTCGAATCAACCTAAATCTGAGACGACGCTGGAGCTGCTTCAACTTGCGCTTCGCGGCGATCAAGAAAGTCTAGATCAGTTGCTGGCAAATTACGTCGGGTACTTGAAAGTGCTTACCAATGCACAACTGGACAGACGAATTCAACATCGGGTCAGCCCGTCCGATATTGTTCAGGAGACGCTATTTGAGGCGCATCGAGATTTTGGCCGTTTCAGTGGCGATGAGCTCGAACAATTTACAAGCTGGTTGCGGCGAGTTTTGGTACATAACATCAGCAACGCGGTTGGGACTCATGTGTTAGCCGCCAAACGTAGCGTACGTCGTGAGCAGTCACTTGGCGAACTTTCTTCCTCGGTCGACCGATCTCACCTCCGTTTATCCGCTTTTGCGTCCGATCATCGACGTTCACCCGCATCCGAGGCAGATCATCAAGAATCACTTGCGCAACTGGCCGGCGCGTTGGAACAATTGCCGCCGGACTACCGAACGGTCATCGTCTTGCGGCACTTGGACGGTCTCGCGTTCGACGACGTGGCAAAACGCATGCACCGCACGACCGGCGCAGCGCGGATGCTCTGGATGCGTGCAATCGAACGCCTTCGGCGGACAATGGAGAAGCAAACGTCATGATTCAACTCGTGCCTTCCAATAATACTCATTCCGAGACTAGCGTTTCGCAGATGCCTGACTTGGATTCATCTTGCGAGAGCCAGCAAGAAATTGCGAAATTGCTCGATCGGTATGCTACGTTGCTTGAGCAGGGCGACGAAACCGGCGCCGCGCTGCTTTTAGACGCAAATCCAGAGTTAAGTGAAGCATGGAGCACGCATTTAGAAAGTTTGCAAGCCCTTTGCCGAGCCAATAGAGCCACTGATCGGAAAAGAAATCAAAGCAGGGAAGACGCAATAGTTGACGAGTCGATCTTGGGAGACTACCGCCTGAATCGTGAGATCGGTCGCGGCGGAATGGGCATCGTGTATGAAGCGACTCAATTGTCGCTGCGGCGAAGCGTTGCCCTAAAAGTTTTACCTTTTGCAGCTGTGCTAGACAAGCAGCAAGTGGCGCGATTCCGCAATGAGGCGCAGGCTGCGGCTTCGCTTCACCATCCCCACATCGTACCTGTTTTTGCGGTTGGCTGCGAACGTGGTGTGCATTATTACAGTATGCAACTGATTGATGGTCGCACGCTTGAACAGGTTTTCAACGAAATTGGACCGAATCAGGCGGAGGACTTGGAGGGGCAGGCCAAGTTGAGTGAGGTGCTCAATTTGCAAGACCAAACGACAATCGATGCACCCAAGGTGCCGATGGAGCTACCGACTCCCCCCACATCAGATTCAAACGTGAGCGGTTCGACTTGCCGAGCAAACAATTCTACACGGGTCGGCTTGGCCAGCCACGCCAGCACCGTGCAATCCATTCGCAACCGCAGCTACGTCCAGGACACGGTCGAGTCAATGATCAGCGTGGCCGAGGCCCTCGACTTTGCTCACCATCAAGGCGTCGTACATCGCGATATTAAACCTTCGAACCTGTTAGTAGATTCCACTGGGAAAATTTGGGTTGCCGACTTTGGACTTGCCCGAATTCGTGGCGTCGGGAATTTGACAGCTGAGGGGAAGGTAGTGGGCACGGCGCGGTACATGAGTCCTGAACAAATCGCAGGGCGGCCGCAGGAAGTCGACCATCGAACGGACATCTATTCGTTGGGAATAACGCTGTTTGAACTGCTTACATTGAAACCGGCCTTCGAGGCACCCAATCGGGAATTGCTATTTAACGAGATTGTGAACAGCGAACCTGTCTCGCTGAGACGATTGAATTCTGCGGTAGCCGTTGATTTGGAAACGATTGTTCTGAAAGCCGTTGCCAAGAGTAAAAACGAACGCTATGCGACCGCCGGCGAAATGGCTGAGGACCTGCGTCGCTTTCTCGACGGCAAGCCCACCTTAGCACGCCGCCCGACCCCGATGGATCGCGCATTCAAATGGGCCATTCGTCGCCAACGATTGGTCTGTACCGTGTTTGGTTTTTTGATCGTCGCGGTGATTGGGCTGACTGCCGCAATTATGTTAGTTACTCGTGAAAGCCGATTGAAAGACCAAGCAACCGCCCGGGCGAGCTTGCATCTAGACCAAGCCCACGCATTGGTAGACAGGTTCGGCGGACTCACAAATCGACACTTGGCAATGCTGGAGGGCACCGAAAGTATTCGAATGGAAATTTTGCGGGAGGCTGAGCGCTACTATTTGGACTTCCTAAAATATGCCGACCAAGATCGCGAGCTCCACAACGAAATTGCAAAGGTACAATACCGGTTGGCTGCAACCTACAGGGAATTAGGTGATTTCGAAGCCGCCGAACAGAAATATTTGGCAGCGATTTCTGCCTACGAAAGACTGCAAGATCAACCGCATTGGACTCCAGAATCGCAAGCGGACTGGGCATTATGTTTGCACAACCTTGCCGCGTTGCAAAAGGATCGAGGGCGCCATTCAGAAGCAATGCGAAATTACCTGTTGGCTTCCGAGTTGCAGCAAACTTTGTTGGAGCGCCCGCAGCTTCCGTCACCGCGGTTTCTACAGGAATGGGCGATGACTCGAAACAACTATGGACTATTGCTTTGGCAATGCTCCGAAAGCCAGCAGGCGGAAGACTTACTCCGTAAAACAGCATCGCGGCTGGTTGCCTTTCTAGATAACTCTCCCAAGACTCTTGCTGTACGGCAACAACTTGTGGAATGCAGAAATTCACTTGTGGCGACGCTTTTGGCAAACGATCTTGACCAAGCCGAATCGCTGCTGACTGCAAACATCGATGACCTGCGTTTTATGGCCGCGTTAACTGAGTCACACAAGTCTGATCACATGGACTCAGAGAGTTTTATCGCAGAACAGTCAATGGCATGTCAGCTTGCTGTAACGCAAAACAATTTGGCGACCGTGCTCGGTCGCCAAGGCAAACGCGACCAGGGGGTAGGTGTGGTCCGCGATACCATCAATCAGCTTGATGGACTCGCTGCTGCCCGTCCACTGGATATAGCAGCGCAAGAGCAACTGGCGATTGCTCACAGTAACCTCGGCCTGTTACTTTGGAGCGATGCTGCGGAAAGAGATGCTGCCATGGCAGCCTTCCTGGTAGCCGAAAAGACACTCCGCATACAATCCCAACAGTTTGGCCAACGTCCTGAATCAATAAGTCGACTGGCGGGAGTGCTTCACAATTTAGGGATGGTTCGCCAAAGCCAAGGATTAAACGCCGACGCGATTGACTATCTGACTGAGGCCATGGAATTGCAAGCTCAGGCTGTGAAACAGGCACCCTTTCACCAAGGCTATCGAAGGAATTTGGAAAAACATCGCGAACTTCTAGATCATGTCTTGAGTCAATTCAAAGGTCTGCAGGAATCGAGCAATCGAACTGCGCCGGTCGCCGCTTTGCCTATCGGCGAGTGGATAGGCGATCGAAACGTAGCTTACGAACAGTAAGGAGTAGGTTCGGTGACATATCAGGGAAAATTGTTGAGCGAGCGCCGTTCCTTCGGTCGTCTGCGAACGGTTATCAGACTCGAAACACTGGAACCTCGTTCTTTGCTCGCGGGCTTGGTCAATGTACCTGACTGCCTGCTGCCGGCAGCGATAGCGCAGGGTGATCTGGTGCCTGCGGAAGTTGCAAATATCGATGCCCAATTGGCTCGGTCGCTTCGTCCACAGTTCAATGAACCCGCTACGGACAATGAACGCTTAGGCAAACTTCCGAGGGGCGTCGACGAAATCAAATGCGATGAAGACAGCGAGAAGAGTGATTCGAGCGAGTTTTGGGGGAGTGCTGTGCCGGCTGAGCCCGATGCGGCACCGGCACCCAACCAGGAAGCGCCTCTTTCAACCGCTCCCATTCTCGATCCTCAGTACTTCGTCACCGCGATTGCGACTTCGCCCTCCGCCGATCAAACTAGGCCGCCACTTACATTTGTGCCCCAATCCGTACCAACTGCGGCCGCTCCACTATCATTTCATTATTTTATTAAGTCGCCGAAACCTAACGATGACCATCTATTCAACTTGAGCTCAGAGCCTTTGGCCGCATCGGCAGTTCGCGATACGTTCGTTGCACTCACCCTATTGGAGTTGCCCAAACCTCCCCATAAACCAGCAGCTCACAATGTCGTCGGAGAATCCAGATTTAGTAATAATGTCGATCGCGAGTTACCAATTGAATCACAAACTACCGAGCGAACAGATTTGATTGTCAACAATCACACGCACCTAGTTCGCAACGCAACTGCCGCGATAGCTCAGGCGGCGACAATCGTTCGCGAGGCGGATACTTATTGCGCAGCAATGCTTTCCCGAAATGAACGGCCTGATCACACGCTTGAAGTCCCTTTGTCACCAGCCATCGTAACGACATCAACTGTGGCAAATCACTCGCCACCAAGCAGTGCTGTCGGGTCCCAAGCTCGCAACCATTGGCACTTTGGTCTGCTCAGTTTCGTATCGATGGTGTTGTCGTTTCGTTCGCCTGCCGCCTTGGTTAGCCATGTAGGCGTAAAACAAAGAGGTCTAACCAGTACGGTACGACGGCAAAGGTATCGTAAGGCAGCGGGACAAAAAGTAAAAAGTAGCTCAAGAGGTAAGTGACACGGGATGCGCTGGATCGATGCCGAGCGTGAAGTCCTTGATTTCTGTAATAGTCTTGGACGGATGGGCGTTTGTTGACGAAAGTTCAACTCGAAATGAGGCGATGATCTCAATTCTCTAGTTCGCAGGGAATCATGCTTTTTGTAGTCATTGGTCGGCCAGTAGAAAGCCTAACCAATAGTCGATGAACGGCTTAGGCTTTGGGACACCTGGTTTTGTGACGAGCCAACGCCGATTTCCGGGCAGCCGCAAATCAACCTTGTTTGGGGGGGCAGGTCGACTCTGCCGGACCGTGAATTAGTTCAAACAAAAGCTGTCATAGTAAGTCGTTGAATGTGAGCAGAACTCTAAGATGTTGTACTATGTACTCAGGGCATGTTAGCAGTGGCCTCCAAGTTCGCTCTTAGGAGTTACCTTCGCCGGAATGGTGCGCCTTCTGTGGTTTGGTGGCTGCTGACACTCGTCGATGTTTAGTCTTTTCTTTTGCCAGGCATTTGAGTTTCCATGACAGGCGATAACGACCTAGGAGACGATTCATCGGGCCACGGACTGGGGTTGCTGCAGCGGTTGATCACGCAGGGGATCGTGCCGGAAAAATCAGTGAAGTCACTGGTCCATGGCAGTGTGGAAAATTCCTTGCTGGACAATTCCGAGGATACATTTAAGCTCCTCGAAAAACTGGTTACATTGGGCCTTATCAGCTCGTTCCAACGACGCAAGATTGGTGAGGAAGGGGTCGATGCACTGCGGATTGGTCCCTATGTGTTGTTGGATTACGTAGGCAAGGGTGGCATGGGAGAAGTGCTGCGGGCTCGTCATGTAGAATTGGAACGCGAAGTTGCACTGAAAATGCTCCCTCGGCAGTTGACGAGTTCGGACGAACGGAGAGACCGGTTTCGCCGAGAAATTCGTTTGTTGGCCAAGCTCGATCACCCGGGAATTGTCAAAGCACTCGATGCGGGACAATGGCGAGACACACCCTATCTGGCGATGGAATTTGTGGCGGGTGGCACTCTGCAGAATCTATTGCACGACGAAGGTCCAGTGGCTTGGAACCGATTGATACGCTGGATGATCCCAGTCTGCGACGCACTGGACTACGCGCATGCTCAAGGGATCGTTCATCGCGATATCAAGCCTAGCAATTTGGCTATTGACGGTACCAACCACGTCAAAGTCCTGGACCTGGGTTTGGCGCGAGCTATACAAGTTGAAAATGATGCTACGCTCGAAGGTTTTGTTACGTCGACCGAACAAGTCTTGGGAACCGCCGATTTTGTAGCCCCCGAGCAAGCGGAGGGAGTGGGTCAAATCGGTCCGGCGGCCGATATCTATAGTCTGGGATGTACCTTCTTTACGCTGCTAACTGGTCGCCCAATGTACGGCGGGAGCACGATTGTGGAGAAGGTCATGCGTCATCGAGACAAACCGGCCCCATCCGTGGTGGAGTTACGCCCAGAAGTTCCGCGTGAACTAGAAGTGCTCATCCAACACATGGTCGCCAAATCGCCGTCGGCGCGACCGTCAAATATGAAACAAGTCGAAGAGCGCTTGACCGAAATTGCACAGCAGTTTCAGTTGTCCGATTCCACCGCATCCGACAGAGGCTCGTGGCATCCCCAACCGCTGCAGGCGATCAAAAAGTCTTCGGAACGAACGGTTGTCATGTCCGCGGGCAAGCATCGTTGGTCGCGACGAATAGGCAATCGGTTTGGTAACTATCTCCCCCTCAGTTCTCCAGCGATCGTACTGGGCGTTCTAAGCTCGCTGTTCTTAGCATTGCCGTTGTTAGTCTGGAATTTTTGGCCGCCCAGCACGCCGGCTACGACAATTATCACGGCGTCCGATGGTTCGCGACAAAACAATGATCCAGCAGATGTCAACGCTACAATCCAACCGTTAAACGGATTAACGACTCTGCTCCAGGAATTGTTGGCTGATGGCGCCGAACTAGAGTTACAGAACGATCCAAGCGGCGCAAGTCGACCACTTACCGCCGAATTGCTCCCTGGGCTAGACCCGCAAGTGGAATTCGCAATTCACTTTCCTACCAACCTTCCCACAAGCGACCAACTCGACATTCTCGCTAAACAACCAGGCTTCGTCTCGGCAAGTTTTGCCGGTCGAGAAAGTGTTCCAGTTTCGATTCGACATTTGGCAGAAGCTGAGTCGCTCCGCGAATTGGAACTCGAGGCGGACGCCTTTGAGGCAGCCGACCTAGTTTGGCTCAAAGAGTGCTTGCCGCTACGGGAATTGACGATTCACCAGGCCTCAGATGCGATCATCGCTCGCGTTCCTCATCTAACGCAATTGGAGCGATTGTCGTTGCCTAATTCTGACTGTAGCGCTTCGACGCTCCGCACGTTGTCAGCGATGAAGGGCCTTAAGGAATTGCGGCTATCCATCGACAGCTTGAACCACGAGGTCGCGCTGCGAGTGGTGAGGGATTTGCCCGATTGTCTAGTTCAGTTCTTAGGACGCAGCGAGATAGCCCTGGCACGCTGGCTGCTGGAGCTAGAGAAAAAATCACAGTCTGGCCTAGATGAGACTAGAGTTCGGCAAATGCTGATCAACCATCAACAATCGCTACTCAAACAATCTTCGTATGAAGCTTATTGGGCGTTGGATGAGTATGTGAAGTCGGTTGACGGAAACGATAACCTTGAAGAAATACACAATTTAGTTACGGGGACGCTGCGCATCAATGCGCAACTACTGAAAACCGCCAACGCCAAACAGCGCGATCTGTTGTTAGAGGCGGCGGGGGACTCTTGGAATCGTCTAGCTGCTCAGTATCTCAAAATAGGTGACGGACGGGCCGTCGACTACTATCAGAATTCCATCAGCGCCTATCAGCGCATCGATGCATCCCTGTTTGCGGATCGGATTGCGAAACGCGCAAGTAGTCTCGCGTTGTATTTCGCCCAGGCCAACCAGCCCACCGAATGTCGCAAATGGGTGACTCAGACGCTTGAGAGTTTGAGTTTGTTGGAAGCTCACGCGCCGCCGGAGGCCCCTGGAGCATTCTTTTGGAGTTGGAGTCGCATCGGTGAAGCATTGGAGCAGCAGGCTCCAGACGAGGCAGTGGTCTACTTAGAAAAAGCTCATGAGTGTGCGAAGCAAGTATCTCAGGATAGGCAGCAGCAATGGCATGTGATGGCGGGCGTTCGCGCCGCTCGCGCCAATCTATATTTGGGTCGCGGAGAACGAGCTGCAGAAATTATGCAGGCCAATCAAGAAATGCTTGAGGCTTCTCGATCTCGGTCAGAGTATCCGCTGTTGATTCGCGAAAGCCTTTGCACTCAAGCAGCAATCGCCATCCTTGCGGAAAACAAAGGCGATTTCAACCGAGCGACTGACGAATTGTCGAGCCTGCCTGGAAAAGTTGCGCAGGGTGCGCTAAATTACGTCGCTTGGGATTTCATCAGCCTACGCGGATGGACAGATCCCTTTACTGAAGAACAAATACAAGTTGAGTCCACGAGCGGAGGCGATTGGCCCTCCGTGGCCCGCGAACTGGCAGAGGGGAAAATTTCCGTAGATTTGGAGAGTCGGCTTTCCGCGCCAAACCCTGACAGTTCGCGGACGATATGGTTTCAAGCGTTAAAGTTGCGGCTGAGCGTAGCCAACAAACCGACCGAAGCGCAACAGGCCGCGGCCACCAATCTAGTTGCACTTCAGGCGGCGGTGCATGGCCATTGGTCGATGCGAGCGGTGGTGGCTGGGCTATTGGGGCCATTTACCGGACCACCTCTGGCGGACATCAGCCCGCTTAAAACGAGTCAATAACGGCCCAGTCCGTTCCACAAGTCTCTCACCCAGCAGACTTTGAGAAAACTGACTCTACACCTGATCTTGAACTAAAGCATCAACGAAGCGCAGGATCAGTCCCCGTTGAAGCGCATTCCAGCATTGCAAGCTCGTCGATTCAATCGGTCGAGTGGTGAGTTAACTGGTCGAGTGGTGAGCGTTATTCCACAATTGACGGCCGCATCGTTTAAATTGTCGACCTCAGACTGAATATGGGCGTTGCTTAGCGTGGAAAGGAAGTTAGAATCTACCTCACGTTCGCGGAGTCCCCAGTCGAGTGCTGATTTACAGCTTTTGACACTCTGTCGACGATGAGTTCGGGCTGTAGCGCAGCCTGGCTAGCGCGCTACCTTGGGGTGGTAGAGGTCGTGGGTTCGAATCCCGCCAGCCCGACTCTTTTTCCTTGGTTTTTGTGGTATTCTGAGTTTCAGCCGAGCCGCCAAAAGGCGACTGATACCAAACTGATACCACTTTCTGCCGGGTTTCTACCGGAAAGCAAGGTGCTGACAGCCAGAGTAAGTAGTGCTGCCTGTGTATATTGGGGGTCAGACCCTGTTTTCCGGAGTTCAGAAATGCGGTTTGATCGTGGATTCGGCACGACTCGACTAGCTCGCGATAACAGGGTCTGACCCGAACGGATCCATGCGAGGGCGTGTCGTTTGTCAGTTAGCAAGCGAATAAGCGGTCGGTACAACGACCTATTTTGATTTGCAGTTTGACCTCCTGTAAGCGGGAGACAAACCGATTTGATCTTGGCATGACAGCTACGATACTATTTTGTATCCAACACAACATGGCTACCAAACAGGCGATCGTGCAGAGCTTGACGCTTTAGTCCCAATACTGGAATCGTGTCGAGCAAGAAGACTATTTCATCTAACGGCGACAACATCAGTGCGAAGACATCCAAGCGGAGCGCGGTCGCGGCGGCGACGAAAGCTGCCATCCAGATCGGAGTATTACGCATTAAGCCTCTGAGCACTCGTTTCCTTTTGGCAAGCTTGAGTCCATGGGGATCGACGACTCGTAGCTGAAACATATATCGTCCGGGAGTCCTCCAGCCCTTCCAATCTATCCAGCTAGCGATTGCGGGGACGATGGGTGTCAGAATGCCAATCAGTCCCATGTGCCCGAAAATTTTCAGTAGGTACTCGCTGAGCTCTTTTCCTGCCAGCCCTACAGCGGATATCTGAGCCGAGATTTGCCCTTCGAACTGACCGGGCAAAATGAAGGGTGCCATCAGTAGTCCCGCACAGGCCAAATCAACCGCAAACGCCATGCTGCGACTGAGTAGTCCAGCATTCGTGAAACCGATCGGCGAGAGCTCCTGCAAGGCGGCTTCAAACGTATCGTAGTCAGCGAAGCGATCCTCTGGCTCGGGCGCTAGCAACCGAGCCAGTAGCTCTTTCCAGCGCTCAGGAACCTCGGCGGGCCATTTGGTGGGAAACTCGATTTCGGCGGTGCTTTGACTGCTGATTTGTTCCTGAAGTGTTGTGCCAGTCACCGTAAAGGGTCTTCGACCAAAGGTGAGCTCAAACAATGTCACGCCGAGCGAGTACATATCGCTATGGATACTCGGCTCCGTGCCTGTCGCCAATTCGGGTGCCATGTAGCATAAGGTACCGCTAATCACTTGCGCGGGAGCACACTGGTCGGTCTTGGCCGACCCAAAATCACAGAGTTTGACAGTTTCTTTGTCAGCCAGAATTAGATTTCCGGGCTTGATATCGCCATGCACCAATCCCATTGAGCTGGCTTGCTTGAGTGCGGCAACGACTTGCAGTGCGTAACTGATTACCGCGTTGAATGGAAGATAGTTGTCGCGGATCAAATTGCCTAGCGTCGGACCCGCTAACAATTCCATCGCAAAAAACGGCTCTTCCTCGTTGCGTCCAACGTAATAAATCGTCACTACGTTGGGATGATTCAAGCGGGCTTGTGCGACCGCTTCGTGTAGCAGTTTTTGCACTTGCCGGAGTGAGCCGTCCGTTCCTTGACCAGCGGCGCGCATTACCTTGACAGCCACCAACCGCTCTAACGATTGATCCATGGCACTGTAGACCGCTCCCATTCCTCCATGGCCAATTTTCGACAACAGGCGAAAATGTCCTAGCTCCTCTCCGGAACGATCGGAACTGTTTGCAACCGAGAATAAAGTGTCGCTATCGATATCGGCGCAGAATGAGATCGTCTGGGTTGCATTCAGGTCCCGCAATGCCATCTGTTGACCGCAGTTTCCACACCGTTCCTCGCTCTGGTGTGAAATTAAAACCTCAGCGCCGCAAGAGCAGCGGTAGGATATCAAGTTCCTGCCGTTGTCAGCATCATCGGTTTGTCGTCTTTCGCTCACACTGTACTCAATCGCAGACTGGGTAAGGCAAACCACATTCTAGTGCTTTGTCAACGTTTAATTTTAAGGTTGTCTGGGAAAAGGTGTCGGACACCAAAAGCCGGAACGGCCCTTCGGGTGCTTCGCACTATTGGTATCCGACACCTTTTCCCGATCCGCGTTGTATCCTAATTCTTAGGTTTGACAAAGCACTATTCGAAATCCTCGGTTACACACGACGTTAGTTTGCAGAATTAAACATTCGCCGATGCGGTATCAGGGTGAAACCAAGGCCCTGACCTCAGCCGATAAAAATCCGTGCTCAAGGAAACGCCCCGAGCTAGTTGAATTGTACTCAACCAAGTTGATTGTCGTCGACCAGCGGTTAAAGGAAAAGCAATTTCCCCTCTTTCGGCCTATCAATAGGGACCAATACAGCGCTGAAACTCATGGGCGATTCATCGAGAACTTTACTGGGCATCGCAAACCGAGTTGCAATGGAAAGGCTACCCATGGCAGGATGTTTGACACAATTCTTGCCGTGCCAATTGAATTTGACCGCGACTCAGTGGAAGGAATCCGAGCGAGATGAACAATCGCGTCAAGTGGACGAACGACGCGGGGGCTACGGGGCGGATTACTTCGGGGCAATCCCGTATCACAGCCGACGTTTTTACAACTGTACTCCGCGCCGACCATCGTCGTCGGATTGCGAGCCGCAATTTGAGCCACAGAGAATCTGGACCAGACCATAGTTGTGGAAGATCCAATTGCCACGCCCACCTCAATTCGGCTAGAATTGGCGTAGGTTGATTCCGACCGAGTGGCCGCCACAAACTCACGCCCTTGTAGGACGTCAGGGAACCGAGATACTCCGGCGTATACAATGTTGACTTGGGCTGATAACCAGCGGGTCTTGTTAAACGGAGAATGTGAGCGTTGCGACGGTTACCGTATCGGTCGGAACTCGGAAATGCGATTCTTGGGTTATGGCCCGCGCACTCACTTTTGGGAGACAGGGGCACAACGCGAAAAACCCTTTGCAAATAACGACAAAAGCCGAGGCGAAATGCACTCGGCTTTTGTGTTTGCTGGCCTGTCTCGGAAATTCCGAGGTTGGGCAAGGCTCTCCCCGGAAAACTTGAATCTGTGACTCAGCGGTTAAAAATAGTCGCCTGAATTCACGCTTGTAAGTAGTTGGTTGATGTGAACCACCATAGATTGATTGTTCCGTTTGTCGACTCGGTAGCCAACGCAGTCCCAGTCAGGTCGCCCATCGGAATCCTCACTTTATTCCAATTCGCAGTCAAGGTTGAAGGTCACCTGAAGACTCGCTTGTTTGATTGTCCCAGAGTAGATTCGCAGCTATGCTGGCAGGGTCTATCAAGCCGCTAGTCGAGGGCTTCCACTACGAAGTGCTGGACGTGAATCCGCGGAAGCCAGCATACTACCTATAGTCAGTCAAATAATTCATGCTCCTCCAACAAAGATATCGAAAAGCAAATGATACGTTCACAGATCTTCCACGGTTGCATACCAGCGTTGATGACTCCGTGTCTAGACGACCGTTCACCAAATTACCTCGCGCTTGTGCGAAAAGCAAAGGAGCTGATCGACCTGGGAATGTCGGGCGTCGTCTATTGCGGCTCGATGGGCGACTGGCCGCTGCTGTCGGATGCGCAACGACAGGAGGGAGTCCGTCAATTGTGTGATGCTGGAATTCCCGTGATCGTCGGAACCGGGGCGCAAAATACTCGACTTTCCGTGCGACATGCCACACACGCAGCCGAGGTTGGCGCAGCCGGACTGATGGTTATCCCGCGAGTGCTTTCGCGGGGGACTTCTCGCGCAGCACAGCGTCAGCACTTTGCAGACATACTGTCCGCCGCTCGCAACCTGCCAGCTGTCATCTACAACAGTCCTTATTATGGATTCGAAACCAAGGCCGATCTGTTCTTTGATCTGCGTAAGGAATTCCCAAACCTGATCGGGTTTAAAGAATTCGGCGGCGCCGACTCCCTGAGTTACGCTGCTGAGCATATCACACATGCCAGTGACGACGTCGTGCTGATGGCCGGAGTGGATACGCAGGTGTACCACGGCTTCGTGCGTTGCGGAGCGATCGGCGCCATCACCGGTATTGGAAACTGTCTCCCTGTAGAGGTTCTCAAATACGTCGATCTTTGCCGACGCGCGGCAGCCGGCGATGAACAGGCAGATCGATACGCTCTGCAGTTATCCGGCGCGCTGGCGGTTCTCTCGCGTTTTGACGAAGGCCCCGATCTTGTCCTGTACTACAAGTACCTGCTGACATTGCTCGGCGATGCTGACTATCAGCTGCAAATCAATCCGACGGACGAATTAAGTCCCAGTCAGAAACAATTTGCAAAATCACAACTGAATCAGTTTCAGCGCTGGTGGAACAATTGGCCCGGCCAAGACCACTCGGTAACCAACACGGAATAATCACTTCAAGCAACGAAGACATAGGTCTGATACACAAGCATGCGGCAACTATCGAATAGTAAACGGCATTCCGCGCCCCAGCCATCAATCGAAATCAATATGAGAAACTTCATCGGCTTCACCAGTCTTTCCATTGTCGTTGCGTTCCAGATTGTCGCTGGACTCGCCAACGTTCAAGCCCAAGCTCCACAGTGGCAGGAGCACGCCAGTGAGCGGCTTCGCGCAATATATGACCATGGGGAATTTCGCGTTCCGAAGGTCGAGCCCGAGTGGCTTCCCGATAGTTCCGGCTACAAGCTACGCGAAATCGATCCAGATACTAAAGCGACCGTTGTGGCTCTCTACGATATTCACTCCGGAACTCGCAGCAATGTCGAGGATACGAAGTCGGAAAAACTTCTATCGCCGGACGGGAGTCGTCTCCTGGAATCACGCAACGGAAGTGTTTTTGTGCGTGACGTTGCTGGCAAAGCGCGAACCCAGTTGACAGACGACGTCGGTGATCGCGACATCTCCTTTCGCGACCTACGCTGGAGTCCAAGTGGCAAACACATTTCGTTGGTTGAGATTGATCGAACTAAAGTCAAGCAGCGATCTGTCCTGGTTCCAGCCGACCCGTCCTATCCTGGTGTGGAACAACGCCGCTTTGCGAGAGTTGGTGGCGAACTCGAGTCGCTTCGCGTTGGAGTTGCAGGCGCTGCCGGCGAAAAAGTCCGTTGGCTGCCCATCGAAGTTCCCGTGGAAGGTTTCTATCTAGGCCAAGTCGACTGGATTGGCAATTCCGAAGAATTGCTCATCGAAACCATGAGTCGTTTCCGCGACAAGCGTGAATTCTGGATCGCATCGATCGATGGAAACGTCAATCGCATCTACGTCGAAGTCAATGATGCCTGGGCCATCGGCAGCCATCAAATCAACTCCGGGGCCAGATGGATTGGAGATGGCGAAGCGTTTGTCTATATCAGTGAAAAGGACGGCTGGCGGCACGCATGGCTATGCTCGCGCGACGGAAAGCAAGAAACGCAACTTATACACGGGGAATTCGATCTGATCGATCGCGCTCACGTCGATGAAGCGGGCGGTTGGTACTACTTCTACGCCTCACCCGACAACGCGACACAAAAGTATCTCTACCGAGTTCCACTGGACGGTACGGGAACTTTGGAGCGGATTTCTCCACTGGGTCAGCCCGGCACGCATGACTATGACATCTCTCCGGATGCGAAGTGGGCAATTCATACCTATTCAACTCTGAACGAACCGCCAGTTGTGGAGCTGGTTGAGTTACCCTATCACCGAGTGGTCCGTGTCCTGGAGGATCACAGCGAATTACGTGCAAAAATGAAGCAACTTGTTCCGCATCCTACTGAATTCACTCAGATCGATATCGGCGACGGGGTTGTGTTGGATGCGTCAATCACCAAGCCACAAGACTTTGATCCGTCGAAAAAGTATCCTGTGTTTGTCTACGTCTATGGCGAACCGTATTCGCAGACGGTTCTCGATCACTGGGGGGCCGCGCAGATTGATTTCCATCGCGTGGTCGCAGACCTAGGATATATCGTGGTGTCCATCGATAACCGTGGCACGTCTGCACCCAAAGGCGCGGCCTGGCGCCGCTCGATCTTCGGCAGTCTTGGGCCGCTATCGACCGAAGAACAGGCCGCCGCTTTAAAGAGGCTTGCAGAAATGGAACCGTACATCGATCTGGAACGAGTCGGCATATGGGGCTGGAGTGGCGGTGGTTCCAACACTTTAAACGCTATGTTTCGCCAGCCGGATGTCTACCATGTGGGCATCGCTGTTGTACCCAAGCCACAGCCCTGGCTTTATAACGCCTGGTTCCAGGAAATCTACATGCGTACCCGCGAAGTCAACTCGGAAGGGTACGAACGGTCTGCCCCCATCAACTTCGCCGAAGGACTGCAGGGCAAGCTGTTGATAATCACCGGATCAGGCGAAACAAACACACACATTCAAATCATCGAAGGTCTCGTCGACCGCCTCATCGAACTTGGCAAGCCCTTCGATTATATGGTGTATCCAAATCGCGACCACGGTCTTCGTGAAGGGACTGGAACCCTCGTCCACGTGCGAATGCTCATCCTCCGCTACCTGATCGAGAATTTGCCGCGCGGCCCACAATAGACTGGCGAGTGAATGCGATCAATTAAGGGGTCGGTACAGATTGCGGTTCGACGAAATCGTGAAGTCCTTCCGCTCCTCCTTCGCGACCAAAGCCGGATTGTTTCATGCCGCCAAAGGGTGCTTCGGCCGTGGGACCCGTCCCGGTATTGTGTCCTACGTGACCGAAGGATAGCTTGGCAATAATCCGCTTGGCTCGCGCGTCGTCAGCTGTAAACAAATAGGCGGCCAAGCCGTATTCAGTACGATTGGCCTCACGCACAACTTCGGCTTCGTCGCTGAATTCGATCATTGGCGCGAGCGGGCCAAAGGTCTCTTCGTTGACACAGGCCATAGATGCGGTAACCCCTCCCAGGACCGTGGGTGGAAAGTAGGAACCGATGGTTCTCTGTTCCGCCGAAATGGCGTCGGTTCCACCCGCCAGACATGTTGCTCCATGGGCAATCGCGTCCTCGAAGTGACGCTGCACTTTTTCGCGAGCGCCCGAGTCAATGAGCGGACCGACGTCGGTGCCTTCGTCGATACCATTGCCAACCTTCATGCGTGCGACGCGATCGGCCAAGCGCTTCGCGAACTCACCGACAATCTTCGAATGAACGTAAAGCCGATTGGCGCATACGCAGGTTTGACCAGCTCCGCGAAACTTGTTCAGCACAAAAGCGTCGACGGCTCGATCTAGGTCGGCATCGTCAAAGACAATGAATGGAGCGTTACCGCCGAGTTCCAACGAGAGCCGCTTCAAATGCGGAGCAGCCATGCCCATTAGCTTTTTGCCAACGTCGGTTGATCCGGTAAAGCTGACGACGCGAACCGACGGATGGGTACACAATACGTCGCCTATCTCACCAGCTGAACCTAAAACTAAATTGGCCTTGCCTGCGGGTAAGCCAAGTTGATCGATCAACGAGAACAGCGCTATCATCGATAGTGGCGTTTTCGACGATGGTTTGACGACGCTCGAGCAATCGGCGGCCAGCGCAGCGGAGAACTTCTTGGCCAACATGGCGAGCGGAAAATTCCAAGGCGTGATTAAGGCGACGACTCCGGCTGGGCGATAGTGAACGGTCCAAGTGTGATTGCGCGGCCGACCGGAAATTGCTTTCGGTTCCAAATGATGAATGGCCTCAGCGTAATAGCGGAAGAAACTAGCGGCGTATTCCGCTTCGCCGATCGCTTCGGGCCACGGCTTTCCATGTTCCAGTGTGACGATGCGGCCCAATTCTCGCTTATTCTCACTGATGAGGTCAGCTAAGCGACTCAACCAAGTCGACCGCTGCTCAATCGTCGTCAGCTTCTCCTGCGAACGCTCAGCGGCTTCGATAGACCCCACCGTCTCTTGCGTCGAGAGCTTGGGAACGGAGCACAAGACGCTATTGTCGGCAGGGTTCGCAACCTCAAAAGTTGCTCCCGAGTCGGCATGTACCCATTTGCCATCGATGTACGCGGCGATCGGTTTGAGTAGTGATGATTCAATCATGTTGACTTACCTTGTCTGTTAATACTGCTTCTAGCTCAGCTTCAATTTCTTGTTTGGTTTCGAGTTTGGATTGCAAATCTTGCAACTTCATTCGCTCTTGCTCTTCGAATTCATCTTGTTCTTCGACCGACTGCTTATGTTCTTTATCTCCTTGGTAACCTGCCCGGCGTCGATCGAGCTTTTCAATGTCTGCCAGGTCGCCATACAAAATCAGGATATCGCCAACGCGAACAATGTCGTCGCCGCGAGGCGTTCCGTGAAAAATCCCAGCTACGCGACGAATACTTAGCACGAGAATGCCCTCGTCAGACAGTCGCAGGGAGGCCAGTGTTTTATCGGTCAACCAGTCACCTCGCTCAACCATCATCTCAGTGATGGCGTAGCCGCGTGAGAGTTCCAGCAGCGCAACGTAGTCGCGAACATCCAGATCCGTGAAGCGTTTCAGGCACCAAGCGATAATGCGATTCATATGTCGCTCTACCCAGCGACTGCTGAAGATGAACCATAGCAGACCCACACCACCAGCCAAAATTGCCAGCAACAGCCCTCGAGTTTGTGCAGTCGAATTGCTGGTACTCATGATCGAGACCATGACCGTCGCACCCACGGTAGCCACACCCAAATTTCCGAGCAGCATGAGTGTTGCTACGATCTGTCGACGCACCGGATGATTGACAATCATCTCAGCTTCGTTCGTGGTGTAACCTGCGCCCGTGAACGCCGAGCGAGCCTGAAACTTGGCTGCTTCGCGCGACATTCCAGTAAACATCAACGCCATTGCCGCCACACGCGTCACGACCATCGAAACCGCCAGGGCAACTAACAGCGATATGATCGGAAAAACACCAGCCAACAAACACCTCCTGGAAGACTAGAATTTACGTTATTTACTACTCGATATGAGTTCTTGTTGTGCATCATGCACTTTCTCGGCTCCCTTAACATCCAGCAAACTAACCACGATTCCGACCAGTCCGGAAGTCACGAAGGCGAGGGGCAATTCGCCAAGCGTCGCGACCGATTCTCCGATCACCGGCAGTTGCGTAGCCACGAATTTATAAAGTGGCACGCTAATGAAGCCCGCCAACATACCGGCTAGTGCGCCACGCGACGTCAACTTGGACCAATAGAGCGAAAGAATCATGGTGGGACAGAACGTTGCCGAAATGCCAGACCAGCCAAAAATAACAAACCAAAAAACGGTGCGACCCGGCACCAGCCAGGCAACTGAAAATGCAATTGCCAAAGCTACGGCGGCTAAGCCAAACGTCACCGCTCGGCTGAGCGAAAGCAATTGGTCGTCAGCTAATTCCGGATGCAAAACTTTTTGGTAGAAGTCGCGCACAAAAGCACTCGACGCTAACACCAACAACGAATCCACCGTCGACATAATCGCCGCTAACACGACGGCGACGTATATGCCAGCCACCCAGGCAGGCACCGACGCGGCTACCAACATTGGCAACACCTGTTGGCCCCCCTGATCGAGGACATCTTCGATTCCCTCGCCAGGCGACACGAGCAAGCTGCGTCCAATCATTCCTACCGCAACAGCACCACCATCAGCCAGGAAAGTCCACGTGACAGCCACGATTGCTCCGGGTCGAATCTCATTTACCGACCGCAGTGACAGGAACCTTACAAAGATTTGGGGCGACCCCATAAACCCGAGGCCGATCGCCAGAAAGCTGATGATCGTAAAGGTCGATTTCCATGACACTCCGTCCGGCCCCCAAGCAGACAGTAGGGTTGGATCTTGCAACTCCAATGATGCGAGTGCCGGCGTGTAGCCACCAATCACAACCAGTCCGAAGAAGGGCAGGGCGACTAGTCCCACCACCATGAGCGTCCCTTGAAAAATATCGGACCAAACAACCGCCACGAACCCACCGCTGACGATATAAACCAAGACGACGGCAAATCCGACCAGCGCGCCAACGAAATAATTCCATCCCAGAAACGCTTCAAAGGCAGTTCCGATCGCGTCGATTTGCGCGCTAACATAGATCGTGACAAAAACCACTAAGGTGATGGCCGAAACGATTCGGAGCTTGTGTCCCGTGTCGCGTAGTCGAGACTCGAGGTAATCCGGAATAGTAATCGAATCGTAGACGTCCGTCAGCCGTTTAAACCTTCGACACAGTAGAATCCAGGCTGCTGCGACCCCCAGAACTTCTCCCGCCACAATCCAAAACGCTTGCGCGCCAATGGCGGCCCCCATTCCCGTCAATCCCAGTAGTAACCAAGCTGATTCGCCAGTCGCACGTGAAGAGAACGCTGCCGCGAGGAAACCAAAATTCTTGCCGCCGGCATAGTAGTCTCGCAAGTTGTTCATGCGCCGCGACGCAACCCAACCGATCAACAGCAAGATCAGCAGATAGAGGACTATTCCTATTAATTGCATCGAAGCCTCGTATTTTTAATGAGTTTCCGAGATTACTCTCTGTGGGGTCGAATAAGTGCCGTCCGAGAGAGTCACATAGTTCTGCGAGCGGGAAGTCCTGTGATCCCGATCCATGCCGTAAAGCCTCTTCATTCGATCTTGGATAAGCCCACCGGCTTGGCCGCTTCGTTGCCATCGGGCCATCGGGCCATCGGGCCAGTACGTCGCCACCGAATGGACCAATTTGCGGATAGGCAATTCAGTCACGGGCCAACTAGCGGCGACAAACAACAAGACGCATCGATCTAACGGCATCTATCTAAAACGTCGGCGGTGTGCAGACACTGATCAATTCACACTCGACTTTCCCCCGATTGCGAAAGCGATGAGGCAATTTACTGTGGAAATAGTAAGCGTCTCCAGGTCCGAGAATTTCTCGATTTCCGCCCACGGTCACTTCTACTTCGCCGCGCACGATGACACCTGCCTCTTCACCTTCGTGCGATAGCATCGACGGACCAGTATCTGCGCCGGGCGCATAGATTTCGTGCAACACCTGTAATTTCGCACTGTGCAACTGCTTGCCGACTTGCTTCAACAACAGCGGCCCCCTGGAAACGACCGTCAACTCCGAAGCGCGAAAGAAGACTTGCTTTTCGCGGTCAAATTCATCGGAAAAGAAGTCGGCCAAAGATAGGCCAAAGACAGTTAAGATCTTTTTGATGGAAGCGACCGACGGGCTGACATTATTTTGCTCGATCTGCGAGATCGCTCCGTTGGTGACGCCACTCAACTGCGCCAATTCGCGCTGCGTCATTCCATGACTTTGGCGGAGCTGCAGCAGCCTTGCGCCAACATCGGTCGCATTTTCTGACGCCAGCTCTTGTGCCGCTTGGGCATTTAGCTTGATTATTTTTCTATTCGCGCTCACAGCGCCTCTCCCCGTTTGCGATTGCATTTCGCCGATGATACGCTATAGTGCTTAAAATATCAATCACAGTTTTGCAGCGGTGGTGTCATTTTTAGTGTGTGCTGGTGTTGGAACATCGGATCAAGCTGGATTAAGCCATGGGAACTAACGAACAACTGATTGCTCGCCGCAAGGCGGTTACTCCTCGCGGGATTCCACTGACCGAAGGCGTTGTCGTACGCTCCGCCGACGGCGCGATACTCGTTGATGAAGAGGGACGCGAACTGATCGATTTTGCAGGTGGAATTGGCGTGATGAACGTCGGTCATTGCAACGCAGCCGTGGTTGCTGCCGTGCAGAAGCAATCGGCGCAGCTATTGCACTCGTGCATCCATATCTCGACTTATGAGCCGTATGTCGCGCTATGTGAAAAGTTGGTCGAAATTTTGCCGCACGGCGGACCAACCAAAGCCATGCTTACCAACTCAGGGGCCGAATCGGTCGAGAATGCAATTAAGATTGCGCGGCAGGCGGCTGGCAGGCCATCGATCCTTTGCTTTAGCGAAAGTTTCCACGGGCGTTCGATGATGGCCATGTCATTGACCTCGAAAGGGCACTACAAGCGTGGCTGTGGACCGTTTGCGCCGGAGCTCTATCGCCTGCCATTCCCCAACTTTTTTCGATTCGGTGACGGACTCAGCGAGCCTGCATTTGTCGAACGAGAGCTGCGGAGATTTCGCGAAGCATTGGTAACGATGGTCGCGGCCGAGCAAGTCGCAGCGGTCATCTTGGAACCGATTCAAGGAGAGGGTGGCTTTGTGCCAGTCCCCAAAGCTTATCTACAAGGACTGCGAAAGATTTGCGACGAGACGGGCATATTGTTGATTCTCGATGAAGTCCAATCCGGCATTGCTCGCACGGGTAAGTGGGCTGCTTTCGAACACTACGGCGTTTTCCCAGATCTTTCGACCTGGGCCAAAGCCATGGGAGGTGGCTTGCCAATAGGAGCTGTTATAGGGAAGGCAGATGTAATGGATGGTGCGCAACCCGGCACGATCGGAGGCACCTATACCGGAAACCCGGTCGCGTGTGCGGCCGCGCTGGCTGCTATCAGTGAAATCGAGCGTCTCAAACTGTGCCAGCGGGCGGATGCGATCGGAAAACAAGTCCTTTCAAAGTTTCGCGAACTACAAAAGCAATATCCGCAGCAAATCGGCGATGTGCGAGGCGTCGGAGCGATGGTTGCGATGGAGTTTGTGGAAGGGGGCGACCCCAATCGACCCGCGACCAAGCTAGTAACCGAAACTCTGAGTCGATGTATCAGGCAAGGAGTGTTGATCATCAGCTCAGGGACCTACCACAACGTGGTTCGCTTTTTAGCGCCTCTGGTCATTACCGATGAACAGCTAAAGCGAGGGTTAGAAATTTTCGCATTAGAACTTGAGGCAGTGATCAACGGCGCGCCTGCCACGATCACACAGACTAAGTGAAGCACGTAGCTTCCAATACAATTTTAAGTCGAAGTTTCAGCCGCCACTTGTGCGGCAGCGCTGAGACACTATTTCAACTGTTGGATTAAACATCCGACCAAAAAGGGATTTCAATGACTCCATTCGCCATCGGCGGGCTACAGATGACTACCTCTGGCCTGCGCGACAACTTGCCCTACCTGCAAGCCAAACTTGACTATTTCATGTTTTTGTTCCCATGGGTTCAAATGGTTGTGTTCAGTGAACTGGCCGCTTATGGTCCCAACCCAGCCAAAGCCGAACCGCTGCCTGGACCTGCCGAACGCAAGTTTCAGGAGATGGCGGCCAAGCACAAAATCTGGATCATCAATGGATCACTGATTGAGCAGGTCCACGCTCAAAAATACAACACACTGAGTGTCATCGACCCGACGGGTAAAGTCATCGCACGCTATCGCAAAATGTTTCCGTTCCTACCCTACGAAGAAGGAATTACCTGCGGCGACTCGTTCGTAGTGTTTGACATTCCCGACGTTGGTCGGTTCGGAGTATCGATTTGTTATGACATGTGGTTTCCTGAAACCTCGCGGACGCTTGTTGCGTTAGGTGCCGAAGTGATCTTGCATCCAACGTTGACGACCACCATCGATCGCGATGTAGAGCTGTCGATCGCTCGTGCAACAGCCGCCACCAATCAATGTTTCATGATTGACATCAACGGAGCGGGCGACGGCGGAAACGGCAAATCGATTATATGTGGGCCTGCCGGCGATGTGCTGCACCAGTTTGGCACAGGCGAAGAGCTAGTGCCCATGGAAATCGACCTCGACCGAGTCCGGCGTTATCGCGAAGTCGGCCTGCGAGGACTGGGGCAACCACTGAAGAGTTTCCGCGATTCACAGGTTCAATTTCCCGTATATGGTCCGGCCGGCGCGCATAGCGAATATCTCAATCAACTGGGACCGTTGACAAAAATGACCAGAGGCTCTCGAGCTGGGTTACAGGACGACGAGTCCACCGCTCCACCTGCCGCGCTCCAACCCGTCGTTCCACCACTGGTGCAATGAATTCCATGAGCCGACGGAGCTTGCCGGTGCCCGGGGCCCAAACAACAAACTACGGAGAGTAAAAATATGAGCAGTGACGGAAACCACGACTTTCACAACCTAGCTGATCTCGACCCTCAACACGTTGCGCTTTATAACGCGAACCGGCTGCGTACGGACATTTGGCACTTTCTCCGCGACAGTGCTCGACGACTACGCAGAATTCACTCCGACACGAATTTCGCGGAGGAGCGAGTATGGCTCGTTTCGGCTTGCGCAGACGTATTTGATTTCCTGGTTCCGCTGGAGGATTATTTTTCCTTCCCGGGACAAGCAGCCTTGCGCCAGATTCGCGATAGTTTCAATCGCCAACGCTACGATGACTTTGCGCGCCAGACCATGCGTCTAGTGCGTATGTTAGCCAATGGCGCTTATCGCAAGCTCGACCTGGCTTCTTCACGCCTACGAGATTATTCAGATTTACTGAATGTGACCAAGCTGAGCGAAGAAATACATACGCGCATCCGACAGGAGAACCGTCTCTATTTCGAGACCTTAGTAGTAGATGACGTGTCGGTCAGTGAGGGAGACATCCGTCAGCAGATGCGAATGCTGCGACGCAGTAGTGACCCCTACATCTATGAAGTGGTCACTGCGGAAAGCTTCGAGGATGCGCTGATTGCGGCAACGCTAAATCCAAATATCCAAAGCGTCCTCATACGTTTCAGTTTCCCGTTCCACACAACGAAGAAGCTGCGCATGCTCGATGAAATCCACACGATCTTAGAGACGGACGTGGAGGAAATAGAATCGTTGAGTGGTACCGAGCGGAGTTTGCTGCTCGGTAGTATGTTGAAAAAGCTCCGCCCAGAACTGGATCTATTCCTGGTCACTGACGCGCCGGTGGAAGACGTAGTCGGCCAACCCAGTCGCGACTTTCGGCGACTGTTCTACTTAGTAGAAAACTATCGCGAAGTCCACTTGAGCATTATCAAGCGGCTTCAAGAGCGTTACGAAACACCCTTTTTTACCGCATTGAAAGCCTACAGCCAGAAACCAACGGGCATGTTTCATGCATTGCCCATCTCTCACGCGGCTACGATTACGAAGAGTCATTGGATTCGCGACCTCGGAGAATTCTATGGCCACAATATTTTCGAGGCCGAAACATCTGCCACAACCGGTGGCTTGGATTCGCTGCTGCAGCCGCACGGTTCGTTGCGCGAAGCACAGGAACTTTCGGCCCGAGCCTTCGGCTCGAAACGGACGTATTTTGTTACTAACGGAACTTCGACGGCCAACAAGATCGTCATGCAGGCCTTGATTCGTCCGGACGATATCGTGCTAATGGCTCACGATTGCCACAAGTCGCACCCGTATGCCGTGATATTAGCCGGTGCCAAGCCGATTTTCTTGGACGCCTATCCACTGTCGGAATATTCGATGTATGGCGGCGTGCCACTGACTGAGATCAAAAAGCACCTGCTAGCGCTCAAGAAGGAAAACAAACTCGATCGCGTTCGCATGTTGTTGCTTACCAATATTACTTTTGATGGTATCGCCTACGATCCTATCGCCGTGATGCAAGAAATTTTGGCCATTAAGCCGGACATGATCTTCTTATGGGACGAAGCGTGGTGTGCTTACGCCCGCTTTGCACCCGTCCTACGCCGCAGAACTGCTATGTGGGCAGCTGCCACCCTACGCGAGAAGTTGTCGTCCAAAGAATATGCTCTCGCCTATCGCGCATGGAAACGTAGCTTCGATCAGCTCGACCCAGCCGAAGACGCAACTTGGATGAAGCCCGGACTGATGGCCGATCCCACAGCGGCTCGCGTGCGAGTCTACGCCACCCATTCGACACACAAAACGTTGACGGCACTGAGACAAGGTTCGATGATTCACGTTCACGATCAGGACTTTGAACATCACGCGCGCAATGCGTTTAATGAAGCGTACATGACACATACCTCCACTTCGCCAAATTATCAAATACTTGCAACTTTGGACGTTGGACGACGGCAAGTGGAATTGGAGGGCTACGACTTCGTTGGGCGCAGTATCACTCTCGCCATGATGTTGCGAGAGCGCATCGACGAAGATCCCTTGCTTTCTAAATACTTCAGCGTGCTTGCCCCCGCCGACATGATTCCTGCAGAGTTTCGCCCGTCAAAGCTAGAAGCCTACTACGATCGGGAAAAGGGTTGGGGCCGCATGGACAAAGCAGCTCAGCTGGATCAATTCGTCCTTGACCCAACGCGAGTCACCTTGCATGTCGGGCGTACAGGCTTTGATGGAGATTCATTCAAGCAGCTGTTGATGAATAAGTACGACATACAAATCAACAAGACGTCGCGGAATACGGTCTTATTCATGATTCACATCGGCATGTCGCGCGGCACAATCGCGCACTTGGTGAATGTGCTGACGCAAATCGCCAGAGACCTGGACGATCGTTTGGATCGCTGGAGTCAGATTGAGTTACAACGCTTCAACGAACAAGTTCGATCGCTTACCGAGGAATTGCCTCCCCTGCCAAACTTCAGCTGTTTCCATCCGAGCTTCAAATCGGACCCCAACAGTAAGACGGCAGAAGGCGATATCCGTCGCGCGTTTTTTATGTCTTACGACGAAGGCAACGTCGAATACTTGAAACTGGACGACGGTTCGCTGATGCGAGAATTGAGCTCCGGACGAGAGGTCGTTTCGGCTGGATTTATCACGCCCTATCCACCTGGTTTTCCCGTGCTGGTCCCAGGGCAAGTGATTACCCGAGAGATCCTGGAGTTTCTGCTCGCACTGGATGTGAAAGAAATCCACGGCTACGAACCTGAGTTTGGCATGCGCATCTTCACTGCCCAGGCACTTTCGGCTGAGAATGCACGCAGTCATGTGGCATGAATTAAACGCAACAATTGAACCGTGGTCCAAACGATAGCTGAGTTATTAGCTGTGGGGCGTTAGAGGAACACAAACTCTGGCGAATACGACTACGACAGTAATAGGTCGTTCTTCTCAGTCCTCCTGCGAACGGGTAGCAGGTCCGGGAGCGGAAGTAACACGACGATGCACCCGAGAGATTTTCTGAACCGCTTACGAAAAGGACTTTACCATGTCGACTGCAGCCGTATCCGAAAAGCGCAAGCTACGCGACCTTTCCGATATTCGTCTCTACTTCCATCGTAATGAGACGCCAATTTACTTCATCAGCGCGACCAATTTTAATTTGCTGGGCATCGATGAGTGGGTACATGGTTTTAAGTTTATCACCTACATCGATTGCTTCGATGGTCAACACCCAAACTTGTTTTGCCCATCGGAGATCCCTCACCAGCCGTTTACATCGATCGAGGACATCAACAATTACCTGTTGGAGCACAAGGAGGTCGTCGACTATATTCGTGGACGTGCGAAGGACAGCAAAGCCGGTGCCGGCAAAGCCGTCTTTTTATTCTTTGATGAGCAAACGGAAAATCTATGCAAGCAGTTGGATTTGGAGATTTGTTTTCCGCCGTCGAAGCTGAGAACCGAGATCGACAACAAAATCATGACCACGCGTATCGGCAATAGAGCTGGTATCAGCAGCGTACCGAACGTCTTGGGAAAGGTCACTAGCTACCCGAATTTACGTGAGTTGACCAAAGAACTTGGCGACGACTTAGTTGTTCAGACTGCGTTTGGCGACTCGGGGCACACGACTTTCTTCATTTCTAATGAAACCGATTGGAACAAATACTCTTCAGAGATCATCAATGACCCTGAAGTGAAAATCATGAAGCGGATTCGTTGCCGCGGTGCGGCTCAGGAGGCTTGCGTAACGCGGCACGGCACCATTGTTGGTCCACTGATGACGGAGCTGGTTGGCTTCAAAGACTTGACGCCGTATCGTGGAGGTTGGTGCGGAAATGAAGTTTACTCAGATGCGTTTCCACACGAAGTGCGGCTCCAAGCTCGTGATATGACCTTTCGCTTCGGTGAACAACTACGCGAGCTTGGTTATCGCGGCTACTTCGAACTCGACTTCCTCCGTGACCTCGATACAAATCAATTGTACCTAGGCGAACTCAATCCACGCGTTACAGGCGCGAGTGCCATGACAAATCTGGCGGCGTTTGCCCACGCAGACGCGCCCCTTTTTCTGTTTCACCTGCTGGAGTTCGCGGATGTCGATTTTGATTTGGATGTCGACGCATTGAATGAACGCTGGGCTGATCCAGAAAATATTGATAGCTGGGGCCAACTGGTAATTAAGCACACTGCCGACACTGTCGAGTTGATTACCGACGCACCTCAAACAGGCATTTGGCGTATGAAAGCGGACGGATCGCTCGAATATGTTCGCATGCAAACTCACCGGCGAACGGTTGAAAATGAGCGAGAAGCGTTCTTTTTGAGAATTGCCAAGCCAGGCGATTATAAGTACGAAGGCGCGGATCTTGGTATCTTAATTACGCCGGGCCGTCTGATGACCGAAGACTTCGCGATGAATAACCGAGCCAAGGCGTGGACCAAAGCCATCGTCAACCAGTTTCAGTCGCGACCATTGCAACCGGTCGAAACACACGCCGCCGCTCAGGTTGCGGAAGTCGCAAACTTTAAGATGATGTAAGTAACCCATTCGTTCATGAACGTATTCCTGCAAATTCTCGCTGAAGCGACACCTGGGAAGAAATGGCAATGGCTATTCAAACAACGTTGGCCGGCATATCACGATTGGTTTCTGAAGCAGGGCGATGACAAACGCCCCAGATACTTGACGTGCGAAACTCAGCTGCGCCTGCACATGCCGGAGCTGATGCCAACGTTTGAAAAACTAGTCGAGCTGGCTGGCGGCAGCGATCATGCGGCTCGTTTCCTGAGCTTGTACTGCCCAACGCCCTACTTTGCAGGCTGCTCACAAGCGGTCTGGATGCGTGACGATCCCTTATTGATTCGCAACTACGATTACAATCCTCTGCTGTGGGATGCGATCCTATTGCACACCAGTTGGAATGGTAGACGGGTCATCGGCATGACCGACTGTCTGTGGGGAGTGCTGGACGGGATTAACGAATCTGGACTAAGCGTTTCTCTTGCCTTCGGTGGAAAACGTGTCGTTGGCGACGGCTTTGGGATGCCCTTGATTCTGCGTTACATCCTGGAAACCTGCGAAACGACAGCCGAAGCTCAACAGGTTTTGGTCCGCGTTCCCAGCCACATGGCTTACAACGTCACGGTGTTGGATGCCTTCGCTAATCATGTAACGGCCATGGTCTCCCCAGGCAAAGACGCCATTATTTCTCGATCGCAATTGGCTACCAACCATCAAGAACAAGTTGAATGGAATGAGCACGCGCGCGTCACTGCGACTTTGGATCGGGCTCATTTTCTTTCGCTACGCCTGCACGACGAGTCAGAAACCTCCGCCCGTTTTCAATCTCATTTCTTAATGCCGCCACTTTATCAAACCAAATTCGATGAGGGCTGGGGTACACTCTACACGGCCGTATACCAACCAAGCCTACGTTCGGCCCGGTACCGCTGGCCTAGCTATGAACTTGAAACACAAATCGATGACTTCACCGAACGCGCACTCTCGATCACGATCTAATTGGACTGCGCCACTTTGGCTATAATCGGCGGAAATATCGACACTTCTCGCTGACCGCCGCCCTATTCGTTGAACTGACTCTGTAGAAAGCCCAGCGCCAGCTTGCATAGCCGTGCTCGTACTCAGCCGCAGGCGGTACTCGTACTCGATGGCGCGTTCGAACCGAGTAGGAGTACGAGTACCATTTCATTGAGTACGAGTACGAAAACCCGCGACTTACGGTGGTGATCAGCGAAGAGTATCGAAATATCAGCTCGACTAACCTCTCTACGGCCCCCCCATATGAAGCAATGGGAAAGGATAATTCCCGTCCACAAACTGTCGACTTTGATTTGGCTGCCGCTTGCGGGTCGGAATTGTCGGCAAATTTGCCTTAAATAGGGGGTTCTTGGGTGGTCGCGGCGTTACCAAGCGTATAGCCGAATCCAACTTTTCTAGATTAAGTCGCTCCAGCGCTTGACTGCTAAGGGAATTGACACATGTTTCAGTTGGGCCTCAGGTTAAATGGGGCCCTTCGGTGAACCAAGTCATGTTTGGCCCTTGTGGACGCAAGCAGATTCCTGACCGTTCGTCCGATAAAGGCAAACCGACTGCGAAGTCGGGACGCAAAGTCACGGGTCTCACGTAGATGGCCGGACTGCCGAAGTACGAAATCTCGCAAGTGAGGGTGCCTGCACCCGTTGCCTTGTCACACTTATCGTCAGTGAGTCTCATGCATCAACCTAGAATATTGGTCGCGGATGACAGCCGCGCTGTGCGCGTTTGTTTAGAGCGCTCCCTCACGGGAGCTGGCTACGAAGTTACCGTGGCCTGCGATGGGTTAGAAGCGGTACGGTTGGCTCGCGAAGTCGCCCCCGATCTGGTCATCCTGGATATTCAAATGCCGGAGATGGATGGCTACGCCGCGTGCGACCAAATTCTAAAAAACGCCCAGCTACCCGTCATCTTCTTAACCAGAAGTCGTGCTACTCAACTCGATGCGTTGGGTCATCAGCTAGGCGCATACATCCCCAAGCCAGCCGACGAACAAGAGCTGCTCGACACCGTTCGCGAGCTCCTTCAGTCGGCCAGCACCACCTCCTGTTAAGTGGGGCGACGATGCAACGCGCACACATCCTCTCCATGCAGGCAGAATTGCATGAGTTTGTTAAGCAGACCCAAATCAGACTGAAGGCTGTCCGAAAGTTGATCAACCACACCCGACAGGCGAGCCCACAGAATATAGTCGGCAGCGGTGACTCACTTCCTCCCCATGTTCCGCCGCACACCGGAACGTCAATTGTAAATACCGCCCAAATCCTGTGTCCAGTAGTACTCGAAATTGCAAGACCATCCTTACAAGATGCGGCTGAGCTGAATTCAGCGCCGACCGCCACGGAACGACTCGAGTCGATCAAGCGGCGATTGGCTGAACAAATCCAGAAAAACTAGACCGGACTCAATGGAACCCACATGGCTTTGACTTCCACCTTATCGCCCCGATCCCACGCATCGCGTAGCGACATTCCGGCTTCCGATAAACATTGCGTTTTTCGGTGTGGTGATGCGTGGTTCTCTGTGCCGGCGGTCGCCGTTCGTCAGATCGTCCTCACTCCAGAAATCGTCAAAGTCCCCCATTGCCACCGAGCGCTACTAGGGCTTGGGCGGCTACGTGGAGAGTTCGTACCCATCGTTGCTTTGGGAAGACTGCTGGATATCGATCAGTCCAGTCAAACTCCTGCGGGTGACTGCCTTTTGGTCTTAGAAGGCAAGTGCCTTTGGTCACTGCAAATTTCCGAATCGATCGCGCTGGAATTCTTAGAAACGATCGTTTCACAGGAAGCCAAAACGGATTCGACCAATAACATCGTTATCGGAACAGCTATGTTTCAGGATCGGATCGTTCGCGTATTGAATCCCAACGGACTGCTGTCCAAAGCTCAATGCACTTTCGACCAATATTGGAACTGTGCCGATGCACAGCTCACGTTACCAACACCTTCCAAAGAAATGAGCCAGCTTTGAAAACGCAAGTGTTCTTTCTTCTGACCCACATTGTTGCGGGTGTTGCCTCTGCCAGCACACTTGCCATCGCACTGTCGCTGGGAAGCGAGCGGGCAATCATCATCGGATGCTTTTTGGCACTGGTCGCAGTTGCCCTGGCAGCCATGTTTGCTGCATGGCGCATACGTCGCGGACTAGATTGCTTAGCAACCGTGTTGGGCGACTATCAGCAAGCCGAGAAGCTGCACACTGGACTGGTCGATTTTGATCTGCTCGCACATCGACTGGCGACCTGTGCTCAACACTGGGAGGCCATCGCTGCCCAATCACGCAACCAGACAGGTGAATTTCATGCCATGATCGACTTGCTGGATCGGCGGGGACAGAAAGAATCGTGCAGCCAGCAATTGCGCGGTGCGTTAGCCAGCCTCGGACGGTCCGTCTACGGATACCTGACTCAGATTTCCCAAGGTGCCACTGAGATTGAAAATTTGGCCAAATCGATTACCGAAAAGGCCGATGCACAAGGGAACGCTGTCGTTAAGACCACTGCCTACGTGGAACAGCTTTCATCGACGATCGACACCGTTGCCAACAACGCCACGGCCGCGCAGTCTGCATTCCGTAAGACGGTGAAATCTGCAGCGACAGCATTGCAGTTGGTAAACGAGCTAAACGATGGAATGCAGCGAGTGAAATTGGAAACCGAAAGCTGTGAAAAGAAATTGAAAGGGTTGTGTGACCCGGCCCGCCAGGTGAGCGCCATTGTCGGTACGATTAGCGAAATTGCTGCCCGAACCAATCTGTTGGCATTGAATGCCGCCATTGAGTCAATTCGGGCCGGAGAGCATGGCCGTGGTTTCGCGTTGGTCGCGGACGAAGTGAGAAACTTGGCAGAACAGGCAACGGACGCCACGCGGGAAATCTCGAATCTTATGGATTCCATGCAACTGGCCACCCAGGAATCCATTCGCGGCATCGAGCGTGAACGTGAACAAGTTGCCGCAGAGCTGCTGCGCGCGGCCAGCGCCGAACAAGCGTTGCGCGAAATCGAAGAGCTAGGAAAAAATACGCGGTCGATCGATCAGATCAACGAATCTGCATCCCAGCAGCTTCAACTGGCCCAAGGCATCATTCTGGCTATCGAACAGATTTCCAGTATGGCAAAAGCCAATCGTGGAAAAGCGGAAAGTGTCAGTTGGACCATGAAGACACTCGCTAACGTAAATCCCCAGATCGGCAAGGTAATTGATCGCTTGAGAAAATGTAGCGGCGAAGAACCATTCCCCCAAGATTCAAACGGCACGATTCCCGTGATCGTGCAATCGTCCGCACCGACCGTTGACCTAGCACCCGTCGGTTGAGGAAGGCCAGTATGAACTCAAATTGTATCACAGTAAACGAACTTTCACTGCTTGAGGCAGATGAACTGCTGGTGGAAGTTCGTCTCGAATCAACGGCACGAGCGCAATCTAAACTCTACGAATTCGCTGGCTTGTTGCGTAACCTAATCTCGCTCCACCAGGGCCAGCCGACAATCGAAGCCGAACATAGCCTGGCTGACTTGGCCACCTTTATTGCGAATGGGTTGGACGAGGTACGTATCGTCATGGATGCTTCCCAGCCATGTTTCCAGCAAATCGATCTTTTGAGCGAGCGCGCGATTTCAAAATGGGGCGATCTGCTGGTTACCATCGGCAGCGATGGCCCCCAAGCCCCTGACATGGAATGGAACTTTACGTCAAACGCCCAGCCGGAAATCTCTACTGGTGACGAGGAGAGCATTGAAGTTCCCAGTGCGGAGGCGATCCAGGCGATGCTGGGCCAAATCCGTACGGTCGCTCCCTCAACCGCACCTGTAAAAATCGCAGTGGAAACGGCCCTTGCGGAGGCCAATACCCAACCTGCGACGTCTGTTCAGCCCACGACCACAGCCGTCGATGAACTCGATCCAGAGCTTCGCGAAGCTTTCATGGATGATGGGGCCGCCTGCCTCGGTTCCATCGAAAAGTCGCTGCTGCGCCTAGAGACGGATCGGCACGATTCCGATTCGCTTGCTCAGATACTTCGCGAACTACACACTTTGAAAGGAGCCTCGGGAAGCGTTGGGCTGATGGCTTTGGCCGACCAAATTCACTCGCTTGAGGACAGTCTGCGGGACGACCAGGCCGCCGGTCGTGAGCCATCTGTCGATCACTTGCTAGCTCTGGTCGCTCAACTCCGGGCACAGATTGGCGGAGACGACAACTCAGGGCATTTTCCCGCCAACTCCACTTCCCCCGACTCATTGAAGCCCGCTAGTAGCGGTCCACTGCCAGCCCACACACCTGTGTTCTCTGATGATGAAGGAGACAATGAATCGGTTCGCGTCAAATCGTCGCAACTCAATCGGCTCATGGACATGTTGGTTGAGCTAGTGATGCTGCGAAACCAACGTGAGACGGAACTAGCTCAATTGCAAGAGGTTTATCATGAGCTGATCTCCAGTAGCTCCAAAATGCGTTTGCTGAGCAACGATCGTGCTTTGTGCGCTGATTCAAGTACATCACTTCAACTTGCAGAAGTTGCCAGCGATGTCCTTGAAACTGCACAGCAGGTTCGCGAGTGCACTCGTCCGTTCGCGACGGGCAATGCGGCAGTATCAAGATTCATTCGTCAATTCCGACAGGAACTGGTCGAATTGCGGCGCACGCCCATTTCAGGATTGTTTCGACGATTGCAATTGGTTGCCCGCGAAGCAGCTCGGACTGAGTCAAAACAAGTGCGACTCGTACTGACCGGTGAAGACGCTGGAATAGAACGTGGACTTCAACAGCGACTGTATGAACCGCTGCTTCACATCGTACGCAACGCGATCGGCCATGGGATTGAATCTCCCGAAGACAGAATTCAACGCGGCAAGTCACCAGAAGGCACAGTTAGCTTGCAGGCAACTTCGGGCCCCAATCTGTTCGCGATCGAGATTCGAGATGACGGAAGCGGTTTGGACTATGAAGCGATTCGACGCCGGGGGGTGGAACGCAAGTTGATCACCGCGGACCAAGTAGTAGGCCGCGATGAACTATCGCAACTCATTTTTCACCCGGGCTTTTCCACGCGAGATTGTGCTAATCAGATTGGCGGTCGCGGCGTAGGCATGGATGTGGTTGCCGCCACGATGCAGCGCATGCGCGGTTGGTTAGAAATCACCTCGGAACCAGGTCAGGGAACGCGTATTCGGCTTAGCATTCCGCTCCCCTCGGTGATACAACACGCCATGGTATTTCGCTGTGCTGACCAGCTATTCGCTCTACCCATGGAATCGGTCCAGTCCGCAGGGGATGCCGTGAGCGATATTCCACGAACAAGTTTCGCTCGACTGCTAGGACTCGACGCAACGCACACCAGTCCAACAAACGAGATCATCGTGGTCGCCGATGATCGCCTTGGTTCCCTACAGGGTAAGTCTTCCCAACTAGCTCTGTTTGTGGATGAGATTGTTGGTCCCGAGGAATTAATAGTACGACCACTCCCATCATTGCTCAAGCATCATCCCTATTGCGTCGGTGCCACCCTGTCAGGCATGGGGCATACGATATTGCTGCTGGATGCCCGTCGGTTATTGAGATCTCCCACCAGCTCTCTTCCAATAGCTCAACCCGCACAGCCAGCCACACTCCCGACTCTACCGCAGACTCGCGCTAAACGCCCACTGGTTTTAGTAGTTGACGATTCGCTCAGCGCAAGGAAACGGGCTGTCCGTTCGCTAAGTCGCTATCCCATCGACATTGTGGAAGCCTGCGACGGCAAGCATGCTCTTGAGTGCTTGAAGAAACAAGTGTTTGCAGCAGTTTTCAGCGATATGGAAATGCCAAATGTAGATGGTATGGAACTGTTAGCAAACGTAAATACTCCCGGCCGTAGCGACGCGCCACCCATCGTGATTTGCAGTAGTCGAGCGGAGAAAGAATTTACGGACCGCGCACAGCAATTGGGAGCTGCCAATTACCTAATTAAACCACTGACCGACGTGGAGCTCGATGCGGCTTTGCTTCAACTTGCGCCTCTAAGTCATTTGGTACGTGACGTAACACTAATCGAATCGGAGAAACTATCGTGAACCAACACACCGTTTTAGTTATTGATGATAGCGCCACCATTCGCAAGCTAGTCGATCGACACTTGAGTTCCGTGGGCTATCGCGTCGTGTTGGCGGCCAATGCGGAGGAAGGTCTGCAATTGGCTGCCGAGATCAACCCAGACCTGGTATTGCTCGACCACCAATTGCCGGGCACAACGGGCTACAACGTGGCTACACAACTATCTGAAACGGAAGCTTTGCGACGCATTCCGATCGTCATTAGTTCGACGCTGAGGAAAAAAGCGTACGCGGAGTATATCGACCTAGATAATGTCGTCGATATGTTGCCCAAACCCTACACGGAAGACCTATTGCAAACAACCGTGGCGAACGCCATATCGACAGCGGCAATGATCGTCGAATCGCAATCTGGAGGGAGTGCGGTTCCCGAGACTATCAATGCCCTAGATGAAGCCGCACTCACCGGAAACTTTTCTTTTTTCGGTCTACGCGAACTTCTTGACTTTCTGAACAATGGTCAGAAGCTGGGGGTCTTGGAAGTCGAGGCCGGTCGTACCCGCATCCGCTTCCACCTCGAAAAGGGGCGCATCCAAGGAGTCTACGCGCACGGCATCGATCCACGGGAAATTGAGCAGATGACGGCTCGGCTTCCAAAGTCGCTCACCAACCTCGCGCCTGTTCTAAAGATGACAGTCGGCGGAAGAAGCTGCACGGAAATAGACGGATTTGTGCAGCTCCTCGATCAAAAAGTCCTCGATCCACGACTAATGTCAAAACTGCTTCGATTCCAAGCGTCGATGTTGGTGCGTTTTGCATTCACACAGACGTTGACCGCGTTTCGGTTCGAAGCCGGGCATGCACCCAACACGCTCCACCGCAGTTTACCCCTGGACATTAGCTTGCTGGCATTGCTGGTCGAAGCTGCCATCTATAGTGAAGATCAACTTCAGACCGATGACCAGACCTCGTTTGTGCGTCGCGCAATCCGCGGACAAAATCTAGATCGCGCCGGCCTGTCCGCGCGACACATGAATCTGCTGAACGTCTTATCGGAACCCAAGGATGCTCGCGAATTGGCCCGAACCCTTGGTTGGGATACCGACGAAGTGGGGCAAGTGCTGCTTGGGTTCGAACAGGCGGAATTGATTGAAAGACGCGTGCAATCCTGTGTAGGACTCTTCGTCGTTTTTGAGCCAGATCCGAATCATGCTCAGCGACTACGAGAATCTCTGGAAGCTTCCGACAATCGCTACAGTGGTAAAGTCGTACGCGACAAGTTGGCGCTTCAGTTAGTGCTCAAACGCACCATTCCACACTCGCTAATTTTCGCCGGTGATGATCAAGCCGCCTGTGAGCTGCTCGGTAAGATATTGGCCTACGACGACCCACAAATCGAACAAATGCAGCGTATCGTGCTAACCAGCGACGGGTCCCATCGCGATGACTGGAGTCAACAGCTTGGCTTCAGAGTCGATAGCACTCTTTCCCGCCACAGTACAGCAGACCAATTATTTGCAGTGCTGGATCGCTTGCAGAGTGGCAAGTCCCCCCTATCTCCTTTGGCGACAACGGACTCCATCGAATCGCCACTTATCGTTAACGCAGGAGCTGCATCATGAAGGAACAAACAGAAGTCGAACTGATTGCCTGGCACCCCACCGGTTTCAAGCTAACCTTCATCGTACAAGCCAATCAGTCGGTACTCGTCGGCAAATCGAGTAATTGTGGTGTTCAGTTACGTGGCCATGACATCTCCGATATTCATTGCAGTATCGGCTTTGAGGAAGGTCAACTGTGGATCCAAGATTGGATGACCGCGAGCGGCACCAAAGTCAACAATGCCCCAGTCACCAGTCAGACCTTTTTCGGTCAGGGATGTGTGGTCGAAATCGGAAGTTACAAAATCCAGATCTCTTCAGCCCAAAAGGCCACTCTCACGACCAACAGTGGCAATGATGCCAAACATTTTACCGCTGCGCCTCACGTCGATGAAGAGAATTCGATCGAGCAGTCGTCGTGCAAGCCTATTCAGAAATCCGCACAGTCAACTGTTCCTGTCGCGAAGCGAAACGCACTGCCGCAAAACGCACTGCCGCAAAACGCACTGCCGAACAGTGAAATGCACCACAGTGAAACACCACTGGACGATCTGCCAGCCAGCGAACTTATGGCACCGACCGATGAAACAGAGCATGCTCATTCGACCTTCAAAGACACCGGTGTTGTCCCTCGTATGCAACCCGGTTCTGGCATCGATCTGCTCGCGCAGGAAGAAGAAACCTATGATCGCGAGACCGTCGAACTGCTGCTGGCAGAAATCGACGATCTAAGGACGGCACTTTCCCAGGCCGATGCGCAGCATGTTAGCGTCGCTGACTCACTGCCAGAGGACTCAGATGACGCAGACTCCGACCGAGTGCTGGCTCGAATCCAGGAGCTCAGCGAAGAAGCTAATCGAGCTGAGGAACGGGTACTCCTCCTGGAGGAAATGCTCCATGCCGCCGAGGACACCAATCGCTCCGAAGTCGAGGAACGGACCCACCTGGAGGCATGGATGGGCGATATCGAAAAGCGAGTTGGCCAACGAGAGGCGGAACATGCGGCCGAAATAGCCGCGCTGCGCCAGCGCCTCGATTCCGCCGACAAAGCGAACGCTAAATTGCAACGCCAGGTGCAGCATACGGGCGCCGAAGGTGAATGCACCGACCCCCACGACGGGGACGTGTTGGAACAACTTCAACGCGAAAACGGCGAGCTGCAAAATACCCTGGCCGAGGTCACCAAAGACTTGCGACAGCTAAAACAGAAGTTTGAGAATCAATCGGAAGAGTCGGACACAGCGCTTCGAGAAGAACGCGCTAAGATCGCGCGCGAACATGCAGATATGTCTCGTTTGAAGTACGAATACGCGCAGAAAATCAAGGAATTGGAAGAGCTGCCTGCGTCTACAGCTCATGCCGATCCGAGTCGGCAAAGCCTGCTCGAACACCGTCAGCATTTGCGGGAGTTGAACAAAGGGCAAAAGAAACGTCCCGCATCACCATCGCTGTCGAGTCGATTGAAAAGCATCTGGAATATGATCGATTAGCCATGGCCCATCGCCAAAACCAACGTACTTTTCGCCGATTGAGGTAGCACATGTTTACGCGTCAACAACCTACAGGAAACGGCCAGCAAGCATCAACGCCACCGTTGGGGGTTTGTCCACAGCACATCGTTGAAGAACTGGAAGCCGTAGTCAATGAGATCCAGACATTCCTTGAGAATTTTTGCGAGCGCTTCGAAACCTTGACGACACAGTTTTCAACTTTGCCAGCTGACTTCACTGATGACGACTACTCGGCCGATGCGCTCGGAGATTGGGAAGCCAAACGTATCCAAGCCGAACAGAGTATCCGCGCACAGGTGGATTTGTTAACCAGCGCCTGGTTGCGATTGGAGGACGAACAAAGGTCTCTCCTGCAAACCAAACAGGGGTTGGCCAACGAGCAAAAAGCCCGCGCAACAACGTCCCACATTAGTTCGGCGAGTATGTTGCAATGCCTGCCTGGCAGCTTGCAAACGGCAGCCAAGACCGAACACTCCGCAGTCGACGCATTTGAACGATTGCGGCAAGAGATTCAATCGAGCCGACCGCATACCAAGACTCCGTGAGCATTAATTATGTCGTTAACAACTATGGTCAGTAGCACCTTCGGCAAATGGACCGGATGGCAAACAGCCCCGATCGCCACGCGTGACTCGACCTTTCCCGATGTCTCCGAAGCGCCGCTTGACAGTCGTCGTTTAATTCGCGATCGGCGCTATTGTCAAATACTTGCCAAACGCGGTGAACTGGAGTTTGACGCGTTATCGATCGAATGTGCCTGGCGCGCTTTGCACCATGAAATGGCCTCCGTACCGGGCGGTTCGGTGCGGTTGCTCGTTGACGAATTGGTTGAAGAAGATCGACGATACTACCTCAGGGCTACCGCCAGTCAACAAGCGACCATCGATCCGTTCTTCCTCGATCGCGATTGTATCACCAACGCCGACTTTGCCAGATTTGTTCAGGCAGGTGGCTACGAATTGCCGCAGTTTTGGCCACAGGATATCCTCCCCATGGTGCTGCAGTTTGTCGACCGCACGGGGCATACCGGACCACGCTTCTGGTCCAATGGCAAACCACCAGTTGACAAAGCTGAGCATCCCGTGGTTGGCATTTGTTGGTACGAAGCCAATGCGTTTGCTAAATGGGTAGGAAAGCGGCTGCCAACCAGTGCGGAGTGGCAACGGGCTGGAACCTGGCCGCAGTGCCAGGTCGGCGGAGGCTCAGAGCAACGCTATCCTTGGGGTAACGCTTTTGAACGTTCTCGAGCCAACATTTGGTCGCACGAGCGGTGCGACACCATCGCTGTCGATGCGCTTGACGACGGCAATACACCCAACGGTGTTCGCCAGCTAATTGGAAATGTCTGGGAATGGGTTGATACGCTGTACTGCCCAGCCAGCGAGGGGCCTGTCAAAGTCATCTTGCCGGAAGCGATGGCAGAGGTGCGTGGCGGGGCTTTTGATACCTATTTCACGTCGCAAGCCAGTTGCCAATTTCGCACTGGCCAACCCGTCCTAAGTCGCCCTAGCAATGTCGGCTTTCGCTGCTGCGTTAGCCCGAAAGAGATCCATTCACCAACGACCAAACAAGTCGAAGAATCCATTCTATGATCGCTACTACACAAACGCTCGACCGTTGTCACTGTGCTTGTTGCTCATCGTCCTTTGAGCCCTATGACGATTACTGTAACAAATGCCAAATGCCTGTATCCCTGTCGCAATCGGTTGCGGCACAAGGAGGAGGACACACATTTATTTCGGTACTCGGTGCCAGCAATGCCGGAAAAACTGTCTACCTCGGCCTGCTGCTCGATATCTTGAGTAAGGGTCCCGCGGACTTCAAAGGTGCCGCAGCCAGCTCATTTGCCGTCGACTTACAAGAGTACGTCGTCAACGAGCTGGAACGGCGTTCGTTCCCGGAGAAGACTCCTTCGGAGGCCGACGCTTGGCAATGGCTGCACTACAAGCTAACGATGAAGGAAAAAAAATCTACGCGCACGGCCGATCTGATTTCACCTGATTTTGCGGGTGAAGCCATCGCCACAGAGATTAGCCGTCCTGGGATCTATCCTGCGGTCGCACATGTCGTCAGCCGTTCTAGCGGATTGCTAATCCTATGCGACTCGGTCCGTGTACGCGATCAAGGGGCCAGTGAAGACTTGTTCGCCATGAAACTGGCAACCTACATCGCCGAACGCCACGAGCTTTATGGGGAGAATTTTGGTAAAGGCAGCACAGGCCCCTCGTTGGCAGTTGTATTCACCAAGTGCGACGCGTGTCCAGAAGTAGTCAAAAGCCCCGCCGCATTCGCGGCCAACAATACTCCCCGGCTACATGATTTCTGTCGCCAGACGTTTCGACGCGTAGAGTTCTTTGCTGCCGGCGTGACCGGCAGCACCGGCGTCATCACCGATGCCAGAGGTTATCAGACGTGCGTTCCGTTTCACATTCAGCCCCACGGCGTTCTCGAACCGCTGCGGTGGGTCTTGGCCAACCACTAGTGCTTAAGCCGCATTTAATATTGAGGTACAACGCGGGTCGGGAAAAGGTGTCGGACACCAAAAGCCGGAACGGCCCTTCGGGTGCTTTGCACTTTTGGTGTCCGACACCTTTTCCTCGACAATCCCGAAGTTAATCGTTGACAAAGCACTAGTTTCTTAACAGCTCAAACCATGAAAATCCAACAAGCTATCTTTACTTCGTCCGACCGTGGCCAGATCAAAGGCTACCAGCTGGTGGCAGTTTCGGAAGAAATTGATCGCAGCCTCTCGAGAGAACTTCAACTTTGGTCTCCCAGTCACCTAGCCGAAGACGACCCCACTAAATGGACGATCAATTACTTTCCCGTATCCCAAGAGCATGTCGCCGTGACGCGCACCGTGCTCGGCGGACCGGAGTACAGCAACCGCGGTGGATCACAAGTCGTAACCCTAATCGCAGTTCTCCACAATCAACAATTTTCCGCCTACCACAACAACGCGATGCTTGTAGCCCGCACCGCATTGGCCCTCGGTTGGCTGCGAATTCCCGGCGACATGCCCAGTCGGTTGGAACCCATTGAACTGCCGGACGTTCCTCTGCTCACTTTTCGCGGTAGCAACAGCTTCTCGCCTACACAAGTCACCGACCCGGTCGACCATTGTCCCATCGATTCCGCCTATTCCGAAACTACGGTCGATGACCAGTTGGATGCCCAAGTGCTAAGTAACCTAACTGAGCTGTTGGAAAACAAACAACGCATAGGCATCATTGGTGCTCGAGATCCTTTGCGAATGGTCGAAGCTTTCATCGAACGCCTGCCCATGGCCGGGCGCCGCGCGTTCAGTTTTACGACCGGGCTGCAACCAACTTATAATCGGCCATTCCAAGCCCACTTTATCGCCAGCGCTAATCCCGCGCTTACGCAATCGCTCAAATCCGAAGGGATCCTACTGGTGGACGTGTAGTACGGCCATGCCTTTGATCGAGTTGACTCACTCCACCTAGGGATCTTCGCGTTTCAGCTCGATTTGAGCCTGTAAGCGTTTCGCTTTTGCCGTAAGAAGGTCTGTTGACGACGCTTCTGCTACTTGAACTTGTGCGGTTACCGAAAGTTCAAGACTTTTGGAATTCTGAAGTCGTTTCCTCAACAACTCGACTCGCTCCGTCTTGTCGGACGTAACCAGGAGTTCGTCTTCCAGCAATTTATTCTGAGCGTTGATAAATTCTGGATAAGGGAGAAGTCCCTGTTCATGCTTTTGCTCCAAGTGCTTGTGCAGGTCTGTGAGCGTGGATCTGAACTCTCCCACAAGAGTCTCAAGCGGTTCATCTTGATCAGTGTTTTCCTGCATCTTAAAGGCCCAACCCACTGAGACAGCAAAGAGGACCGCCACGCAAACAAACAATGCTGACGTTACAAATTTGGTGTTCATGATTGACTTTGTGTATGCCGCAACAGACTTCTTATACGGGTAATGTCGCGATTCACGCGGTTATGTTGGGTGCGTTAAACAAGTGGTTATTATATCACAGAATTCGCGTGCAATCGCATGGTTCCGGACTCGAAAAGCACCATGCCTGATTCTTTGAGAATCTTTAGGTGTTGAGAAACGGTCGATTGGGCCAGCGGCATCTCATCGACGATTTCGCCGCACATATACGAAGTTCGGTTGAGCAGCAAGCTAACAATCCGCACGTGCGCCGGATGTGCCAGTGCCTTGGTTCGGACCATCGTTTGCGCCTTCGAGATTGACTTGCTAATCGCAATTAAATAATTTATCGTCGATTAACGATGCGCGACTGCGTGTATTCTTTCAATGCTAATCCCGAAAATTGCCGGCAATGGCTTGCCGCGGACAAACTAAGTCGCTGGCACGATTTCTGGAATGACCACGACACTTCACTTACCATCTAAACCGATTTTAAGCGGTCGGTACTATCAACGCGGCAATTGGCGATCGTCATTGCTAGAATAATTCGTCCAACCATTCAAGCAATGCAATATCGGTGACCTGCTCACGGCTTGAGCGCAGGCTCACAAGCGAGCGCTCCAGTGGTCTCTGAGGCAAGACTTCCAATGTTGCGGTCCGGTGTTCTGGGGGAAGCGATGTTTCGCCGATACGTTTGTCAACAAATCGACGTTGTAATTGTTCACGTACAACATTTCGATAATTGACTGTCGAGGATTTTCGCGTTTCCAGATTTTGATTCGCTTCGAAGGCGCCATTTAACTGCGTTTCTCTAGTCTGGCCCGTAGCAAAACTCGATGGCCACCTTTGATCGTCTACGGGAGCTCGCAATTGCACTTCGCCCTCCCCTAAGTCCGTTTGCGAGTTGAGGTAGTTGATCACTAGGAGTACATCGATGGGAGAAACGAATTCGTCACCATTCGTGTCGACGAAGGGAGCTGGACGTCTGGTGAGCGTCGACGGGCGTGAGAGACGTCCGCTCCCTTCACCGTTCAGCATGTTTATGATTAGAAGCACATCTAAGGGTGAGATAATACCATCGTCATTCACATCGAACGGTGATTGTAGATTCTGCCATGCCGCTGGAACAACGTAAAATTTTGTTTGGAATCCAGTACGCACCAACTCTAGTCTTCGGTTTTCACCTAGAAGCAATCCGTCGTTAGATTCAAAGTCGAATGCTTGACCGTCGATCAACAACTGGCCGGGACGAACACCGGCGGGTAGTGTAATCTTTTTAAGCCATTCGCCTTGAACCGCATCGATCAACTCCCAAGCACTTCGGCCATCAAGCTGAAAGGCTTCGCCGATAGTCGTCAGTGAGAAATCCGCTGTGGTCGCGTGGATGGCTGAGATCGTACCGAAACGACTAGCGGTAAAACTGCCAACGATCGCGCCGGTGTTGCCAGCTGAGGGTTCGAGCAATTGGAGTAGGCCAATAGCAGCCGTGGATTCGATACGCAAGTCAATATCCTGCGCGATGATTGCTTCGACGTCACCGGCAAAATGAAAACTATTGGGACTGCGAATTCCGCCACCATGTTGTCCGCGCGCGAAGGCTTGAATTCGACCACTCGGAAGAGAGGGATTGGTCGTCGTGACGGACGATGTAATCTCGCCGCCGTACGTAGTGATACTGTCGAAGCTGCCCACTACGATGTTACCGGCAATGTCTCCGCCTGTACCAGCTATCGAGTTGTAAGTAACCACGATTTGGTCGACGTGTTGTGCAGAAAGTAGCGCGTCGAATGTCCCGCCATCACTAGTGATACTACTCACGTCGCCATCAATCGTGAAGTTGCCAGAAATCGAACCGCCGTTGCCACCCGCACTGGTTGCACCGATACAATCCACGGAACCGTTGCCCAGGCCGCTGGCTAGGCCCGTTACAAAGCTACTCGAATTGAGATCTCCTCCGATTACTTCGAAGCAGCCAAGTTCACCTTGCAGTGCGACCTCCGCCGCGAAATCACCATGGAATGTCGCATTGGCCATGCTATCTGCTGCCAACAGACCACCTGCCCAGCCTTGGCGGACATCGAGCACTCCAATGTCTCCGGTGACGCTCACTTGAACATCTGCGCCCCAGTGTCCCGAGGCAGCTATGTCGACGGCGACACCCGATTCATTGTCAACCACTATGCTCGAGCCCGCCACCAAGCTCCCAATTTGAACGCCTCCCGCGATTGGGCCATCAATATCGATGGAACCATTGAACAGTGTCGCTCCAGAGAAATCAACAGCGCGGACTCCACGGTTGGAATGCACGGTGATAGGAACCAGCGCTGCAGCGGTTGGTCGGTCGCCGTTGTCCGTAAATCGTAGGATTGTCCTTGTCGGCGAAGCACCTGTAATTTCAATATTGACCCGATCAAATGGATCGGGGTCGGTATCGCCACGGTCCCGAACCAAGCGCACCGTCACATCGCCAGGCCCGATCAGTTCAAATCCACCAGGAACACGATGATCGAATTGATCAAGGGCTTCTGCAAGTTCAGCAGCTATTTCGTTTGGGGTGCGCGACAAACAGCTGGCCACGCTGTGCTCGCCAGTTAATGCCAGATTGTCAATCGTCCAGTCATAAGGGGCCTGACTGGTGTTGATCAGACGGAAAGTGATCGCTCCCGATGCACATAGCAACGATCCGTCCCGCGATAGCGCAGCATGCTTGGTCCAGCCTGGTAGCTCAGTCGCCTCAAATGTGTTAGAGGTCGAATCAACACTGGACATCAGCGGCGTTGCAAAGTTGTCGAGACTCCACCTCAGTTCCCAATTCTGAGCGGGTCCCTGTTGGTCCGAGCCTTGGACGAAGAACTCTATCCCCTCAGGTGCCCAGTAACCTTGTTGGGGATCTACTGTGAACTCAAACATGGCTTTCCGATTGCTATTTACGCCAGGGATGGTGGCGGTTGCCACGCGTGCGCGCAACGCACGCGAATCCCCAAGCACGATATTGCCATCTTCTTCCGTGAACACGGTGGGTAGTCCAGTGCTCGCCCTTAAACCAGTGTTGGAAACCCCAACCACTTGACTCGACGAGAAATTCTGAAGCAACATCGGTGTGGGCACGATATCAAACGATGAATTGGAAGTGAAAGAAGGTGCCCCGAAAGCCGCTTCGCGATCGAAGTCAAAATAGACCAAGGTGTCACTTGGAGGGTCGAAGTTGGCTAACAATTGCGGTTCGTCATCGTTCAGGATCGTCAAACTCGATTCCGCGCGTCCCATGACAAATTCCGTTCCGGCCGGGACAGCAGTCGTAGCGCTAGCATCCAGTCGAATTAGAAACGTTTCTCGCTCTTCATAGAATGTATCGCGAACGACCGAGAAGGTGATCGACTTCGCAGCTTGGCCATTCTGGAAATCGCTGGCGCTGAAGCTGATCTTCCGCTCGCTGGGTAGAATCAAGTCATCTTGCACATTTGAGCCAACCACGGGGCTGACACTCCACGGTACCGTGATTTGGAAATCCGGATCGATGTCCCCGAAGACCACGACACTCACTTCAAAACTGATAGTTGTCGTGGCATCCTGCGGATCACCTTCCATCACAGATACGTTATCCGCTATGCTGATCGCAGCGGTGACTTGATATGCGTCGCCACAGAATGCGCCAGGACCAGGCAATTGGAAGTGGGCGGAAATCGGTGATTGGATGGTCAAGCAGCCTTGAGAATCAAACCTACCACGCGCTTCTAGATACTCAACGCCAACCAAGGTAACGCTTCCGTCGAATGTTCCACTTACTCCAGATTGATCGACGATGACTGTAGCCGATCCTTCAGCTAGTGAGTTAGGAAGCCCGATCTGCGTACTCAGTGCTACCGATGTCATCAGGTTGACATTAGCCAAGTAGGGCGCGACCGGCAGGACATCGAAGCCACCGTCAAAGTCGAGTTGCAAGCCGAACAGATTGCTCTTCCCGGAAACTTCTTGAATATGAAGTCCATCTGCATCAATTTGCATAGCAAACGTAGCATCGTTTAGTGAGAAGCCTGGGAATCGAATCGCACCGTTGCGATCCGTGCCAACGATGATGGCAGCAAATGCCGATTCCGGACGCGTATCGAACTTGAGCGTCAGACTGCCACTCATTGAAACTACGCCAGCCGTGATGCTGGCATTTTGTGCAAGCGTGATCTCCCCCACGAAACCTGTGTCATAGATCTCCAGCGACGTATCCCCCGAGAGCGTGAACGACTGACCAAACAGTGTTATCGTTCCTTCTAGCGACGCATCGAGTGCTCCCTCTTCCATATTGAAGATCATCTCCAACTCGCTTCCTAGGATGGCATTGGCGCTGGAATCGCTCAATCCCTGAAGTCCCGGGAGCAGTATCTGTTTGGCAGCACCGCGTGCCTTCACGTTGGGCACGATATTGCTCGATGGCGTGACTTGGAAATAGAAGTCTCCTTCGAGCAGATTACCGATCGCGAGCGAAGCATAGGCTTCAATACCGCCTTTGCGTCGCAATGGGTCGGTTGAATTGAGATCGAAGCCCGGGGAGAAGGCCTTGAGATAGGCACCGGCGCTGCTCGACAACTGATTCAGGTCGATCCATTGGAATGCGCTGTCGACCGCAGATTGAATATCGCCGCCTAGTCGGTTGGGATCATTGGTAAAGCCGAGGTGAGCCAGCAGGGAAATCAGTTGTCGCTGTACTTCGTCGGCTTCCTGCGAGCCCTGAAAGGCTGTTGGAGAGATCATCGCATTCGCCGGAACAGACCCAATAACGAACTCGGCCCCCGCTCGAGTCAGCGGCAATTGGGTCGAATTGGATGCATCGACATTCAGCTCAAAACGGATGTCGGTCAAACCTAAGAACGTCCCAAAGAGGTCTAGATCGAATTCACGTCCTGTCAGTTGCCCTTCTAGTCGCCCGCTGCCGAGTGGAATCCCAAGAATCTTGGAGGTTGTCGGAAACGGCAGAGCGAGACTGGGATCCATCGGATGTGGAACGATGGGTTCCAGCGGAGAATCAAAGGGGTTGGGCAAAGTACCATAAGATCCGATCAAGTACGCCTGACTAAGAATATCAAGCGACACATCAGTTGCTTCACTTATTTTACGTGTGAAGAAATCGACCAGCGCCTTTGACGACGTGGCTAGGGACGGGTCAAGCAACTGCTGCAACTCGTCCAAGTCGGCTGGATCGAACGTTTCGATCAAGTCGTCAACGAAATTGGGGATGAACAACTGGACCTGTGCCACCTCTTCCAGTGTGGCTGCCGCCCCAGCGATCTCGGGTAAGCCCGCCAGCAACTGCATGAATTCGGCCGGGTGGGAAGCCAGACAGCCGAACAGATCACTCACATCGCATTGCTCCGCTAGACTTGCGATAAGGGGTGCGTACTCAGGCCGTAATTGAATTTCAGCTATGAAAGCGAATGGATCGGTGATGAAGCGCGGTAATGTCATCCGACCATCCAGGAGAATTCCCCCCTGGTCGAGCAGGCGCTGGTAGTGATCGATATGCACCAAAATCTTGTTTGGCTCAAGCGTGGTAGTACCGCTATTGTCCAGCGGGTTGTAGGTCTGAATCCGCTCGGCCAATAACTCGGCAGCTCCGGCTGGGAAGATCAAGCCAGTTGCTTTCTCTATCTCCAATCCCAATACGCTAAAGGTGGATTCGAGTCCAATTTCCCAAGGCCCAGCCAGTGGATCAATGGCGGGCAATTGTCCACGCATCATATCCAGCAGTAGATTTTCGAATGGAAAGCGTACGTTTACCTCAGTGCTGTCTTTGACAAAGGCAGGTAAGCCATTCATGTTTAGCAGCAACGCTAGTGAGGAAAACGTGCCATCGAACGATAGCTCGTGTTTGTTCAGCGTCAGTTCGATTGCTTGGCTAGGTGGACCCATCGGAAAACCGAAGAGCATGGGGCTGAGCTGACCTGTGAGACGAACTGACGGGTTGGCGACTTCAGCGAACTTTTGTGCTGCAGCATTCGCCGCGTCCAAGGCCAATTGAGCGATCCTGTTCGCGACCACAGCCGAGACGCGGGCTGTATTGAGACTGAGTGCAAACAGGCTGTCGAGGCGATCGCGATCTAGTACGTCGTCGACGAGCGCGACGTTGGCGGCATGCAATTTGCGCATTTGATCTTCGATTGCCGCCCAGAATGGGACGTCTGCGATCTCGGCGGCTAGACTGGCCGCCGCTTGCTCGTCAGTCAATAGAATGGAAGCAAGCAACACCATTTCTTGAATAAAATCACCACTGATGCGCGCCCAGGAGAACAGGTTGACGTCACCTGGATCGAGAGAGAATGGATCGAGAGAGAATGGATCGGGCAGTATCGATGAGATCCCGACAGTAGCATTCCCCAAGATGCGATCGATGACGAATTGGCGATTGATGACTGGAACTGCAGCCACTTCGGCTGGTTCCAGAATCCCGTTGCCATCGAGGTCAAGCAGATCACGCCACAAAGTTCTCAGAGCCGACAACTCGTCTGGCAGCTCAGCCAAGCGTGCCGGATCATAACCGGAAATTGCAGGGTCGTACGTGCGATCGTAGTTGGACGACAGGCGGTCGCGCAGATCGATTCCACCTGCATGACGCCGGTCGGCTTCCAATTGATTTGCTAGCCGCTCCAGCGGTAGCATTGACTCGCCGGTGTCTGCACTGGCGACGCTTTCCAACAGATCACGCAGGAAGCCACTCGAGCTATTGCGTACACTTTCCAAAAATTCCAACGAGGCTAACACGGAGCCTTCCACGTAACCATCGAAATTAAGTTGGAGTCCGATCTCTCCCTGTGCGGGAAGCAATATTGAGAGCAGGCCAGGTGCACTCGGCAGGGCCGCAGCGATGTTGAATACTGGATTCAACGGCCGGCTAAAGTCTAAGAAGATACCCGCACCTACCAACTTGAGACCGAATACTTCCACATCCGCGAAGCCATACAATTGAAAACCAAACACCTCATCTACGGTTCTAATGAGGCCCGAGGCTGCGTCCATGAGGGGATTGCCTTGAGCATCCAGCGCATGGCTGTTGTCATCGGTAACTGGCCTACCATTGGTGTGAACCAACTGATCGAAGTCGTAGCCGATGTTCAATCCGAGTGTTACACCAAGTCCCAGTTGTGCCGCGACATACTGGTTTGTTAACGTACCGGAAACGGCTAACCGATATCCGTCATCCCACGTGAATTTGACAGGCAGCCCTGGCATACGACCCGTCAGCACGTCTGCGATGACCTGTTGATAATTCGCAGCTGCATCCAACGCATTCTGCGGATCGGTGACAAAGCTAAGCAATTCTGCGAAAGTCGGGTTTTGGAATGCCAACTGTTGGACGGCATTTCGTACGTCCGCCGTGGTGACGCGCAGTGGATTGCGAACTTGCGGTATGTCAAAAATATCGGTTGGCTCTACCACCACCGGAAGTGGATCGCCTCCAAAAACGATGCCTCCCTCAAGACCAGCAATCAGGAATCCACTACCGGTTCCGAAGGCTGCGCCAATCGGTCCACCCATGGCGCCCACCAAGGTGCCAATAGGAATCGGAACAGCCGCTTTCAAGCGGGCCAGCACAGGCCCATACTGAGTCACGATCAACTCAATGCCGATCCCAATATCGGCAGCCACGATTTCCCCTTCGATGATGCCATAAAAAACGCTTTGAGGTTCAGTGCCCAGCGCGGGGTTGTCAGGGTCCACCGGCCGATCGAATTCGAAAATACCTAAGCCAAGCGTACCTCCTACGGACACGCCACCTGGCAAATCGACCGGCTCTATGCCGATGGTGATTCCATTCAATCCCACAATCGGGAATTCGCAAGCGGCCGCGAAGATCTGTCCAGGAAACAGCTCTAGGTTCACATTGTTATTGGAAAGAGCCACCGCCACGCAGCTCGATAGTTTGCCTAAGTCGACCTTAATTCCCTCGAAGACTCCTGTGATTGGGAACAATTCGTTCCCTTGCAATCCGCCGCTGACGACGACGGAAAAATTGGATGGATTGGCAATTGTGGCCAAGGCACCAGGAGCATTTCTGAGTCCACCGATGGACAGCGGTTGGCTGCCATCTTGTGTTCCATTAAACTCAAGCCCTAGTTGGGATATCACGATCGGAACCCAATCCGGAAATCCAAACAATCCGCCTGGTGCGGCGCTATCGAGATCGACAAACGCTCCACGTTCGAATACGGCACCCTCTAAGGTGTAGCCAGCCGGTAGCACGTAGATCGTCCCGTCCGCGCCAACTCCGAAGCCGCCGGCACTTACCGACAGATTCGCCAAAGGTCCGAGCTGATTCCCAAAGCGTAGGGAGCCTTCACGAATTGCAAACAGTGGCTCACCATCCGTCGCGTCTGGGTTCAGGACGGCTGATCCACAGACTTTCACATAAGTGTTGAAATCGATACAAACATCGCCGGTATCAATTAGAGTTGGCTGAATATTGAAGGATAAGTTGAACGGTTCCCTGTCAGTAAACGTGTTTGTGAATTCCGTGTGTAAATTGAGCGCACTTTGATTGGGTTGCGAATCGAACTCGCTGCCTACAGCGCTGGCAACTTGGCCATACCAATCGATTAGTAGTTTCGATTCGAAAACATCATCTGCGACACTCAGGGTAGAATGCCCAGCGATTTGAACGGGCGGCACGAATTCGCCCGCCACCGAGATGTTCCCTAGCGGGCCAGCTTCACCAGTTACCGCTAGGGAACCTGTGATTTCAGGGACAAAACGCCCATCTTGGAACCCTCCGAGTTTCACCAAGCCCTGGAATTCCAGCAAAGGATCGTCCAGCAGCTGGGCCTTAGCGAAACCGACATAGATTGGTCCCAAGTTGCGAACAAGCGTCTCAGGTTGGTCTCCTAACAGGGCTCCCAAATGCAGTTCCGTCGAAATGAATCCGTTCTTGCAAAGTGGTTCAACTCCTGGGAAAGCACTTGTGATAGCTGTTGTATCGCAGGAGTCCACGTAGGCGCTGCCATTACTGACGCGGCGCTCCACACCTGGATGGTTGGTGATGGGAGGCCGACCCACCGCAAAAATGGGATTAAACGGAATACCATCGAAAATGGAACTCTCAAAATCGATTTCGCCGGTTACCAACAAATCAAAATCGGCTAGGTTTCCGATTTGACCCGTTGCTCCGCCTGCATCGTTAAAACGCAAGCCCACACTTTTGAGTTGGAATGGGAATACACCACCCACATCGATCTTCTGTTGAATCAACTCGGTATTGAAGTTGATCAAAACATCATCTTGAAAAAACAGAAACTCCGGTATGGGATCATTCACGGAAGGTTTGCTGAGCCCGAACAGCGGTTCCCCGATTGGGGCGCTACTGGTGATCGTGACGAATTCCTTGGATGAGCTGAGCGCAGGAACGGAGATCGAAATACTCCCTGCCGAGAAGAGCGGTGAATTCGAAGTTGTCAGGTCAATTTCCGCATCTTGGATGGAAACGAACAGGACGTCCTGCAAGCCTGCCGATGCGCGGCCGGCACCAAGCCGCACTCCGCTGGGTGTAATAGTCAAGAAGCCATCATTAATTGCGATCAACCCTCGCGGAGAGTCCACGCGTTCTGGGTAGAGATTTGTTCCGCTTTCATTGGGACCAACTCGGAATAGCAACGCATCGACCTGTTCGAGGCTCAATTCCGCGAAGACGTAGCCACTCGACGAAACTGGCCCAGTTGGAATTGCACCCACAATGGGCACTGGTGTCAAGATATTATCATCGTTGAACTGCACATCGAGTGTGCCGCGGATGAGCGCGTTATCGACTAAGAGCCAATCTCCAAGCTCAATTGCCAGAGACTTGGCTGAGTAATTCCCCGTTTCATCAATGCGCCATATGCCCCGTTCTGGGCGCCACTCCACACGTGCGGATTCATCAAACCCATCAACAAACAGGGTCCGTCCAAAGACAGGCAACCGTTGTGGGTTGTCGATTTTAGCTGGTGTCGTCAACTCAGCTTCTAGCCGTACGACAGAATAGGAGGCGGTTCCCTGGGGCGTGCCGACACCGAGTAATCCGTCTAGGTTGTCGCTGAATTGTTGCGACAACACACGCCGCCACTGGTTGGCTGAAGTCTTAGCCCACAGTTCAACATCGCGCCCGTTCAGCACCAGATTGAAGGAGGCCTCCGTGGCGGACCCCAACTGCGCAACGGCCCGTGAGGCGAAGGTATCAGGAACATGCCAACCCGCTTCGGGACTGAACTGCCCCATGACCCACAGTCCTGTAGCCGCGTTGAGCCCCGCAAACTTAAAATTGTCGGCTGAAACGTAATCGAAAAGCAGATAGCCACCGGTGGCCACGCTCACCTCAGTGCTCATCATGCTTTGAGTGGGTGGCGGTATCTCGTCCCCAGAAGAGTTGCGTAAACGCAGCACATTAATCGATCCACCTCCAAGTGCTGTTGATATCTCAGCGTGGAAGCCGCCGTTGTCGTCCGGATCGTCGGCTACGGTATCAATGCTGGCCTGGAATGTTAGTTCGACCGGAATATCATCTTGCTCTCCGAAGGTCATGACGACACGGCCGCGCAAGAATCCCGTGAATTCGAGATTCGAATCTACGGTTAGTTCCAGAGACGTGTCGCGCACGGTCAAATCACCGATCGTAGCCGTAATGCCCGGATTGAGCCGCCCTGGGGGATCAATGGTCAGTGTGTAGAATGGATTCGTTCCGCCGCGATCATCGAACACTTTGACGAAGTACTTGCCGGCCGGTTGACCAAGCAGAGTGATGCGGGCGGAGTCGCTAAACGCTAAGCCATCGGTCCGCACGTGAACCAGCTCCGTCCCCTCCAATCGATAAAGCCCCAAATCCAAATCACCGCGGGTGCGATCAAAGTCAATTTGAACGAAGCTACTCGCGTTGCCAACGGCCGTGGTTTCGAATCGGAACCAGTCGACAGCGTCAGTTAAGGCTAACTGGTCACTCGAGACAGCCGGGTCCTGCCCTCCCAGCGTCAAGCGGTCCATGAGGGCGCCCAAATTGGCAACATGGTCGGGCGTCACTTCCTGCCAACGATCGTTTGGTTCGTATAGATCGTCCCGTTCGGTTGCGTCGGTCGCGGGTTGATCGACCGTGTGGGTCGCGAGCCGCATCCGAATTTCCTCGGGCAATGTGAAAAGGTCACCGGTACGCAGTTGGAAATTGAGCTTGGTGCTGCCGGTGTTACTCAATCCAGCAGCGCTGCTATTGCTGACTGGAGAGGAGTAGATAGCTCCCACAACTTCCATGGTGGCCAGCGGATTGTTTTGGCCGTCCGTTCCACCCATGTCCGGAAGTGTCACCTCCGCCTCAACGATCGCTTGGAAGGTGTCGATTGGATTACCCTCAAAGTCTACTCGCAGGTTGGCCAATTCACTGAGTTCATGGAACCGCAGCTTGCCGGTTTGCGCGGCAACTTGGCTAAAATCGATCAACACACGACTACTGAGAAAGCCTTCCGCACGAGGTACTTTTAATACTCCATCGATTAAATCTTGCGTACTGTTGAACGTAGCACCAACGCCAAAGGTCGCGAACATTTGCGTGGCCTGACTGCCAACATCCACGGGTCCCTCTTCTGTAAAGCCATCAAAGAACGCACGCACACTGGATGTATTGCTACGCAATCCGTCCGGCTGTGTCAGCACGTAGAAGGGGCTGCTCGAAGTATCGATACCAAAGACAATTTGCCCTCCGATTTGCGGCGTATCGAGTTGCACTGAGCCAGAGAATCCGTCTGGCAGTAAGCCACTCAAGTCGGCTGCGAGCAGCGTAGGTGGTAACGAGGAAAACGCGTTGTCCAAGTCGAACTTTATTCGGATCAGTTCTTCAGGCTGGACGGGTAAACCACCGTTTAACATCTCGATAATGCGCGACATATCAATGATATGCAGCAGATCAAAGCTCTGCGAGAACCACTCCCGCAAGTCATTTCCAATGCCTCCCGAACTTGGCAACGGCCCACTAAATGGAAGCTGAATCGAGCTCAATCCAAAAGCGTTTCCAAGTTGCGCGTCACTACTTTCCGCCGCCAACGGTATTTGCAAGTCGTTGAACGCCGCGATTGTGTTGGAATTGTTTAGTAGTCCTGCTCGACCGGCTCGCGCCGCATCGGCACCATTTTCGCCGAGCGGAACCGCATCATTGGATACGATAAACTCCAGTGCAATTTGTTTGACTGTCGTTTTCGTTTCGCCTTCCACAAAAGTCGCCAGCGGCACGCTGACTATGCCCTGAGCGATTCCAATTTGATCGCCGGCGGTGATTCTGAATTGGCGTTCATTGATTTTCTCGATGGTATGAGCGTCGCTGCCTGGTCCGGTAAGCACAAACGTTCCATTAGGATAGTCCGTGGGAATACTGCTGAGTCCCTGAAACACGCGCATGTCAAGAATGACCGATTGCCCAGGCTGAACTTGGATGGTTTTCTTCATCGATGGAAGTTCATCGGTCTCGTTTCCTGTGGCGTTCTCTGCATGAAATCCCGCTTCCAGACGGAATGATCCGGCGCGGCGGATGGTTATTAATGGACTCTCCGTGAACGCATCATTTGCATGAATGCCTAGTTCGAGTGCGGCATCGCCATCCACGATATAGGCTTTGGCCGCATAGAGGTTGTTTTTGACTATCTTACGGGCATTCACCAAACGAAAGCCGAGTGGAACGGCTTCCACTTCGATTGGCGTGGCAATAGCCGAACGAAGTTTGTCGCCTGTCGGATTCTGAGGGTCTTTCATATAGACTCGAACGACCGCCTGCACCCACGCATTGTCGGCTTCGCCGTGCAAATAGGCTTCGTCAATCCGCACTTCATAACCTAAGCGATCGATCAAACCGACCACTGTGTATTGCTGCGGTTCTGGCACGCTTTGTATCAGACCAGCCACCTCCAACTCAGACGCGAATCGCATGGCTGCTTGAGCCAGCGGTGCGGACTGCTGCTGCAACGCGTCGACGACATAGCTATCGAGACTGGCTTGCAACAGTCCCACGAGCCCATCGCGGGCTGTCGAATCAAAAGCATCCTGAATCCCAAACGTGGCGTTGAAGAAATCCCAGCGCAGATATTCGCGGGCGGCAGCCTCTGCGAGCCTGCGGCCCACGTCGAGCGGCGCTTCGCTGGCGGCCTGGATGCGCGCGAGCAAACCTAACGGTTGCCCAGAATTGATCGTCCCATCAGCATTGAGTCCCGTCTGTAGCCAATCGCGCTGCGCTTGGATGAGTTGATCTCTATCGACTTCGACTGCGTGACCGAGCAATTGTTGTTGACCAACGATGGTCAGATGACGACCGGCTGTCACGGAGGCTATGCTCTGGGCCTCAGAAATCGGGATATCTATCTCCGTACCAACTTCACTCGTCGTGTAGTCGATGGAGAGTGTATCGACGATCGTTTCACCGTCAGCTTGATAGGCAAAAGCGATTTGAGTCCGCCCCACTTGGTCACTCGGCGGTGTGAAGAACAGACGCAGTCGTCCATTGGAATCTGTTACAGCAAAGCCCTCGGCAATATCCCCGTCACCAAGCTGGCTGATGTAGATTACTTTGCCAACCTGTGGTTGGTGCCCTTTAGTGACACGAGTTTCGATCAACACACGTTCACCGTTAACGGCGGTGATCGGCTGGTTGCTCAGTTTGCCCGGCCCGTTGCTTTCGAGCGCCCAAGTCGTTTTGACTTGTAGCGTAGTATCCAGTTCCAATCGTTTGGTTGTGTAAGTGAAGCCCCGTACTCGCGTTCTATCGGAATTGCCGAAGGTGTGGTTGAAGTTGAAGACGACCGATGCATTGACCGCCAAAACCGCATCCGATTCACCAATGGTAGCCTGAACGCGATCGTAAATCCCGTTCGCATCGGTTGGTCCAACACCGATTCCATTCAGTTTTGCGCTACCCAGTGGTTCGATATACACGGTCAAAGGAATTGAGCTGGGAGTTTGCAAGAGTATGGGCTCGCCATTAACTTCTAACCCAGTCACCGTCAGGCCAGTCTTGACTCGTACCTGCGCCCGCTGGGGCGTACCCGCGAGATAACTTTCGTCGTCGAGAATTACGACTTTGTAGCACAACTGTTCGAGCGAAGCTTGAAACTCAGAGTGTGTGATTTTGGCGAACCCCTCGTATTCATTGAGGGAGTCCAGGATGCGATAATATTGTTCTGCGGCTTCACCCTCGATGATCAGCCGCGCCAGCAATTCTTCCAACTGTGCAGAGTTTGATTGGCCCGCTTGGTAGGCGGAAATGGTCTCTGTCGCCCTGGCTTGGCAGCGTCCTTGCACGCGTTGGATGGCATACTGGAGCGCATCGGACAAGAGATCCCTAGCACGTTGTTGAGCGACCGCGCCGACGATATCGGTCGGCAGGTTCAACTGGTCGGCGACAGCGTACCAGCGATTCCAGTTGTCTAGTGCAGCATTCAAAGCCTCACGATAAGGCCTATCATGGATAGCTTCTGGGCTGATCCAATCCAAGTCAGGCGCATGAGCGCCTCCGTTTGCCGGCGATTGCACCTGTTCCAACCAGTACAGGACACCACCTTCGCCGGGCACGCTGCCGTTCCACCAATCCGAAAGAATGTCGACGCTCTGCGCGGCCAACTCGGAGGAGTCGGTTTGGGGTAGTTCGGAAGCTGAGTTTTGTGATGTCGTATCGATCAGCACGCGTTCCAAGCGATTGTTGGCTCGGATGAAGTCGGGGGTCCCCAGCAGAATGCCATCGTCCCCCACGGCGTCGAATTCATAGCGGATCGTAATTGCGTCAGTAAACACCACGCCATCTTGCTCATAGCGCACGACGATGCGACTGACGCCATGTGTGTCGGCCAAGTCGATAGGTGTCACGGGCGGCGTATACTGGATGCCACCCAACACACCCAACTGCCCCGTATCGCCGCTGAACCGCGACAGACTTCCCCGTCCGATCAGGTACAACTGCACGTCCTCGTTAATCGGTAGATCGTTGCGACGTAGCGAAACTTGCAATACGGCTTCTTGCCCAGCTAGCAGTGCTAGGCTCTGGCGGAGGCTGGTATCGTCTTCCGATGGCAGAGCTCCCCGTAGACTCAGTTGTGGCGCGTCACGATATGTGACAATTTTTGTGGTTAGCAAGTAACCTGGAATTCCTACACCGATATTGACCCCAATTTCGGTTTCCCCAGGCCCGCGCGTCACAGTCGCAGTGAGTGTCGTAGGTGCGGCGACCAACTCCGCTTGAGCGCTTGTGCCACGTGATTCAAAGCGTGAACCAAGAGTGGCTTTTTGCAGTTCAATTTCGGGATTTGAATTGAACAGGTGGTTCGTAAAGGCAGAATCAACGGCCACGTCCGCCAAACCCAACGGCAACAGGCGGACTTCCACCGGAGCCGGTAAAGTATCGCTCTGCATTACGGGAGCAACGGTTCCATCGGTGCCGCGGATAATGACGCGTGCTTTGGCATTGAGCGTTGCGCTATCGGTATGTCCTGTAAAGAACGGCTCGGTTGAAGTTTGCGCTAGATCTGCGGGGAGGAATTCAACTTCGACTCCCGACCGAGTCAATATTGCTGCCCGTGTTAGCCTTGTCGGTGTATCTAGTGACATCTCAAGCGACAACAGCGTTTCAATACTGGTTCCCCAAGCCAAGGCGCGATATAGCGGAATCAGTCCTTCGTTTTCATAACTACCGTCGAAACGTCCAAGCCAAAATGTTGCAGCGTTTTCAATAGCCGAAATTAATCCTGTGAGCACGCCCGACAGATCGTATTCGTCAATCACGTCGGCCTGAGTCGCATGCCCCAGCCAATCCATGAAGAATGCCGCCGCTCTCCCGATGACAGACTCGACTGACTGCACATTAGAGAAAGTTAGATTCGTTGACGCAGCCAACGCGGTATCTGTTTGCGCGACGACCGCATCGAACCAGGTTCGCATGAACTGTTGCAAGCCGTCGGATGAACCACTCGCCTGGGCTTGCTCGTAAATGTCACGAAACTCAGTCGCTTCCATCGAGCCTGGTTGACCCGCAATTGGGTTGAGCGTGTTGCCCAGCAGTTCGGCATCGGTGACGGTTCCTATGGCGATGGAGTCGCTAAACAGTTTTCCGTTTTCAATGTAGACTACCCCTACGGTCGCAAGTTCGAGCGTGGTGATGGGGGCGGTATAGAATACGGTAGCGGTACCATCTTTCGCAGTCCGCGGAATGTGCCGAGTAGTCGAGACTTCGACTTGATCGAGTGAGCCTCCGCCGGTGACAAAGAAGTTCAAGGAGGCATCCGTCAGTGGCCCGTTACCTCGACGAATGCGTGCTTGCAAGGCAATCAGACCACCCGGTTCGACAAACAGCCCATCTTGTCGCAGGGCCGTGTCATCTTCGCTGCCGTGCGCGGCGAATAACTGAATATCGGGCCGCCCCTGGATGACATTGGTCAAAGTGTTGGACATTTCGACACCCTGCAGCCCAACGCTTAACTGCACCTGGGCCCGTGTATCACCTGGACCAAGTTTGACCAACGTGCGATAGACTCCGGTTGAGTCGGTGGTACCGATCGTGATCGGCAGCAGGTCCGACGGCAAGGGTAGGCCCGTTAGGAAGTCGATGTCAGTGGCGGTCTTTTGTCCAGCGATACTGTTATTGTTCCCCGCGCCAGCAACTTGAATCCGAATATTCCCTTCAGCGTTGGAAATGGACGGGCTGAAAATGTAATTCGATAGATTTGCCAGATCTGGTGCTGTACCAGCAGGAGGTAGTTTGATTTGCCAGCCTGCGTCGACTTCCAACAACACACCCTCCTCGGGTCCGATCGTGCCATCGCTTTGTGCAGGGTTCGGGAAGACCAATTCGTGACGATTTACCTCGACGCGCACAACCAAATCCTCCAGCGTTTGCGCCAGACTTAGACCGTTCGATTCGCTAGCGACTTGCATAAATTCAGCCGTTTGAGACCAGCGAACAGCATCCAACGCCCGATCGATTACGCCGCGCTGCAAGACTGGTCGAACTCCATTGACTACTTCGTCTGCGTATTGGTGATTGAGAGGTGCGCCTGCCAAACGCAATTCGATCGCTTGCACGTTCGCGCGCCCGATGGCATAGCGCAAGGCTCCCTCTATACGCTGGTTGAGTGTTTGTAATTTGGCTTCACTAACAACATCGCTTGGCTCAAGGCCAACAATCTCGAGTGCTGCCCGCCATTCCAAGTAGCTGCTAATGGCGGCATTGAGGGATATTTCAAATTCATCCTGTGGTGTCGAGAGGTCGTCGACTTGAGCGCGGGTAATATCGTTGAACAGAATTTGAAGCCGTTGCATGATCGGCAGGCTGCCGGGGGGAGCTTCACCGGAAGCGGACGTTAGGCCTGGATCTGACGGACTCCCTTCCATCCACTTGACTAATTCCTGCCTAATCATCGACAACAGGACTGCTTGATCGACTTGCTCTCCATTGTTGCCGGCCGCTGCCAATACTTGTGCGAAGCCCGCGTTGATCGCAATCCGAGCTTCGGTCGCCTCGCCGGTAACGATCAACTCGGGGGGAAGCATACCGCGTGGTCTGGTAATCGCCTCTTGGCGACGCGGTTCGCGACTGACTCCGGCCTCCCCCAGCAAACTCTTCACAAAGTCCGGCACCTCGATGGAGTTGATCAAAGTTTCTCCGAACAGTATCGCATTCTCCGCAAGAATCCCCAGCGTATAGTCGGGCTGTTCGTCGCCATCGATATCCGGATTGGCAATCCGCAATTCACTAAATGTCCAAGCGGGCGTTTGCCCCGACAAGTCGACCTCGAGGTAGGCGCGACCGCGAACGATAAAAGGGTCACCGCCATGAGGCCGATTGGGGAGCTCGGGATCAACATCCACGTAGTCCAGAAAGCTCAATATGACATCACCGTAGATCTCGGCATTCAAATTCCCTAGCCGAGGCACGATCCTACTAAAATCACCGTTGGCATAGTCAGTGTTCAGTGCTTGCGCATCGTCTAGTCGAATGCGACCGTCGCCCGCGCGATCAATAGCGGCCAAGTTAAGCCTGGGTTCTGCGGTCAGTGTTGCTCCCGCCCCCAAACCGAACGTTTCGAAGACAGTTCCCACAGCCTCGCCAATGCCTCGCAAAGTGGCACTCACCTCGGATTCGGCCACATCCAGATAGGGCCCCTGCGCGTCCCAGCCCAAGCTCAATGTAATCTTGGGTTCCGCCCTGAGACCAACATGACCGGCAATGTTGAACGTATCGAAACTACCGATGCCACCAAAGTCGAAGGGGAAGTCAGCTTCAAAGTCACCCAGGCGATCCGTGTCGAACGTGACCTGCATCTGCATCAGATCGGTAAAGATACCCTGCGCTCCCGATAGCAGTTGCTCGATCTGGAGGTCTGTGGGCACCGCTATGTTTACGAAGTCGGACAAGCCATTGAAATAGTCCAGCAAGCCCTGCTCTTCGGCCGCGGGTGGCACGGGTGGTAGTCCAGCTTTGGGTACCAGCTGCTGGGCTGCAGCCATGATATCGATCAGACCATGTCCCGACTGAAGGTCGCTGGCACCACTACCTAGCGGCTTGGCAGTGTTTCTTAGAGTTTCGCGAATTTGGGTCGCCGTGGCTTGGTTGGCAAGCTCCCACAGTAGCGCGGCCGACGCCGCTGAGTGTGCCGCGCCACTCGACGAACCATGGAACTCTCCTAAGAAGCGCATGCCAAAGCCCGACGTTTCAACACCAGCCGGTCCAACGATATCAGGCTTGCGACCATCGCCGCTACCAGTCGAGCTATATTCCGCTGCCTGTTGGAGCTGCGTAATCTCTGCCGCACCAACAACCAGCACACCATCGAGAGTGGCAGCGCCAAACAAGGATGTCCCACGCGGCTCGGCGATGGCCCCTTCACCTAACACAACCAACTGAAACTCGGTCGGGCTACCACTCGGCAGCTCGCCCGCAAGTAACTCGACCAATATGCCCACAGTCACTGCCTGATCTGTAGGATTGGAGAGTGTGAAGCTATCAACCGATTCGGGCACATCGCTCAAGCGACCACTATCGGAGGCAAGTGAAAAACCCGTCCGATCGAGCTGAATACTATCAGGAAGATTTGCCACTCCGCCAACAATCCGTGCTGTAGGCGAACGATACGGTTGGCTGGTCTGCAATACCACTCTTACCACCGAGTTGGGCTCGATGGTCACGGGCTGCGTGGTTTGTGGCGACTCGGGCGAGCCGCCGAAGCGATGCAGTACGCGGGTTTGATTGCCGCTGGTTACTGATACCATTTCCAACTCATCTCGATACGAACGCTGTCCATCATTGCCGGCCGCTTGAACGTAAAGCACATCTCTCTGACGAAGCTTGCTTTCAATCATTGCTAATGTCGGATCGTAGCCAAACATTGCCGCAGTGTAGTCGGTCACGTCCGACACGATGATGTCGACCTGTTGTAGATCGGTGAGCCAGGTAATCGCAGCTAGTAGCGACTGAGCATCCGTAGCAGAGGCAAACGACAATTCCGCACCCGGCGCTATATCATGGATCACTTCCAACATGGCTGTGCCGCGTCCACCGTAACTGAATTCATCCACAAACGTCGGCAGGTTAGCGGGCACATCGCCGCTGACCTGTGCATAAGTCAGACCATTTGCCCCCGTTGAAATGACGCCTACTCTGATTCCACTTCCGTCGACTTCGCGATCAAAACGTACAACGTCGGACCCGATCAGTCGATCACCTTCGGTGTGGAACTGACCTTGACCTTCGCTGGGGATTGTATTGCCGGTCTCGTCGGAGTCAAAAGTGTTGAAGATAGCTTTGGCCGCACCAAACAACTTGTCCATCCAAGAGGACTCAGGCTCATCGAACGTTGCCGTATTCGTGCCGAACAACCCTGGTGCGGTGTCCGACGGAGAAGCACCGCCAATTAACGGGAGCGTAAGTTGATTGAAATTGCTAGCAGCCTCACCACCCAATATCACATCGATGATTCCACCAATCAGTCCTATTCCGGTAGACAACCAATCATCGGACGAGGGATAGTCGACTTCGGCCGAGATCTCTTGCAATACGCACTGAGTTCCCGAACAGTCGGGCAATAGAAAAAAGTTCCCAACGTAGGACAAACCTCCGGGTGAGAGCGTATGAACGATGTTCAACGTCACTCCACCAGCAGATTCGACATTAAACAGGGAATTGGGGTCACCTCCGAACTGATTCTCGGGAAGACGCGTTCCGAGCTTCAATGTGGCTGACACTGGCTTGGTGACGGGCACGGATAATGCGCCGTCAAAGTCAATCATTAAACCGGAGGCATCGATGGCGAAGTCGTGGTCGCTGAGATCACCGCCACCGACGACGGACAGATCGAATTGCGAATTCGAATCGATGTAAAAGCCCTGCGCATCCAAACCCAAGGAGACATCCGCTAGGCTTAGTTCGGCGTCCCACTCCAAGGTGCCTATCAGTTCCACGCCTGCTGGAATGTTCGACAGGGCCGCGAAGGTGTTAGCCGCGGTTTGGCGAGAACGCAACATGTGCCGTGAGTCTTCTGCCAATGACACCTTCAGTGTTTCCGTGCAATTGGCATCGCCCAGCATGCAATCGACGCTGTATCCGATGGCCTCTAGTTGTGAGCGCAAATCTGCGAGTGTGGTGACCGGATTATCGGCAGTCGGCAAAAGCGCGTTGGTTGCAGACTCGATTTGAGGGGCGAACAGAGCACCTAGCTTCTGGCTTTCGCCGGGGAGGCCGATCTGCCCCGCATCCAACCAGGCTGGCAAACTTGCGCGCGTTCTCAAAACGCCAGCGTTAAATTGCTGGCGAATCTGTTCGCTGGTTTGATCTTCCGTAGGTTGTGATACCCTTAGCGAAACTCCAGTCGCCGTATAGTCGACAACCCAATTTGCGGTCGAACCAAGTGATAGTCCTGTGACACTGGCGAACGTGCCGGTGACCGCATCCGCGGTGAGAATTGGGTAGGAATTTCCGACAATCGGAGTGAAGTCACTCAGCGTATTGATCTGCAGGACTCCGCCAAGCTGTGCGTTGCCAATAATGTTGAGTGCATCAACACCGCTTGCGCCGACATCCACATTGAGGGTAGCCCCCGCTTTGGGTTGGAATTGTCCCTGGATTCGCAGCGTACCGATCGCGCTGCCTGGATTGATTACTCCTCCGTTTTGAATGACGTTGTTGGCGTAGAGTATGCCACTGCCGCCAATCACGCCGCCATTGATCTCGATACTTGAACCACCAAACATCCGCAACGTTCCGTCGATGCGCGAGTTCCCACCATTCATCAAGAGGGGCGTCGTGGTGCGATCGGAGTTAACCGACAGAGCACTGCCAGCCTCAACCTGAATATCACCTTCGTTGATAAATCGTCGGCCAAACAACGTGTTGATCAAAGGTAGACCGGAGATGACGTGCAACAATCCTTTGTTGGTGAAACTCATCGACCCATTGTTATTAAACCCGCTGAGGATTTCGAACGTCGCACCAGACGCATTTTCGAATTGTGCAGCCCCTTCAACTTTCAATCGTCCGTCGCCATTCCACGTCAATTCGCCAGTGTTTCGTAGATTGCCCCGAAGAACTTTGCGATCGTGTACGTCTCCAGTAAAGGTACTGGTTCCAGCTAGATTGATGAACGATTGGCCAATGCCGCCTAGGGTTCCCGCGTCCCATTGAAAGTCCCCTGTAATCTCCAAGTCGATGGCGCTGTCGAGAATGCTACCTGCAAAATTTAAGCTTGGCTCCATCGTTAGCGACACACCGCGTAGGCTCATCGCTGCTCCGGCTTGGACGTGTAATTCACCTAAGGTGCTAATCTTTGTGAAGGGCACATCGTAAGTGCCTCTGAAATTCACTTGAGCCGGATTGGCAGCGACTCCAAACGTTTGCACCTGACCCAGAAACAAAACGGCCGATCTGCGATCGCCCGCTGTCGAGCCAACGATCGATGAGGTACTGCCAAAGTCGTGGGTTCCTCCCTGAAGTGAAAGCAGTCCCGTTGGCGAAATGACAAAAGAACCACTACTCGATTGGTCACGGATAATCGCTAAATGACCGTCTTGGATTTCGACGATGCCTGCATTGTTAAATCCGCCAATGCCTTGGTTGTTAAAGAAGTCGGAATAGCCGGGGCCAGTTTTGACCAGCTTGCCACCGACTTGATTGTTGAAATCCCCTCCTCCACCTTGAAAACGCACGAAAAGCCTTCCACCACTAGGCAAGATGAAGGTTCCGAAGTTGTCAAGGACAGTGTTACCATCTTGATAGAAAACGCCTTCGCCAATGACCTCCATCGTCCCATAGTTCGCCAGCGACTTACCACGTTGGATGGGGGCGATACTCGCGCTCGTTGATTCGACGTAGATCTGAACTGTGGCTTGGGCGGCTACGATCGTATCGATCTCAAGACGCCCTCTGGCTCGCCAGTCAAGTGTCTTGTTGACGTTCAGCTTTCCGTCGCCAACGATAGCGTTTGCCTTGGCACCCCCTACTTCCAACGCTCCATCGATCGTGCCGACGCCTTCAATTCGCAGTTCATCATCAATTAATTTCAGGGTCGCTCCATCGCCGACCGTCAGATTGAGGACGCGAACCTGTTCAATGACATTGCCATTGATACCGAGAAAATTGACCGATGGATTTGTCTTGTTGCTCAACGATCCTGGAATCACGACATCATCGGTCGCCAGCGGCAGTCGATTCAGATCCCAATTGGCCGCATCGTTCCAAAAAACATTGTTGCCATCCCCATCCGAGTTTCCGTCCCAAGTGATGGTCGCCAGGAGTCGTCGGTCCTCAAGCAATTCGGCTCGCAATACCCGTCGTTTCTGCTCACTTCGTAGCTGTCCTTTTCGACTCCGTCGAGACGCCTTAGAGCAATTTCGTTTGTTCGCCTTTGGGCGCCGAGCGAGTTGGAACCAAGCGGACATGGTCGGTGCTTCCAATGGTAGTGAAAAAGAGAAGAAGTGATCTGCTTCGTCTCAAGATCCCATTCCCCGCCGCACCGGACGCAAATTGGCTGAATCCCGCTGCACATTTCTCGCCGAAGCGCTGCGCAGGGTGCCAGAGCGTCAATCTGCGATACGCGTAGCACAAAGTAGGAAACGCCGACGCAATTTCGTAGCTAAAACCTCTATTTGCAACATGAATTTGCCTGCGACGAGATCTTTTTGACATAATGGCTGTTTGCGGCGTCCGGTCGGCAATTCATTGGGATCTGGAGGGTAGTCATTTTGCCAAACTCAGCGATTAGCGACGGGGATGAAGCACCCATCCAAGAACTTATCCTGAAAGCCAGAGCCGGCGATGCATCGGCATTGAGCGACCTAGTAGAGAACTACCGTGACTACCTGCTATTGATTGCCAATTCTGAAATTGGCAATCAATTGCAGGGCAAGGTCGGGGCATCCGACTTGGTTCAACAATCCGTATTTGGCGCTCAACGGAATTTCAGCCAGTTTCGGGGAGAGCATTCAACCGAGCTAAAGGCTTGGCTACGGACGATTTTGCGAAACAATGTGCGCAAAACGCACCGCCAATACTCAACTCGAAAACGGAATTTGGGTCAGGAAGTCTGCCTCGAGGACAATTCCGCCGTCCGGGGCGGAATAATGGACTTACAGTTAACACCTTCCAGTGAGGCGATCCAACGCGAGAAGGAGAGCGCACTGCGATCAGCATTAGCAAGTCTATCCACGAATCACCAAACTATTATTCAACTCCGCAACTTTGAACAACTGGAGTTTGCGGAAATTGGCAAGCAAATGGGCCGCAGCGCTGATGCTGCGCGGAAACTTTGGGCACGAGCCCTGCATTCGCTCCAAGAAACGCTTGCCCAACAATCGCCAGAGCTCATTACAAACCAGCCGCCAGCCTTTTGAAAAACATGGCCAACAAGAAACCGACCAAACCACTGCCGCAAGCTCCAGATGAAGAGCAAATCGCGCATCAGTTGGAAGCGGTGCACAAGCAAATCATGCAAGACGAGTGCAACGGCCTGCAGCTTGCCATCAACGCGAGTGATCCCGTAGTAAGAATTGCGCCGCTCCTTAGCTTACTGGAAGATGTACGACGAAACGCAGTCTGCAAGACCCCCGCCGTAGGAAACTACAACGATCTCCAGGCCACGGGCTCAACGGCTCCAGTTGTAGCAGGCAAAACTCAGGTCGATAACCCTTACGCCATTGCCGACCACTTTTTAGAGTCGGGCATGCAGATTGGGCGTTTCCTTTTGCATGAACGTATCGGACAGGGCGGTTTTGGTATTGTGCTCCGCGCGACTGACACTCGACTCAATCGCGACGTTGCCCTCAAAATATTGCGTTTCGAAGCGTCGATGTCCGAAGATGCGTGTCGCCGATTCGCACGCGAGGCCAAAGCGGCGGCGGCGCTCAGCCATCCTAACATCGTTCACGTTCACGAGTCGGGCAGCGACCGCGGTATTCAGTACTTGGTCTGCGAGTTTGTACAAGGCCAGAACCTTGCTAGTCTAATCCATGGCGCGACATCTTATTCGCCGGAGAAAGCCGCTGAGTTGATAGCGCAATTGGCGGATGCCGTTGAGCATGCTCACCAGCGCGGCATCCTGCACCGCGATTTGAAGCCATCCAATATTCTGATCGAGGATGGGACGGGAAAACCACGGATTACTGATTTTGGCATGGCTTCACTCATCGACGAAATCCAGGACAATACCCAAACGGGAGCGGCCATCGGGACGCCAGCGTATATGTCGCCCGAGCAGGCAGCTGGGGCCCCAAAGGAAATCGGTCCCGGCACTGACATCTACGGACTGGGATCAATTCTCTATCAACTCTTGACTGGCAGCCCACCATTCAGCGGTACTACCGTGTTCGATACGCTGCGGAGTGTCTTGGAATCGCCTGCCACTCCACCTCGCGCTTTGCACTCAACAATACCGAAAGACCTAGAAGCAATCTGCCTTAAGTGTCTCGAGAAGAAACCGATGCAGCGTTACGCATCCGCGCGAGGATTACAAACTGATCTCTGCAAGTTTTCAAACCATGAACCAGTATTGGCGAGGAATACGAATAGCTTCAGTCTATTCCTTCGCTGGTTACGGCGTAATCGCCTTCTCGCTACGTCTCTGGCATCAGCTTTCGTATTTCTTCTCACAGCCGCGATTGCGACGGTTGTTGGTTGGAACTTGATTCGTCAAGCTCTCGTTGGTGAGAACGTAGCCAAACAATCATCGCAACAGCGTACTCATGAACTGAATGCAGCGATCGACAAATACTTTGTACTGATCGAAAAAGATCCAACGCTGGCCAACGTACCGCGAGTTCAAGTCTTTGGAACGGAGCTTCTGCAGCATGCAGTGAGTGACTACGAAACGTTGGCCTTTGAAACACCACCTGCCAATCAACTCCCCATAGAACGTGCTGATGCCAACTATCGCCTGGGAAAGCTCGCGAAAGGGTTGAGCCGGAATCGCGAAGCCGAAGAATATTTCACTGCAGCGCTAAGTGCGATAAACGAGCATCTCAACTCCCACCCCGATGATCTGGAACGCTATCCAACAAAGCTAGAGCTACTTTCCCGTTTGGCTGCGTGTAAAGTAGAGACTCACGACATCGCTGGAGCCCGCGAATTGTGGTTGGCCATCCTAACGGCCTCGCAGGAGCAATTCGACCGTGCCCCTACTAACTTGAGTAGCAAGTCCTTTCTGGCCCGCCAGCGTGCGAACTACGTGACATTTCTGCTCGAGCACGACATCCCCCTTAATGATGCGCTTCCGCTGCTACTTGAGGCGCAGGAACTATGCACGCAAATAATTGAGAGTCAACCAGCCAATGTAGAGTTTCAGCTTTTGAGTGCCATGCTTCTTGATTTGCGTTCGCAGCTAACGGTCAAAACGGATGGTTACTTTCCTGCTCTCAAACTACTGGATCAGGCGGTCGGGATTATGCAGTCGCTGCAGGCTGGCGGACAAACGGATCCCAAGATTGCGTACCACGCCTGTACGATCTTTCGGCATCGCGCGGAAAGTCGCCAACAAATAGACATGCATGAGGCCGCACTAGCAGACTGCCAAACCGCATTGGCACTTGCCCCGCCTTCCATGAAGCTCGATGCCACATTGCAACTCGCGCTTGCCTTCCAGCAGACACATGGAGTCGACTCAGCAGCGTCCCTTGTGTCGGAGATATCGCGCGAGAAGAGTAGCATCAGCGAATGCGAGTTGCTGCTACGATACAATGCATGGAAGTGGTCGAACGGAACCGCACAAACTCGCGGGGCAGCGATCGCGGATGCGAAATCTGTAATGAGTCGGCTCCATGAACTCGGCTACTTCAACGTCTCAACTCGCTTTGAATCGCTACTCGACCACCGCGACATTTTGGGTTGCGCAACGGAAGAAAGTACTTTTGCTTCAGAGCTAAGGGAAATGCTGAAGTCGATTTCGTCATTGTGTTCGTAGTTGTGAACGTATTCGTCGATCAATGACGCCAAGTGGCGGCGCTGCCTCATTCCGTCTTGAGATGCTCCAGCTGCTGGGGATTCGAGCTGCAATTTGGTAAGCCGCGTAGAAAATATTTCCGAGCAATGCAACTGCAATATTGGCACGACGTTACTGTTCCCAAACACGCAGAAGGCCTGCGCAATCATTTCAGGTGGATGCGATGGCCTTTTGCTGGAAGTCGCATCGCTCGACAATGGAGTGGTAGTCGACTTCGACGACGCTAACAACTATCACCAATGGACAAAAACGCACTCGGAGTTAGCTGCGGACTGCCCAACCGTAAAAACACAGCGAGGCTATCATGTTTACGCCAGACTCTCCACAATCGACAAACCACGAAAGTATAAAATCCGTGACCAGCCCATCGACGTATTCGAAGGTAAAGGCCAGATCGTACTACCACCATCCGTCGGCAAGGATGGCACTACGGAGTACACTTGGACCGAGATTGGTCGGACCGTCCCAACCATCAGCGACATCGCCGACATTCTACCCACAGCCAAAAATCAAACCAACGCCGATGCCAGCGACGGGCCCGGGGGGGTTACTCCCGCTGCCTCGACGTAGAGCAGCAAGGAATCGATGTCGTCGCCACCTACATCCAACACATTACAGGAACTCAGCCAATGGCATCACCGAAAAAGCCCTTCAAACCACCATCGGCGATTTCATTTGCCAATTCGCCAAGCTCGGGCCCACCAGCCTTGAGCTAAAAACGGAACGCAAATTCACCGGCAATCTATTCGTCGAGACCTGGCAGAATCGCGAATGGGGAACACCGGGATGGCTCCACACATCTCAGGCCACTCTGTTGTGGACCTATTATCTCGACCACGACCGACTCGTTTCAGTATCGATGCCAGCGCTTCGGCATTGGCTGCTCGCCAAGGCAAATCCACGCATCGACCGCTATCGCGAGGTGAGAGTGGCTCAGGCGCAACGCAATGACACGGTTGGTGTTCTTGTGCCCATCGACGACCTGCGCGACGCCAAGCTCGAAAACTAGTACGAGGCGCGGCCCAAATCTCGGATGGAGGCCTCTAGTGGATAAGAAGCCAGGCCGACCGAGATCGCAATCGCCTAAAGTACCACCGCTCACTCCCACCGAACAGGCTGTACTATCGACCATGTCCGTCCGATAACCACGCAGCCAACCAGCCAACCAGCCAAGACAGTAGCTGGTTAGCCGCCTGCGCAAGCACTGAAAGAGTCGGTACGCCACCACATTCCCCGGTAAAAAGATCCGGACCGAAGCCAGCCTCATCCTGTGTAGCAATTCGCAAAGCTTCAAATACTGCAATCAACAGCGTACAATGGCCATCACTCAGTACCGGTTCGTAAAGCCGTGGGCATCATCAAAGAAGAGCTGAAATGCTGAATCTACCCAGAACTTTTGAGCATTCGGTTCGCGGACTGGCGACTTGCATCGCAATTGCTTCGGTTGTGAGCGGTCAGCAACCACCCAATGTCACAGGCCATGCGCGCGACTGGCGTTTCAACACCAACGCAGGTAGTGACGATTCGGCGGAAGAAGTAATGCATGATCCCGGATCATTAATAGCCAATCCGGCAGACTGAGATCCAACGCCTTGGTAGGCTTTATCCAGCCTACCGCGTTCGCCCCTCACGATTCAAAAGCGACTCAGGAAGCACGTCATTGGCCACGCCAAATTCGTTCCATCACTCGTGCTTGTTCGTCACCGTCGCTTAGTTTCAGTTTTGCCATTTTGGGAGAAGTCGAAACTTTGATTGTCCGAAACCATAAGATTTTTATACGAAAACTCGATTGCCTATAGCAACCAAGCCTGGAAACGTCACTCAATCAGGCCGCTGTTCATAGCTGAGCCCTTGCCAAGGGTACGGAGTTTCCTCGATTTCTTCGTTCTCCAGCCTCTCTATATATATCTGTAAATCTTCTATTTCGCCCGATTCCAAACGCTTCAGACACAATCTCATTGCGTCCAAGGCATATCCACTTAGGTTCTCGGCCAGAACTATCGCTTCTTGTTGAGTACTAATCGCAAGTTCGAAATCACCGTTCGCGGCTAAAGCAGTTGCTAATGCAGCCAACGAGTCTACGTCTTTCCGATCAGACAACCGACATGCCTCCTTGGCATTTACCAACGCATGTTCAATGTCCCTGTACCGGGCAAGCCCAGCGCTCTGATGAAAAGCCAGATCCTTGTAAGCGCCTACTACCTCCGACTGCGTCTCCCGGAACGGCAGCCCTCTCTGGTACAGTCCGAGTTGTTTCTTCAGTTCTGAATTGTCGCCAGCTTTGTCTAGCACTTTCTGCTGCGTAGCAATTGCTTCTCCAAAATCGCCGCACTCCGCGTATCCAGCAGCGAGCGCTTTTAAATTATCAACCGATTCACTACCTTCCCGTTCTATCGCTCTTCTAGCATTTAGTACCGCCGCTTCCCCGTTTCTAAATTCGTTGCTGCCGGTTGCCTGATACCATGCCAGCGTGCTGTATGCCATTCTCATCGCGTCACGATAAATCGCATCCAGGTGAAAGAACCAGGTGCCGACGAATAACAGGACAACCGGAGATACGAGAACAAAAGGTATTGAAGCGATACCTCCAACCAATGCCCCAGCTGTTCAAGCCATCTATTAACTGTTCCTTGTCGATTAGATCCAGCTGCAACGCGAGGACGCCGAAAAGTAAATTTCTATCACTAGAGTGCGCCATGGGAAGGTGCTCAGCATAAGGGAATTGAATTCCAACGCATTACCAGATTTTGTGTTCTGGAACGATGAAAAAGCGGCGTGCACAATGGATATCGTAGCATTCATCAACGACAGTCGTTCTCCCAATTCCAAAATCCAAAATCCTCAAAAAAACCCGAGGCCGTAGGTTCCCTGCCTTCGGCAGCCCCGGATGGGGCACCACCCCCACCCCTTGGTCCAGAAAATAATGGCTACATATGCGGAAGCACTAGCCCAGCCGGACCACTCGCTGCCTGCAATAATTACGGCGGCTCGATCTGATACAGCCGAGCACGGTGTATGCTGCCCGCAGCTCCCACCATTGTTTCGCACCGGTGGTCGACTCCCAGAGTACAACGAGCCAATCCCCCGGTGCGTACTGGTGTCGTGCCTTACTCATCCTACGTCGCAGCACTATGCCATGGGGAGCGACGCAACAGCTCTTGAAACTAAACGCTGTCGCCACCGAGAATTAACGCGACACCTTTCGTGCAACGGTCTACTCCGCGTTTTTGTTACAATGCAGCGTTCGTGCCATAAAAAATGTCGCCCCTAACAAGCGTCGGATTGGCTAAAACGCGCCGCGCGCTCTTTGTGCTGGACGCTATGTACGCTCAAAGCCACCAGCCTGCCGGTCCAGTACACCCAACAGAGCACTATGCAAGAAGAAGCTCAAGACACTGTCATCGGCGATTTCAGAATAATTCGCCAACTCGGTGCTGGCGGTATGGGCCTCGTCTATCTAGCACGGCAACAGTCACTAGACAGACTTGTGGCCCTAAAGGTGTTGGGGCAGGCGTTGCATTCGCAGAACGCCATCTCCCGGTTCAAACGCGAATCCCAAGCCGTCGCCAAGCTGAAGCATCCATCAATCGCTGGCGTTTATTATGTTGGCCAGGACAAACAGATTTGCTACATGGCGATGGAATACATTGAAGGCATCTCACTACGCGAAGCGATCCAGCGTCTAGCCCACTCATCGCAACCCGACAGCAGCCTAGATGCTGTTCTGCGCGCAGTCGATGAATTGCATGGGAACGAAGTTCGTTTTGACGCCTTGGAGGAGCAGGACACGCTAGGCTACCAACCAACGCCGGAACCAACGAATCCATACAAGAGTCCGCAAGCTGAATCAATAATTACTACTGACCCACACATTCGCCGCTCCTGCGAAATTGTACGCGATGTTGCGTTGGCCCTTCATTACGCGCACGAGCAAGGACTCGTGCATCGCGATGTCAAGCCGGAGAACATCATGCTCTCCCGAGAAGGCAAAGTATTTGTAATCGACTTTGGGCTAGCGCGATTCCTTGAAGACAACACACTAACCAACACTGGCCAACTTGTTGGGACACCGCTTTACATGAGCCCCGAACAAGTTGCGGCAAGAATAAATGTTGACCATCGAACTGACATCTATTCGCTAGGGCTCGTGCTTTATGAACTGTTGGCGTTGCGCCCACCTATCATCGCACCTAATAGGGAATCTCTCCTCGCAAAAATCATTATAAAAGAGTTGGAACCTCTATCGTTTCAAAACTCTTCAATTGATTCTCCGCTCGAATCTGTCGTTCACATGGCCGTAAGCAAAGACCCCGATAAGAGATATTCGTCAGCAGCCCTATTGGCGAACGATTTGGAAAACGTACTTAGCCACAGGCTCGTCAGTGCACCACGATTCTATCTGAAGCCCGATTTAAATGAACTGCTCGCTGCAAGGCCTAACGGAGTGGTACAAGCCTCGTTTATTACTGGATTTCTCGGCATTGGTACATTCTGCGTGTTGTTCGTACCGTTCTTTGAACTAACTGAAGTACGTCCAGAAATTATATATTCGAAAGTCGACCCCAGATTTGTCGCTACGCTTGCACAGATGGCGTTTTTTGCATTCGGATACTGTTTTAACTCCTATGGCCTATATTATGGCTGGCGAGGCGCCTACATTCTTGGACTCTTGCTTCACTGCGTCTCAATGACTTCATTCCTATTCACATTGTTACTGTATTTCGACGTGTTCGACTTTCCCATCGAAGACAGAAGCAATTTGGCTTGGGTGTTTCCAGCTCTCTTCTTTAATGGAATCGCAGTATTATCTTTGATTGCCACTAGGAATTGGTTTGTCGCTATTAGTCGGGAACGCCGTAAAGCTGTGTCGTTTTCTAAGCGAAAGTTATAGCCATCTCTCGGGTGGTCACAACGACCACTCGCTGCCTCAAATAATTAACTGCGTTCGCTCAGATACAACCATGCACGGTATTTGCTGCCCATCGTCGCCACTATTGTTTCGCACCGGTGGCCGATAACCAGAGTACAACCAGCCAATCCCCCGGTGCGTACTGCGTTACCCGAGCCCATCTCGCTGCCCAGCCTCCGCATTCTCATCGGCAGCCGCGACCAACCGCAATGGTAGCGACTGAATCCACCGGGCGTCTCCGTTGAGAATGCTCCAGCCAACCCCCCGCTGCGCTCGTTCACACCGTCTCGTCTCACGGACTATCATCGCCTCCCAAGAACCCGTTCGCGAGCCGGACTTCGCTCGCTTCGCACGTCTCAAACACGACGGGAAGCACCACGGGCGCCAACAGCCGCATCATCGTTGGGACCGTACACCTGAGCCATTGGATGGTGAGTCTTGCAATTGCTTGATTAAACGTTTAGGGCGTCTGGAGCAATTGACGTCGCTTTGCAGCTTGGAATCGACTTCGATCGGCCTGGTCGCGGCGTTCTTCCTGGCGGTA
>JBGSNE010000046.1:0-81279 GCA_041739785.1 Pirellulaceae bacterium
TCCCGGCAGGAGCGACCCACTTAAGGCAGTCACTCCCGGCAGTCGCTCCCGGCAGGAGCGACCCACTAGGGCGACCCACTAGGGCGACCCACTTATTTTTTGGTTTCCTTCAGAGCGCGGCGAACGATGTCGTCAGCGCGGATCCCGTCTGCTTCGGCGGTGAAGGAGGGGACGATGCGATGTCGCAGCACAGGGAGCGCCAGAGCTTCGATGTCATCGATCGTTACATGGTAGCGCCCTTCAAGTAGACTACGTGCCTTGGCGGCTAAGACCAATTGTTGGCAAGCCCGGGGGCCGGGGCCCCATTCCACCTGCTGCGCGACCCAGGTCAATGGAGTTTTGGTCATGGGAGGTTTCCCACCGGAATTTTTGGTATTGAGCTCTTCGTGGCTGGGGGCCTCTCTACTGGGTCTCAGCGAACGCACGATGTCGAGCACCAATTGTTTGACATGTTCGGGCAGCGGCACGCGACGCACCACGCGTTGAAATTCGATAAGCTCCTGACCGCTCACGACCGCTTGGACATTGGCGGTCACATCGGAGGTAGTGCGATCGATGATGTCTGACTCCTGCTGTCGCGTAGGATAGTCCACGGCGACTTGAAACAAAAAACGATCGCGTTGGGCTTCGGGTAAAGGATAAGTCCCTTCTTGCTCGATCGGGTTTTGTGTGGCCAAGACAAAAAACGGTTCGGCCAGTCGGTATGTCTTGCCACCTACGGTTACTTCATGCTCTTGCATCGCTTCCAGCAAAGCGGCTTGGGTCTTGGGGGGGGTGCGATTGATTTCATCGGCTAAGACCATCTGCGAAAAAATGGGGCCTTGTTCAAAGATCAATTCGCGATGACCCGTCTCCTTCGACTCTTGGATGATATCGGTCCCCGTAATATCAGCCGGCATAAGGTCAGGGGTAAATTGAATGCGATGAAAGGAAAGGTGCATGCTCTCAGCCAAAGTGCGAATCATCAGTGTCTTGGCTAGCCCTGGAACCCCTTCTAGTAGACAATGGCCGCGTGCGAGCATGGCGATCAGCAATTGCTCGATCACTTCGTCTTGCCCCACGACGGCTTGGGCTACTTGATGTCGAACTTGGCGACATGCTTCACGCAGTCGCTCGGCTTGTTCCAAGTCGGTACGCCCCATGTCGGTCTGTGTCTTGTCGCTCGGTGACAAGTCGAGGGGGGGAGCTTTTTGAGTCGGCAAAACTTTACTCTCCTGGTTAGCGTTATGTGGGATCTTATTGTAATCGGTGGCGGCGCCGCTGGCTTGTGGGCTGCGGGCACTGCCGCAGCGGGCGGTGCCAGCGTGTTGGTGCTCGAGAAGAACCGCAAAGCAGGGGTCAAGATCCTGATGTCGGGTGGTACCCGCTGCAATATCACTCATCACTGCGACATCGATGGCATTGTAAAAGCATTTGGAAAGCAGGGGCGCTTTCTGAAACCTGCTTTGCACCAACTACCGCCGGACGCAGTGGTGGCCGAGGTCAATCGCTGGGGAGTGGCTACCAAAGTTGAAGAGAGTGGTAAAGTTTTTCCAGTCAGCGACAGTGCCGTAGACGTCCGCGATGCCTTGGTCCGACGTTTGTCCGAAGCCGGTGCACAATTGCGGACTGGAGTGGCCGTCACGGATGTGAGGCAGGGCGACCAATCAATGTGGCTAGTGCAAACCGAAGCGGAGCAATTGGGAGCTCGCAAAATCCTGTTGTGTTGCGGAGGGTTGTCGTATGCCGGTTGCGGAACGACTGGCGACGGTTACGCCTGGGCTCAACGCGCCGGTCACACGCTGACGGACACCTTTCCCGCGCTGACTCCGCTGCTCAGTCCTGCAGCCTGGGTGCACGAATTGACGGGTATTACTCTCCCCGATGTCGAAGCCCGCATTGTTACTGGCTCGAAGAAGAATAAGGATCCACGTGCGACCAGTCGCGGGGGATTTCTATGGACGCACTTTGGTTGTTCTGGACCCGTCCCCATGAATGTCTCGCGGTTCGTTTCCTCAGCCGCTGAACCGCATAAGGCGGTCATGCAAATTGATTTAATACCGGATGTGAGTGAAGCTGAGCTGGGAGCGCTGTTCGATGCAACGACGGGTGGGCGCAAGAGCGTGGCCGCCGCGCTGCAGCCCTTAGTCCCACGCAACATGGCCGCTTGTCTGCTCAAGCGGGCGCATGTTATCGAAGGCGCCCCACTGGCTGAACTGCCACGAGCCGGGCGATTGCGGTTGCTCGAAGATTTGAAGCGACTACAAGTTCCGCTCAACGGGACGCGCGGCTATCCCAAAGCCGAAGTCACCGCCGGTGGTGTAAGTACCCAAGAAGTCAACCCACACACCATGGAAAGCCGTGTCGTAGCAGGGTTATATTTGGCGGGAGAAATTCTGGATTTGGATGGTCCCATCGGCGGCTTTAATTTCCAAGCCGCTTTCAGCACCGGCCACGCGGCCGCCCTGCATATCTGTACGTCCCTAACATCCCCATCGGACACGTAAGCCACGTCATTCGGTTATCTTCGTATCTGCAAAAGTTATCGTGGAACTCAAAGTCTCCAAGCAGTACAATCCGGCCGACGAGGCGCAGCTATTGAATGAACTCAAAGCAACCGGTGTGAAGGTTGGACTGCTAGTCAATTTTGGAAGAGACAAAGTAGAGATTAAGCGACTAATATTCTGAGCGTTTTTGTCAGATCCGTGTCGATCCGTGTTTTTCCGTGGCTAATGGTCTTGATTGCGTGAAGGGAAGAAGCCACGGATTTCACGGATGCTGACGGATATATGGGGTGGTTGGTCCGCTGGAGGGGCAGTGCTGCGAGTCCCTTCAAGCCAATTGGAGCCCTATGATTGTTCTACCCATTCGGAGCCATGTTGATTGTTCCTGGCTACGCCCATCGTAGTCGATAGCGATAGCGAAATATCAAAAGAAAGGCTTGGAACCAAACGAGCGAAACAGCTGATACCAAAAAGAACTTTCGCCAGCGCACGACCCAAAACGGCAACCGAGCTTGTTCTGCGAAATCAATCACTGGTATGGCAATCGTGAGAATGTCGCAAACAACCAGTGGTGGATCTCATGGGATGCATCCCCGTTTTTCAAAACGGTCGAATAATTGCAGGCCGAAGTCAAAGAGACGAGCGGTGCTATTCGCGCTTGTAGTCAATCGTCAACTTTGTTGCCGTGGCGGTATTGCTGGACTAGGCGGTACGGTTGGGCAAGGTCACTATTGTCATATACGATCACGTGAGGCAGTCGCTGGATTGCCCGCAGAAGGTTTGTCCGTGTGCGCTCAAATCGGTCTCGCAATTTATCGTCGGGAACATCATGTCCACCTTGGGCAACTCGCATCGATACGCGCTGGATCGAAGTCTCAGGATCCGCGATTTGAATGAAAATGAGCACGAGCTCGTACCCCTTGGCAACGTATTGCGCTAGCGTCTCTACTTTCTCCCCAGCTGGATCCGAGAACACCGTCTCGAAAATGAAGCTCTCGCCTCGCTCGACCAGGGTATTCCGAAGCGCAGCGGCAAATTCGGCCGCCTCGTAAGGACCGATTGCCAATTCCGCAGCGATCACATCCGCATTGATGAATCTCAATCCGCTGCCAGCCAAATGGCTTTCGTAGAATGTCGACTTGCCGGCGCCGTTCGAACCCGCCAACGCGATCACTATGGGACGATGGTCGAGGAAGTCGAAACCGCTCGTCACGATTTAACTTTGACGGGCTGGAACACGCGATTGATAAAACGTCCAATCGACTCCGTCCCATCCTCTTCGATTCGGCATATCAACCCTGGCTGACCTTCGACCGACTTGAAGTGCGGGAAGGGACGTTGGGCCAAAAAGGAATGGGCTCGTTTTCTTCCTTCTGGCGAATTGACTTCGGCGATCAATTGGCTGAGCGGGCGGGCTGCACCGGCTTGGCACACCGCTAGCGCCCGATCGCCACGCAGCATGGGTTCGAGCGACTTGCCAATCGCTGCCCAAAACTCGATCTGTCCGGCGATGCTGCGATGCGAAATCTCAGCTACAGTGCGGGCATCACTGACAAGCTCATCTGACAATTTGACTGGTTGCCCCATGGTGTTTTGACCTTTCTCGATTCTAGGGTAGCAATTTGCTACCGCGAGTCAAGTTTTTTCTAGGGGCGATCCAGCAAATTGAGAGAACGCAGCGGTGGATAGGTGGATAATGATGGAGAGTCCTGGGCTGCATGGCATCAGAATTCTTCATGCTACCTTCCTGACTGCCTCCGGTTCCAAATTCTTCCGGTTCCTGTAGTTGTATGGCTATATCTGTTCATCCGGATGGACGGATGGATCCTGCGGCGGTTCACTGTCCCGGGATGGAAGGACTTGCGCGGAAGGATCCGCGTGGTGGTCACGACTCGGAGAGTCGTGCGACGATTGGGGGAGCTGGTCGATTGGCTGCGACATTGTTGTTTCGTCGCGGCTAGTGTGGTGGTTGTTGATGTTTGAGGTGTTGCTCGGCCCAATCGGCGACCGCGTTGGCGAGCGCAACAACGTTGTCGGCGTGTAATTTCAGAGTAGAGGATTGTTGATCGCGTGCTAGATGTTCGAGCCACTGGGCGTAGTGGCCGATGTCGCTCAGGCCGACATAGCGCACGTTACTCTTAAGCGTATGCACGGCGCGGCGGGCTTCGTTGAAATTGTCTTGGGCCAGTGCGCTTTGGAAACTGCGGCCAAGCCGGGGAGCTTCTCGCACTAGTAATGACAATACATCTCGCAACAAACTTTCATTGCCGTGCATGAGTTGTACCAACTCAGGCCAAGTGGGTTGACGAGTGAAGGCTTGATCGATGGTTAACAGGCGACTATCGAACGAGGGTGAGCTGGCTGGTCTGCTTTCAATCGTGTCAGAGACTTCCGTTGGTTCGCTGGCGAATCCCGGTCCGCAACCTTCTTGAGTGGCGGTAGCTTGTTGCACGGCCTGATCGAGCCGATCGCGTGAGATGGGTTTGACCAAGAAGCCGTCCATGCCGGCGGCTTCACACTGGGCCCGATCGCTGGCGGTGGCGTGGGCTGTCAGGGCATAGATGCATTGCTGTCGGCCGCCTTCCGCCTCAGACTCGCGAATCGCCTTCGTGGCTTCAAAACCATCCATGTCCGGCATCTGAATATCCATCAGCACCAAGTCAAACAGTTTTTCATGGCATTGTTCGATAGCGTCGCGTCCGTTGTGGGCAATTGATACACGATGCCCAAGGCTGCTCAGCATATCACTGAGCACAGTTTGACTGATAGGGCTGTCCTCGACCAACAGTAGATCTGCCGAACGACGCGGTTCCGCTTGTGTTTCCTCCAGTGGTTCACTGACCTGCGGCGATTCAAACGCCAAGGCTTGCGTCAGTTGTTGTCGACCGATGGGGCGGGACAGCCAAGTGATGTTAGCATGCGCCAGCCAAGTCGGAAGGGAGCTGGGCTGCGAGTTGACCAGCGTGGTGAGCAAAATCCATTTAGGGACGACGGGTAGAGTTGTCCACTGTCGCGCGCTGAGTTCTCTATAGTCGGTGATGACGATCGTATGATTGCCTGCCGTAAAGAGCACCGCGGGCTTTCGCTCGGCCAGCGCCTCGGTGGTCACTGGCGTGACTTGATAATTGAGCTCCCGCAATTCGCGAACTAGCAATTCGCGCCACGGGCAGTCCCCGGCGGCTACAACAATGTCTTGCCGTCCACTGCCCTCAGCCGTTTCCGCTTCAGGTGCGTCGGTGGATGGCAACAAGAGTGGTAATTCAAAATAGAAGCAACTACCGGGACCAATTTCTCCGGAAAGTCGACGCGAATCTGTGATGCCGATTTCCCCTCCCATCTTGCCGACCAAATCGCGACAGATGGTCAGTCCCAATCCGGTTCCGCCATAGCGCCGCGTCGTGCTGGCGTCAGCCTGATGAAAGGCTTCAAAGATCGCTTGACGGTGCGCGGGGTCGATGCCGATACCGCTATCATGCACTTCGAAGCGAACCAGTTGCGTCTGAGTATCGATCCCTTGACTGGAATCGATAGCTAGTGCGGAGAGGCACTCAACTCGAATGCGAATATCCCCTTTTTCGGTAAATTTGATGGCGTTGCCGACCAAGTTGAGCAGGATCTGTTTGATGCGATGCGGGTCGCCAATCAACTGGGTAGGGAGCTTGGATTGAAGATCAACCAACAACTCCAGGCCTCGCAACTGAGCTCTAGCAGCCAGAGAAAAGGCCGCTTCTTCCACACATTCCGTTAACGAAAACTCAATGGCTTCGATGTCAATGTGCCCCGCTTCCATTTTGGAGAAGTCAAGCAAATCGTCGATCAGTGTCAGTAGATTAGCGGCAGAGACTTGCGCCAATTCCAGATAGTGACTTTGTCGCTGGGTAACTTCGCCATCGGCCAGCAATTCGTGCAGTCCGATAATGCCGGTTAGTGGCGTACGTAGTTCGTGACTGACGTTAGCCACAAATTCACTTTTGGTGGCATTGGCCCGCTCGGCAGCCTCCTTGGCCGCGCGTAGCTCTTGTTCGGCACGTTTGCGTTTGGTGATGTCGCGAATGAAAATCGCCCAATTCTGCACACCTTCGACGTCGAGCGGGTGGGCAGATATTTCGGCTTCGAACCAATCGTCGTTACTGCGTCGTAAACGGGCTTCGATACGTCGTCCCGTAGCTGCCTTAAGGATATCGCTGATGGACGCCTTGCGTTGATAGCGCGCGCCAGGAGAGCGTGGATCGCTGGCTCGTCCACCCGGCTCTTCCACGGTAGTGTGCATGATCGAGCCCAGCAGCGGATGCGAGGCGACTTGCCCCCGAGTGTAACCCAAAATCTTCTCAGATGCCGGGTTGGCCTCCAGGACCCGGCCTTCATCGTCCACGATGAGCACCGCGTCCAAAGCGGCGTTGATCAAGGCGTGCGCCAACGATTCAATCCGCTGTAGTGCCTTGCGACTAGTGAATTCTTCGGTCACGTCCCAGAAGATCCCTTGCACACCAACTACTTGACCATCGGAACTTTTCAAGGGAGCCTTGCGAACTTGCATGAAGCTCATCGTACCGTCGGGTAATTGCGTACTCTCCACATCATTGAAGACGAGCCTCTCGGCTATCACACGTTTATCATCGTCGACGAACTTACGAGCCGACTCTTCAGGAAATAGGTCAAAGTCTGTTTTGCCGATAATGTCAGTGAATTCGCGCTGCAACAGATCGCAGAAAGATTTGCTAACAAAGGTGAACTCCCCGCGAAGATTTTTTTGCACAACGTGGACTGGCAAATGCTCCAGCAGTGCGCGACGATCCGATTCAAACTGTTGCATCGTTTGCTTGACGGAGCGTTCCGTTGACTCCTGGTTCTGAATAGCAGCTTGCAGCTGTTGGGATTGTCGTCTGAGTCGGCTCGACAGTCGTTCCTGGGCCGCCAATGGTCCACGGGGACTACGGACTACCAACAGGCGGGCGATGCCCAACAGGGCATCAGCCAAGGCAATTCCCAAGGTTGTCTGCCAGTCCCCAAAACTCAATAGCCGCACCAGCGTCAGGCAACTCGCGGCGGCTAGCGCCACACCTGCCAAGACCGGAACGTGACGTTGGGAACACATCACGCACACGGCCGTCACCACCACAGGAACAAGCGTCAGACTGGACCAGGCCCCTAAGGGACTTAACACTACCAGATGACTCACCACTATTGCCGCGATGCCAAGCGGATGAAAAAAGCGGCGAGGAATTAAACTCAATAGTCGGGTTAGCACAGATTTGTCACCCACAAGTTTTTTCAGTAAAGCACCCACCCATCGCTCGACTTATCGAATCGAGCGCACCCACTTCGTAGCAAACTCAAGTCTAGTCTCGACTCGGAGAGTCGCGCGACGGTTCAATTCAGTCTCGACTCGGCGAGTCGAGCGACGATGGTTTGAGGCGGACCGTTGGTATCAACGGTAATGATTATGACGGCTGGCTAGGCTCTCGACAGCCTTAGTCCGTAAACATCAGTAATAATTGCTTCATTCCGCCAGCTTTCCTAGTCGTCAAAATTTGACAAGGGCTGTTTCTGATATAGGTTTCTAATGCATGCCGAACAGGAAGCCTCACGTTGAGGCGAGCCGAACGGTTGCGTTGTCGTGAATCTCCTTGACCAAGCGGCGGTGGCGAAGCCGATCGTCGAGGACTCACGTTTTCAGTTTCTCGTTTTGCCCGGTCTCCGGGTGAGCTCGCTTTTGGAGAGATAGCATGAAGAATTTTGCTAACAAAGTAGAACGTTTCTTGAAGTCGGAAGACGGCCCAACCGCTGTTGAGTACGCGGTAATGTTGTCGCTGATCGTTGTCGTTTGCTTGACAGCCATCACTTCGATCGGCAGCAATGCCAACTCGACCTTCAACAAGGTTGCTGGCAAGCTCGGAACCTAATTCCGAAGTTTGTTGACCAAAATGCATGCCCTGGCGATAGGGGCTCGCTTAGCGGGCCCCTGTTCGCCAGACTTGCGTTGCTCACGATAATTCTTAGCTTCCAAGTTTCCTGAGAATTGTCGAAATGTGCGTGCCAGATTAATTGTGGTTTCTTTCACCTTTCGGGGACATACGCGTGACTCCATACATCGTGCCGGCAGAATCAATCACCGGAATGTGGGAAATGGCATGCTTGGCGGGAACCATCCTGACAACGATTTTTGTGTGGTTCTGCAGCCTACGCTAGATGCCGAACCACGACGCAAGGACATAGGGTCCTTTCGAGCTATCCTTCAACTCAGTCAGTAGTCGATTTGATTGGACCAGAGCCGATACTGACATCAGATCGCAGCGGGGACACGGAAAAATGGATGCATTGATTTCGCATTTGACAAACAATTGGGCCATGTGGGCCGTCTCGGTAACGCTGGTAGTCGCGGCGGTAATCGACGGACTGTATTTGAAAGTTCCCAACAAAATCACTTACCCACTGATCCTCGCCGGCTGGCTGTATAGCGCCGCGATGGGGGGTTGGACGGGATTGGGCTGGAGCCTGCTAGCAACCTTGTTTGGTTTGGCACTGCTGTTTGGTCTGCACTTGATCGGTGGCATGGGCGCAGGTGACGTCAAGCTGTTGGCAGGAATTGCCGCTTTCGTGCACATCGAACACACTTGGTGGATCTTTGTGGCAACGACAATTGTCGGCGGGATCATGGCCTTGATTCAAATCGCTATGAGCGGCAACTGGGTCAAGCACTGGACCCAAGCTCAAGCCTTATTGCAAGAAATCTTCACAGTTCGCAATGCTGATAAACTGTACGAGATTTCTCAGGAGCGCAAGCCGCGCATGCTGTTGCTACCCTATGGCATTCCCATGACAGTGGCCGCCATTGGTTACTTTGCCTTTGCCGGCTTGATCTAAAGCTTTATACGCACAAACCGCGGCGCAGGCTGCCACCAGTGGCGGAAGAGTACCCGCGATGAAAATTCTCCAAGACGTGGTCGACACCAGTTGGTCGCGTCTTGCTCGACTTTAGGGATTACGGGTTTTCTGTCGGTTAGCGTGATCTGTCTGGCATGTCACGGACGATACCACTTGTGGTTACCAACAATGCCTGTTTCGGATCGTAAGCATTGTATTGGTCACAAAGAGTGATCTTAGGTTCGGTTCTGCAACGGCTTGCGAGATTTCATTGAACACTGACTGATAAAAGTGCCAATGATAGCTAAAAGCATAGACGATACCAAAGTCTGCTAAATCATTACCGGGGCAAGGATTGCTCGGGTGAAACCCACAAAATGCGTGCAACCTGAGTTCGCAGGAAGCGATTCGCCGCAGAATTGAAACAGCGTTGAGGCAATCTGGCGATGCGAGCAAAATCATTAATTCTGTTGGTTATCGCGCTTGGGTGCGGTATGATCGCCGCCGTGGGCGTGAGCAAAGCGATTATGGACAAAGCCCCGGCCGAGACCGAAGAGGCGACGGCGGAAATATTTGTGGCTGTTAAGGACTTGCCCCACGCGCAGAAGGTTTCGGCCGACTCGGTCAAGTTGGAGAAATGGCCGAAGAGTCGACTTCCCGAGGGTGCGTTGACCACTCTTAACGAAGTCGAGGGTAAGTATACCAATCAGCAGATCTTTGCTGGCGAGCCAATTCTGGCGCGAAAGTTGGCGGATTCTCGCGAAAGTTTTTCGACGACGATTCCTCCGGGCTATCGCGTATTCGATATTCCCGGTTCAGCCGGTTATATCAAGCCGGGTGACCATGTCGACATTTTGGGTACTTTCCCTGCCACCCGTGGAGGAGTGGCGGAGACGAGAACGGTCATGCGTAATGTGCAAGTCTTCGGCATTGATGGTAATACCAAGCGTGACGCTGACAATGAGAACAACGCAGGCCGCGGTTCAGTTTTCCAACTGCTGGTCAAGGAAAGTCAGCTCGAAGCGCTCACACTGGCGAATAGTATGACTACACTGCGAATGAATCTGAGACCATTTGGTGAGGATACACGTGAGGCGACCGATAACGGCGAATCGTTCTTAAGCTGGATTAACGAAAGCGATGAGAGCAATTCGAAGCCGGTCACCAAACAGAGCATTGCCGCCGTGGAGCAATCGGCCAACAACCTATTCCCGGGTGGAATGCAATCAGCCCCGCCACCTCCTCCCAAGCATGAGATGGTGATCATCACTCCCGCTGGCATGAGGAAATATCAGTGGAACGAAGATACAGAAATGCCTCAAGAAGTTATTGATAGCACGCCTCGGGGCGACTCTGGAGAGTCCTCCGGAGTACCATCTAATCAATTCAATGCCTCAAGTGCGAATGTTTATTCAGGTTATGGTGGTTATTCGCCGACATATCCTACTAGCACTGTACCTGCGGCGGGTGCCTCGGTTCCCGCAACTTCGGCTCCTACTGTGCCGACGACAAAAAAGTCAACGGTCAATTGAACTTTGGCGAAATACGACATAGCGTCTGTTTCGTCGATTGGCTCGACTTTGATTGATGATTATGCCGAATTCAGAACACTAGAGCGTCAATCGGTTCGCTTCAAGAGTCATGGATGACATCTTGCGGACCGATTGGTAAGTACAAGGATGTCATCGCATGGCTGTCTCCAAAACGCCCGCTTCAAAAAGCAGTTGGGTTCGAAAGCTCTCTCGCGGAATTGCCTGTTCCTCGTTGGCTTTTGGCTGCTCTTGGGTTTCCCCCGCAATTTCTCAGGACAGCTTACCCAGTCAATGGGCGCTAACGAACACACACGTTAGTCTTGAACAGAATGCCAGCGGGCGGCAGGCCATGCAGATGGTGGTCAATACTAGCCGTGAAATCACGGCAGATCATATCTTCAAACGGGTTCGAATTCAAAACCCGAACGTCCTGAGCGCGATTCCGCTGGAGGGAGGCAACCGCCTCCAAATCTCGGCGATTGCAACTGGTGTGACCCAAGTTGACCTGCTCGGTGCGGACGACTCGGTGCACACGATCGAAATCATGGTTCTCGGCGATGTCCGCGAGCTGGAGGCGATCCTACGCCAGCAATTCCCGGATGGCAACCTGCAAGTGGTCCCCGTTCAACAAGGTTGTATCGTCAGCGGCTTTGTCACCAGTGACGAACATGTTAATCACGTTGTTCAGATCGCTGAACTCTATTTCCCGACCGTGATCAACAAAGTCCAAGTGACTGGTATTCATACCATTCAACTTGAGACTCAGATCATGGAAGTCTCGCGTACGAAACTTCGGGAGCTGGGAGTCGACTGGGCTTTTGGCAATGGCAACGACCATATTAGCCAATCCGTCAGTGGACTGGTTTCGACGACCGCCGGTGGTTTGGTTTCCGCGACGGGAACGGAGACCTTCAAGCTAGGTGTGATCGAGAACAGCAGTTCATTCTTTACCGCTGTGCGTGCGCTACGTCGCAATAACTTGGTAAAGGTATTGGCTAGTCCCACGCTGACGGCCGTGGATGGTCGCCCTGCCAGCTTCAACGCCGGTGGTGAAATTCCAATCATCGTTCCGGCTGGCCTAGGACAAGTCGCGATTCAATTCCGCGAATTTGGAACACGACTGGATTACGTAGCCAAGGTGCGTGGCGGAGGGCGTATTTGGTTAGAAGTCCGACCATACGTTAGCGAAATTGACCCCAGTCGCTCGGTGCAGATCAACGGTATCAGCGTACCTGGATTGCGAAGTCGCTTCCTGGAAACGGGAGTTGAATTGGGCGCAGGTCAAACATTGGCGCTGGCCGGGTTGTTGCAAGTCAAGAGCGAGACCATCAATTCAGGCTTGCCCATCCTGTCGGACTTGCCTTACTTGGGAGCGATGTTCCGCACCACGAAAGAAGAACAAAACGAAATCGAATTGCTGATCACGGTCACGCCAAACTTTGCAGGTCCAATGGATCCACACGAAGTACCGCGCACAGCGCCTGGCACATCCACGCAGAGCCCGACCGACAAAGAGCTTTTCGCGCGAGGATATGTAGAAACTCCTGTAGCAGCGAACTTCAACAACGGTGGCGTCGGACCAGCCGGGATGATTCAATACAACGAAATGCCGTACCAATCTGGGGCAATGCCCGCGGGCGACGTGCCCATGGGGGGCTACGGACCGGCTATGCAAGGTCCCCAAAATTATCCACCACCGGCAGGATTGTTGCCACCTCCGGCGCCTGTTCCCAATCCAGCCGCAATGAGCGTAGGACCCAACGCGCCTAAACTGGCACAACAGCCCGGCATGACGCCTCAACCCAATGTTTATTACCCACAGACTGCCAGCGGTATGCAACCGGTGGCGCGACAAGGTTCTGTACCTGGCAGTTTTGCGCCGGGCGCGATCGTCCGTTAATGGTGATGCCTGCGATCACCGGATACATTGATCCCCCTACGCCTAAATAGGTCTGAGTCAAATGAGCAACGTTTTGCGGCTGGCACTAGTCGATCCTCAAGATGCATCGCGGGAGACGCTGAAGAAGATGCTCCTGGGAATGGACGTCGTGTGGCTCGAGGCAGAGTGCTCGCGGTACGAATTTTTCCCGGACGTCGTTTCACAGTCATCTCCGGACGTGGGTGTCGTCAGTCTCGATAGCAGCCCGGAGAAAGCCGTCGCGCTCTTGGAACGCATGCGCAGCGAGGCGCCTGAATGCAGTTTGCTAGCGGTCAGTTCCAGCAGCGATGGTCAGTTGATCTTACGAACCATGCGAGCTGGTGCCAAGGAATTCTTGACACTTCCGCTGAGCTTGGAAGATCTAATGGCTGCGCTCGGGCGGATCTCTGAATCTAAGTTTGGCGGGGCGGCGGGAAGCAGCAATCGCGCATCGAAAGTCATCGCCGTAGCGGGAGCTTCCGGCGGCGTGGGTTGCACCAGTCTAGCCGTCAACCTCGGTTGTGTTCTGGCTGCCAATCCCCAAAACACAGTGGCTCTCGTCGACCTAGATATGGCCATTGGTGACGCCGACGTGTTCCTCGATTCGATTCCCGACTACAGTCTTGTGGACGTTACTCAAAACGTCGCCAGGCTTGACTTTCAACTCCTCAAACGCTCGCTCACCAAGCACGCGTCGGGGTTGTACCTGCTTCCCAGACCGGTACAGTTGCAAGATGTGAGCCTCATCACTCCGGAGTCGTTGCGACGTGTGTTTGGACTGCTTAAAGCTACCTTCACGCATATCGTGATCGATGTCTCCAAAGGTTTTACCGAGACCGATTTGGCTGCTTTTGAATTTGCCAACGATGTCTTGATGGTTGTGCAACTTGACTTGCCGTGCCTTCGCAATTTGGTCCGTTTGCAAATGTCCTTCGATGAAATTGAAGGCCTGCGTGAGAAGCTTAAGATCGTAGTCAATCGCGTGGGGCTGGAAAGCGGACAGATTAAGCTTAAGAAGGCTAAGGAAACGATCGGTCGCGAGATCTTCCATCAGATCCCCAACGACTATCGCACCATGGTTGAAGTCCGCAACAACGGTGTGCCACTGCTGGAGCAGGCCCCCAAAGCGCCCATCACCCAAGCCATGCAAGAGCTGGCTAACCTACTCATCGGTAGCGCCAAGACGAAAGAGGGCGACGAGTCATCCGACGCAACTTCAGCCGCTACGGGCGCCAATTCATGGCTCGGTTTCTGGCCCAATAAATCCAAGTCCAAGACGTGAGCTTGCGGTCGTAGGCGCAGCCGTCAGGTCTGTCGACGGCTGCCGATACGAGAACCGCGTGCAAGTCACAACGTTTTGGCAAACACTTGTCTTCAAGGAAGATTCTCCATGGATGGAGCGCGTGGCTTTCGAGGCTGGTTGGCAGCCATCACTGTGGCCCTAACTTTGACGCTAGTCTTTCTAGCTGTCGAGAAACATATCCGCATTCCGAATGCCAGTTATTTTCACGCTGCGCGAACAGCCCAAGCCAGTGGCGCGAGCACCGCTCCTCGCGGGATCGTGCTCACGGTTGACCCAGGCTTAGCTGGTGTGTCTGAGTTCGCCCCCGCAGATACTACTCCCATCTCACGTAAAGAAATTGATGTTGGGGATACTCAGTCCAGCAGCCTGTTGCGACGTCCTCCCGAACCGGCCGCCAGTGTTGTACTGCAAGCTCCCGTAGCGCTGGACGAGGTGGCACTCTTGCCGCTTCACGGGGCAAGCTCGAAAATCGACTACCTAATGGATGCCATGGACAAGGCCTTCGAAAGCCCCATGCACTCAACCAGCGCGGAAAATCCGTATGCGGAACCGACTCCCACTTTTTCCATCCAAACGCAGCGCTTGGCCGCTCTGCCAGAACCCGCCAGTATCTCCGGACGCATACCCGAGCCCAACCGACTGTATGCTGAACTGGCCGACCTCGAACAACGACTCACGTTAGACCCGCTGGTGGAGAACACAGCAGACCCTCAAGAGCTTTTTGTAAGTCGCACGCCAAGATTGCGAGTTGAATCGGCCGAAGCTCTTGAGCTACGCGAATGGATTAAGCAAACGCGAACGCTCCTGCGACAGACGATCGTGCATCGCGGTTTAGAGCATCCGGCCAGCGCAGTAGATTTACTGGAGTTAGCCAAGTTGGCCGACCAGGCAACTCAGCTGGGCAATAAACTGCCTGACCACAATCTCGCCAGATTCGTAAACAGCGTGAGTTACAGCCTCGAGCGCCGCGTGGCTGTCTGGCAAGCCATTCAGCAATGCTTAAGCGATTCCACTGCTCCGTTAGCCACTGGCCGCAATCCAGACAACGCCCGTCAAGAACTCGTCGCAGCTATCTCCGCCGCCAGTCAAAAAATCGGTGCCACTGGTGATTCCGACGATTGGCAGAAGTATCTGATGTTGGATGAACTTGAAGCTTGGGCCCAGTCCCCGGGCGATATTTGGAAAGAGGGCAATAGTCTAGCACTGGTCGCACTATCGCGTCTGCATTGGCAACGTTTGTCCGAAGCGCAACAACGCTTCCTGGCTCAACCTGAGTTCGAAGAACTTGGTTCGCAACTGTTAGTCTGGGGCCGCGACCCCATCGACTATCGACAACTACTCTCCGAATTGGAAACACTGGAAGAAGATCCGATTAGTCGCGTCAGCGCGCCGCTGGCCGGGGCCGTTCAAGTTCTGCGACTTTCCCGTGAACCACGTCAACAGGCGTTGGCTGCGGCACTCAATAATCACTATCGTAACGCCAATCTCAGATTGAGTATTGCGCAACCTTTGATCGAGCGACTACTCCCACAAGATCAAGTCGATTCGCGCCCCGTGCGTCAGAATATTTTGGGCGCTGACACGGCTGGCGACAGCTCGGTCCGCACGCAGTTACGTATCAAACTTACGCCCGATGACACTGCCTGGAATGTGGGAATTGGTGTGGAAGGTGATCTGTTCAGTTTGACGCGAAGCAGCAAAGGTCCAGCTGTCTTCCATAATATGTCAACCGCGCAAATCGACAGCCAACGATATGTGCGCATCGATCCACAGGGCTATCAAGTCACTTCGGCACCGACTCAGGTCGCCTCGCAGGACTACCTGAGAAACATGAGTACTGATTTCGACAGCCTGCCCATCATCGGCGACCTGGCTCGTTTTCTGGTTCGTGAACAATTTAATCAAAAACGTGGGGTCGCCAAACGCATTACACAACGAATCATCGCTCGTGAAGCCGACGCTGAACTCGATCGCCGACTCGAAGAGAGTTTGCTGCAAGCGGAAAAGGAGCTGACTAGCCGATTGGTTGGACCACTGGAACGGCTCAACCTCAATCCGCTGGTAGTAGCGATGAATACAACCGAGGACCGCATAACCATTCGCTATCGCGTTGCCAATGAAGCTCAGATGGCCGCTTCCACGCCACGCCCTCGCGCACCGACAGATAGCCTGCTCAGCATGCAAGTTCATCAGACGGCGATCAACAATAGCATTGCCCAAATTGGGCTCAGCGGTCGCGAATGGACGCTGGCAGAACTCTACGAGCGCTTAGGAGAGGCATTCCAAGGCTCGAAATGGTCGCTGCCGGCCGACATGCTTAGCGAGGTTGAGGATATCACGATCCGCTTCGCCGATAGTCGCGCTGCCACGGTCGAATTGATTGACGGCAAGCTGCGACTAACACTGCGGATCGCCGAATTTCGTCAAGGCGACCGCTTTCATATTGAACGCTTTATCGTCTCCTCCAACTATATTCCGGTGGCCGACGGCATGACTGCCGAGTTGATTCGCGATGGTGTGGTTGAGATCATTAGCAACCATGATCGCCTCAAGCTCCGCGTGATCTTCGCCAAAATCTTCGTCGCCAATCCTCAGATTCCGCTGATCAGCGACAGCTGGGCCACCGATCCGCGATGTGAAGGTCTAGCTGTCTCGCAGGTGGAAATTCGCGACGGTTGGCTAGCGGTGGCCATCTCCCACGCCGATTCCGAACGTGCTGCCGAGGTTACCGCGCGAGCCCATGAGTTGCGAAATCTGAGATAGTGGACGACAGTGTTATTCAACAGTGTTATTCAACAGTGTTATTCAACTCTCCCGGTCGCGAGCCAAGCTTGTAGCACGTAGCTGCAAAACAGACTACCATGGCAGTTGAAGCGAAAGTCTTAGCGCACTTCCGCGGCATGCTTCGTTTCGCACTTCGGGATCCACGCAACAGTGCCGTTCACCATCTTAGACTCGCCGCACAAATTGACCGGAACTAAGTCGCCAAGGTATCTAGTCGACTTTCATCCCAAGCAACGGCCGCATTACTTTACGGATGTCCTGATCATTGGTGGCGGTCTAGCTGGGTTGCGAGCCGCGAATGAAATCGGTGACGATGTCCAGGCGATCGTCGTCACCAAAGATAAACTGCAAGAAAGCAACAGCAACTACGCCCAAGGTGGCATCGCCAGCGTCTGGGATCCAGAGGATTGCTTTGAGGATCATGTGCGCGATACTCTCGCGGCGGGAGGCAACCTGTGCCATGAAGATGTGGTCGACATGGTGGTGCGCGAAGCTCCCCAGCGTGTTGAGGAGTTGATTCGCTGGGGGACGCAGTTCGACACGCACGAAGGTCAATTGAAGCTCGGGCGCGAAGGTGGGCATAGTCATCATCGCATACTTCATGCACTGGGAGATGCTACTGGACGCGAGATCATGCGCGCCGTCATCGATCAAACTCGCTCGCGTGCCAATGTGTCTATCTGGGAGCAAGCATTCACCATCGATCTGCTTTCGCAAGACGGACGTTGTCATGGCGCCGTCATCTCACGCGAAGAGCAGCCTCCCATCTTACTGTGGGCCAAGCAGACCATCCTGTGCACGGGTGGCTGTGGACAAGTGTACCGTGAGACCACCAATCCACGGGTGGCGACTGGTGATGGACATGCGCTGGCCTATCGCGCAGGAGCCAAAATTCGGGATATGGAATTCATGCAGTTTCATCCCACCGTGTTGTATATCGCCGGAAGTTCTCGCACGTTGGTGACAGAAGCTATTCGCGGAGCGGGCGCGCACCTGGTCGATTCCAACAATGTCCGTTTCATGAGCGACTATGACCCTCGTTTGGAGCTTGCCCCGCGCGACGTGGTTAGCCAAGCGATCGTGATGCAGATGGAAAAGACGCAGCACCCGTGCGTTTACCTGTCGTTAAAACATTTGGATGAAGCCCAAGTCCGCGCCGAGTTTCCTGGATTTGCCGCGTCGTGTACTAAGTTTGGATTGGATGCCGCTCGCGATCCCATTCCAGTCCGCCCCGGTGCGCACTACATGATAGGTGGTGTCGAAGTCGATCATTTTGGACGTTCTTCGGTGAACGGTTTGTGGGCAGCTGGCGAAGTGACCAGCTCCGGATTGCACGGAGCCAATCGCTTAGCCTCCAATAGCTTGTTAGAAGGGCTGGTCTATGGCGTTCGTGCCGGTCAGCTCGCCTCGCAGGAAGCCCGCCAGATGCCGGACGATCTGCGCGTGCAACCCATCGTCAGTCATCGCACTTACAAATTGACGGAGCCATTGGACATCGCCGATATTCGCAACTCGGTTCAAAGCCTGATGTGGCGGATGGTCGGCGTTCAACGCCGTGCAGAAAGATTGTCCGATGCCTTGCAACAAATTCAATCCTACGCGCGGTATGTATTGCCGCATGCCTTCGACAGCGAAGAGGGCTGGGAACTGCAAAACATGCTGACGGTATCGCACTTAATGGCCGAAGCCGCATTGGCCCGCACCGAATCGCGCGGCGTACACATGCGCACTGACTTTCCCGAGATTGACAATCAAAGCTGGCGGCAGCACCTGACCTTTGAGCAGCGCTAAAAAATTTGCTCTTCAGAAGAATTAGTGGGTAACAACTGTGGACGACAGGTTTGGGGAGGCATGGTAGGACTCATGTTTTACCGAGGTTACGAGTCCGGTAGGACGGAGCTCGTAACCTTCCACTACCGAATACACCACTTAAGACTCGGTCGAGGCTGAGTTAATCGTTGCGACCAATTTCACGAACACCCGTTCCATTGACCTGCGTGAGCGCATCGCCCAAGTCAGATCGATAGCCATCGGCCAGGGCGCTAAGCTTGGCCACAACATCTGCATGCTGGGCGGCAATATTTCGCTTTTCCCCAGCATCTTGTGACAGGTCGTACAGGCTCAACGGTAACTCCAGCACCCGATAACCATGTCGACTGGCGATTCCTTCCACGCCACTTTCGGTAATCGACTTCGGTTTCTGCGTTCCAAACCCCGACGGCTTTCCGTCACTACGGGGCTCGCCTGGAATAACGCTCAAGTACTTGTGCGGAAAATGTAACTTCCACTTGCCGACTCGAATCGCGTGGAGTTCTTGTCCGCTGTAAAAGACCAAGGCTTCATGAGGGTCCTCGCTGGACTCGTTCATGAGAACCGCGCTGATATCCACACCGTCTATGGTTTGCTCCGGCAGGCTGGCATTGATTAGCTTGCACACCGTGGGCAATAAATCAATCGACATCAATGGCGTCTGACAAACGCGTCCGGCTGGAATTTTCCCAGGCCAACGCATCACCGTCGGTACTCGCACACCACCGTCAAAGGCGGTCAACTTTCCTTCACGTAGCGGTCCGTTACTTCCCGCATGCGTGCCATAACTCAGGAACGGCCCATTGTCATTGCTAAAGATCACCAAGGTGTTGTCGCTCAATCCCAGTCGATCGATGGCTCCCACAATTTGCCCCACCGACCAATCGAGCTCTTCAATGACATCACCGTATAAACCAAAATTTGATTTATTGCGAAATTGATCGGACGCAAAGATGGGTACGTGAGGCATGATGTGCGGCACATACAAGAAGAACGGCGCCGCTTGATGCTGTTCGATGAACTTCACCGCTCGTTCGGTCAACCGCCGAGTGAACAAGGCTTGATCGGAATCGGTTTCAATCACTTGCTCGCCATCGTACAGTGGCAGAGGCGGCATGGAATCGGAGAGGACCGGATGATACTTGGAATTGTCATTCGAGTAGGGAATCCCCAACCACTCATCAAATCCATTTTTTAGCGGACTGAAGTAAGGTGGCAAACCCAAATGCCACTTGCCGAACATCCCCGTGGCGTATCCCTGTTCCTGAAGGATTTCTGGCAGTAGCTTTTCGTCCGGATTGATCCCCGTAGGACTCGTGTGATTGAGCGCTCCGGCCATCCCCACACGATTGGCATAACAGCCCGTCATGAGCGCTGCTCGCGATGCACTGCACACCGCCTGGGCCACATAGAAGTCAGTAAACTTCGTACCGGCAACCGCAAGCCGATCGATATTGGGGGTGCGTATCTTGGTGTCGGCAAAACAACCCACGTCGCCATATCCCAAATCATCGGTGAATATCAGCACGATGTTGGGGCGCTCAGCGGCCGATGCAAACGAGGAATGGGCTACGCAAAACGAGAGGGCTAACCAGCCAAGGGTGGAACGGTGCATGCTAATTTATGGATTGGAGTCGCGAACGAATTGGGAGCAGTGCATTGTACCACAGTCGCTTCCGGCAGAAGCGACCCACGGAGACAGTCGCTTCCGGCAGAAGCGACCCACGGAGACAGTCGCTTCCGGCAGAAGCGACCCACTTAAGACTATAGACTGGCAAAGGCCTTCAGGGCGTCGAGCGCGCGATGTACGTCGGCTTGCGAGACCTCAGCCCATGAATCGGCGCGATGGCGAATGATCGCCAGCTTAAATTGCTCGAGTGCTTCAGCCAAGTCGACGGGCAGGCTGGGGAGTTTCGCAAAGGGAGATTCACCCGGAATTTTGTTTTCATCGTCCCATGGCAAGTCATCGTCATTCTCGTCCGTTGCTTCACCACTAGCTGATTGGCTGTAGTCTTCGTCACCAAAATCAGGACCATCAGGTCGGGGGCCTTCGGCTACTGAACGCGGGCCATCTTCGACGCCCGTCTGATCATCAATCTCGGCCAAGGGTGTGAAATCTTCATCCATCCCGCCAACGATCGATCCATCGGCCACGATATCTTGTTCGTCAGGTTCGAGCTCAGGTTGGCTCCCCATCGACTCCCAGCGAGTGCGACGCATTTGCGATACGCTCCAGCTGCTTTGTACCGCCCCTTCCAACCACATCTCCGCATCATCCCAATCAAGCGCTGCCAGGAAATGGCTCCAGTAGATCCCCGTATAGCTGTCATGATTTTCGCCGAACCGTTCGTGGACGCGCCGCAATCGCCCAACGTGTTGCGGCGAGACACCACCCACACGACGACTCCAGGCTTCGTCGCTGTAGGCAACGCTAGGAGACTCGGATCCCATCAGCGCCTCGCGCCATTCCGTAATGATGCGTCCCTTCTCCCAATTGGTCGTGCTGATCAATGTCGACCAACGACCGATAAATTCTACCGATAGTTCGACACTCTTTGGGTCATCAATGAGCACTTCCAAGTCTGTGTGATCCGAGTCAACTGCAGATTGCGAAGGAGAGATTCTACCTGACGTGTTTTCCAAGAGGACACCCCGATTGAGTTGCGAGAATCGTTTAACTTATCCATTGGCGACTTCCGCTACTGAGAAGAACTTCCGCCACTGAGAAGAAAGTTAACGAGTCACTGATGGAATGACAGCCCGCAGAGTGACTTGGTCGATCAATTTCGCGATTCCGTTGGGCACTTGTTGAGCAACATGCGGTCTGGCAAAACTTTAGGGCTTGTCGTCAACTTCGAAAAAATTTCTCATTGGCAACCCTCACAATGCGAAACGTTGACAACTAATGTGGAAGGAATGTCAGTTTCCTAGGGCGGCTGCAGCGACGGTGAAAGGCTGGGGCGGATCGAACTTCATAAACAGGTCCAGCACCCTACCTCCCCAACTCTCAAGCAACATCTTTTCTCGCTCGCGCGAGCGATTGTAATCAGCGATGAGAGAGTCCGCTGCACTCGACATCTTCGGCAGCGATGCGGCAAAAAGTTGAAACTCGTTGTCAGACAACAGTCTCTCCACACGTTCGGCAGCTGCTACTTGTTCGGCGGGCAACGATGTCGTACGAAACGCATCGATGGCCAAGCGAAATTTTTCTCCAAATTCCATTTTCACCTGGCGGCTGTCGACCCCTTCGGCCACTAACTTTTCCGCCGCTCGATAGCGTTCGGACAAATGTTCGGTCACGTCGCGCCACATTTCGGTCGATTCACGTCGCGCGACGTCGAGCCGATTGTAAGTCCACAGAGTGCTGCTCAGTCCAATTCCAATCACCGCTAGCGCCACCAACACCCAGCTGGTCAATCGCTTGCCGGATATCCCTGCCGGCGGTTGGTGGTGGACTTTTTCTTTCGAAGTTTCTGTCATCGTATTCTCTCACGCAATAATGGGGGTCGTTCCTGCCAGTGGGTCGTTCCTGCCAGTGGGTCGTTCCTGCCGGGAGCGACTCTCTTGGCTCTGTTGAGCAGCTGCACCTGAGACCGTCGGAAAGTTTGTGAACAAGCCGGAGTCACTCTCGGCAGCAGCGACCCACTTAGTCGCTTCCGGCAGCAGCGACCCACTTAGTCACTCTCGGCAAGAGTGACCCACTTAGTCACTCTCGGCAAGAGTGACCCACTTTAGTTAGCACTTGCCAACAGCGCCAGTGTTCCCAGACCATAGAACGTGTATTCAATATCATCGGCTGGATCGAACTCAAACCCTCGAAATCCACCATTGGGCTGCTGCATACTTAACGCATACCGCTGAGCCCCCTCAAGCGACACAGCTTCCAGACCGTCTAAATCGGCCAAGGTCACACACGCGGTAAAGGTGCTCAGTAGATCCGGGAGCGGAATTCGCGTATTGGCCTGAAAGCCACCTTCGTCCGTCTGCAACTCGGCCAAAAATTCAATCGCCTCACGGCGGATCGCCTCATCTAACCGATTCAGCACGCGGAGCCCACCGATGGCTGCCGCCGTGGGATTCGTCCCCGAGCGTTTGCCAACTCGTATTTCAAGAAAGCCGCCATCGGCTTGTCGCTGCCGCAACAGAAATCGCCCCGCCGATTCAGCATCCGGGCAAGGTTGCTCGATCAATTCCAAGCAGAGCAACACCAGAAAAGTTTGATAAGTACTACCAACCTGTCCTTCCAGGCTTTTGCTAAAACCGCCATCGTCGCGACGCAATTGGGTCAACAACTCGGCCAACCTGGTTTGCCAATCCTTCTTCGCGTCTCGAAACGGATCCAATCCGCAGGCTGCTTCAATCAATTTGGCTGAATAGACTAATGACAATAGATCGACGATCGTCTCATGCCGGTTCAACCTCGAGCGCAGGAAATTGGAACAGCGCTCGGCCAGCTCACCGTCGAGCAAACCGAGGATGGCCAACGAACGGAGCGCGAAACTGGTGTAATAGACGTCGCTCTGACCTTCGCGTCCTGCCCAGCCGCCGTCGCCGAGCTGACGCGAAAGCACATATTCTGCATGCCGCATTTGCAATTCGTTCGGTAACTGGGCCGCCCCAATGGTAAGCCGTACCATCAGACGCCCGAGGTAGCCCAGTTGATCGAGTTCAGGATCGTTCATTCATCTAACTATCATCGCGGAAATCGCCAAGACATTCGGCCCTTGGACTCTAGGCACCACTTCGACGAAAGGCGTGGCGACGTGCGCTACGAGACCAATCGTCCACTTTCGATTGCCTGGCTGATGATTAGTGTGTGAAGTCGAGCGACACAGTCACTTCGACATCCTTATTGATCTTGTTATCTTCCGTTCCATAGTTCATACCCCACTTGGTGCGATCTAGCTTGAATTTCCCCGACAGCTTTACTTGGTTGTCGATGTGTTCGACCTTGAGCGGGATCTTGAGTTCCTCGGTTTTGTCGAGCAACTTTAGTTTGCCCACGAGTGTCGCCGCGCTTTCACTGGCTTCGATCTTTGTCGACTCAAAAACGGCCTTGGGATATTTGCGAACGTCAAAGAAATCGGGGTTCTTCAAGTGTCCTTCTAGTTTCGGATCGTCGGCAAACAAGCTCTCCGTGTCGATTTCAATTCGGATCTTCGATTGGGTAGGATCTTCAAAATCTGCTTGGGCGTCGATTTTAAACTTCTTAAAACCACCTTCGTGTGTCGACCCGTCCGGCTTGCCACCGACAAAGGTGATCTTACACTTGTCCATATTCGGCTTGAGTGTCTCGGCCGCCGAAGTACTTGTTATTGTCACCAGCGAAGCTAGAACCACCAAACTACTTGTTATAAAAATACGCATGAACCATTTTCCTTAGAACTGAAAATTCGAAGTGCCCACGCCATGACGGGGGTTTGCAAGTCAACCATTGTAAGCCACGCACCGGCAACTTGGGTATCCGTGCACCTATTTCGTTAAACCGTCTTCCTGGAATCCACTCCCTTACTCCTTTACAACTCCAATCTCAACCTGATGTCACACACAGCTCCACGAATCAGCGCCTTTCCCAAGTGTTACCTCGACGACATCTCGCAAGCGCGCACGATGACAGTCTTCGATTGGATCGAACAGGCCGGTCAGCTCGATGCCGACGGCTTGGAAATGTATGAAGGCTTCTTTACTTCGCTGGATGAAACTTACTTGGCCGAAGTCGCATCGGCCATAGGCGATGCGGGTTTTGCCATGCCCATGCTCTGCTGCTCTCCCGACTTCACGCACCCGAGTGCCGAACAGCGAGCCAAAGCCATTGATTATCAACAGAAGATGATTCGCGTCGCTCACCAATTGGGAGGTGCCGGAGTGGTGTGCCGCGTCCTTAGCGGTCAGCGGTGGCCCGAATTGTCGCGGGAGGCGGGCCTAGCCTACGCGCGGGATGGCATCACCGCCTGCCTACCATTAGCACAAGAGCTGGGGGTCATATTGGGACTAGAGAATCACTACAAAGATGGCTATTGGTTGTATGCCGAGTTTGCGCAGAAGATGGATGTTTTTCTCGACTTGCTCGACATGCTTCCAGAATCGAAGAATTTTGGTGTCCAGTTCGATCCCAGCAATGCAGTGGTCGCGGGTGACGATCCGGTAGAATTGCTTCGCCGCATAGTCAACCGAGTGGTGAGCATGCATGCGAGCGATCGCTTCTTGGTGGCCGGTGCTAAACTGGAAGATTTAGCGGAGGCTGAAGGATCGGCAGGTTACGCGGCGATATTGCAACATGGTGTTACCGGTCAGGGACTGAACGACTACGATTCGATTTTCAAATTGCTAAGCCAAGCTGGGTATACTGGCTGGATCAGCATCGAGGATGGAATGCACGGCATGGAGGAGATGGCCCAGTCGCTCGCTTTCTTGCGCGCGTCGGTCGCGCGGTATTGGTCATGAGCTGCGCATGAACTACGTTGAGCTGCATTGCAAATCGAACTTCTCTTTCTTGGAAGGGGCATCGCACGCGGATGAACTGATGCAGCACGCGGCCGAGTTGGGGTACGCGGGACTGGCCATCACCGATCGCAACTCACTGGCAGGGATTGTCCGCGCGCATACGGCCGCCAAGGATGCACATATCCCGTTGATCGTAGGTGCGGAACTGCACCCTGTCGACGGACCCCCGCTAGTCGTGTGGCCCAGCGATCGGGCTGCCTATGCGCGGTTATGCCGTTTAATCACGCGTGGCCGCTTGCGACGCGAGAAGGGGGCTTGTGAAATCAAATGGGCAGACATCATCGAACTCAACGAGGGCCTATTGGCTGGCTTGCTGTTGAGGCAACCCGTTCCCGATGAATTGCCACCAGCCGACATGCAGCATTTCTCGGACGAAGCAGCCATGCCCTGGGAATGTGAAGATCGCGTAGCACCAACCACCGAATTGTCGGCTCGCCAATCAGCAGCGGACCAGCGTGTGGCTGCAGAGATTCTAAGGTGTGGGCCAAGGCACGAAGAACTTCCTCTGCTCGAATTTGATCCCCGCGAAGATGCACCATGGCTAAAGTGGTTGGGACTGTTTCGTTCCGTGTTTGCCGATCGCGGCTACCTATTGGCTGAGTTGCACCGCGGCGTGGATGACGGAGACAAGCTGGCACGGCTGCTGCAACTGAGCCGTGGATCGGAAGTCCCATTGGTTGCCGCTGGAGATGTGCACTATCACACGCCCGAACGATCGTTGTTGCACGATTGCCTGCTGGCCACTCGCTTCGCAACAACCATCGAGCAGATCGCTAGCGAACGCTTGGGGAATTCTCAATATCATTTGCGTTCGCTGGAGCGACTGAAACATACCTATGCGAGTGCTCCAGAATTGCTGGAGCGCACACGCGAAATCGCACAACGCATCCGTTTCAATCTCAGCGAGCTAAGGTACGAATACCCAGTTGAATTGGCTCCCGATGGTCAGCGGCCGATCGACTTTTTGAAGCGACTGACATGGGAGGGAGCCAAACGTCGATATCCTGACGGTGTGCCAGACAAAATCATCAACCTGCTGCGGCATGAAGTAGGCCTGATCGAGGAATTGGGCTACGAGGCCTATTTTCTCACCGTCTGGGATTTAGTCCGCTACGCGCGCAGCCGCGACATATTGTGCCAAGGTCGCGGCTCAGCGGCCAATAGCGTCGTCTGCTACTGTCTAGAGATCACCTCAGTCGATCCCAACCAGTTGGATCTTCTGTTTGAACGTTTTATCAGTCGCGAGCGGAATGAGGCGCCCGACATCGACGTGGACTTCGAACATCAACGACGCGAAGAGGTCTTGCAATACATTTATGAAAAGTATGGCCGTCATCGGGCGGGCATGACCGCCACCGTGATCACTTATCGCATCAAGTCGGCGATTCGCGATTGTGGTCGAGCACTCGGCATATCACTCGACCGCATCGATGAACTGAGCAAGCTGGTCGATGCGCGGCTGAAGGAAGGTTCGCTGGCCGAGCGGATGAACGAATCAGGCATCGCTCCGGAATCGGAGGCAGGTCGTCGATTCGTATATTTGGTAGAGAATATTCTGGGCTTTCCGCGCCATCTATCGCAGCATGTGGGTGGTATGGTTATCACACAAGGCTGGCTATGCGAACTATGTCCACTGGAAAACGCATCGATGGATGGACGCACCGTCATCGAGTGGGACAAAGATGATCTAGACGAATTGGGGATCTTGAAAGTCGATTGTCTCTCGTTGGGAATGCTCAGCGCCATTCACCGCGCGCTCAACTTGCTATCCGAGCATTACCATCGACCACTGACCTTGGCCACTATCCCGCCCGCAGACGAAGCGGTCTACGACATGATTTGCCGCGCCGATACGATTGGCGTCTTTCAGATCGAGAGTCGCGCGCAGATGAGCATGTTACCTCGCTTGAAGCCACGTTGCTTTTACGATCTAGTGATTGAAGTGGCTATCGTGCGGCCAGGTCCGATCCAAGGACAAATGGTTCATCCCTACTTGAAAGCCCGTCGCAGCGGCAACCAACCCGAATACCCCAACGAAGAGATTCGACAGGTCTTAGCCAAGACGATGGGCGTACCGATTTTCCAAGAACAAGCCATGCGACTGGCAGTGGTGGCGGCTGGCTTCACGCCCGGCGAAGCCGATCAACTGCGCCGCGCCATGGCCGCCTGGCGGAGGCCGGGTGTGATCGACCAATTCCGCCTGAAACTACTTGACGGTATGCGGCAGCGCGGTTTGAGTGAGGAATTCGCCGAGCGAGTCTTCATGCAAATCCGCGGCTTCGGTGAGTATGGATTTCCAGAGTCGCATGCCGCCAGTTTCGCGCTGCTGGTCTATGTGTCATGTTGGCTTAAGCACTATTATCCCGCGGCGTTTTGCGCGGCCATTCTGAATAGCCAACCGATGGGCTTCTACGCCCCATCGCAATTGGTACGCGATGCTCGCGAGCATGGTGTGGTTGTGGCGGGTGTCGATGTCAATTGCAGCGATTGGAACTGTACGCTGGAACCGCTTAGCGATGGTCCTACTACCGAGTCTGCCTGGCAATTGCGATTGGGATTGCTGCTGATTCGCGGGTTGCCCAGCGCCATCGGAGAGAAGATTGTGGCAAACAGAAATACCGGCGGCGCCTACAGCGACTTGGCGGACTTTACGCGACGCACGCGATTGGGACAGGCCCTGGTGACACGTTTGGCCGACGCAGGTGCGCTGGAATCACTGGCCGGAGATCGCCGCGCCGCTTACTGGCAATCGCTCGCGCAAGACACCACCGCTAAGGAATTGAGTTTGCTGGAGGCGACTGGCGCCGATGTCGACGACGCCTTGCCCGAGTTTCTGCAACCGATGGCACCCGTGGAGGAGGTCTATGCAGACTACGAGACCACGGGCTTGTCGCTCAGGGCTCACCCAGTATCGTTCGTTCGCGAACAGCTCGATCGACTCCGAATCGTCGCGGCGGAGAAATTGAAGGAGTTGGACGATGGGAAATTCGTCCGCGTGGCTGGTCTAGTGTTACTCAGGCAACGCCCTAGCACGGCCAAGGGCATCACCTTCGTAACGCTCGAGGATGAGACCGGAACCATGAATTTAGTTCTCAAACCGAAAATTTGGGAGCGGCACTATAAAGTTGCTCGCCGATCGAACGCTTGGTTGGCGCATGGCGTACTTGAGAATCGCGAAGGGATTGTGCACATTGTGGTGGGTCGCATCGAAGACTTGACGGAACAAGTCGCGGGATTGATTCTAAAGAGCCGCGATTTTCATTAAGCTGCGACAAAGCACTCGGCTAAAACAGTTGACCGGTGCAAATCGCTTCACTACAATTTCTCAAATGCTCGTGGTTCACTGCGTGAAGTTCTAGAACTTCGACCAAGTGCTTTCGCCAGAGACTTCTCCGTCAGTTGCTGCCTGCCAAATGGACTGTGGTAGCAAAATACTTCTTTGGGAGATCTCTGTTATGTTGCTTTACGTGGGTTACACCGAACTTCTGTTGATCGTCGCCGTGGCTGCTCTAAGCCTTGGTTTGCGTAGACATCCAACTCGACGTTGGGGACGAGCCGCGTTGATAGTCAGCGTGCTGGCGGCCCTGACTACTCCCGCCGATATTTTCAGCACGTTGGTCGTTTTTGCTGGTCTGATGCTCAGCCTATGGATCGGTGCTCGCTTTATGGCATCGCCGGCCCTGCGCTAACCATTTTGGAGTGCTGCGAGCAGCCCTGATAACATGCATTGATAACTTGCAGCACTACTTGAGCGGCGAACGAGACACTAGCTGAATCGCAATCCACTGCGCAGATCACCGCAAGGAGAGGGTTCTTTACCCTCCCGCGCGAAAACGCTTGTCCTGACGAAGGTAGTTATTCGCGGGAGGGCCGCCACGTGAGCTCCGCGAACTTGGCGGGGAGGGAAAACACAGGGGTCTCCCTCCCCGGAAAGCTCGTAGGACTCGCTTACCGACCCTCCCGCGAAATGGTTGAATACTGCGGCCATATGCTGCGCGCGGGAGGGTGAAGATAATGTATGTTATGAAGGTTGGTGCGCCGACTTGCCGTCGCTTTTCATTATCCCTGAGGCCCAGAAACAGCCTCAAATTCCCGTACACTCCAAAGTCGTTTGCAAGTGAAAGCTTCGAGAATTGGGAGCAATCCACAGTAATAAGTGAGAATTGTCGTCATGCATCGCATTTTGATAACTAGAACGTTTGCTCTGACCTTCGTCTTCTGTTGCATATCAACTGTGCTCAGCGTCCAGGCTCAGACATTCGACGTGCTACAGGCTTTAGACAGGGCCTCCGACGGCCAAAGTGATGCGTCTCCAATTCTACAACAGTTGATTGACTCTGGTGCGGGACACTTGAAGCTCCCAGCCGGGACCTACCGGCTCGACCATACCATCGAAATCGATTTGGCTCAGTGCGGCTATATAACGTTGGAAGGGAGTTCCGCTAGCCAATTGGTGATGGCAGCCGCTGGTCCGGCATTAAGATTCACTGGTTCCCATTTTAAGTCCGCCGATCCAGCCGGCTTTGAGGCAACTGTATGGGATAATGAACGCATGCCACTGGTACGTGGCTTGGCGATACGCGGCGCTCACCCTGAGGCGGATGGTATCGAAGCCTCGGGGACCATGCAACTGACACTTGCCGATCTGCACTTGCGAAAACTACGGCACGGAGTGCATCTAGTAAACAACAATCGCAACGTGCTGATCAACGCCTGCCATATCTATGAGAATCACGGCATTGGCATCTACTATGACAACGTTAACCTGCACCAATCGAATATCGTAGGTTGCCATATCAACTACTGCGACCAAGGGGGCATTGTTAGTCGTCAAGGGAATGTTCGCAATATTCATATCTCCGGCTGCGACATTGAGAGCAACATGTCCGCCGATACACCCTCGACCGCGAATGTGTTCATCGATTGCCGTGAAAGTGAGCATGGTACGGCTGAAGTGGCTATTACCGGATGCACCATCCAACACAATGATAGCGGCCCGCAGTCAGCCAATATTCGTATCATCGGTCGAAGTAACCAATCGCCCACGTCCGGAAAGGTTCAGGAGGGAAACATTACCATCACTGGCAACGTCATGAGTGACGTTCGAACCAATGTATGGCTCGAGTCGTGTCGCGGAGTGACTTTCACGGGCAATACTCTGTGGATGGGCTTTGAACACAATCTATTGATCGAAGATTGTTCGCATGTCGTTATGGCAGCCAATAACTTCGATCGCAATCCGCGCTATGACTATGGAGTAGCCAAGTCATCCAAGAACCGACTGTTAATTCGCGATTGTCACGATTGCACAGTAACTGGTCTGCATATCTCACAAGTCTTCGAAACGGCCGCGTTGACTTTGGAGAATTGCAGTCGTTTTAATGTCTCAGGGCTGACGATTTTGGATAGCGACTTGGGGCTGCAACTGACCAATGTTTCGCGGAGTCTGTTCAGCGGTTGTTTGATCGATGATAGTCGCGCGGGAAAAAAGTCGAGCAAGGTTGTGGTTGACGGAGGGAGCGACAATCGATTTGATTTTTCGTTTGAGTGAAATTGGATGGGGGTGCAATCAGCGCGTGTGAGGTGAGCGAAACGAGACTGAGCCGGGGGATACAATTCCATCCAACGTCTTGCTTCCCAGCGGCGATCTTGTGCTCAATACCAACCGGAATGTTGCGGACTTGATTGAGACCAGTCGCAGGTTGACCAACCTGCTCGTCCGCCTCTGTTACATCCCCTGTTTCCTGGGGTTCCGCTTCGGTCGCTCAGGCTCCCTTTGCTCACCCCAGGCTAGTCAAATCCGCTGCTCCGCAGCTACCACTGTCCTTCGCTCACTCTAATACCCGAGGGCTCACGCCCTGCGGCTCACAAGCTCATGAATAGTCCGAATCATTCTGCGGCGCGAATACCGCAGGCTTGTTCGACGCGTTGCAAGACTTGCGATGCCTGCCCGCGAGCTTGTTGGGCACCGCTGCGCAAGATGTCCTCGACCGTATCGGGGTGTTTCTCTAGCTCCATTCGTCGTTCGCGAGCTGGCGCGAAATAGCGTTCGGCCGCGTCAGCCAGCGACTTTTTGATCTGCCCATAACCGAAACCGCCCGCGCGATACAAGTCGGCCATCTCTCGCAATTCGGCTTCTGTGCCAAACAACTGAAAGAGCTGATACAAATGATCGCTATCGGGATCCTTGGGTTGTTCCATCGGGCGACTGTCGGTGGCGATCCGCATGATCTTTTTGCGCATCGCTTTGGGGTCTTCGAAGATCCCAATCGTATTGTCGTAACTCTTCGACATCTTTTCACCATCGGTGCCTGGTACTTTGGCCGCCGTGGACAGCAATCGCGCCTCAGGCAACACAAATGCCTCGCCGTAATGATGATTGAAGCTGTTGGCCAAATCGCGGCAAACTTCGATATGTTGCACTTGATCTTGGCCCACCGGAACCCAATTGGCGTCGTAAGCCAAAATATCGGCAGACATTAGTACCGGATACGTGAACAAGCCCGCGTCTGCATTTAAACCTCGCGCCTTCTTCTCTTTGTAGGCATGACAGCGCTCCAGCAAACCGAGCGGTGTGCAAGTCATTAGAATCCAGGTCAGTTGAGAGACTTCAGGGACATCCGATTGAATGAACAGAGTTGCCCGTTCGGGATCGAGTCCCAAGGCCAACAGATCCAAGGCGGCATCGCGCGTCAATTGACGCAAGGCGTCGGCTTCGCGCACTGTGGTCAAGGCATGCAAGTTGGCGACAAAGTAGTAGCCCACATGCTCGCGTTGCAAATCGATGTATTGCTGGATCGCCCCGAAGTAATTCCCCCAGTGAGGACGACCTGTCGGCTGGATACCTGATAAAACTCGCATGTCGGTCTAAGACTCTTCTTAGGTGAAACAAAGAAAATACAACAACTCGATGCTAGCCCACTGTCCCCACTGCATCGATGGCCCGCTCGACACCCAATTCTCGTAAGGCTCCTGGCAGATTTTCGACGAGTCGCTGACTAAGGGTGGGATCGTAATAGTTGGCGGTACCAACCTGGATGCAACGAGCGCCTGCGGCTAAGAACTCCATCACATCGTCGAGTGTGGCAATGCCACCGATACCGACGATAGGAATGTTCACTGCTTGGGCTACTTGATACACACATCGCAGGGCAACGGGTTTGATGGCGGGACCACTCAGCCCTCCGACCTTATTTCCTAGCAGGGGTTTCTGGCGCCGCCAATCGATGGCCATACCCAACAGTGTGTTGATGCAGCAGACGGCGTCGGCGCCTCCATCGGCGGCAGCTTGAGCGATATCGACAATTCGCGTCACGTTGGGCGTTAGCTTGGCCAGAATTGGCAATTGACAGTTTTCTCTTACGCCACGCACGACTTGGCGACACAATTCGGGATCGGTACCAAAATCAACTCCACCACTTACATTGGGGCAGGAGATGTTGAGTTCCAATGCGTCGGCGCCACCGGCCGCTTCAATGCGGCGCGCCAACTCCACAAATTCGTCGCTGGTTCTCCCGGCGATACTAACCACGATGGCGGTATCCAGCGACTTTAGGTATTGCAAATGACCAACGATAAATGAGTCGATGCCGTCGTTGTCGAGCCCAATTGAATTGAGCAGGCCGGCGGAGGTCTCGACAGTCCTCCACGGTGCGTTCCCGGGCCGCGGTTGTAGCGTGATCGTTTTCGGGACGATCGCTCCAAGCGCATTGAGCTGCACCAGATGTTGCATTTCCCGTGCATAGCCAAAGGTCCCCGAAGCGACCATGATTGGGTTCCGCAATCGTAGACGGCCCAATTCGACGCTCAGGTCGCAGTTGGTTTCCGTCGATGTGGCGTGGGTATTTGTCATGAAAACAACAGAGAGATAGACATGCAATGTGACGGAAGTGGGTCGTAGCGGAAGTCGCCAAGACTTTCGGCTGGCCAATGCTAATTTAATGCACGACAGAGCCGAAAGTCTTGGCGACTTCCGCTACGGAACTTTTTCAGAAATTTTCATCAACGGCTCGGCGGCTGCAATAATCGCTTCTGCCACTTCGCGTTTGGTACCCGCTACGCAGGCCATGGTGGCGCCGTTAGCGGCGATAATCTCGACTTCATTGGTAGTGGCATTAATCGCGCTGGGACCATTCGAGACCATCAAGTCGCAGCATTTGCGTTGCATCTTAACGATAGCTCGAAAGCGTTGATCCTCGGTCTCAAGCGCGAAACCGACCACCCATTGATCGGGCCGTTTACTTTGCGCCGCGGTGGCCACGATGTCGGGCGTTTCGATTAACTCCAGCGTCAGTGGTCGACCATCTTTGGCAATCTTTTCTGAACTGACACGGTGGGGCATGTAGTCACACGGTGCGGCGGCACCAATCAGCCCTGCATGTCGAGGGAATTGTTCGAGCACGGCTGCCAACATTTCATCTGTGGTGTTCACGGCGATAACTCGCGCCTCCGAGGGATAGTCGATGGCAACGGGGCCTGAAATGATCGTGACTTGATGTCCCCGTTCGAGTGCGGCTTCGGCCAAGGCAGCTCCCATGCGACCGCTGCTGGCGTTGGTCAAATAGCGAACTGGGTCAAGGTATTGTCGCGTGGGGCCGGAGGTAATCAAGATGTTGGTCATCGCACGACGTCATCCGCCAAGACCTGAGCAGCGGCGGCCAGGATCTCTTCGGGCTCGGCCATTCGACCTTGTCCTTGTTTACGACAACTTAGCCACCCGCTATTGGGGCCGATCAACTTCACTCCATCGGCTTGTAGCGTGGCCACGTGCCGCTGCACGGCGGGCTTCGCCCACATCGGCGAACTCATGGCCGGCGCCATGAGCACCGGACACTCGCAGGCTAAATACAAAGTGGATAGTAGATCGTCCGCTAAACCCAGCGCACAGCTGGCGATGATCCGGGCCGTGGCGGGAGCAATGATCAACAGATCGGCCCCTTCGGCCAATTCGATATGCGGACCTAGCGGAAAGCGAGAATCGTAGGTGTCGCTGACAGGCGCGCGGCCACACAGGGCGGCAAAGGTTGCCGCTCCGACAAAGTGCGCCGCTCCGTGCGTGAGCACGACATCGACGCTGTGACCTGCTTGCGAGTCGCTTCCTTGCACGAGGCGACTGACAAGTGTGGCTACCTTGTAGGCGGCAATGCCACCTCCGATTCCAACCAAGATCCGCTTGCGGGTCATAATTCGAGCGAATCCATATCGAGCAAGTCACCGTCATCGTGTTCGCCAATGACCGCCAATTCACCGGCAGCGCTCAGAAAGATCTTATCTTGCAGAATTTCTTGCAAGACAACTTCCATCTTGTTCTCGGTGGGATGGTCGACCAGCGGACGACTGCCACGATTGAGCTGCACCAATCGTTTTTGAATGAGCGTCGACAGTTTGAAGCGACCGCCAACCTTGTTAACGATCTCTTCTTCTTTCAACTCTTCTAACATGCTTTTTCCCTAACAGTATTGATGTAAGGTGTTACAGATTTCGGCGGCTGAAAGTATCACTTCGAGATTGATAATTTCATGCCGGTAATGCTTCAATGCTTGTAGTTCCTCGGCAGCAACTTCCAAGCGGCGCCTAATCGCTTGCTCGTCATCGGTACCACGGCGACGCAAGCGGATGGCCAATTCCTCGAGCGATCCGGGGTGGACGAAAAAACTAATCGCGTCAGGCCGCTTGGCCATGACACTCAACGCTCCTTGCACATCGATCTCCAGCAACATCCATTTGCCTGAGTTCAACCCAGCTTCGACTTGCGACAGCGGCGTGCCATACCAGTCACCACGTCCGAAGACCTCTTTGTATTCGAGGAATTCATCGGCCAAGCGTATCTGTTCGAATTGCTCCTTGGTTACAAAATGATATTCGCGCCCCTCCACTTCGCCCGCCCGAGCCTTGCGGGTCGTCGCCGACACGCTCAGTTCAATGGGGAGCGGGCAATTGGCTAACAATTCCCGCACGACCGTACTCTTGCCTGCGCCCGATGGCCCTGACAGTATGATCAAACGTCCCGTGGCGGGAAGATGCGCGCAATCTTCACCGAGATCGCGACTAGGTGTTGGAAGTGATTGGTTGGTAGCTTGACTTCCCACGGCTACTCCACGTTCTGCACGAGTTCGCGCATTTGTTCAATGATAGTCTTGATATCGACCACGCGCTGCGCAATTTCAGCGTCCCCAGCCTTGGAACCGATCGTATTTGTCTCGCGAAGCAATTCTTGAATCAGGAAGTCGAGTTTGCGACCTTGACTTTCCTCGGCATTGAGCAAGCTCTCGAACTGAGCAAAGTGGCTGCGGAGCCTCACGATTTCCTCGCGAATATCGGCCTTATCGGCCATGATCAATACTTCGCGAGCCAAATCGGCCTCTTGTATTTTCGTCCCCAACTCGGCCAGTACCTTGGACAAACGGGATTCGAGTCGCATGCGGTATTCATCAACCACCACCGGAGCACGGCGTTCGATGACCGTTGTTAACTCGGCCAAACAGCTTAGTTGTCGACTGAGTTCCGTACCCATCGAATCTCCTTCGGCACGGCGCATACCGTTGAGGCACAATAGAGAATCGGTAACGGTTTCGAGCACTTGTGTAACCAATTCCTCAGGCAATTCATCCGTCACGCCGTCCCCGATCCCAGCACCGCGACGTTCGGAAACCACGCCCGGTAACGGCAGTAGATCGCTGAGGGACACCGCGGGGGGCAACCCAAGTCGCACAGCCAAGTCTTGGCATTGCTGAAAGTACCCCGCCAAAACCGACTCTTGAATTCGAAAGCGATTGTCCATCGTCCCACCAGTTAGTTGCAACGACAGTTGCAATGAACCACGCCGCAGAGACTTGCGGACCAGGGTTTCGATCTGGGGTTCGAGACCGCTCAAACTATCGCAGCTGCGGATTTGGACCTTCAAATGACGATTGTTGACCGCCCGGACCTCTACCGATATTTCGGCCGTGCCATATTGTCGCCGGCCCTGCCCTTGTCCAGTCATGCTCAGTAGCACTCACAGCCCTCGCTATCTATCTTCGTAAAGTTTTTGTCGCACACGTAGCGCAGTCGCTAGGACTTTCGGCATCGAGGGTTGAACAAATTTTTTCCGCGTCTTACGGGCTTGATGATTTAGTGTTGATTCGACGATTCTGTGTTTAACCCGCAGCCGTAGGCGAGGATCAACGGGGCGAACCTCGCCTTCGGCTGCGGGTTAAACGAATAAATCAACAAGCCCTTTACTGATTTCGTTAGGCTGGTGTCCTACGGCTGGGTTTCCTCAGTGGATTGCGCATCCTGGCTGGCTTGTGGGTCAGCCGGCGTGTCGCTAGTCGTTGCCTCTAGATCCGCTGTGGACGTTTCCGGTGTCGACGGCGCGGTCTCGGCTCCCGGTTGAGCAGCTGGCACATCAACGGCTGGCAAATCCAGTGGCGGAAGATTCAAACCAGCTCCGGCTGGTGCATCGGTGATGCCACTTGATGTGCCAGGCGCAGGGCCTGCCGGCGGAACATCGCCTGGATCTTTGCTTCCTGTGATGGCTGGTACGTTTCGGTCAGCCACGCCGGTTGAGGGGAGCGCGCGATCTTTCAAAAAATAAACGGCTGCGGCGCACAAGAAAATCCACAGCGCGGCTATGCCAACGGTGATTTTTGTGAACAAATCGCCCGCCTTAGTTCCAAAGGCGCTCTGGCCACCAGCCCCCCCCAAGGCACCCGTTAATCCACCTCCGCGACCACGCTGCACTAGCACCAACAAAATAAGAAACATCGACACAATAAAAATTGTAAAACCAAACAGGTACTGCTGGAATTCCGCGATTAACATGACCGGTCCTTTGAACGATTTCCAAAAAAATTTATTGCTTGGCAGCGGCCACGATGGCTGCAAAACTATCTGCCGTCAGCGACGCTCCTCCGACCAACGCGCCATCGATGTTGGGTTGCCCCAACAATTCGGCTGCGTTGTCCGGCTTGACGCTGCCACCGTATTGAATGCGAATTGAATCGGCCACTGATTTTCCAAACAGTTCTACGAGCAATTTGCGTATCTGGGCGTGCACCTCTTCGGCTTGCGCGGGGGAAGCGGTCTTGCCAGTTCCAATGGCCCATACGGGTTCGTAGGCGATAACAATTTGAGCCGCTTGCTCGGCGGAAAGCCCCGCTAGCGAGCCACGGATTTGCTGGTCAATGACTTGTGCCGTGGTTCCGGCTTCGCGTTGGTCAAGCATTTCGCCCACGCAGACAATGGGTGTCAAACCATAACTCAAGGCAGCTATCGTTTTGGCGTTCACCAGTGCATCGGTTTCGCCATAGAATTGTCGGCGTTCGCTGTGACCGAGAATCACACAGGAGCAGCCGATATCTTTGAGCATCGAACCGCTTACTTCTCCGGTGTAGGCGCCCTCTTTTTGCTGCGACATATTCTGTGCGCCCAGGCCGATAAAACTCCCCTTGAGCACGGTACCGAGTTGATGCAAATAGACCGTTGGCGGGCACACAGCAACTTGTACATTTTCGTTAGCAGGCAGGATCGACATCAAGCTGTGGGCCAAGTCGACACTTGACTCGCACAGCAGATTCATCTTCCAGTTACCCGCGATAAATGGCTTTCTCAATTTTTCGTTCTCCAAAGGTGTCGCAATGTATCTGTCGTATCCGAAGGTTTCGTAGCGGAAGTCGCCAAGACTTTCGGCTGTGCAATTCGTGAGTTACCGTTGGCAGGCCGAAAATCTTGGCGATTTCCGATACCAAGTATTAAATGGTTCGTTATTTACTACGTTTAGCTATTCTGTGAAATTGTTTTGCCGAACAGTTCCGCTAGCTTTCGCATCTGCCCCATGAGCGCGTCGTACTGTGTGGGGAGGAGCGCTTGGGGACCATCACTCTTGGCTTCTTCGGGGCAATCATGAACTTCGATATGCACACCATCGGCCCCGACCGCCAAACCGGCCAGCGCACAAGGGGGAATCAAATCGGGACGTCCCGTAGCGTGACTCGGGTCAACAATGATCGGCAGGTGGCTCAGCTGCTGGACGAGTGCTACCGACGCAACGTCGTACAAATTTCGGGTGGCATTGTCAAAGCCTTTGACTCCACGTTCACAGAGGACTACCGATGAATTGCCTTGACTCAGCACATATTCGGCGCTCATCAACAAATCAGTCACGGTGGCCGACATGCCGCGTTTAAGCAATACGGGGCGCCGGGTCTTGCCCGCTTCGGTGAGCAGCACGAAATTCTGCATGTTGCGAGCGCCGATTTGCAGCATGTCCGAATACTCGGCAACAACCTCTACGTTACGTGGATCGGTAACTTCGGTAACGACAGGCATGGAGTGTTTGCGTCCCACATCGCGCAAAATCTTGAGCCCTTCGACTCCTAGACCTTGAAAGGCATAAGGGCTGGTCCGCGGCTTATAAGCTCCACCGCGAAAAATATTGGCTCCGCTGGCGCGAACGGCAGCGGCGATGCGGTCCATTCGCTCCGGCTCTTCAACCGAGCAAGGACCTGCGATCATGGCCAGGTGCCCACCCCCCACTTTGACTCCACTGACATCGACCACACTATCTTGCGGATGGGCATCGCGACTAGCTAGTTTGTAGGGAGGTAGGACAGGAATAACGTCGGCAACCCCGGGGATAGCCCGCAGCGGGGTCTCGCGTAGCTTGTCTTCGTCCCCGATAATCCCCACAATCGTGCGAAAGGTACCGCGGCTGAGGTGCGCACCCAAGCCCATGGCTTCCACGCGCTCAATGACGTGGGCCACTTCTTGGTCGGTCGCTCCGTTGCGTAAAATCAGTATCAAAGGCTGGCCCTACCCGGTTTTCCGGGTGTCGAGAGTGATCGTCGATTCTCGCAACTCTTGCGAATCGAGTAGTTTACCGCTGAAATCTTAATGCGTCGAGGCGTTTTTGACGGCTACGCTGTCCTTTCCTGGCCGACTCTTTGGCCTTTCCTGGCCGACTCTTCGGCCTTTCCGAGGGCGAGTTGCCGCGCACTGCTGATTTACGAGCTGGCGGAGAGGCTCGGCTTCGTGCCGCGGCCCTAATCCCTGCGAGCCTATGCAGAGGCTCGCCTACATCCCCTATTTTCGCCTAATTTGTTGACAATTGAATGCTGCGGTAATTATATTGCTAGTTGCGGGCAATCACGAAAGAGCGACTGCGGACTGATGTGCCGCACTCCCTTTCGGCTGCCTCTCGTCCATATTTCCACCCCGACTTCTTTTTACAGCTTGGCCACCGAACTGCGATGCGGATCGTATTTGCAGATTCTAGGGGCCTAGGGACACGATCAAGGTACGTCGCATGAACCTGCTTGGAAAAGTATTCACTGGATTGATCTTTCTGCTTTCTGTCATCTTCTTTTCGTTGGCGGTGGCGGTGAATGCCTCGCACATCAATCAGAAGAACCTGGCGACTAAATTCCAAACCGAAGCCGCAGAGTCGCAACGCAAGAACACCGAGCTGACCGGTCTACTAGAAGTCGCCAAGGATGAACTGTCGATTGAACAAGCTGCCCGGCGTTCGGCCTTGGCTGCCTTGCAAACCCAGTTGGAGCAAAAGAAGGATGAATTGCAAAAGAAGGAAATTGAACTGGAGAATGTTCAATCTGCGCATACCACTTTGGTAGCCACCGAAAAGGACACGCAGCAGGAATTGAAAGCTCGCACCGAAGACAACGAACTGCTGCGCAAGCAGATGGTGGATGCTCGAGAAGATCGCAACCAACTGTTCCAACGTTTGGTAACCGCCAAGGATCAACTCAATCGTCTTCAGGGGATCTACCAATCGGAGCGCGAACGCGAGCGCCAGCTGGCCACGCAGCTTTCGATGGCCACCGAGAAGCTGGAGAAGATCGGCATCCGTCCAGAAACACTACTGACCGCACCGGAAGTCAACGGCCAAGTCACGGCAGTTTCTACAAACGGGCTAGTGGAGGTTTCTCTTGGCCGCGACGATGGTATGCGTGAAGGCTTTACCTTGGAAGCACATCGCAATGGACAGTATTTGGGACGCCTGCTGGTCAAGACCGTTTCCGATGATAAGTCGGTAGCCGAGATCATTACCGGCTATCAGAAGGGCTACATTCGCGAAGGTGATCGCGTCGATTCGAAGCTGTTCTAAGACGCGACTCGTGGCCTAAGTGGCATTCAATCTCACCGACATCTACCGAGAATTAAAATCATCATGAGTAAAGGCAATCAACCCAAGCACGGACTGACTGTTTACACGGTCATGCTCATTGCATCGACGCTGTTTATGCTGGTCGCCTGCGTGCTGATGGGCTTGGAATGGGGTCGTAGCGGCTAGTAGACTGTTTCTTCAAAAGACTCTTGTGCAGACTCGTGTGCACAAAATGGTTTAACGCCGAGCCGGAGCAGGCTGTCGATCCAAGTGCGATTGGCTAATCGCGAAAATCACGACTAAGCAGAGAGTTTAGCGAAGGTTAAGTCACAGCCTGCACAGGCGACGGCAGCGCCTGAGCTGGGAAGTATCCTGCCGGGCATCTAGCACATCACCCCAAACCCATTCTTGCTTACCCAAGCCTCCGCCGCGGCAGCGTCTGCCGGCGCCTTCGCAGCCTCAGGCAACTAGGCTACTACCCACGCGGCTTGATTTAGCAGAGTCAAGTTGAGCTAGTAGCGATGTGCAAGCCCGTAGTACCTCACTGATCTCGATCGCGTTCATGCTGCTATTGGAGCTGCGCCGCTGACCGCGGCCTGGATCGGGCAAGACCGAACTCTGAATGGCAATGTGCTTGTTGCCATACGATCCACTTTCGTCTGCCCACGTGGGTCCAAACAATCCCACGCAGGGAGTTTTAACGGCACTGGCAATCTGCAGTGGTGACGTGTCTCCAGAGATCAGCAGTTCGCAGCGACGGATCACTTCCACCAACTCGCACAAGGAAGTCGGTGGAGCAGCTACTGCCGCCCCGCCGCCATGCATGACCACCTGTTCGGCCAAGGCTTGCTCATTGTCGCCGGCCCACAGCACCAGCGAACGCAAACCGTGCCGCTCCCAAACTTGTTGAGCTATCCATCCGAACCGTTCTGCGGGCCATTGCTTGGAAATCCAACCCGCTCCCACATTGACACCGATCCAACGCTGCAGGCTTCCGCTATCCCTAGCCGGCCGATGATTTAATTTTAATTCTTGTAGCAAGCTTTCAACGCGCTCGACGGCAGGCGTGTAAACAGGCATCTGAAACTCACCCGTTCCCGGCAGCTGTTCACACCAGGGGCTGAGCAATTGCAAATAAGTGTCGACCATGTGCCTGGTCTTGCGATGCAGCCGTTGAGTAGCCAACAGTGGAGCTAGTTCGCGACCATGGGAATAGTCAAATCCAACCCGCAGCCTGGCACCGCTGAGCTTTCCCAGCAGAGCGCTTTTGGTTAATCCTTGTGGGTCGAGCGATAGATCGAATTGTCGTTGCTGCAATTCACTGCAGAGCGCAGACCAGCGACTGGGATGGGCCAACCAACGTTTCTCGATCCGCAGCACTTCGTCGACGGCCGGGTGTAGTTCGAGTAGTGGTGCCGCCGCGCAATCCACGATCCATGTCAATCGACAATCGGGCCATAGTTGTTTGACCTTCACAGCTAGCGGAATCGTTAAAACGCAATCGCCGATCGCGCTTAAACGCGTCAGCAGCACATTTCGTGGAGCTTGGCAGCCTTGAGGGTCAAAAATTCGCAGTTTCACCACACGACAACTCCTGAGGGAAAACTCTATAGCGTTCAGCATTTTGGAAACTTGGTCACCCGCGCCTACATCGCGACTCACGGCGTCCACAACCGGTGCAGATTAGTCAATTTGGCCCGCCCGCCTCAAGGTGGATCGCAGGGTGTACAATAACTTCGTGACGGAAGTTGCGAAGACTTTCTTGACAACAGCGTGGCGGCGTTACCCAATTCCAGCAATTAAATTCCAATCCCCCAGAGTCATCGGCGAGACCTTTCGACGCCGTCCGCATCGAACATCCACGTGAGATACCTATGATCTTTCGACCAATGCTAGCAGTTTGTAGAGTCCAACAAAAAGAGTGTCTGACATTTTCGGGCCGAGAGATTCCAACAAGCTCCGGTGTTTATTCAATGAGCGTCATTCCCAAGAGCGCCCGCCACTTTTTTTGTTGGGCTTTGGGCTTCGCCCTACCCCTTGTTGTCGCCTGTTCGCCGCTGCATAGCCAAGGAGATTCGGTCACCGTTCGGCAGGAACAAGGGGAGGACTTTACGCTGGATATCCTCGACAACTCGCCCACGTTTTCGCAAGCGCTGGCCATTAATGCTAGCGGCGAAATGTTTGGTATGCGCGAAGTCGTCGACGAAAGTGGCAATGTCTTTTCGCAAGAAAACTTTTACTTCGACGGACAGAAGACTATCAAGCCACCTCTGTTGGAAGGCTTTACGAATATCGAATTGGCCGCGCTGAGTGATACGGGCCTAGTGGTCGGCTACGTCAGTCGTCCCATCGGGCATCCCGACGGAAGTTTGGCCGGCATCGTCTGGGATGCCAAGTCAGGAAAACTTACGCGTTTGATGCCCGTCCAGGGTGACACCGCCTGTCAAGCTCAAGACATTAGCGCTGACGGACAGCGTATCACTGGCTACTCCAATGGTTCCGAACCTGCCCGGCTGAGACCGTGTGTGTGGAGCTGGAACCAAGCCAGTATGAGCTGGGAAGTCGAGACGCTGTCAGTCCTGCAAGACTACAACCCCTACACGATGACCAGCCAAGTGATGATTTCACCCGATGGTGCACGGGTAGCCGCCTGCATTACGGTGCAAGAATATCCCAACAGCCAGTTTGATAGCTCGCTGTTCATGTGGGAAAAGTTGGGCGAAGAGTGGAAACGCCGCTTAGTCAGTGATGAACAGATGGCTATTCGCGACATGAACAACCAAGGAGAAATCGCCGCCATCTATACAGGTAAAACCGGGCGCGATCCTTGCTTCATCGACGCCAGCGGCAAGCTTACGTTGATTGGCACTTTTGCTGGCGATGTATCTGGAGAGGCACGTGGGATTAACGCTGCTGGGACCGTCGTCGGTTTTAGCGACGATCCCAACGGCCCCGAAGGGGGCCCTCAAGCCTTCGTGTGGAATGCGGGTAAGTCACGAGCACTCAAGCTTCCCGAAGGGACCGTCTACAGTTCTGCTTTCGCAATCAACGACCGAGGTCAAATCGCAGGCTTGCTGGATGTCGTGATGGGCGATCAGAACTCAGGCAAGCCGCCATCCGCCGACGCGACCGATATTGAAGAACCCATCGTGAAGACGCTCGCCTTCCGTTGGACTCCCAAAAAGTAGCGGGAGAGTCCGGAAAAGGTGTCCGACACCAAAAGCCGGAACGGCCCTGCGGGTGCTTAGCACTATTGGTGTCGGACACATTTTCCGGACTCCGACACCTGTTCCGGACCACGCTGCCTCTTGCGATCCGCTTGCCGGGCGAATATAGTTAGTGTGCTAACTAATTTTGCTCGCCGAGATTCCCTTCCATGGCTTCCCGTACCGCACCCGCCTCGTCCGAAATGGGCTTGGAATACGACTTCGAAGAAAGTGTTGGCTACTGGATGGTGCTGGCCGCCCAGGCCTATCAGAAGTCTCTGAACGATGAATTGGCTCCCCACGGCATTACCTTTCGCCAATGCCAAGTGCTGGGATGGTTGGTGCTCGAAGGTGAGCTATCGCAAGTCGATCTGGCCGCCCGGATGATGATCGAACCAGCCACACTAGTTGGCGTACTTGATCGCATGCAGCGCAATCAGTGGATCAGCCGCACTCACAGTTCCAGCGACCGTCGCCGAAAGCTAATCCGTGTCGATCCTCGCGCCCGCGAGATTTGGAAGCAAGTGGTGTGTTGCGCGCGACGAGTTCGTGCGCGAGCGGTAGTTGGGCTGAGTAAACGGCAATCTGCCATGTTGATGAAATCCCTCCAACACGTGCTCAACAACTTGAGCGGAGATGAAGTGAATTGATCGGACAACCCAAGATGCATCGTGTACTCCCCTCGAAGTTTTTCCTCACTTGCCTGTCCGTTGGGCTAACGCTCTTCGCTTCTCCGACGTCAGCGCTATTAGCGCAACGCGGCCCGGCGGTGGTTGAGCTGATACCCATTGCCCAGCGTGAAGTGGCAACAACTCAAGCAACCTTGGGAACGATTATGCCTACGCGACGCGCGGTCATTGGCTCGGCCGTGGATGGACGCGTCGTCGAATTTCTAGTGCGCGAGGGAGATCGCGTCGAACAGGATCAGCCACTGGCCAGCCTGCTAACCGCCACCATATCACTTGAGTTGGAAGCGGCTGAGGCGGAGTTGGAACTACGCCGACAAGAATTGATCGAGTTGCAAAATGGAAGTCGTCCTGATGAGCTGGCACAAACCAAAGCTCGTGTCGAAGCTAGTCGTGTGGCGGCCGAGTATCTGGAACGCGATACGCAGCGACTCTCGAAGCTCGGTGTCAACAGCGCTATCTCAGCTTCGGAAATCGAAAATTCCAATTCGCGTTGGCTGGAAGCCCAGCAGCGGCTGATCGAAGCCCAGGCCGCCTATCAATTAGCCATCGATGGGCCGCGAGTTGAAAAGATTAAGCAAGCCGAGGCCCGCGTGGCTATGCAGCAGGCTGTGGCTGAGCGACTCCGCGATCAGATTGCCAAACATACCATGTATTCACGCTTCGCAGGCTATGTCACCGTGGAACATACCGAAGTAGGCCAATGGCTGCCACGTGGTGAGCCAGTGGCCGAGATCATCGCGCTCGATGACGTCGATGTATTAGCCAAAGTTGTCGAAGCTCACATTCCGTTTATTCACGTGGGTGACGCAGTCGGCGTCGAAGTACCCGCGCTCGGAGGTCGCGTTCTCAACGGCGTGGTGGCAGCCATCATTCCTGAAGCCGACGAACGCTCACGTACTTTTCCGGTGAAGATCCGCGTAGCGAACGAATTCAATGCGGCGGGTGAACCACTGCTCAAGGCGGGCATGTTGGCGCGGGCTGCGTTGCCGACCGGCTCCAAGCAAAAGGTACTCATGGTCCCGAAGGATGCGTTGGTGCTGGGTGGCCCCATGACCATGATTTGGATCGTTGATGGCCAATCCGCTGCAGACGCTAAAGAAGCCCCAGGGATGATGGAGGCCAATGCGGTGGCCGTCCCCATCCAAACCGGCGCCGAACAAGGGGACTGGATCGAAGTTCGCGGCGAGATACCTTCCGGAACCAACGTAGTAGTTCGTGGTAACGAACGCATTCCGCCCGCGCGCCCCGGTGCTCCACCGAGTCGCATCATGTGGAAAAAAGACCCATCATGAAGCTCATCGACTTTTTTATAAACAATCCAGCTAAGGTTATCGTCGGCGTCCTGCTTATGGCGCTCTTCGGCGCGGTATCGTTGCTGCGCATGCCCATGCAATTAACGCCCGAAGTACAGACACCAACGATCACTGTTGAAACGCGCTGGCCTGGAGCCAGCCCACAGGAAGTCGAACAAGAGATCATCGTCGAGCAAGAGGAGCAATTGAAGGGAGTCGAAGGGCTGACCAAGATGTCCTCAGAAAGCTCCGATTCGATAGGGCGAATTACACTCGAATTTCTGGTCGGCACCCAAATGCAACAATCGGTGGTTGACGTGATCGGGCGACTGGAACAGGTTCCCGAATATCCAGAGGATGCCGACAAACCAGTTATCAGCACAGCCAATGCCAATAACAGCCCCATCGCTTGGTTCATCCTCAGCCCGCGTTACCCGACAGTCGAAGATTTCGCTGCCTTCGAAGCAAAATATCCAGCGCTTAAGGAGCCTTTGACACGCGTGCGGCAGTCGAACAACGAGGGCTTGGCGATGATGCGTTTGCGTCTGTTGGCCAAGGAGCATGGCGAAGTGGCTGAATTATTGCCGCCTCCCGAGCTGGATGTTACCAAGCTCCGGCGCTTTGCCGAAGACGAAATCGAAGCCCGCTTCGAACGTGTCTCTGGCATTTCGCAATCAAACGTCATCGGCGGACTGGAAGAAGAATTACAAGTCGTTGTTGATCCTGAAAAATTGGCCGCGCGACAATTGACGGTCGCCGACCTGCGGCGCGTGCTGCGTGGTCAGAACGAAGACACTTCCGGGGGAGACTACTGGGAAGGAAAACGCCGCTGGGTCGTTCGCACCCTGGGACAATTCCGCCAGCCGGCACACGTGGAGCAACAATTACTGGCTATTCGCGATGGGAATCCAGTCTACGTGCGCGACGTGGCAGAAGTGCAATTGGGATACAAAAAAGCCGACGGATTGGTCAGACGGTTTGGCGAATCGAGTATCGCTGTCAATGCGCTTCGCGAGACGGGCGCCAATGTGCTGGACGCCATGGCCGGTCTGCAAAGCGTCAATCAAGAGCTCAACGATGGTTTGCTCAAACGCAATGGATTGCAGTTGACGCAAGTCTACGACGAAACCGAGTATATCTATTCGTCAATGAACTTAGTGCAGCAAAATATTTTTGTCGGCGGTGCGCTGACAATGATTGTGCTGATGCTCTTCCTGCACTTAGGACTCAGAACTCTGATCGCCGTACCACTCATCATTGCTTCCGCGTTGGCGGCTGCCTATGTCTCGCCGTGGTTCTTTGTCATCACCCTAGCCCTAATTGTCGGGAGTGGGTTCTGGTTTGCGCGCGGCGCGCTGGTTGTGGGATTGGCGATCCCTACCAGCATTATCGGTACATTCTTAGTACTCGGCATGTTAGGGCGCTCGCTAAACGTAGTCAGCCTCGCGGGCTTGGCCTTTGCTGTGGGCATGTTGGTCGACAACGCAGTAGTAGTGCTCGAAAATGTCTATCGCCGCTGGCACAATGGCGAAGCCCCGTTCACCGCTGCAGTCCGTGGGACAACCGAAGTGTGGGGCGCAGTATTGTCATCGACGCTCACGACGATTGCAGTCTTTTTGCCAATCGTGTTCGTCGAGGAGGAAGCCGGACAACTCTTTCGCGATATCGCCATGGCCATTACCGCAGCTGTCGGTTTGTCGCTCGTGATCTCAATGACGCTCATCCCTATGGCTGCCTCAAGACTTTTCAGTAGCCGTAGGGATTTGGATGAAACCAAAGCTCAAGCCAGTCGGGAAAGCGTGCTGTTTCTAGAACGACTGGGGGAACGATTCGTAAACGCCATTGTGGCCGCAAACGCCTGGATTCAACGGGGCATGATGCGCAAATTAGCGGTGGTGTTGACCTTAGTCTCGTTTTCGGTCGGGCTTAGTTGGTGGTTGTTTCCACGCGTTGAGTATCTGCCTACCGGTAATCGCAACCTCGTGTTTGGTATCTTGCTCCCTCCGCCTGGCTATAATCTCGATGAATTAATGCAAATGGGTGAGACCGTAGAGGGACGTCTGCGCCCCTATTGGGACGTCGATCCCGGGAGCCCCGAGGCGGAGCAATTGGACTTTCCGGTCATCGGCGACTTTTTCTTTGTGGCTCGAGGTCGTCAGGTCTTCATGGGGCTCCGAGCGCAAGAACCCGACAAAGTGGCTGGGCTAGTGCCGCTGGTACAAAAAGTTGGCATGGGACTGCCTGGTACCTTTGCCGTGGCTAAACAGTCGAGTCTGTTCGAACAGGGACTTAGTGCCGGACGGACGATCAATATCGAAATCACCGGACCCGAGTTGACCCAGCTCGTACAACTCGGCGGTCAAGTGCTCGGTAGTGTAATTGGATACAACCGCGTAATTGGAGTCTTACCCGGCGCACAAGCTCGACCCATCCCAAGTCTTGACTTGTCGAGCCCCGAATTGCACATCGTGCCGAAATTGGTGCAGGCCGCGCAGATGGGAGTTACAAGTGCCGACTTAGGGTATACCGTCAATGCCCTAGTCGACGGAGCCTATGCCACCGACTACTTTTTACAAGGCGACAAGATTGATTTATCCATTATTGGCAAGATCGATCTATCGAGCAGCTCGCAAGACGTTCGCGCCTTGCCCATTGCGACGCCTATCGGATCACTCATTCCGCTCGGAGCGCTAGCCGATGTTGAGCTGGCCAGTGGTCCCGAACAAATTAATCATCGTGAGCGTGAACGGGCAATCACGATTGAGGTTTCGCCGCCGCCTGAAATCTCTTTGGAGGAGGCCATGAGCAAGATTCAAACCGAGATTATCGGGCCGCTGATCGCAAGCGGACAACTCGGTCCAGGCTACCGTGTCAATCTGGCGGGGACGGCCGACAAACTTCGCGATACTTGGACAGCGCTCCGTTTCAATATTTTGCTAGCCATCGTGATTACCTATTTGTTGATGGTCGCGCTATTCGAATCGTGGGTCTATCCCATAGTGATCATTCTCAGTGTCCCGTTGGGGGCCGTGGGTGGGATTTTAGGGTTGCAAGCACTCAATCTGGTTTACATGCAATCGCTCGATGTGCTGACCATGTTGGGCTTTATTATTCTGATTGGGACCGTCGTCAACAATCCGATACTGATCGTACATCAATCGCTTAACCACATGCGCGAGGATGGCATGCCACCGCGGCAAGCCATCTTGGAGAGCATTCGCACGCGGATCCGTCCCATCTTCATGACGACCACCACTACCGTGCTCGGATTGTTGCCGCTGGTTTTGTTCCCAGGGTCAGGAAGTGAACTCTATCGTGGTTTGGGGAGTGTGGTGCTCGGTGGTTTGTTAGTCTCGACCGTCTTCACTCTCGTATTAGTGCCCACGCTTTTTAGCTTGACCGTGGACATGCGTGAAGGACTGGCCCGATTGTTTACGCGTCGCAGTCCACAAGCAACTCCTAGGACTGAAGTCCCGCCCGATCCGACGTCGGATTCCAGTGAACAGACGGCGCTGGCCGCTAGTGAACACTGAGCCGTCGGCTCTCCAATCTTGGTCGATATGTCGTTTAACGCCGAGCCGAAACAAGCTGCCGCATCGGCAGCGATCCCTTTGCAATTGGACACGTTGAATCGACAATCTTTCCTAACCGCAGTGAGCGTTGCAGCTTGCGCAGGCGACGGCTGGAGCATGCCCCGGCGCAACCAACTCCCGCGATCCGCGCCCTTACCCCTTATTCCTTATTCCCCCCAGTCTTCGGCACTCTGCCCCACGATTGACATCTCCACTAAAATTAACGGTACACGTTAGTGCTTTGCACAGGCTTGGAATTCACCCTCTGCGACTTTCACCAACACCTGCGAATTGACTTCTCGGAAAAAGCCAACCCTATGACCGCCGAACTCCCTCCTTACGACTCAATTCTGTTTGTTTCCTTTGGTGGACCCGAAGGGATGGACGATGTGCTGCCGTTTCTGGAAAACGTGTTGCGTGGCAAACCGGTACCGCGCGAGCGGATGTTGGAGGTCGCCGAGCACTATCGGCATTTCGGAGGTGTCAGTCCCATCAACGAACAGAATCGTCAGTTGATCGACGCGCTGCGGAGGGAGCTCGATGCAGCAGGAATTGATTTGCCAATCTATTGGGGCAATCGCAATTGGCATCCCCTCCTACCGGATACCCTGCGACAAATGCGCGAAGATGGACGTCAGCGGGCGATAGCCTTTTTCACGAGCATGTTCAGTTGTTACTCGGGCTGCCGTCAATACCGTGAGAATATCATTGACGCGCAACACATCGTTGGTGACGGCGCGCCTGTAGTAGAGAAGGTTCGCAAGGGCTTTAACCATCCGCGATTCATTGCCGCCCAAGCCGACTTGGTGAAGCAGGCCCTGGCGTCTATTCCGCAGGAGCGACGGGCGTCCACCAAACTACTGTTCACGGCCCATAGTATTCCAAAATCGATGTCCGACAACAGCCGCTACGTGAGCCAGTTGACCGAAGCCTGTCGCCTGGTCACCGAGTCGCTGGGGCATGATGATTGGGAATTGGTCTATCAAAGCCGCAGTGGACCGCCAACTCAGCCTTGGCTCGAACCCGATATCTGCGACCGCATCGAACAGTTGCCCAGTCAGGGGACACGCGATGTGGCCATTATCCCGATTGGATTTATTTCCGATCACATGGAGGTCTTGTTTGATCTCGATACCGAAGCCAAACAAGCCTGCGAGCGTTTGGGGATCAACTGTGTCCGCGTTCCCAGTGTTGGCATTCATCCGCAGTTCGTGCAGATGGTCCGCGAGTTAATTGAGGAGCGAGTGCGAGATTTGCCGGAACGCCCCGCCGTGGGCGAGTTGGGCCCAAGCCATGATGTTTGCCCGGTCGATTGCTGTTTGTATCCTCGTGGCTAGCGATTCGTTGGTTAACCCGCAGCCGCAGGCGAGGATCAGCACGGCGAACCTCGCCTGCGGCTGCGGGTTAAACGATAACACCATCATGTTTTCAAACTAAGCTCGCGACAGAAACTCACCGGTGCGGGTGTCGACTTTAATGCGCTCGCCTTCTTTGATGTATTCCGGGACTTGCACCACCAGGCCAGTCTCTACCGTGGCTGGTTTGTTGCGCGACGTGGCGGAGTTGCCGCGAATGGCTGGATCGCACTGCGTAATGTTCAGCTCCACCGAGGAAGGAAGTTGCAGCCCAACACACTCGTCTTCGTAGATTAGGGCGTAGGTACCCTCCAACTCTTCGGTCAAGTAGTCAAGTTGCTCCTCAGCGTCCGACAGCGCTATCGTGAACTGGTTGTAATCCTCCTGATCCATCAGGTGCACTACCTCAGCGTCCTTGTACATCATCTTCACCAGACGTTTTCGAAAGTCGGCTTCGGGGAGGACATCGGTCCCTTTAAAAGTGAATTCAACCTTCTGCTTAGTGATTAGATTCCTGGCCTTGAATTTGTAGAGCGTTGACGCTCCACGGGCGCTCGGCGATTGCACCATCACCGACTGGATGATCACGGGCACGTCGCTATTGACCACGACGGTCCCCGGCTTCATATCTTTGGCAAGCACGACAAATTCCTCGCAGGAGCGACGCTACATGTAAAAATTGGCAGCGATCATTCTGGCGCCGGCGACCGTCTGCGACAAGGAGGGTTGGCTGAATCGGCCATGAAACCGTCGCAGATCGAACGACCGACTTGGGATTTGCCTTTCCGCTGAGGAGTTTTCACCTACAATTGAAGCTGTAGGGACTATCTTGACGCTGAAAAAGAGAAAAAGGCATCCGCTTCGTGGAACCATTTACGGTCACCTGTTCAACTTGCGAGAGTCGTATTCGCGTCCGCAATCCGAGTATGGTGGGGCAGCTTGCCACCTGCCCCAAATGCTCGTCGATGATCATGATCGCGCCTGCGGAACGTCCCGGTCAGCAGGCCTCACCTCCCCTGGCTGCCGGCAAAGATCAAATAGAAGTGCAGGTTCGCAATGGACTGCCGGTCGATTCGATGGCTGTTACCAAGGAGGGCTTGGCCGCCGCCATGGGAAGCCTCATGGCCAGCCCCGATTCGCCTGCCAAACCAATCAGCTCTACTCAAAGTGGCGATGATGAATATCGCTTGGCCGACGAAGATGAAGCGGGAGCACCTATGGCACCGCCCATTCAGATCCTTGGCTCGCACGCACAGGCGTGGGAACCCGAATCCGGACCGCATATCCCGTCCTCGCAATGGACTAGTGAAGCGACCAACCGAACGCGGCAATACTTGTTGGTTGGATTCCTGGGCGTCTCCGGTATTGCCCTTGCCGCCTTGCTGTTTATTGGATTTCTGCGTTGGTATGCCACTGAACAATCTTCCCCTTCACAGGCCCTACAGCCCCTACAGCCTGAGCGTGCCACCGACAATGTCGCCTCCAACCTTGATTCTGTAGAGGACATTCCCCTCGCCAGCCCGAATCCGAATTTAGATGGTCCCCACCAAGCACCGTTGGAACCTACGACCATTGATGCTGGGAACGACAATGTTCTTGTAACCAATCCCCCCGTCGATCCAAACCTTGTTGCACGCGATCTCGAGCCAACGCTGGAATCAAATCCCTCCGAGGGGAGTAATTCGGTGGATTCGACTGCAACGGACACAGAACCAAACAATCCGACTGCCACACAGCCGTCGCTTCCGAAGCAGATTGCCGCCTTCGCACCCATGCTCAATGTGGAGATCCAACCCCAATTTCCAGATGCAATTGAGATTTTGTCCGAGGCGCCCGTTACGGCCGAAGATTTGGGATTAACGTCCTCAGCGGGACTTCCCGAAATTCCAGCCATTGAATATACGACTCAAGCTCAGATTCCCATATCGGGATTGATTGTTCCCGCATTGCCTATCTCGCAGTTTGTCAGTCTGTGGAGCAATGTGAGTGGTATCCCCACGGTAGTCGATCTCGACTCTTTGGCTGCAGCCGCCATCGATCGCAATCAATCATTGGCACTCGAGATGGTTCAGTCGGCTACCGTCGGGAGCATTGTGCCGCAACTCGGTAAGGAGTTGGGATTGAAGGCCGAGCCACAAGAAAACCGCTACTTAAAATTGCATGCTCCTTCAGAGTTGATCGAACAAAAGCTCCCGAGGTCTGTTGCCTTGGACGGGCTGATTGCTGACGATGCTGGCGAAAGGTGGTTGACGCAAGCGCTCGACGAACTGCTTCCCGATCACTCTGTGACGTGGACTATCGCCGACGGACAACTGCAGAGACCCGAGCTGGAGGGAAACAATCCGCTTGATTCGTTAGCTTGGTACTCCGCCGTGAAGCTAATCGAAGGCTGGCGATTGGCCAAGGGTGAAGCCAGCACACTTAGCCAATACGCTGCGACACAATTGTCTGCTGAATTCATTTCTCCCAGTGAAGTGACCGGCTTGGATGCCGTGCTCCAGCAGGCCACGCCGCAATCGCGACCGGTTGCACAGGTCCTGCCGCGAATTTGTCGCGAAGCGGGAGTCGAGGCTTGGATCGATTGGGCCAATGTGGGTGCCATTGGCCTAGGTCCGCAATCGACCGCTGTTTTCGTGACCGCCGCTCGGCCGTTGCGCCGCGCGCTGGCCGACTATGCCAGCGAATTTTCATTGGTTGTGGCTGTGCTTGACTCTCAGTCGTTGCTGTTCACCTCCAACCAGGCCTATCGTTCCAGCCCACAACTGTATGTCCTTCCGAGCGACGGTCGAACCGCTGACGAGTGGAAATCGCAGTTGCGTCCCTTCACCCCGGCTGCTGACGGTGGTGTGGGCGTTGGCAGTGTTGTGGTCATTCCTACTCCCGATGAAAAATTCATGCTCGTCCGCTGCTGCCGCCCCGTAGTGAGTTTTTGATGTGGAGTGCTGTAACTTGTTACAGCTTTCATTTTCCCTGAGGCAAGCAGCACACCGAAAGTTGTTTGTCACACAGCTGTCTAGGGACGATGGTTTTTCCTGGAGATTTTGACAACCTCGTATATCCGTTTGCTGCGAAGACGTTGGCAATTGAAAGCTCCGAGAACTCGGAGCACTCCAAAACAAAGAAGGCCGACAATCCTGTGGACTGCCGGCCTTCGATAATTTTGGTGAATCAAACTGTTTAACTAGTTCGATTCGATTGGATAGTCAGTGACTAGCAACCGCAGCCGCAGCCGCTGCTAACAGCGCCGCAACCACCGCAGCCGCCACTAACGCCACAACCACCGCTTCCACCAACGCTTACGGCACCGCCGCAACCACTAGTGACAGGCACGGTAACAGTTTGAGGAGTCATTACGCAGCGTTGTACTTGAACTTCCTTCTGAACTTGAACAGGTACGCAAACGGTGTAGTTTTCGACCTTTGTCTCAGGAACGTTGTCGTACACAGTTACTGTGTAAGGTTGTTCTTCTTGAACTGTAGTGTACTCGGTGACGGTGTAGTCACGAGTTTGTTGTTGAGCCACCATGTTGGTAACTTGACGTTGACGAGTCTCGGTGGTGTAAGTCGTTTGAGGAACCATACGAGTACGGGTCTCAGTCGACATCTTGCACACTTGCTGAGTGCGAGTACGAGTCTCGGTGGAGTAGCTGCACTGCTTCACGGTACGTGAACGAGTTTCGGTACGGCACAGAGTGACTTGGTAGTCTTGCGTACGTTGTTCTTGACGCGTACGTTGTACGGCAACTTGACGTACTTGTTGCTCTTGACGCACGCGAGTTACAGGTACGCTACGAGTTTGTGTCTCGGTGCGGCAGCGTTGAACGTTAACCGTACGAGTTTGTTGCTCGGAACGATACTTAGTAACTGTCACAGGATTCGAACGAGTTTCGCTGCGCATCTTAGTGACCGTATAGGTGTAAGGCTGAGCAATTTGCTGGGTAGTGTAGGTCGTGTAAGGAACTTGTTCGGTCACGACGTTAGGAACCCAAACTTGACGCGAAACAGTGGTGGTGCATCCACCGCCGACCATACCACCGCCAGCGTAGCTGCCGCCGCATGAGCCGCAACCGCTGTTGCAGCTGCCGCAACCGCCGCATCCACCACAGCCGCCGCAAGTGCTAACAGCACCGCAACCGCCGCAGCTTCCGCCGCAAGCACTGCCACCGCCCATGTTGCCGCCACCGTAGTAGCCACCCGAGACGGGCACTTCAACAGTTTGGCACTGATAGCTGCCCATATCGCGAGAAACCGTGCGATACTGGGTAACTGGTACACGCTGGCAAACCATACGAGTAGCAGTCATTTGCTCTTGGTAAGGAACATTGACCGTATGAGTTTGGTCAATTGTTTCTGTGTAAGGAACTTGAACTGTATAGTTCTGAGCTACTTGTTCGGTGTAAGGAACTTGAACTTGATAGCTTTGCTCAATGGTCTCGGTGTAAGGCACATTGACGGTGTAGGTCTGGTCAATCGTCTCGGTGTAAGGCACACATACTGTATATGTACGTTGACGAGTTTCTTGGTATGGAACCTGCACGGAGTAAGGGACTTCTACGTCGGTGTACACAGGAACTTGTACTGTGTAAGGAACTTCGATAGTTTCCATGCGTGGCACGGTCACAGTGTAAGCTTGCTCAACTTGCGTTGTCACAGGGACTTGCACTTGATAGTCTTGAGTGCTGACCTGAGGAACCATCACGGTGTAAGTCTGTTGCTTGGTGACCTGGTTAGGTACCGAGCGGCTTACCGTGCGGCTGCGTTGCTCTTGGCGAGCTACGCTGCGATTGACAGTGTAAGAACGTTGACGGGTTTCTTGTTGCATTTGAGTAACGGTTACCATTTGCGTCTCAGTAACATACTGAGGAACCATTACGGTTTGAGTTGTGTAGGAAACCCCACAACCGCAACCACCACCAACCATACCACTGTCATAACTTGCACCGCTACCACCGCAGGTTGAACAACCTGACGAGGCAACTGTGCCACAGTCGCTACAGCCACCGCAGCTGCTGCACTGTGCTTGAACGGAACTGGCAACTAACATCGCTGCTAGCCCCATCAGAGCAAAAAACGGGCGAAACTTCATGAGGAACTCCTCTCGAGGGAACCATTGGCCGATGGGCCAGCGCGGAACGTCCCCAACGCACAATGCGCTGGAGAAACTTTACATAATTGAATAGACCCGAGAGCAGTTGGAGCGCTTCGGCTGACGGAAAACAGGTGGAAAATACGCAAAATCCCTGCAAATAACGCACTTGGTCCCGGGTGTTGCCTAGAGTTTAGCTGACTAATACTTTTTAGCGAGGGCAGCCCATATATTTTTCGTATTTTTTCTCACCCCCGCAGTCGCTAAGGTCGTACAAACCGAAGGACGGCGTATTTCAGCGTGCGTTTTTGGCCTAGTCAAGCAAAAAATGAGGGCTTCACCCTATTTTTTGTACGAATCACCTTCAGTAGCGACACAAATCACGTGCCCTTCTTGTGGGGGGCCGCCCAGCTCGCCTTCCAAGGGCGCCCGCTCAGCAGCGTCTAGCTAGCGTGTATAGATCGAATATTAGAGGGAATCCAAGTGACCTAACGGCGGCCATTCCCCCCGGGCTGCGTCAGACGGTCATACCGTCGATGCAATACTCTTACGAGTTGATGCAGGTCTTTCATGTGCTGTCCCTGCCGGTCGACCCAATTGGTCGATGATGTTGCTGCTATTCAAGCTCAAACGTATACTTAGGCTTGCGGCCAGTTGTGCTGACAATCGCTTTCTTCGATACCGAGCAGTTAGAGATTGGGGCTTGAATCGTTCCAGGAGCTTCGGATTGGACACGTCAAAAAAAATCTTATGGATTAGCTCGAATAGCGCCGACGATCTCGGGGGAGTTGAATACAGTCTCCCCAAAGAGGTTGGAACGGCAGATGACATCGAGCTCGTGGCCAACCCAGTGGAAGCCATTCATCGCCTCTCGCGCGCGTCGTATAGCGGTGTCTATCTGGACGGTCATAACCTCGGTGCGGAAGAGAGTGTAATCCGCTTATTGCAAAGCGAACGCATTCTCGATGGTATGCCCGACGGTGTGGCGTTGGTAAACGCAGAGATGATCGTCACTTGGGCCAACCGCTGTTTGCGGCAATGGTCACCGCTGGATAATCCGCAGGGAGCCAACTTTTACGCGACCCTGGGGAACCCGCAGATCATGGGTCCTGACTTCTGTCCATTTCATACTGCGCTCGCCACCGGTTCATCAAGTAGCAGCACTTTGCAAACTGAGGATAAACGCTACTACCAGGTCCACGTTGCCCCACTGACCGACGCCGCTACCGAAAACGCCGCTTTGGTCGCCACCGTTAGTGACATCACCGCTGAGATCCTACAGCAACAAAAGCTGGCCGCTATACATCAAGCCGGGCAACAGTTGACCGACCTTAAACCCGATGAGATTTTCGCGATGGAAACCCAAGCGAGAATCGATCTGCTGAAGGATAACATTCGCTACTATACCGCCGATTTGTTGGATGTCGAAATTGTCGAGATTCGATTGTTGGAACAATCCAGTGGCAATCTCATGCCGTTGCTGAGTGTTGGCATCGATCAAGCTGCAGCCGACCGACAATTGTTCGCCTGCCCGCAAGGTAACGGAGTGACTGGATATGTAGCCGCCACAGGCAAGAGCTACCTGTGTGAGGATGCCAGCCAGGACCCGTTGTACTTGGAAGCATTCGTCGGCGCGGCCAGTTCGCTGACGGTGCCGCTAATCCTACATGACGCCGTAATTGGGACGATCAATGTAGAGAGCACCAAAGTCTGCGCCTTCGACGCCGCCGATATGCAGTTTCTGGAGATCTTCGCCCGCGATGTGGCGGTAGCCCTCAACACGCTGGAACTGCTGGTGGCACAAAAGAATAATGCTGCTCAGCAAAGCTGCGAAGCCATTCACAGCGCCGTAGCCCTGCCGGTGGATCACATACTCAACGATGCAGTCAACGTGATCGAAAAGTACATCGGTCAAGATCCGGCCGTCGTGGAACGCCTGCAGCGAATCTTACAAAATGCCCGCGATATTCGCCGTGTCATCCAGCAAATCGGTCAACGCATGGCACCTGCCGAAGCGCTTCCTGCCGGTTGCACGCAGGCCCTACACGAGAAACTACGTGGCAAGCGGATTTTGGTGGTCGACCCCGAATTGCAAGTACTGTACGACGCACACTCGCTGTTAGAAAAATTCGGCTGCATCGTCGAAGCTGCTCACTCCGGCGATGAAGCCGTGAGCATGTTTCGCAATAGCCCCATCGACGCGCCCTACGACGTGGTTATTTCCGCGGTGCACTTGCCAGACTACAGTGGCTATCAATTGATGTTGCGACTGCAGAATATCGTGGAAGTCGTCCCCATGGCGTTGATGAATGGATTTGGTTACGACCCCGGACACTCAATCGTTAAAGCCCGCATGGCGGGACTTCACCCCAAAGCGCTCCTCTACAAACCATTCAAGCTCGCCCAGTTGTTAGCCGTAGTCGAAATTGTGATCGACGCGCATACCGCAGAACCAGTCTGATTTGGATGCCAGTCTCATTTGGGTGATTGACTTGCAACCTTGGGCCACCAGTATTGCCGTGTTGGTAAGCCATTGCGGGTTCTGGCTGTACTGTTTCAATCGTGTTAACGCGCTCGGACTGCCGCGCAAGACCACCAAACGTTTTGAAAAACTGTTTGTCTGCCTGTGCTTCTCGATCCCCTGCGTGATCTTTGCGCTCGATCGCGCAGAACTCATCCCGTGGTTGTTCCATTCCCATGCTTGGTGGCCCGACCAGGCACCGATCTTCACCCCGTGGGGGATATTCTGCTTGGTTAGCGCCGCCATCCTCGGTCCCCCGTGGCTCGAGTCGCGGCGTTGGATCTGGCCGCCATCCAACCTGCTCAATACACAATCCGAGCGGTTTGATGTACAACGTGAATTGCAACAACAAGGTCAGCTGGCCACCACCAGTCGCCGTACTACCCTGCTCAACAAACTCCCCGGCAATGAGATCACTCAATTGGAAGTGAATCGCAAGGAACTGCGGTTGCCGCGGCACATCGTCGGAATCGATGGACTTACGATCGGTCATATTTCCGATTTGCATTTCACTGGGCACTACTCGATCGAGCTGTATCACTTTGTGATCGATCAACTGCTGGCTCAACAGCCCGAGCTAATTGTAATTACTGGGGACATCATCGACTATCCGCGCTGCCTCCCTTGGATCGAACCCTTGCTCGGTCGCTTGCGAGCACCCTTGGGTTGTACTTATGTCCTGGGCAATCATGACAAACGTATCATCGATCTAATCGAAGTGACAAGTCGCCTGCAAGCTCTCGGGCATTTTGACGCCGGCCGAGGAGATCAGTGGCTACAGCGCGCCAGTGGCGGACAGATCTACATCGCAGGCAACGAACTCCCGTGGTTTCGTAGGCACCAATCTGAATTGCTGCGCGAGCCGTCCGATCAGCAGGCGAGAGGATTCGCAGAGGACTCTTCAAGCCAAGAAACCTCAGGCATTCTGCGACTCGGACTTAGCCATTCCCCTGACCAAATCGGATGGGCCCGCCACCGTCAGCTCGACCTATTGTTGGCTGGCCACACACATGGTGGACAAGTCCGCATCCCTGGTCTGGGACCACTGGTCTCGCCGAGTCGTTACGGATCTCGATTTGCCTCAGGAGTCTTCTATCGCGATCCCGTATTGATGCATGTCTCGCGAGGTGTCTCTGGTACACACGCACTCCGTTGGCGATGCTTGCCCGAAGTCAGCCTGCTAACCCTCCGCTGTTAAATGAAATATATGGGTCAGGCTTGCCGTGGGTCACGCTTGCCGAGCTTGACTAGCTTTCCGTGGGTCACGCTTGCCGAGCGTGACGAATGTGATAGCAGTGGTTTTTTGGAGTGCTGTGGCTTGGCACAGCTTTCACTTTCCATGCGGCGCGCATCTCATGGAACTCAGTTTATCGACAGATTCCTGCGCCATTTGGTTCCCGTGTTCGTTGGACTCTTTTGAAAATGAAAGCTACGACGAGTCGTAGCACTCCAAAATTCTCCGTGGTTCACGCTTGCCGAGCGTGACTTGCTTTCCGTGGGTCACGCTTGCCGAGCGTGACGAATTAGCGCCAATCAAGTCGCACCCGGCAGGTGCGACCCACTGGGTGCGACCCACTTTCAGATGCGACGCACTATACTGATAGCATCCGCTGCAGCCCTCTCTCAAGGAACCAACCATGCGACTACCGACACCACCCATTCCAATCGTCTTGCTTCTCTCATCGCTCATTCTCCCCACCGCGTCAGCGACAGCCCAAGACAGTCAGTCGCAAGAGAAAAAAATCGTCTTCTTGGCCGGCAAGCCCAGTCACGGATATGGTGCGCACGAACACTTGGCTGGCTGTCGCGTAATCGCCGAAGCGATCGAAACGGCAACCGACGGCGTGACCTGCGAAGTTTACTCGGGAGGCTGGCCGGACGACGAATCGGTACTCGACACTGCCGATACGATCGTCATGTATTGCGATGGTGGAGCCAGGCATCCAGCGCTGGCACACCTGGCATCGCTGGAGAAACATCTCAGTCGCGGCGCGGGCTTTGTCTGTTTACACTACGGCGTGGAAGTCCCCAAGGACCAAGGTGGTCCTGAATTTTTAAACTGGTTGGGGGGCTACTTTGAAACCGATTGGTCCGTTAATCCACACTGGACAGCCAACTACAGCCAACTTCCCGAGCATGCCGTCACTCGTGGCGTTAATCCCTTCGCCGCCAACGATGAATGGTATTTTCACATGCGTTTCCCCGCCGACATGAAAGGTGTCACTCCCATCCTCAGTGCGGTGCCACCCCATGAGACCATGCTGCGAGCGGACGGTCCTCACAGCGGCAATCCTACGGTTCGTGCCGAAGTTGCCAAGCAAACTCCTCAGCACATGGCTTGGGTTTTTGAACGTCCAAACGGCGGCCGATCGTTTGGATTTACCGGCGGCCACTATCACTGGAATTGGGGACGCGGCGATATCCTCAAACTGGTTAGCAACGCCATCGCCTGGACCGCGCGTGTTGACATTCCAACCACAGGACTCGACGTATCCGGTCCATCCATGGAGAAACTAGAAGTTGGACAAGATGAGCCAACGCCTGATAAACACGATTCGCAGCGAGTCAAGGAAGAGTTTAAGTTGGCGTCGTAGTCTGGAGAAGTGAATCGAGTGATGAAGTGCGCTGCCTCGTTTAACGCCTAGCCGGAGGAGCCGCTGGGGAACGAGTGATGTCTTTGGCATCTGAGTGTCGACGCGACAGTCGATACCTCTTGGCAGTGATCGCGGCTACGTAGGCGCCGGCAGTATTTCCTAGGGTTCCGCTCCGTTCGCTCAGGCTCACAGCGCTCCACCCTAGGCTATTTAGCTTCGCTGCTCTGCAGCTAATGCATTGACCGCACTAAAACAATGGTCAGACCCGCTGTTTGCAATCCCCATCTCAAGTCTCGAGTCTCGAGTCTCAAGTCTCAAGTCTCAAGTCTCAAGTCTTCCAACCTGAAACCTGAATCCTGAATCCTGAAACCTGGAACCTGAAACCTGAAACCTGAAACCTGAATCCTGGAAACCTTAACAATTCGTCGAAGAGACGGCGCAGGTGGGGCAGGTTTCGTTGATGACGTCGATCATCTGCCGCAAGCGTCCGAGATGTTTGCGATCAAAGCGCAGTTTAATTCTGGGCATGTTGCTCAATTCAGGTTCGTTGGCTTCTTCCGGCAGTGCGGCAACTTGTTCAATTTTTCCTTCGACCAGGATGTCACTGAAGCGATCATTTAGTCCAGCCAATTCTTCGTCGCTGATTGCTTGGCATATGCGGAGCACCAAAGTGTCACCGACGTAGCGCAAGCTATGGTAGACGCGATAGAACTTGAGCGTTTCTTCGACGGCAGCTTCGACGCTATCGGTGATGGTGTAGAGCGAGCGATCCTCGGGACTGATCATACCGTCGTGCAACAGCGTTTTATCGACGAATTCGCCAAAGTGCTGCCAGAAATCGCCACCGGGTTGATCCAGCAAGACAACGGGTATCATGGTTTGCTTGCCAGTTTGCAAGAGCGTCAGCGTTTCGGCTGTTTCGTCGAGAGTACCGAAGCCGCCTGGGAGCGAGACCACCGCGCTGCATTCCTTGACGAACATCAATTTGCGTGTGAAGAAAAATTTCATCGTCACCAGTTTAGGATCACCGTCGATGACGGGATTGGCACTTTGTTCGAAGGGGAGCATGATATTGAGACCCATCGACAATTCCCGGCCCGCACCAACATGGCCTGCTTCCATGATTCCCCCGCCGGCACCGGTGATGACCATCCAATGATGTTTGGCCATCGCCCGGCCGAATTCGACGGCTTGTTGGTAGGCCGGGTGATCGGGCTGGGTCCGCGCCGAACCGAAGACGGTAACTTTGCGTCGGCGTCGGTAGGGCTGGAAGACTTTGAATGCGTAGCGTAGTTCGCGTAGCGAGCGACTGAGGATTTTCAGATCGCCGCGAGTGGTTCCATCTTTTTCCAATCGCTCGACCGTGCGGCGCATCATATCCAGCAGATCGGCCTGTTCGAGCTCCCCGTCAGCACTCCCCGTGGGCTCATCGGCTGGTTGTGGTCGCTCCTTGACATCTTCGCCTTCCGCTTCGGGATAGCGTTCGAAGTCGGACGTATTGATCGCGGCGGGCTTGGGTAGTGACGGGTCGGAGTTGGGAGTCTTAGACATAGACGAGCAAGCTTTGGCGGCTGGGACGAACGAAATATAGAAGCGATCATCTTACCGCAATCCCTCCCAGTCGCGTAGACCAACGTACGTCAGGCTTAGCTCGTACGTCAGGCTTTCCAGCCTGAGCCGAGTCGCCCGTAGGCTCTGACATTCAAGTCAACTAGCAAGAAATCGTTTAACGCCGAGCCGCAGCAGGCTGCTGAATCCGGTTTGATTTCTTGTGGCAACCCTAGTCAACACCGTTATCAATTTCCAACGCAGCTCTTGTGCAGCCTGCGCAGGCGACGGCAGGAGTGAGGCTCGACACCATTGCGCGCCAATCGCAATCCACGCCGCCCGAGCCTCCGTAGCCTGAGGCACGCGTGATGCACACATCCGGCAGGAGTCAAAGACCAATCCGCTCCCATCCGTCAACGTTGCCCATCGGCTACTGCGGCTAGGCGTTAAACGATTTCATTCGCGCGGATTTACGTATGTCAGGCCGGAAAGCCTGACGTACAGTTAGCGCTCGCTGGCTATTCAAGAATGCGACGCAAACGGATGCAGTTATCGGTATTCAGGTCTTGTCCCTCTTGATAGCCAACAGGAATGGACCTGTCGATGATATAAAAGCCGCGGTGTCGTCGAGATGTACCCTGGTCTTCGCCATATTCTGGTCCCAAGCCGGAACCAGCGTCGTATTCAAAGTAGCCGACGGTGACTCGCATTGAAAACACATTCGAGCGGGTTGTGGTGAGGTTCGCTAGCCGCGTGAAGTATTGAAAGTCTTCGAATGGGTTACGTGGAATACCTGCGGTGGGTGTCGTGAGTGCAAACAAAGGCGTACCGTTCGAGCCCATTCTCGCGATCGTCGTGTTGACTGGCATCGCTGTGGACGCGGCGTCAAGCTGAACGCCGCCCCGCAGTCGAGGCACGAAACCTGCTTCGAAGCTACTCTTAAACACTCCTGCGAACTGGGTGGGATAATCCGCATGTAGAAATGGGTTGGGATTGGGTAGAAAAGGGCCATTCGCAAGGGTATAACCGCGGCGACTGTCCCTCAACCCTGATGGGTCCCAAAATGGAGGTGTTGGCATGGTTGCATCTCGGGTTACAAACGCGGTGTTTAAATTCCACATCAGTCCCTGCCACACGCGCGGATCGGAAATGGTATTTAGATTCACTCGGCCGGGCTCGACAAAGCGTGAGACTCGGTTGTGCGGGGCATGCAGAGTTGCCAGAGTCGGATTGTTGGCAACGACCGCTGCGGGAAGATATTCATTGGCGTCGGCCCAAGGCGATGGAGTACTAACCATTTCAAATATGGCGGCCGGAGCAACAAATGGAGGTGAGCCAGGTGGCACATTCGCCGCCGCTGTTGGTTGTTGAAACCAATTCATGAGGTAGCTGTAAGGCAAACGCTGGTTGGCCGTGTAGTAGTTGGTAGCTGTACCTGTCGGCAAGCTGAATTCTTGCATGAATTGTCCAGGACTCGACACGGGTACTAACGCCAGTTCATAGACGTTGGCAAATTGCCGGTTGAGCCACAGCACTGAGGCGGGAGTCGTGATACTCGCTCCATTTGACGACCAAGCGGCTCCCTCAAAATTCGTCACAAACGGTGTCGTGATGCCAAGACGATCTGCTTCGCCTCGAAGGCGAAAGGTCGAGTTGATGTATCCCAGCGTAGTGAAGTGTTCTGTGGGATTAGTTTGATCCCAAGGGTTAGTAGGGCGAGGAGTCAGTGGAAAGAAGGGAGGGGTGGTGCTGCTGGCAAGGTCCATCGGCAGTTCCACATCAAAGTAAGCGTTTGGATTGGACGCTGCCATACTATTGTTTCGAATTGTCTCGCTGGCGGTTGATAAGAACGTTTGGCCTGAAGTGGTTACGCCAACCGGAGGAGCCGCTAAGTCGACGTTCATCGGCACGCCTGTCTTTTGGCGAGACGCGAATTTGTAGGTCGACCCAGCAATGGTTTCCTCACCGGAAAACACGGTCAAGTCAATCGGCAACCAGTCCACAGTAATGTACGGATTAAATGTTGCGTGCCAGGGACGTTCGGGATCAGCCAACCGCTGGAGATAAGCAGTGCACCAGTTTTCCATCGTGCCAGGACGGGGAATGCCTTTGTCGAGTCCCGGCTGCCAAGCTGGTTCATTCGACGGACCTAATAGAGCTCCCAGTGGATAACGCGGAACATTGGAGGCGGTTAACTCATTTCTTCCATCAAAAGGAGTATCTTCCAGAAAATTCACGCTCGCCGGATCCCCAAAATCGTGGTAGGCATCGATGTCCTGAAGCTCAAACCCTCGCGCACCATTGGTCGGATCGGTTCCAGAGTCCGTGCTATTGAGTTTATCCGTTGGCGTTTTGTAGAACTCGGCCAAAGTTGGATGCGGTGCCGAAACATTAAAGCCAATCGTAGTGGGCAAGTTGCCATTGGTCGGCATGACTGACGGATCCCACTGCGGCTCAGCAACCGCGCGCATGGTTAATGTTCGCGAAGGTCCACCTTGCGACATGGGGCCAGAGCCTACATTGGTTGTTGTCAGAGCAGCACGTCGGTGAACACGCGTGCCATTCCCCTCGTAAACGGTCGCCCAATTATCCAGTGCTTCTAGGGTGTTGTCTGCAACTTGAATTTGATTCTGTAAAACGATTCGATGGTCATTGGGCAAATTGACGGGCAGCATCGGATCTGCACCAGCAGCTGTCTTGGATCCAAAATAGGTAATTGCCTTAGGGCCAATCACTAAATGTTGACCGCCTTGTAAGACTACGGGATCGTTAAACAGATTCGCAAAGACTCGGGAGCGCGCCTCTTCGACATCATCGGCACCGTCGACCGGTGGCAAGATAACATCAGGTAGATTGTATTGATTGGGGACCACGTTGCCCGCAAACCAAATAACGCGATCGATCAATGGAGTTGGAACAGTACCGCTGCGATCCCAAATCAGTCCATTGGGTGACGCACTGCCACCACTGACGATGTTTGGGAATTGGTAGCTGACTTGACTGCGTAGGCTCTGATCCGAACTCAGTTGGAATGGAGTGTTGTTGAACGTCGATGTGCCTGCTGCCACGCTATGGGGCTGGCTAATTGCGATTCGCCAAACCGGGTAAGCAACCGAAGTACCATTGATATTCACGATGGGACTAATTGCCGCCAAATTCAATCCGGCTACGCTTGGATTGATGCCGGGCACATTGGTGTACAAGCTGTTGGGATAGACATTCGACGGGCTATAGGGAACGCCCGGCAGAGTTTGGTCGTCGGTAGTGCCCGTAGTACGAAGCGCACGCAGCTCAAGAAAAGCAGCGCCCTCGGGTAGACGCAGTTGATCATAGTCGGGGTCGCCCCCCGCAAGATTTCGTCCGCTACTCGATTCGGCTGTTGTATCTCTGACTTTAAGATCATGCGTTGCCAGCGATTCGGTCATCACTAATTCTGGCTGCTCCATTCCCCATACAACCTGCAAATTGGTAGGATCAAGATACCAGGCCGATGTCTTGACCGCACCATTGGCATTGAACGGGTCAGGGTCGTAGGGAAACCGAGTCATGACGGCATCTGCGTCACGGAAATCAACCACGTTGACTGCCCACTGAGCCAACATCCGGGCCCGATCCGCGCCGGTAACCGTGATGCTATTTCGGTTAGAAGGCGTGAATGGATCGGGGAGAACAAACATTGCTAAGCAATACAAATGTCGCGCAAGCAATTGTCGGCTCTGTGAGCCGCCAAAGGCGGCCTGATCTGCGTTTGTGAGCGCCGGGTCGAAACTTGCGGACGGCTGCAAATTGAGGTCATACAAAGTTTGGCTTGGTACTGGCGGATTGGAAACTGTGACGGTCGCGCCATCAACAATGACACTGCGTTGCAACGCGGCGAGTTCTTGGGGTTCATCAAACTGACCATCGTTGTCGTCATCAATGCCATTTCCGAGCGCCCGATTCAGGTTGAGCCCCTCTGCTCGGTCAAATTCAAACGGGAAAAGTTCCGCTAACATTTGGTCCGTTAGCGCGAGGTTGGCAGGCGTTCCTGGGCGAATCGCGGCAATTGCACGCATCATGTCGATGAACGAAGACGAAGAGTTTCCGACAACACGATTGCCGGCCATTGGAGTATGACGTAGGTGCCGTGAGGATGGCGTTAATAGTCGTGCTACGTTCGGATTGGGAGCTGCGAATTCCTCCAACCGTCGTGACATGGACGAGTGGTCTAAATCGTAGCGACGTTCGAATCGCTCCCAATCCGCAAAAGTGAATGGACTATCGGCCGGGTCGCCTGACGCAAATCGTCTTTCGTACGGATCGTTAAAACCTTCGTCGAAGGGCGGATTGCCTATGAGCGGAGGATTCGTTAGACCGTCGGCACCGTTTAGCAACAATGGATTGCCATGCAAGTCGATCCCTAAGCCTTGCCGACCACGGGTTGCCAGCGGCAGTCCGGGAAGCGTTTCATGTCGATACCGCCAGCGATGATTTAAGCTGGTCGCTGTGAATACAGTCGGTGAAGGCGACACTGTGTACCAAATAGGGGACTCGCGCATTCCTAAGATACTGTAAAGATCGTCACCCTCACGTCCTGGGACATCAGCTAAGCTGGCACCCGTCGCCGAAGCATAACGCTGACGGGCGAGCATGAAATTCTGATGAGCCGCGTTGCCGGCGGCACCAGCGGCAAACAAATGCCTAAGCGATGTTTCGGCAGGGCCGTATCCAAAACCCTGTGTTAGGTAATGTCCCGTATTGGTCGCCGTGTCGAAGTCACCGTATACCGCACTGCTCTGACTGGCGTAAGTGTAAGTTGTATTGCTGTGCGCGAGGTCACCCACGGCGTTCATATCCAGGCGACCATCAAGATCTTCGATTTGATAGGCCACCAGAATCTTCAGTAACTTACCCTCGGGAGAAGTGACCAGCGGCAGGTTGGGATCAGCCCAGATACTGTCGTTGACACCATCATCGTCATTGTCCACATCCCACGGACCACGTGTCAGCTGCCGCACCCAATCTAGAAATACAGGCAGTCCGCTGGCCGCCCAGTTGCCATCGTATATAACGTTCAACTGGGGAATACGAAAGTTCCCCGGACCTGGATATAGGCCTCGATTGCTCCCTGTGAAATTCGTGTTGACTGCCGCAAAAGGTGGATTGTTAGGATTGTTGTCAGGCCTAACCACATAAGACAATGGCCGCCCCGTCATGGCTTGAATGCGCTGCAACACGGCCAACAGGTCTGGGAGCGTATAAGTGGCTGGATCGCTCTCATTGACCACATAATTGATTAGCGCTGCGCGGTGAAAGCTCGGAATGATATAGTCGGATGCTTCCCACGACTGTGCCGGCGGCCATTGATCGGTCCCATCCGCGAAACGGTGGTAGAGATAAAAATTGGCGTAGTCCGGCGCATCGTATCCCTCGTCGGAATCGCTGACCGAATTAGCAGGCTGGATAGCCTGGTGAGGAATGGCGGCTAAATTCGGTTGCAGTGAAATCGGAAACTCGCCGCGCGCCGTTCCGGGCATAGCGGTCGGATTGTCAATGGGGGCATTCAAGCGAACCGTCTGTGTTAGTCCTGCCGCGGTTACTCCAGTGCTATGAGCGTTGAAGGGAGTCGCGTTGATCATCATATTCCAACCTGCGGTATAGGGCGCATTGGCGTCCTGATAAAACAGATTAAAGAAATCGTTGTTGATCCAGTCGGAAATAGATTGGCTATAGGGAAACGCAGAGGCAGCGGCTGAACGCTGAACTGTGGCCGCAGCAATGTTGTTTCCAATCGAAGACAAATCAATAACGACCGAAAAGGCCAGCGGTCGTTCATTCACGTTCGTCGAGGAACGCGTATCTCCGATCGATCGTACAATTCGAAACGAATGATTGCGAAGCGGCCCTGCTTGAAATGTCAAAACACGCCCCGTCCAAACGTCATTGTAAGTAGGGATGTTCACCAAGAGCTGAGCAGCTGTCGTCGCATTTGCGTTGGCGATGGGGATCCTGACAAATGTACCCGCCGTCAAACTGGGCTGTTCCGGCGTGCCGGCCAAGCTGCTGCCGGTGTTAGCAGCTTGAACCAAGCGCGGCCGTAAAAAGATCGGTTGCTCGGCCTGCCCATAAACGTCTCCCAGCAGGTCATGATGCAAAAGCGCGGACGATGGGTCTGTGGTGCCACGCAACGCAATCTGAACTGCTTGATCCAGCAACTTGGGAGCCGGTGTTCCACGAAAATCCTTACGGACCATCGCCAAGTTTGCAGATCGAGATTGTCCTGAAAAGACGACATACGAAATGGCGAGCATGCTAAAGAGAGTTAACATGCCCAATACGACGAGCAATATCAATCCTGAAGATTTAGGTTTACGCATCTCTGTCTTCCCGTTCGTCAGGATCGTGCTTGAAGAGCAATTCTCGGTATTTGTTAGTGTCTTTATCGCGATCATTGTATATCTACAACTCTTTCAAGGACGGTTACCACGTTGCTCACGATCGTGGCTTGAGTCGGAGATCCAGTACTGAAATTCCAATCTGGACCCTCTAAGACAACATTTCGCGTCCATGTATCGTTGGGCCCCGTCCCTGTTAAAATCGAATCTTGGTCAACGCCAATGACGCGATACCAGCGACAAATTGTGGCCCGCGGTGGAGCAATGTCCGTGTACTTGGCCAACATTAGCCAGTCGCCAATTCTGACAGTGTCATCGATCCCAATATTCGCGGACAGTTCAATGCGCCCGCCACTCCCTCCTACAAATGCCGCGGGGCCGGAAACGATGGCGGCCACTCGCTCACCCTGCGGGATGTCGTTTTTACTATCACCCGTCGTCGCAAAAAGAGCGCGATCGCGACGATGCATGACGACCACGGATAGGGTGTATTTTGTCTCCGCACCAGTTACTAATTCTCCGGGGAGTGGTTCACGCGGGCTGAGGGTTGCTAGCCAGGAGTAAAGTTCGTTGGTCAAACCACGAGTCGCACCGGTTTCAAAGTAACGAATGGGCGGGATGGTCTTATCCTTTTCGTCCATCGTGACCGTCACGTCGTCTCGGGAGGAAAACAGCTGCTGAATGGCCTTACCCGACAGAAGCCTCGCAGGGCTGAGGGAAGTATCTGCCAGATTCACGCGTAGCAGTCGTGGCAGGTCCTGTCCAAGAAAACTAGGAGACACTCCAGGATTGGAAGTGGGATCAAAATTGTCCTGGTAATAGGGGAACAAACCGGGCCGATAGGCTTGCGCAGCTCCGAAGGAGTTTTGTTGCAAATAATCGAGCGTACTCGGATCACTGAAAAACCCTGGGTCAATGCAAATTGCATGTCGATAGGGAGTTCTGGTCGAAGCCACACTCGTCCCCGAGGGGAGAGGCGAAGTATTGTCATACGCGCTATAACGCACAGCTACAGCAGCTTGATCGTTATACCAACGCCATCGAGCCATCTGGTTAAATCCACGCACCACGAAGTCGGAGTAATAATGGAGTGCATACGATTGACCTTCCGAGGCCTCGTTGGCTTGCATTGCGTTTCGAGCCGCCAAGGGGAGGATCGATGCGATGCCAAGGATTCCGACAATCGCAATGCCCATAGAGAACAGGACTTCTAAAATAGTAGTCCCGCGATGATTGATTCGATCGGTTCGATACGACGTCATTGCTTGTCTCATTCGAGATTAAGGATTCGTACTTTGCACGCCAGCAATCGCCAACGCTCGAGCTTCCGCGATTCGCGCGTCAGCCAAAGGACCCGTGGCGGAGTTATTCAACTGCTGTACTTGTGAGGAGTAAATCGCCCCAGAGAAAGGATTGATGGTGAGCCAGTAGTTGGACGAGTCCAGAATGTTGTAGGTCAAATCATCACGTGGACCGCTGGGTGGAAGAATGACGGTGTTGCTAAGGTAGCCCGGCAGGTTGTTGCTCAAGTCACCGGCCGGGTTAGAAAAGACTTGTTCGGTCTTGCCAACCAACAAATGAATCATGCCGCCGACCGGATGTCGCACCGTATCCAACGTCCGGTTGTTAGGGGCGGTTGCGTAATACAGATCTTGCACACTACCCACTGGATTGAACACGATATAGATCGGACCGTAGTATCCAGCCGGAGAAGGCATTGCTCCAGATATACTTTCAGCGCCAAATTCTCGGCCGCTACGACCGATGCCGGATACGGAAAGGTCAATGCAAATCCCGCGCGGCAAGGTGATATTCCCCACCAGCGACTTGGAAGGTTTTCGGAAAATCCGAAAGGTCAACGGAAGAGAAGCGGGTGGTGTCGACATGGGGGCGACAGGGAATAACGTCGCTTCGCCCGTTGGCAGAGTTGTGATTGGATCAAAGGGTGGATTCTGAAATAGAATCTGAACGTCAGTAGGTGCGTTAACGACAACTCCCGTTATACGGTAAGTCTGCGGACTGTCCCCGAACTGAATCACGTCATCCACGTCCACGATGCCGGTCTGCGAAGCGATACTCGCTGCTTGAGCTAAAGCTATCGACGCGATTTGAACTCCCGCAATCGTTGGATGCTGGCTGATAGTTGCCGTCGTACCCGCCCAATCTCCCGCATAGGGTGGAAATACTTCACCGATAGATAGACGAGCCGAGGTGTCATTGGTGGCAGCGTCCGCGCTGGCGCCGCTGTTGTCTAGCTTCATGCGCTCAATGATTAAAGCCACAGGACGACCGGTGGCAATGGCTCGTGCCTTTGCGCTTTCGGCGTAAGCTTTGATTTGCCGAACGCCTTGAGTTATTTTCTGGTCTTTCAACAAGCCTTTGATGTTTGGCAAAGTGAACGCTGCAACGAGCGTAATGATTCCCATGACGACCAGCAGTTCCACCAGCGTAAACGCAGAAGGTGCTCGGTGTCGTGAATTGATAGTTGGATCTAACATGACGTCCGACTATTCCAAAATGAGTTCGTGATTAGTAACGTTGTCGCTCCAGCCACTCAAGGTGCCATCACCATCTTCGTCGTAAGAAGAACCGACATACAAAATCGAAGGTTGATTGCTGAGAGTGTTGGGCGGGATGGGAAAGTAGGGGTCGATATTGAAATAGCGACCGCCATACGCGCCAGGTGCTGGTGGCGAATTCCAAGTTTGATTGGCGTAGCTAAAAAGTGGAGTGCCGCCCGCATCGGCGGGATCAAAGACCATATCGAAAATTCCGTCAGGACCCGCGGAGATAATCAGTGGTACCAAGGTCCATGGCTTGACCCCCACATACCCTACGCTCCATCGCCAGTCGGTGCGGAGTGGATCCATCGCGTCGGGGGCTGCCGGAACGTCGGCAGCATTGCTGGTGTTGATCGGGTTGGGTTCACGATAAGCAACGTTTAGCTCGCTCTCGTAACCCGCCGCCCAGCGAAGCCATTTCAAGGGTTGTCCCCAAGCGTCGATAAACTCGAAATACCCATCACCATCTGTATCGGCGATTTCCGAAGGGCGAAAGCTCTCCAGTGCTGCTCCACCGTTGTGATTGGTCAAGGCGACAATGGCGTAAAGCAATTCCGCTTCTTGGTTTTCGTAGGAGGGGGGCTTGGGCGACACACCAGAAGCAGACAAGAAAGGATAGGAACCATTCATCGCCATGTTGTTATAGGTACTACCCAAAGAAGGGTAGCCGAAATAAGCGCGAAGCTGGTTGTAGCCTTGTGGTACCGCGCGACCCAAGCCCGTGGCGTCTGTATATTCCGCCGAGCTGGCTCCATTCAAAAGCGCACCATAACGTGAAGGGGGAAAAGTCAAATCAGAGAACCTATCGGGCATCTCCATGCGCATGATGTCGCGCAACACGATCATCCGCAAACGAGCGCCTTCGCGAGGAGGCAGTAGCGGCTGACCGGCCAGCGCACCACTAGTCATGGGCAGTAGCCAGTTCGGTGGGATATTCACCTTCGCCGCACGATATCGGTACTCTTCCCAGCGCTGTAGTATGATGTCGTTTAACTTTTGAATCGTACCCCGCGTACGCTGAACTTTTGCGTCGCGCGCCGCACCCGCCAGCGAATACAGAACCATGCCAGCCATGACACCGATAATGGCGATGGAAACCAACAATTCAACCAACGTGAAGCATGGCCTCGATGGAAACGTTATTTTTCTCGACTGTGCGATAAGCATGTTGTCCTCAAAACTCTCCTCCACCCGATTGCGTTTCATATTGAGAATTAAATCTCAATATGAAACGCATAACTGGCAAATAGACTTGATTAACCAATCTACGCAAACGTTGTGCCAGGGCTAGTTTTCCAGTGAATCCTCTAGGACTCCCTCGGAAAAATTGGTCGCGTTGTCGAGTTGCAGACTGGCTTCACCAGAAACTTCGGCGTAACGCGTTCCTCCGCTCTGCGCAGCTGGTGCGACAGAAATGTCGATTTGTGCGCCACTTGGAAAACTAAAAAACGTCGGAATTGCGAGCGCCGATGGAAGATAAATACCTCCATAATTGTCGTCCAATCCGGCCGATATCACCTGGAATGTCTTCTCTTCTGCGTAACGGTAGAAGCGATCACCAGTCGTCGGGGTAAATGTCACCGTTGTATTCACAGCGGCTGATTTATAGGGTCGAGCACATCCAATACTGGACGCGTAGTACCGGTTGAATCCGCCCGAAGTCGCGTAGGTACGACTGTCGAAATACACGAAAGGGGCTTGGTTTCCAGACGGCCGGTATATCGGCAGCAAATCACCTGGAAATGATGAGGGCATGGCCAATCCAAGCTCTCGTTCATCATTGGAAACGGTGATTGGCGCTCCGCTGCCAGGGTCGTTCATGACTTCCAAACTGAGCTGCGCCTGCTTGAATTCAAACAGTGGCGAATTGCGATCGATGTTGTATTGATAGGGGGCAGTAGAATTGGCCGGCGATGGCGCAAACGGTCCACCCGGACCCGTGAACGGATGGATGGGGTCATCGCTGAAACCACCGAGGAAAAAGACCAACGCCTCCGGTGGATCCATAACCGCGCCCGCCATACCGGTTGACGCATTGCTTCCCGCAGTCAGTATCGTTAACTCAGAGGCTGCAATTTGTGGAAACACTTTACGCAAATGGCGAGTTAAGACACCTGCATCGGATCCGTCAGGAGGGTAGTCGCCATACTTTGCCTGATACTTGTTGATGGCGTCGGCAATCGTCACAACTTCTAGTGCTATGGCTTTCTTCTTGACCGACCGATAGGCCACGTTAACGGCTGGGACGATCAGTCCGACCAGGACGCCGATGATGGCGATGACCACCAAGATTTCCACCAAGGTAAAGCCCGCGCGGCGAACAAGCCGCGCGATGCGAGCTGGCTGGGGGTGTTGAAAGTTGGCGTTCATCGGTTCTCTCCGTTCAGGGAAAAAGTGTTGGCGTCGGGGCCGAATGTGTTGGGGTTGCGCGTGTCTCTCGTCGAGATGTTCGTAAGGTCGCAAGGTGCGTAAGGTCAAATGTGCGTTAGGTCGCAAGGCGAGCGAATGCGATCGGTGATTAGGTGGTTGTGATTGCGTAATTGAGATTTGTTGAGATAAGGAAGTTGATAAGTCGGATTGCTAAGTCGTTCGGGATTTCGTGGTAGTCGACGAGTTGGTCACGACTCGGAGAGTCGTGCGACGATGGATTGCTTCAAACACTCCCGTAGGTTCGGACAACCAATTCAAATTTCACATTTCACATTTCAAATCTGAAACTTACTCCTTACTCCTTACTCCTTACTACCTGAAATTCCCCTCCCCCCTATTACGCGAGCGAAGTGATCATGGAGACGAGGGGCATGAACAACGAAATGACAATAAAACCTACAGCGACACCTAAGAAACAAATCAGCAATGGTTCAATTAATCGCGTCAAACCTTCGGTCATGACGTTGACTTCGTCGTCATACGTGTCGGCCACTTTATAAAGCATCGTATCTAGCTCGCCCGTCTCTTCGCCGACGTCGACCATGTTGACTACCAGCTCATCGATTACACGGGCCCGCATCTTCATCAAGTAAAACAGGGCACAGCCAACCACGCCGATGCCGACCATACCGCCCCCCACGGCCAGCAGCGACTCCATGGCGCCTTTGGTTCCGGTACCCTTGGCACTGGTGAGTGCGACCGAAATCACCATCACGCCGGGGAACGAACCCATCAGAATCCAAAAGAACAAAGCCAGTGGATGAAAGCCGGGCAGAGCGTGTTGCTGCAGCGGCTTGCTAATCACTTCACCTTCGCGAATGGCCTCGGTGACCTTGCTGAAGATGCGCTCGAACAAGGCATTGCCAGCCGTCTCGCGGGTAATATTCAGGGCTTCCAGAATGGGCACACCGGAAGAGACCAGGGTTCCCAAGGTACGCATGGTCCGAGCCAAAATGTTCTTTTCGACCAGTCCACCAAACACGGGGACTTTTAAAAGGTACATATCAAAGCCCATGCGACCGTGACGGAACTTGCGCACCAACTTGGCGAGCAGCCAATAACAGAATGGAATCAGCAGCATCAAGAACCAATACTTGACGATGTAATCGCTCATCGCAATCAGCAGCAGCGTCGGAGCTGGTAGCGTCAGCCCAAACTCCTCGAACATTTCTTTGAACGTCGGCACGATAACTGTCATAATCAGCGCCAGAATCAAACCGGCAATAATCACCACGGCGATTGGATAGATCAACGCGCCTTTTACCTTACGCTTGAGCGCTTCGGAGCTTTCCAAGAAGTCGGCCAAGCGCTGCAAAATCGTTTCCAAGGCACCACCCGCCTCACCCGCTTTGATCATGTTGACGTACAAACGACTGAAGACCTTAGGGCTTTTGCTCATCGCCTCGGAGAGGGTCGATCCGGTTTCGATCTCGTCGCAAGTATCCATCAAGGCATTCTTGAGTTTGCCCGGCTTGCTGTTGTGCTCTAAGATCTTGAGGCTGCGCAAAATCGGCAGGCCGGCGTCTTGGAGAATCGACAATTGACGAGTGAACGCGCAGATGTGCTTGGTCTTGGCACCACCCAGAGCGAAGGGGCGTTTCTTCTTCTGGCCCGGAGCAACCTTGGCCGCCCCCTTTTTCATTTGGATCTTGGTGACGAAGTAGCCCATCTGCCGAATGGTAGTTTGCGCTTCTTCCTCATTGGCCGCCTCGATGACGTCCTTGATCTCCTGGCCGGTTGCGTCCATTGCCTCGAATTGAAAAGTAGGCATGGCGTTCGTCCCTCAATAAAACTGTTGACTGTGTGGGTCTGGTTAGTTGGTTCGTAATCATTTTTGATCTGACGAGTCGGTCTGGTGGGGCCGAGCTGCCGGATCTTGCAAATCTATTCGGCAATCGTTTCCCGCAATACTTCGTCGGCCGTGGTGTGGCCTTCGAAAACGAAATTGATCCCGTACTTGCGGAGCGGGATCATGCCGTACGATTCGGCTTTGTCGCGCAGTTCGTCCGTGGTGCAATTGCTCATGATCATGTCGCGCAGGTCGTCATTCAAAATCATCAGCTCGAACAATCCCACGCGGCCCTTGTAGCCCGTGTTATTGCACTTGTCACAACCCGCACCGCGATAAAATTTCTTGTCGCCGATCGTATCGAGATCGATGCCCAAGTCTAACAGGATTTCCTTTGAGACTTCGGTCTCCTGTCGACAGGCGGAACAGATCCGACGCACTAACCGCTGGGCTAAAATGGCCTCGACACAGGCGGTAATCAAGAAGGTAGGAATCCCCATGTCCTTCATCCGCGTAATCGTGCTCGGCGCATCATTGGTGTGCAAGGTGCTAAACACCAAGTGACCGGTGAGCGAAGCTTGTACGGCAATTTCGGCGGTCTCAACGTCGCGGATCTCACCAACCAAAATTGTGTCGGGATCCTGCCGCAAAATGGCTCGTAGACACGACGCAAAGGTAACACCGATCGAGTGATCAATGGGGATTTGAATAATGCCGTCGATGTCGTATTCGACTGGATCCTCAGTGGTAATCAGTTTGTCTTCGATGGAGTTCAATTCGCTCAGGGCGGAGTAAAGCGTGGTGGTCTTGCCGGAACCGGTTGGGCCAGTGACCAACATAATGCCGTTGGGACGATCGATCGTCTTGCGAAATAGCGCCAAGGTTTTTTCGTCCATGCCGACTTTGTTCAAGTCGAGCGAGACCACCGAGCGGTCGAGGATTCGCATTACCGTGCTTTCACCAAACATGGTCGGCAGTACGCTGACCCGCAAGTCGACTTGGTGACCACCCACCATCAATTCGATCCGCCCGTCCTGAGGCAAGCGTCGTTCGGCGATGTCGAGATTAGCCATAACCTTGATCCGCGTCGTAATGGCAAAAGCCAAGTGGCGCGGCGGCGGAACCATCTCGTACAGCACCCCTTCGGCCTTGATGCGGATGCGAAATTCATCTTCGAACGGCTCAAAGTGAATATCGCTCGCGTGATCCTTGATGGCTAACAACAGCACCATGTTCAGCAGCTTGCGGACAGGCGCGCTATCCGCCAGCGCCTCAGCGTCGGTCAAGTTGAATGCCCCATCACCGGTCAGCAATGAAGCCGCTTGAAATAGCTCGTCATCATCGGCCAAATCGGCGATGATCCGCTCCATCGTGTCGAGTTCCGACGAGTAGTACTTGTCGATCGTGGCCAGTATCTCGCGCTCGGTGGCGACCACCATGCGGATGTTGTAACCAAGAAAGGTCCGCAATTCGTCTTGCACTGTCAAGTTCTGCGGATCGCAGGTCGCCACGGTCAACGTGTCGCCATCGAATTGAATGGGGCAAATGCGATACATCTGCGCCATGGTCTCACTGATTTTTTCCAGCACGTCGGGCGGGAGCGTGACCTCACCCAACGCGACGGTTTGCATACCGAGTTGTTCAGCCAGCGCCTGAGCGAGCTGCTCGTCGGTGACCAAGCCCATGTCTTCGGCGATCTTGCCCAATAGCGCGCCGGGCCGCTGCTGCTGCTCGTCGAGAATCACCTCGAGCTGATCATCGGTGATGAAGCCCAAGTCGACTAGGATTTGACCAATTCTGCGAACTACCATGTGTTAAGCTCTGGGCTGTTTTGTAGGCTGTAGGCTGTAGGATTCCTACGTCATCGATATCTTAAACTTAAACTTAAACTTAAACTTAAACCTCTAGTCTCTAATCTGTAGTCTCACTCAATCTTCCTCGACATCGGCTCCTTCGTCGGCCAGTCCGCGTCGAGCATTGACAATCCGTTTGGCGAGGTCATCTGGGCGGTGGGCTTTGCCAAGCACATCCTCCACCGTCACAATCCCGTCGCGCCATAGATTGAACAAAGTATCGTCCAGTAGGTTCATGCCGTATTTCGAGCCGGTCTGAATGGCCGAGTTAATACGGAAGGTTTTGTTCTCACGAATCAAGTTGGCGATACCTGGGGTAACCACCAACACTTCGTAAGCCGCCACCCGACCGCCGCCGATCTTAGGCAACAGTGTTTGAGCAACCACACCAATCAGTGAAGTACTCAACTGAGTGCGGATTTGATCTTGTAAGTTGCCTGGGAAGGCATCAATGATGCGGTTTACCGTACCTTGAGCACTATTGGTGTGGAGCGTGCCGAACACCACGTGTCCCGTTTCTGCAGCACTAATGGCCGCTTGTATCGTCTCCAAGTCCCGCAACTCACCCACCAAGATCACATCGGGATCTTGGCGCAATGCGCGGCGAATGGCTTCCGCAAAGCTGGGTACATCCACGCCGACTTCGCGTTGGTTGATCGTTGATTTTTTGTGATCGTGATAAAACTCGATCGGGTCCTCAATGGTGATGATGTGGTGATCGTGCGTATCGTTAATAAAATCGATCAGGCTGGCCAGGGTGGTACTTTTCCCCGATCCGGTCGGTCCGGTGACCAACACCAAACCGCGCGGCCGTTGCACCATTTCGACCACCGAATCGGCTAACCCCAATTGCTCGGGAGACAGCTTGTCGTTAGGTATTTGACGCAACACCATGGAGATGTTGCCGCGTTGTTTAAAAATCGACACCCGAAAACGGGCCAATTCGCCAAAGGCAAAGCCGAAATCGGACCCCCCCGCTTCCTGGAGTTCGCGCTGACAGCGATCTGGGGCGATGCTTTTCATCAACGCCATCGTGTCGTCGGGCTCGAGGACTTTTGTCTCTAGCTTCCGCATTCGCCCGTGCAGACGAAAAACGGGGGGCTGCCCCACTACAATATGGATATCACTTGCGCCCTGCTTCACTGCGGCCTGCAGAAGCTTGTCAATTAACACCGTTGCCATGGACGGTCCGTTCCCGGTCTATATGTGTGGTTTCGTGCTAAGCAGCGCGACCGATTGGCTTCGATTTAGTATGAGTAGCGGAGTCGTAACGACTTTCGGAACTATCAGCCGTAGGGTTGGGTGGCCGCCGAAAATCTTAACGATTTCCGCTGCGGTCACTGGTTCCACTACGAATTCTGGGGAACTAAATCTGCTGCCTCGTTGGTCACAGGTGCTTGGAAATGGAAAAAGGTAGTATGAATGAAACTAGAACAGGGCATCCATGAATTGGATGTTTTCAAGCACCAACTGGCCGTTTCTTGGCTCCGCTGGTGGGATTGTATCTATAAGTAACACCAAAAGTCGAATGACGAGCCGCACAGGGGGCGAAACACAAGTAGTTACTAAGGGTGGTTAGCGGCAAGGTGGGTTGGGGCCCCTTTACGTAGTGGCCAAGGGCTGACTGCTGCAGTAAAAGTCCCCAGGGCTCTCAGCGGCCTGACGCAACCCGAAAGCCGGCCCGCCGCAATTCTTAGCGAATGCCGCGGCGACCGATGAAGGGTGCCAGTCGGTTTTAGGCCTCCGCGTGCTTCGCCATGTACTCCTTAAAGACCACTGGCAGTGCAATCTGGTCTTGCTCGGTTGTTTTGGCCACCCGATAAACTTCCTCCAGCGTCGTGAGACCGGTCAATACCTTGCGAATTCCGTCGCAATACAGCGTCGTCATCCCCTCTTTAATGGCTTGTTTCGCGATATCCACGGTAGAGTCACCTTGGAACATCATTTCGCGAATGCGGCTGGTGACCACCATCAGTTCATAAATACCCATCCGTCCGCGGTATCCTTTTTTCTGGCAATAGCCACATCCCTTCCCTTTGGCAAACTCAGCCACAGCGGCAACTTCGGGGGGGATACCTGCCTCCTTAAGAGCCGCTTCACTCAGCTTGACGGAAGTCTTGCAACGCTTGCAAATCGTCCGCACCAACCGCTGCCCAAGCACCGCCACAACCGAGCTTGCCACCAGATAGCCGGGTACGCCCATGTCCACCATCCGTGTGACAGCACTGGGCGCATCGTTCGTATGTAGTGTACTAAAAACTAAGTGTCCAGTCAAAGAAGCCTGGATTCCCATCGATGCTGTCTCGGTATCACGCATCTCACCTACCAGGATGATATTGGGTGCCTGCCGCAACATGGAGCGAATGATGCGAGCAAAGTCGAGCCCGATGTTGTGCCGGACTTCCACCTGATTGATGCCTGGCAGATAGTACTCGACGGGGTCCTCGGCGGTAATGATCTTACGGTCGGGGCGGTTCATGGCATTCAGCGCCGCGTAGAGCGTGGTCGTCTTACCCGACCCCGTCGGCCCCGTTACCAGCATGATCCCATTAGGACGTTTGATGGTATTCGTAAAGATCTTGAAGTCGCGCTCGCCGAGCCCCAACTGTCGGATACCGACTTTGATGTTGTCCTTATCCAACAGTCGCATGACCGCCGACTGACCATGGTTGGTCGGAATAATACTGACTCGTAAATCGAGCTCCTTCTCCCCCACAGTTACCTTAATCCGCCCATCCTGGGGGCGGCGGCGTTCGGCGATATCCATTTTGGCCAGAATCTTAATACGCGACAGAATCGCTCCCAGTAGCCGTCGGGGGGGGCTGTCCCGCTCCACCAGCACACCGTCGATGCGATAACGGATCCTTACCCGATCCTCAAACGGCTCGACATGGATATCCGACGCACGCAACTGGACCGCTTCTTGGATCATCATGCCAACCAGCCGCACAACGGGTGCGCTCGATTCATCCACTCCTTCGTCGGAGTCTCCCCCCTCGTCTGCGGTTTCCGTAAAGTCGATCTGCGTGTCGGTAAATTCCTGCAGAATCGAGTCAGCCGACTCACCTTCCACCTGCCCATAATAGCGATTGATCGCTTCTTGGATCGAGCTTCGAGGAGCCAGGGCAGTTTCGACTTTGCGATTGAGTATAAACCGCAACTTCTCGATGGTCTCCAGATCGAATGGGTCGCTGACCAAAACATGCAGCGCATCGTCCTCATCCTTGTAGGGAATAATGCTGTTTTCCCGCGCCACCGACTCCGGTACCAGCTGAATGACTTCGTCCGGGATGCGCTCGGCCGTCAAGTCGACATATTCGAGCTTATGAAATTCTGCCAAGGCACGGTAGACCGCGTCAGGCTCGGCGTAGGCCAGCTGAATTAGGGCGTCACCGATCGAGATGTCGGTATCGCGAGCCAGATTGGTGGCTTCGCTGAGCTGATCAAGGCTGACTACCCCGCGACGAAGCAGGAGATCGGTGAAGTCGCGCATGGGTTGACTCATAGGCTGTTATCCTTCCAGAGAAGCGGTTCGGCTGAGTTGTTGTCGGCAGCGTTGTTGTCGGCCGAGTTTTTGTCGGCAGAGGTGTTGGGCGCGCATTGCGTGGTTGCGAGTGCGCTACGCCCGTAGAGGAGGTTTAGGCAATCCAGCCCGACTTGGCTGACCAACGGTGCCGCAAGTCTTGGCAACTTTCGTTACGAGTGTAATTGTTCGGCCGCCGCTAAGCGAATAAGCCAGTGGGCCGCGATGAGAATTCTACACCATCATCTTGACTGCTGTGACTGGCTTTTGTCAATGATTTTGCGGGTTGTTTGAAAAGTAGGGCTATCCCGCTTGGTAGGGCTGCGCCTAATTGAGAGTGCTGGGACTGGTTACAGCTTTCACTCTCCCTATGGGGAACACGAAGCAGAACACACACTTTGTGCACATAGTGAACCTCAGGCGCTAGCCGTGGGCCTGTCTAAAAGCTGGAGCCCACGGCTAGCGCCCAATGGCACTCACTTTGAAGAAGTTTCTTCTGATTCATTGGGTTTATCAGGTTTTTTGCGTTTTTGAAAGTGAGTAGTTTTGGGGCGTCGAGCGTACGCCTCTCGCGGATAGCTTCG
>JBGSNE010000055.1:0-8878 GCA_041739785.1 Pirellulaceae bacterium
TCCTGGGCGAAGCTATCCGCGAGAGGCGTACGCTCGACGCCCCAAAACTACTCACTTTCAAAAACGCAAAAAACCTGATAAACCCAATGAATCAGAAGAAACTTCTTCAAAGTGAGTGCCATTGGGCGCTAGCCGTGGGCCTTACCAAGCTGCCGCCCACGGCTAGCGCCTGAGGTTCACAAAGCGCGTGTCATTTGGCGTACGCCCTTCGGCTCATGAACAGTCCGAGCTTAATCGCCATTCACACAGTTCATTATTCGGCACTTCGGAAGAATCGTCAATCGAGAAATGCTGCAAGTGCAGCATTTTCTGGAAAATTCTTGTTGCAGTTGAATGTAGGGTATTTGTCGACAATAATAACGAATAGCGTTCAGGTTGCAGTCGAGTGTGCTGCAAACGCACACTTCCTCACTCCATCTGCGGTTTACGGTGTCCCATGAGCGAAACGGTCGAGATCACGCGGTATCCAAACCGCCGGCTGTATGACCGAAATAGTAAGCAGTACGTGACCCTCGGGGAAATTGAGGCGATGGTTCTAGGCGGTCAAGACGTGCGTGTTTGCGATAGCAAATCGAACCAGGATCTGACGCGCGTGATCCTGATTCAGATCATCGTCGAGCGACACCCGGAGCGCGTGAGGATGTTCCCGCCGCCCTTTTTGCACGCCCTGCTACGAGCCGACCAAATGGCGCTCAATTGGTTATCCATCTACTTTGGGCAGGCGACCAAGATGATGGAAGCGTTCACCAGTGGTTCGCCGGATCGCAGCGTGATACCTGGCATGGACTTCTGGCAATCCTTCATGCCAGCTGTATCGATGAGCGGCGCAACGGAGCCACCGTCGAGCGAATCGGAACCACCGCAAGGGCAAGAACCGGAACCAGACGCGGACACCAAACCCGAAGCCCAAAACCACATGGCCCAAAGGCTCGCAGAAATGGAGCGCCGACTGAAACAGCTTGAAGGCAACTCCCCTACGGACGACCAATAGGTTCCCAAATCTCGGAGGGCGGAGTTTGAGTCGGACTACTGCGCTTTTACGCAATTGGTTGGCTCTGTTTTCTGTTTTCTCCGTTAAATCGCTCGCAGTTGGGAGATCCGTCTCACGGGTTTAAAAGTGACCGTGTGTTGATACCGTGAACGATTACCTGAGATCGGCAGGGATTCGTGGTCTTGAATCTACTTGCGGCACGTTACCAGGCTAGTACAATGTGGGGGCGAGTAATGTTTGCGGGGTGACTGCAAACAACTGTTGGTGGATCAACTCCTGTAAGTTTTTTGGGGAGGATACTGCGTTGTCATACCGCTATCGCTACCACTATATCTACCGACCTACGGACAACCGGAGATCCGAGTCTGAGAGTCGCGGACTGGCCATCGTATCTGGACTAATGTACGCATTATTTGTTGCGTTCATGGTTGCAGTATTTCTGCTGGCCTTGATTCGTATCTTTCCGTGATTTGTATCTTTGCGTGAGTTGGACCGGTCAGCAAGATCAGCGGTAACGCTCACCCTCGCCTGCGGCTTTTGAAGCCCGCTATTTCAACCGCGTAGCAGGGGAATTCCGTGCCTTCGGCACTAAAAAACGCGGGCTTCGAAAAGAGGGCAACCGCATGCGTAAACCGAACCGCGTCTTGATCTATGTACTAGTCACACTCACTTTGTGTACCAGGCTGTCTGCCGTTGCAGGCGACGACCATCAAACCGGTAATGATCGTCCAAAAAATATCCTGTTCATTGCGGTCGACGACCTGCGCCCTTCTATCGGCTGCTACGGCGATCAGTGCGCAGTTACGCCCAACATCGACCGTTTGGCTGGACGCGGACTTCAGTTCAATCGCGCTTACTGTCAGGTGGCGGTTTGTAATCCGTCGCGGGCCAGTTTGATGACAGGCTTGCGGCCCGACAAGCTAGGTGTGTGGACTCTGCCGATTCACTTTCGCGAGGCCAAACCAGACGCGGTGACAATCCCACAATGGTTTCGGAAGTTTGGATACACGGCGGTCAGTCACGGCAAGATCTTTCACAATCCGACACCCGATCCTCAATCGTGGAGCGAACCGATTCGTGAATTGCCGAAGCTTCCCTACGCTTATCCGGATGGAACGAAGGAGCGTGTTGCTCAAGTGGACGCGGACCTGGCGAAAGACGACTGGCGAAAGAACAACCTTCGAGGACCAAGCACGGCGGCGCCTAATTTAGACGACAATCAGGTATGGGCTATTCGATTCGTAGCGACCAATACCGACTGGTGGAATGGAGAGATTTTGCGTCCGGCGCGGTTACAACCAGCGAATTGTATGATCATCGCACTGAGCATTCAGAAACCGAGAATATCTTCGAATCGGTTGCCCCAAGTATTGTCGATGAATTGACGGCGGAACTTCTTAAGACCCACCCGCGGACGAGCCTGCGCATGACACCTGCCGTGCATTCCAATCCTAGCAAAGGCCGTTGGCGAGCCGACATTACATTCCGCAATGATACGCAAGTCGAAATCTCAGTAATTGCGATCACTGCTGAGGGGCGCCGCGGCAAGATATCCAAACTTAAGCCCAATGAAGAGCTGACTATTCATGCTCGGATTGGAGGCGTATACGTGGTCGAAAGTCTGGACGGAAAAGTATACGAGATCCATTCTCCGTCGATGCCCGCGCGCACGGTAATCGTAAGCTCATCATCGACAAGTATGTGATCAGGTTGGGAAGATTTAGCGAGTGATTTGGCTTGCGAAAACTACTCCGCGCGCGGTGTCGTAGGTGTCGCTGACGATGTGTTGCCAGCGACTGTCCAGCCGTTTTGCTGCGACACGCTGAATTCGTAGTTGACGCCGGCTTCTAATGCTAAAGTGATGCTCTTTCCCAATCCGTTGTCGAATCGTAAATTCCATCCTCGGTCGACAGGAATTTTTTGCACTTCACCGGGCTGGATCGTGTACTGAAATTCATTCAGCGAGTAATTAACGCTGCCTCCACTACTGCGAGGATTGCGCAATTGAATCTCGCCAGCGGATTGTCCAGCGATCGAACTTGGGTTGCTGCCTGCGTCAGGGATCGGGATGCGATTTGCCACGATACTACCAGATTGACCGCTCGTTGATGGCGCTACTGTTTGCGGTGCCAGTGCTTGTCCGGAGGAGATCTGCGGAGTGGCGAAAATCACTGAAGATCTTCCGAGAATTGTCGGGATGGAGGTACCCGGAACGATGGTCAATGAATTGTTGTAGGCGGGTACGCCGTAGCTACCGGCTGCGTAACCGGGTGTGTAATACTGCGATCGTTGCATCTGGGAAAGATAATAGGCAGAGTTGTTGTAGGGGTAACTGTAGGCTTGCGAACCATAATATGGCGAACCGTAGTAAGACGAGTGGTAGGAGGAAGGGCCAAAAGATGGCAAATGTCCCTGCCAAGGCCCGCCATGAGCGCCATTCTCAAAAACGCCTATTGAACCCGTGTGTCGGCCGTGACCGTCGATATGATGCCCCAGGCTATCCGTTAGATGCCCCGCCCCGTCGTGTCCATGCGGCACGTTTTGATGGAGGTCAAAGTGATCACCATGCCGATGCAAATGTTGGGCGGCGAGCCTGTCCATCCCCGAACCATTCAACACGAGACCTGTGCAGACTGCCAAGAAGAATCGCATTTTGTCCACCGTGATGTTTCCCGTCGCGAAGAGTTTTACAAGTTGTTCGTATACTTAAGCTAACCTCCGCAAGGCACTTTCGTCAAGCAACGGGTGGTACAGTCTGTGGGATGTATGACCATTGTCGGTTCCGACGATATTGACGATTCGCCCCATGAATCTGGATTCGCGTAAATTGTGGTGAAACGCATGTCGATGGAGTGCATAATCGATCGCATTTTTGGACCGATCGGCGGGTAAGTTAGATGGATTTCGACGGACCGCCGCCCCCGCCGGTTGCATCGTCACGTGAATTGCAAGGTGTAATAGCAAAAGGGCATAGGCCGTGAAGACAATAGACTCGCCTGATGCGGATGCCGATTCGAGCTCGGAGGATGCAAGTTTTACAGATGCGTTTGCCATTGCCAAGCAAGCATTGACCTACATTGGAACCTATCGTACACCTCCTACTCCCCCTATTTACCAACTGTGGTATCACTACGCGGAAGGCAAGGACGCCAGACTACAAGCTGAGCTTTCTGCGATCGTCGGCCGCGAAACCATCGACGCTGCGCGGCTGGCCGCGATTGGTCAAGAATTTTTTCCCGACAGCGATGGAGGCGAATTGAGTAGTCGCGCTACCGCGACATTGTCGTCGGAGATCGCCGCACTGCAACATTTATTGGACGAACAGAGTCACGCTGGAAACGATTTTCGCCAGGCGATTCTCTCCAGCAACGATTCCTTGAAGAAGCAATCCTTGGGTGTCGACGAGCTGCAAACATGTATCGACGATGTATTGGCCAGCAACGCCAAGATGCATGCTAAGCTATCCGAGACAGAACTTAAGTTGGCGGCTTCCCAGCAACATATCGACTCGTTACGCCGTGAGTTGCTCGACTCACAGAAGGCCATGCTGACGGACAATTTAACTGGCATTGGCAATCGCCGCTTCTTTGAGTTGCTGATGCAACAAGCATTGGAGCGAATTCCCAATGAAGACAACTCAGGTACCAGCCATGTGTTGACTCTGGTTGATTTGGATGGCTTCAAAGATATTAACGATACACTGGGGCATTCTGCCGGTGATGAGGCGTTGCGCTTCGCTGCTCACGAAATACAGCGGCTGGCCGGCGATGGTTCGGTTGCCCGTTTGGGGGGCGATGAATTTGGCATATTGCAGCGGGTCAACATTGACGAGTCAGTCGACGAGCTGGGACAGTCGGTTAGGGATTTCTTCTCATGCAAGAAATTGACGCTGCAACAGGGTGGATCGCAATTTGGCAAACTTACCGCGTCTGCGGGAGTAGCCGTCCTTCACGAAGACGATGATCGCATGAGCTGGTTTGAGCGAGCCGATAAGCTGTTGTATGGAGCTAAGAAAGCCGGCAAGAACCGCGTGATGAGTGAACGCAGCTTGCGATAGTTTTGGTAGCGGATTTCATTATTCAACCCAAGTTGGATCACCCGCATCTTTGGGCAATTGAGTGTTCCACTCCGTGAGCAGCATCTGCATGCGCTCAACTATGTTGGGATGTTGCGCAGCCACGTTGTTTGACTCGATCGCATCCGTACCCAAGTCATAAAGCTGCGGATCACTGCCATCGTAGTTGACCAAGTATTTCCATTGACCTGACCGCATGGCTAGATCGGGATTGTCTTGTTGTTGGGTTCCTGGTCGATCAGGTGGTCGTCGCCAGAAAATCGCTGCTTGGCGACTGCTTTGTTCGCGCCCTAAGATGGTGGCTGACAAATCCTCACCGTCCAGGGAGACCGACGATGACAGAGCTGTGCCGGTGAGTGCATATAGCGAACGGTTGATATCGAGTGCACACAAGACCGAAACACTATTGGTAGAGCCAACCGCTTCGGCTGCCACCAAACTTGGGCTCCACACGATGAGCGGCGAACGCACCCCGCCTTCGTAGAGCCATGTCTTGGCACCCCGCAATGGATCGGCTGAACCTGCACCTTCTTCGTGGCCATTGTCGGACATGACTAGGATTAGCGTATTGTCGCGCAATTGTTGATCGTTTCGAATGCGGTCGAAAAGTTGACCGAGTTGTTGATCCATGGCCTCTAGCACTGCATAGTACAGCGCACGTTTGCTTTCATCCGTTTTCCGGCGCGAATCTTGCGGCGGGAAAAAAGGTGAATGCACGTCGTCGGGCCACAGGTTGACGTAGAAGGGTTGTTGCTTGGCCTGTGCATCATCAATGAATTGAAGGGCGTCACGCACGAATTCAGCGGTCACTTGCGAACGATCGTGCCAGCGGATCGGCCCACGTTCGAGCTTGGCAGACCCGAGGTCATGAGGCTGTGGAGGCTTGCCATCGTAGGCGTCCTTGAGCGGCAGGACGCGTGGGCCAAGGCCTTCGAAATTGGTTAAGCTGCGGTCGAATCCGTATTCGGAAATGAGTGGTGCTTCGCCCACATCACGCTGGCCACCCATATGCCATTTGCCAAAGTGCCCTGTCGCGTAGCCAGCTCGCTGTAGCTCACGCGCTAGTACCGGAGCTTGCGGGTCAAGCCACTGTGCCACGCCGCGCCGCGCGTTGTCCTGGCGATTGGAAAGATACGAAGTGATGTGCCAACGATGTGGGTATTGCCCAGTCGTTAAGGCCACTCGGGAGGGGGAGCAGATCGGCGAGTTAACGTAGAAATTGGTGAATTTTAGTCCCTCAGCAGCCAGTCGATCGATGTTCTCAGTTGTGGCGCGTGTGCCGTGATAACAAGACAGATCGGACCAACCCATGTCGTCGATGAAAACCACGACTACGTTGGGTTGAGTCGCTGTTGAATGGGGAGCTTGCCCCTCGCCGCCTTTGACGATTGGGAGAAGTGCAAATGCGCTGCAACAGGCAACTATTAGTATGGCTTTCATTCGGTACACCCATGAATTCTTATGAAATGATAGGTCTCGCAAGAACACCTCGGCCTCGGAGAAACGAAGCTACATGAAGGTTTTGGCAAGTTATACTGTTCGGACAGCGTCACTTTCGGTCACAATATCAGCTCGACGCGCAAGTTTTGAAGTTGCAGTATTTCAACCGCGAAGCGGTGGTGTTGGGTAGCCTGGGGTGCAACCCCAGGGGAAATGTCGCCCGACAACCAGCGGCTTGCCAGCGAGCGACCGCGAATGAGGTCGCTCGCTGGCAAGCCGGAAAAACGGGGGATGCCTCAATGACCTGGGATTTGCATCCCAGGCTATCGAATTCCGTGCCTTCGGCACTAGTTTGTGCAACTTCAAAACGCGCCAGCGAGTGGTCGCTGGACTGTACGTTTTCGGAGGAAAGCCCACGCTCGCGCTGGCGACCCACCGGCTGGTGCGTCGAGCTGATATTTTTCTTGTTTTTAGCGGTAGTGGCGCTGTCCAACTAGGATTTGTCCGCTATTAAACCGCAACGTCTTTTGCGTGCTGTTTCGCTTTTTTCTCTTTTGGTTTGGGGAGAACATTGGCGGATTTGGCCCATTGCTGCCACTGTTGCTTGAGTCGCAAAACGTCATCGGGTTGGGCAGTCGCTAAATTGTGTTGTTCGGTGCGATCGGAACGCATGTCGAACAATTCCCAATCGCCTCTGGCTCCTTCGCGCACCAGCTTTTGGTCACCGACGCGGATCGCTGCATTCCCTTCGTGTTCCCAAAACAGAGGTCGATCCGCAAACTCACCTTCGCCGATCAACAGTGGTTTCAAGCTCTGACCTTGCATGGGGATCAGCGTGGTCCCCAAGTGCGTTTCAGGATAGATTGCCTGTCCGATGTCAACGCATGTGGCCATGATGTCGATCACATGCGTGGGGGAGGTGATCCAGCCGTCTGTGCCTGTTCGCGGTTTGATCACCGCTGGCCAGTGGGCGATCAGCGGCGAAGCGGTACCACCTTCGTGATTGTAGTGTTTGTATTTTCTAAAGGGCGTGTTGTTGAGGTGAGCCCAACAACGGCCGACATACACGTTTGAATGTGGATCGCCGGGATGCTCCCCTTCGTACTTCCCTTCGATGCCAGCTTCCGCATTGCCACCATTGTCGGACAGAAACAAAATTAAGGTGTTGTCAAGTTGGTTGCGCTGGCGGAGCGCATCGACGAGCTTGCCGATGTTCTTGTCGACTTCTTCGATCATGGCGGCATAAATGGCCATCATGTCGTCGTAGCGCTGCTGTTGTTCGTCGGACAGCGAGTCCCAAGCGGGGATCTGCTCGGGCCGCGCCTCAAGAGTCCAACTCCGGTCGATCAAGCCTGAAGCGATTTGTCTTTGGTGCCGTTCTTCGCGCAGCTTGTCCCAACCCTTCAGGAACTTGCCGCGGTACTTGGCAATGGTGGCTTCGGGCGCCATGCATGGAAAGTGAGGTGCGGTATGAGCTAGATACCAAAAGAAAGGCCTGTCGTCTGCCAAAGCTTCGTCAATGAATTTAATCCCTTGATCGGTCCACAAGTCGCACGCATACCAAGGAGGGTTTAAACGTGGATCATCGTGCGACACTTCTTCAGCATTTAGAAAAAGTTTGCTCCCTCCCTTGGACCCGGTTTGATTTGAAAAGTGAACTCCACCTGCGGGCAAATTGAGACTGCGGTCGAAGTCGCGTCCCCATGGGGAGACGTCATGTTCGAAACCAACGTGCCATTTACCGGTCATCGCCGTTAAGTAGCCCGCGGGATTGAGCACTTCGGCAATCGTCACGCAGGCGTCGTTCAACTGCCCACGATAACCGGGCAACTTCTGATCGGCGGTCATGTGTCCAATACCCGCCTGATGGGAATACAAACCCGTTAACAGTGACGCGCGCGTCGGGCAGCAGCGACCCGCGTTGTAAAATTGTGAGAATCGCACTCCTCCCGCAGCCAGCGCATCCAGGTGAGGCGTAGGGATTTCACTGCCGTAGGGGCCAATATCCGAAAACCCCATGTCGTCGACCATAATCACGATGATATTGGGTTTCGTCGGTTCAGCTGAGCAATGCGATAGTGCGAAGTCGCTAATCAACAGGCAGGCGAGCAGAATAGATTTCATTGGAACTCCAACTGAGATTTTGGGCTGGGTGTTTAACCCGGATTATTCATGAGCCGAGGGGCGTGAGCCCCCGGGCATCCTGAAATGCCGAGGAAACCGAGGGCTTACGCCAAATGGCACTCACTTTACTGATTTTAGCGATTTTCTGGCCAAACACCGCGTGAATGGTACAACATTTGCGCCAGCAATTCTGGTTTTCTTTAAACTGCCAAAGAGAACCAAACATGGCGACAGACTCACCGAATGAG
>JBGSNE010000056.1:0-74583 GCA_041739785.1 Pirellulaceae bacterium
GACCGCATTCGCGGTCGATCGCTGGCAAGCCGGAGGTTGACGGGGAGCAATTCCCCTGGGGTTGCACCCCAGGCTAACCAATTCCACCGCTTCGCGGTTCAAATCTACCACCGCTTCGCGGTTGAAATTGCGCAACATCAAAACCTACGGCTGCGGGTTAAACAAAATACTGCCACACAACAGTCAATCGATAGCCCGGAACAGAGTCTTTAACACCTTCGTTGCTCTTAAAGAAACCAACATGAAACTCAGAACACGATTTCAATTTCCATCGGTGATCCTGCCGCTCTGCTGTCTTTCCCTAAGTGCCTTCTTAACGATGGCTCAGAGACATGCTGTGGCCCAAGAGGGGGCCAGGCAACCCAATGCAGCGAACCTGGACACACATCCACAAGGCAGCCCAACTAAGGCAGTTAGTGCTTTGCCACTGATCGAGCCGCGTAAACCCAACGGAACAGGCAAGGTCGAAATCTCGGGCGAATTGAAGAAATGGCACAAAGTGACTCTGACCCTGGACGGCCCCTATGCCCACGAACAAGACAATGCGCCAAACCCGTTCACCGATCTGCGGATGACCGTTGAATTTAAACATTCGGACGGAACGACTTACCGCGTCCCAGCCTATTTTGCAGCCGACGGTGATGCCGCCAATAGCTCCGCAGAAAATGGAACGAAATGGCGAGCTCACTTGGCCCCGGACAAGACGGGCGATTGGAGCTACGCCATCAGCTTTGAACAGGGAAAGCTGGCTGCACTCGATGCCTCCGCGGTGGCTACCAAGCTTTCTCCGTTCGATGGTGTAAGTGGTGCTTTCACCATTGCCGCCAGTGACAAATCGGGACGCGACCTACGCGGCCAAGGCCGATTGCAATATATTGGGAAGCACTATTTGCGTTTCGCCGATAGCGGACAGTACTTCCTCAAAGCTGGTGCAGATGCGCCTGAAACCATGCTGGGGTACGCCGACTTTGATGCAACCGTGGCTGGCAAACCTGATAAGGTACCACTCAAGACCTGGAGCCCGCACGTAAATGATTGGAAGTCTGGCGATCCGACTTGGAAAGCGGGTAAGGGGAAAGGTCTAATTGGCGCTATCAACTACCTTTCGGAGAAAGGCTGCAATGTCTTTTCGTTCTTGACTTATAATGCGGGTGGCGACGGCGACAACGTTTGGCCCTTCATTCAGCGCGACGATAAACTCCATTACGACTGTAGCAAGCTTGATCAGTGGGGGATCGTGTTCGACCACGGTACAGCTCAAGGAATGTACCTGCATTTCAAAATGCAAGAAACAGAAAACGACGACCATCACCGACATGGCGAAAAAGGGGGCTCGGTCCCTGAATCGCTCGATGGTGGCGACCTCGGCGCACAACGCAAGCTGTACTGCCGCGAATTGATCGCCCGCTACGCACATAACCTGGCGCTCAACTGGAATCTCGGCGAAGAAAACACTCAAAGCACTGCCCAACAAACCGCAATGCTCGACTATATCGCTGACCTGGACGCCTACCAGCACAATCGTGTCGTACACACGTTTCCCAACGAGCAGGACCTGCGCTATGGACCGCTGCTGGGGAACAAGTCGACGCTGACCGGTCTCTCATTGCAGAACAGCCATATCAAGGATACTCACTGGCAAGTGGTCAAATGGGTAGCCGAATCACAACAAGCGGACAAACCCTGGGTGGTTGCTTTTGACGAATCGGGAACAGCCGCTCACGGGCAGTGTCCCGACCTCGGCTACCAGGGTTTTGATGGTCACGACCGCACTGGAGAAATGATCTATACCGAACACGAAGTCCGACAGCAAACATTGTGGGGAACATTGATGGGAGGTGGTGCCGGCTGCGAATACTATTTCGGCTACCAATTCGCCGAAAACGACTTGGTATGTGAGGATTGGCGGAGTCGCGACCGAAGCTGGGATTACTGCCGCATCGCGATTGAATTCTTCCAAACTGAAAAAATCCCATTTTGGGAAATGCAAAATCGCGATGAATTGCTCGGCAATAACAAACACGACAATTCCAAATATTGCTTCGCCAAAGATGGACAGGTCTACTTGGTTTATCTGCCTAAAGGTGGCAGCAGCGAACTAGATTTGTCCGGCGCAACCGGTGAGTTTTCGATCCAGTGGTTCAATCCGCGGGCTGGCGGTGATCTGACCATTGGTTCCATTGCCAAGACAACCGGCGGAGCTAGCGTTTCACTGGGCAATCCTCCACAAGATGCTGAGCAAGATTGGTTAGTGGTGCTTCGCAAGAAGTAACAAGAAGTCATTCGGACGACGACTGGGGGTTTCCGACGCGGAGCGTCGGGCCACTTTGTGCACCCCGCCTGCGCTATTTCAACCGCGAAGCGGTGGCATTTGATAGCCTGGGATGCAAACCCCAGGCAAAACTGGGATTTGCATCCCAGGCTATCGAATTCCGTGTCTTCGGCACTAAAAAGCGCGGGCTTCAAAACCCACGGCTAGCGTCTGAGGTTCACAAGCTCATGAATAATCCGGGTTAAACAAGTCTTGCTCCTAGAGATAGAGATCGTTGAGAAGCGAGTGACTTGGTGGTTGACTCAATTTCTGGTAGTGCGTTTTTTAGTGACGTGGTCGGGGTGCGGGGTCAAAGGTTGACGTGCCGCTCGCTGGACGAACGACACTGCTCCCCGGTGGATTGCTGGTCGGAGCATCGCTGGTCAGTGGCTTGCTAGTCGGTGCCGTGTAGCCGGCTTGGGCTACTTCGGGAATGCTGGTGCTGGTGAGACTATTGCCGCGAGCGGTCCAGACGATTTTATGGCTGCCATCGCTGGAGACAAAAATTTCCTTTTCGCCCATTACTTGTCGACCGTTTTCGAACTTAAACAGCGCAAACACAATGACACGATCGGCCGACGGATCGGGACCGTTCCAGGGGAGGCGAAAGTGAATTCCTTGCTCGTTTCCAATCGGCTGCATCTTCGCCTCAACGTCCGCTGCAGAATACTCCCAACGTCCGATTTTGGCTGCATCACCCTGGCGCGCTGGGTCGAGAGCAAAGATCGTGAGGTCAGCTGCGACTGGCACCATTTGACCCCGTTCGTTTTTGGGTTGCAGCACTAAGTACAAACCGTCGTCATCGGGGCGATCATCCATATCGATTGCCCGCGACAAGGTTGGATGGAAGGCCAACTCGATCACTCGCGTATCAGTCACTTTTTCGGTGGCAATCTGAATCGTAGCTTGTTTGATTTCCGAATTCGACGCCAATTGCGCAGTCGTTTTTTGATTGGGGATCTCGATCCGACTGAGGTTCATCTCCAAATTGTTTTCTGGAGCGACCGTCGTGCCGTCCTGGAGCTGCGTTACGACGGGGAGTGGTGGCGGAGCTGGAATGCCTGGATCGATGGTAGGGGGCAATAGCAGCTCTTCCGAGTTGAATTCATTTCCGTCGGCGGGCGCCGGGAATTTAGGCAGACTGGGAGTGCTGTCAGCCGGGGGCGAGTTGGGATTTCGCAAGCCGGGCGGAGAGGCCGACGGCGGTTGGGTGCGCAAGCGCTCGGGTGCGACGGAAGCCCCTGACGGTGGAACGCTACCAGATTTTGGGGCGGGAATCTCTTCCTCAGATAGTGCCCGGCCCGACGCGTTTCCACCTTCTAGAATCGATTCTGGCTCCGGCTGCAGTTCGTCGGTTCGCAACGCCGGTTCTGGCGTGATGGGTAGGCTTTGGCTGCGGGGCTGGAATTCGAGCGGAGCTGGTGTGTGCTGGGTCGAGCCATCCTTCGGACGCGGTGAAAGGAGTGACCGTTTGGGGCCGTTTTGGGTGGAGTCCGTCTTTAAGGCTGCGTTTTGTTGACGCAACGTCTCCAATTCCTGCTCGAGTAGCCTATATTCATGGTCGTACTCATACAGCTGGTTTTCCAAATCGCGGATTTCAGAGGCCATATTTTCGACGTACAAGTCGTTGTAGGCGCGATTGCGACAGCCTGTCAGCGCAGCGGCGCTCACTAGACCGCACAGGCCTAATATGATCGTGTGCATCGAGTTGGTGGGCTGAGGACGCAGGGGAACATCTCCGCGTTGGAATTGAATGGGTTGGTGAGTACCCCATTCGCGGCATCGCTGTCAAGGCAGAATCGTATTCGGCCGGCGACGGGTGCAACGAATCCTATTTTGGCCCTTATGCAGGGCATTCCAATCAACGAGTTTCCCAAGTGCCTCCACTGAACATACTGTTTTCGGACAATCATCTGTTGGTAGTCGACAAACCGGCTGGTATCGCCACTATGGGGAGCGAAGTGGGCCAACCAACGCTAGCACGGCAAGCAGCGGAATATTTGCAACAGAAACACAACAAGCCGGGAAAAGCTTTTATCGGAGTGGTCAGCCGCCTGGATCGGCTAGTCTCCGGCGTCTTGGTTTTGGCGCGGACCAGCAAGGCAGCCAGTCGCTTGTCGGAGCAAATTCGCCAGCAAAGCGTGGAAAAATTCTATATGGCGATGGTTGAAGGCGGGTGGCCACGACGCTCAACCGACGCGAGTCGGTGGCATGAATTGGTCGATTGGGTAGCCAAGGACGAAGCCTCACATCGCATGCGGGTCGTCGCCGAATCGAAACCAGGTGCCCAGTTGGCTCGGCTGCGAGTCGAGTGGTTGGCCACAGCCCGCGACAAATCGTTACTGAGGGTAGAATTGGTTACGGGTCGCAAGCATCAGATTCGATTGCAATTAGCCGAACAGGGGACACCTGTTTTGGGCGACGCCAAGTACGGAGCTCGGAGTCCGTTTAGTCCCGGTATTGCACTCCATTGCCAGCAATTGACGATTCTCCATCCGACGCTCAAAACGAGCATGACCTTTCAAAGTTCCCCGGCGCCGCATTGGATTAAGGTCCCCAGCGAGTTTGCACAGTTGCTTTCATAGCATCGTCGCGCGACTCTCCGAGTCGTGTTGCCGCTGCCGATTGAATGCAGTCTCGACTCGGAGAGTCGAGCGACAATTAGCACTCGACTCGGAGAGTCAAGCGACGAATTCACTGTCTATGAAAAACCACTTAGGAATCGAGAAAATTGTCTCAGGCGGTCAGACTGGCGTCGATCGTGGCGCGTTGGATGCTGCGATTGCTTGCAATGTCCCGCATGGTGGCTGGTGCCCCAAAGGACGACTTGCCGAAGATGGTCCCATCGCCAAATGCTATCAATTGGTGGAACTCGATTCCCGCGACTATGCTGCCCGTACCGAACAGAATGTAATCGACTCCGACGGGACATTAATTCTCTATCGCCACTCGCTGGCTGGAGGCACGTTGCTGACGCATCGGCTAGCCGGGCGTTGGAACAAGCCGCTGCTACGCGTGCGGTTGGAGCGTGCGATTGACTACGACCGCATGGCCGCTTGGATTGTCGAACACCAGATTCGTATCCTTAATGTAGCTGGTCCGCGCGGCAGTTCTGAACCGGGGTTGCAGCAGTTGACGCAAGAGATCGTCACGAAGCTGCTTGGGCATCCTGGTTGTTTGCGGCTTGAGTAGGTAGGGAGAGCATTGCGACGCGGAGCGTCGAGGCACTTTGTGTCGAGCGACGAAGCGTGTGGTTCCTATTGGCTCGCGTGGGAGAAACAACTATCCTAAACGCTTGCAAAGCGAATTATTGCCAGCACGGATGTTTGGTAACTTGGTAAGTGAGAAAATGAATCCTAGTCTTCCGATAAAACGAATCGAAATGAACCGCACGATGTTCGCAGGTATGTGCGACTGGCAGCGACGCGAGGAGTTGTTGCTGGCTTCCTATGCGATGTGTGGAAAGGATTCCCGCGGCAGGCGCTACACCGAAGAGCCGCATGCCTATCGCGGCCCGTTTCAGCGCGATCGAGATCGTATCTTACACTCGTCTGCCTTTCGCCGTTTGAGTGGCAAGATGCAAGTCTTCACTGGCGATATGGGTGATTACCACCGCACGCGACTTACGCATACGCATGAAGTGGCCATGATTGCCCGGACCATCGGTCGCGTATTGCGATTGAACGAAGATCTGATCGAAGCCCTGGCGTTGTTGCATGACATCGGTCATCCACCTTATGGACACAGTGGCGAAGACGCGCTCCGCGAATGCTTACGTAGCGAAGGTGGTTTTTCACACAACCAATTCGCACTGACGATCGTCACTGAAATTGAGACGCGCTACACGGCTTACCCCGGTTTAAACTTGACTCATGAAGTACTGGCTGGCCAAAGCTTTCGCATCACGCACGCGGGGTCGGTTCCGTTGTTGGAAGTACAAGTCGTAGATTTGGCGGATAGTTTGGCCTACAACGCCCACGACGTCGACGATGCACTAGCCTTGGGATTGATTCAATTTCAGCAATTGCAGGGGCTGGATTTGGTGCAGCGGGCGATCGACTGGGGCAAAACGAAACTCAATGGTTCGGATCGCTCCTTGCGGCAATCGCTGGTGCACAGCCTGATCGATGTGCAGGTAGCTGACTTGTTGGAACGCTCGTTGGAAACGCTCAGTGAGCTTGAAGGACTGGATAGTCTCTCAATCCAGCAACTTGAAACGACGCTCGCCCAATCCCCAACCTTGGCCTCCGAACGTGAGCAGTTGGCTGATTTCTTGTTTGACAATGTCTATCGCCATGAGCGGTTGATGATCGTTCGACAGCAAGCGGCCACGCGCGTGCGAAGGTTGGTGGAACAACTGGTCAATTCGCCTAAGATGTTGCCGACGCGGTTTCTTGACCGAGCTCAACGCGTGGGCATACCATCGGCTGTCGGGACCTACATAGCAGGCATGACCGATCGCTTTTGCGATCAGCAGTATCGCGGATTGATCGAGTTAGGCCAGTCGCAAGCGCAGGACTGGTAGCGGAAGTACTAGGGCAGGCCAGCGGCGAATTGAAATACGAAGCGCCAGTGGAAACCCAGCCCGGTGAGCACTGCCACATGCCACAATTCGTGTGCCCCAATGACGCCCGGAACAATGATCGGCCAGTGGGAGAGCACGATCGCCGCACCAATGGAATAAGCGACTCCACCCCAGATCAATGGTTCGACAAAGGGGAATCCATAGCGCCGCCAAAGCAGCACGCACGAAAAAAGTCCGCACCAGCCAAGCACTAGGAATAGCAGCGTCCCAACCGATGGCGGAAAGTTCTCGGCCATCACGGTTCGCAGGACGATACCAGTAATAGCCGCCCCCCACACAAATAGGATGGGTAGCCATCGATTGACTCCGCGAAATAGGATCGCATGTACAGGGGTAGCTGTGCCAGCAATCAGTGTGAACACGGCAGCCACATCCAAGTTCAGCATCACAGCTTTGGCGGTCCCCGACCATAGTAAATGATAGACGCCGCTCATCGCCAGCAGAAAAACGGAAGCCGCCACGAGCACAGCCAGGCTAATGCGTCCGGTCCAGCAATTTCCTGCGCGACGGACCAGGAAGTAGCCGAGTACTAGAAATACTGGGACCGCTATTAGATGCGTAAAGCTGCTTACCGGTTCGCGGAACCCTGGAATAGCGTAAATATCGAGCGGGTCCATAAAATCAATCTGCTAAGAGCCAAACAAAAAGTGTGTCGGAAACTCTCTAAAGTACCCTGTTGTCCAGCGGTTTGATATGGTCTCCAAGGGGTCCGCCCCCTTTTTTCTTATCGCTTCAGAAGAATTGGTGGGTAACCATTGAGGGCGACAGGTTTTGAGAGGCATGCCTTGGTAAACCTATCCAACTTGCTTCTTGAATCGATTGACTACCCACAGATTCTTCTGATGAGCCCTTTTTCTATTGGGTTCTAAGTATCAATGTGCAGCTCAATTGGCAGCCTATTGAACCTAGAAGCCATGGTGAATTTCAGGAGAATTTTGGAAAACAACGCGAAGCTTTTCAGCGAAGTTCAACGTTTTGAGTAGGCTATAAGTGACGTTGCTGACAATCATAGCGGCAGGCTGCCAACACAACCGCCGCGCCGCGAACAAACAACCCACCTCACCTAAATCCCCCCGACATGCCCCGCACGACCCTCGCAAAAATCCTGATGCTTCCAATTTCACTACTGGCCGGAGGCTTCTTTCACTCTCATGCTATGGGCCACGATGCAGAAGCCAATCATGCCCATGCGCCTAGTACGGGTCAGTCTGGGAAAACTCAAACGATCCGGGGAGTGGTCTACGAGGATCTCAATGGTAATCGCAAGCGTGATCCTGGTGAATCGGGTGTGGCCGATATCAAAGTGAGTAACGGGCTCGATATCGTAAGAACTGACGCCGCTGGCAAGTATGAGTTAGAGATTTCGGACGACTCGATCGTCTTCATTATCAAGCCGCGGGGTTGGACTCCACCCTTAAACTCCCATCGCCTGCCACAGTTCTATTATATCCACAAACCCCAGGGTTCCCCGCCCAGCTTTCAATTTGCGGGCGTAGCGGCTACCGGTCCGCTGCCGTCTTCGGTGGATTTCCCGCTTTCGAAGCAGACCGAACCGGTCAAGTTCAAGGCGTTGATGTTTGGCGATCCGCAACCTAGAAATATCACTGAAGTCGAATACATCGAACACGATGTGATCGAACAGATTATCGCAGCTGAGGGGCATGGCGCATCATTCGGCGTGACACTGGGAGATATCGCTTTCGATGATTTGAGCACTTTCGCACCGCTCAATGGAGCCATCGCGCTGATTGGCATTCCGTGGTACAACGTGATCGGCAATCACGATATGAACCTTGAAGCCCCCAATGACCAGCTGAGCGACGAAACGTTCGAACGCGTCTATGGGCCCAGCTACTATTCTTTCGACTATGGTGCTACTCATTTTTTGGTGCTCGACGACGTGACTTGGATAGGTGCCCGCGATGGTCAGAAGGCTCATTATCACGGCGGGTTTGGCGAGCGTCAGTTGCAATTTATTCGCAACGACCTGGCGGCTATCCCCGAGGATCAACTGGTGTGTCTTATGATGCACATTCCGCTGGAAGGCGTCGATGATCGGCAAGAACTGTATCGGTTGATTGAACAGCGTCCTGCGACGGTTTCCATTTCGGCGCATACGCACTATATGGAACATCGCCTGATCGGCCAGGCAGACGGTTGGCAAGGGGCCGAACCGCACCATCACATCGTGAACGTGACCGTGTGCGGTAGTTGGTTTCGCGGACAGCCTGACGAACGGGGCATTCCACACGCTACCATGAGCGATGGCGGCCCGAATGGTTATTCGATCATGGAATTCGACGCTGCGAACTATTCGCTCGAATTCCGTGCCGCCAGTCGCCCGTCGGAATACCAAATGAACATTTATGCGCCCGAAGCAGTTAGCTTGCCAGGCCTGGCTTCAACGGTGGTCCTAGCCAACGTGTTTGCAGCTTCCGAAAAAGCCACCTGCTCAATGCGCGTTGGTTCATCGCCGTGGAGTGAGATGCAGCGCATCACCACAGTCGATCCCAATTACCTGGCCGAAAAAACCCGCGAGGAATCGTTGTCAGACAGAACCTGGACCGATCTCCCGACCGCGCATGCTACGCCGCACATGTTTCGCGTCATGCTTCCCACCAATCTACAACCTGGGACTCACCAAATCGAAATTCGTGCGCGCGATGCACACGGCAGCGAAGTGTTCGGCAGACGCATTCTCCGAGTCGACTCACCAGCTGAAATCAAGCGGAAATAAGTTCATGGACCGAGCAGCCGCTGATCCAACGATATCCGATAGTTTAAACGCTAGTGACGAAACCATAGTGGCGTTGGCACGGCAGCTTCGCGACTTGCTGCGTCAACAGTCGCGGGCGTTGGTGTTGGCGGAAAGCTGTACGGCAGGGCGAGTGGCTGCCACGTTGTCGATGCTCCCCGGGATTTCGCAATGGCTTTGCGGCAGTTTTGTAGTCTATCGCAACGGTAGCAAAACCGCTTGGCTCGATGTTCCAGCACATTTGCTCGACGATCCCAAATATGGCCCCGTTAGTCCCGAGGTGACGCGGATGTTGGCTGTCGCAGCACTACAGCACACGCCGGAAGCCGACTTGTCAATTGCGGTTACTGGCGATGTCGGTCCAGGGGCTGCTGCGTCCACCGACGGAGTCGTGTTTGTGGCTGGTGCTTCGCGTCACTCTGCTCCCACCGCCGAGGGGCTTCAAGCCGAACGCACGATGAAGCTCCTATCACCAGCTCCGCGGGACGCCGAAGACTTACCACGGCGGTTGGCGCGATTGGAAGAAGCCACCTTGCAGGTGCTGCGTTTTGCAATCAGTTACGTTAGCCAGTTAGATTGAGTCGTGAGTCGTAAGCAGTAAGCAGTAAGCAGTAAGTAGTAAGCAGTAAGCAGTAAGTAGTAAGCAGTAAGTAGTAAGTAGTAAGTAGTGAGCCGTGAGGCACCGGGCAATGTGGTCGCCCGCCCGCTGACGCGCCTGAGGCTCACGACTTAGAGGCGAATAAACTGTACGGCATCGGCGATGACGTAACCGTCCGTGTTACCATTGGAAATAGTCACTGTCGCGGGGGTGTTCTCGGCAAAATCGAATTGCCCGAGTGACAGAAACAGTCCATCGATCGGTGGATTTTGCTTTTGATCGACGCGGATCGTTTCATTACCCCGGGCATGGACCACCCGCACAGGTACATTGGTCGCGCGATTGGCGTGGGCCGCATATGACAATCTCACTTCGTAGCGTCCTGTTTCAAGATTGGCTGAGAATTGAACTTGGGCTTGTCCATCAGCTGCCTGGCCGTCGTGAAAGTACTCGCGACCAACGCTGCGGCCGGAGGTGCTGCCCGTCCATTGTCCCGTGAACTTGGCTTGATTGTCATCGACGACTATCCCATCCAGAGAATTCGCTTCGACACCATTGCGGCCAACGGAGTTGTCTTGGTACTCGAGGACTTGACCATCCTTTAGTAGTTGTTGTCGCAAGCGTTCGTAGCTCACTTGTTGCACGGCGAGGTTATCTTCGAGTGCCAATGAGGCGGTTGTGGCAGCTGATTGGCCGAGGATCATGAACACCGGCTCCATACGGATCGATCCAAATGCAATATGGGAACTCGATACACAGACGGGGACCAAGAGGTTCGAACACTGGTCTGGTTTGGGCAAGATTGAACCAAACGAGATTTCATAGGGGCCTTGGGTACTGACACCGATATCCCCTTCGTTCTGCACAAAGCCATCGGGTTTGACATAGCGCTGGACATTGTGAGAATCCATTGCGTACGATCCCATGCCAATCGATTGTGGCGTGGGACGTTTCTTGAGCAATTCATTTTCGGTCATCACGTGCTGCCCGATCATCCGCCGCGCTTCACGGACGTAAATTTGGTGGGGCCAGTGATCGTTGTCCACAAATTCATCAGCGGCCAGTCCCCACTTGGCGTAGGCTTCGCGCAACTCAGCCGGTACGCGGGGGTCATTGGCCAGGAAGTAGCATAGCCCCTGTTGGTAGGCGATATGCTCTTTCAAGATTTCCGCACGGCGCTCGTAGCTGGCTTCCGGATAATCGTAGTTGTAGCCAATGTTGTCGGTGCTGAAGGGACCATGATTGTTTACATCGGTCTTGAGATTTGGTATCGGATCGAACTTTTTAAACGTGTTCGGCCATCCTGTCTGCACGACTCGCAGCAACAATTCATATTGCGACACATCGTAGTCGGCGGGTCGGGCGAAGGGGATGCGATTGGGAGCATGGTTGGTCAAGCACATCCGGTAACAATAGGCTTGAATACGTTTGTCGGCAGCACCGAATTCGCCGGGCGGGTCGGGGCTGATCCGCGGCAATAGACCGCTCGACGGATCGCCCGGCTTCACATACGGGCTGATCGGCCGCTTGACATCGTCGAAGTGATGGTTGTGGTGAAGGACGCCGGTTTGCACACCGTTCCATTCTTCACCGTACTGTGCACGCGATTCGCGCCCCACATGATATTCGACGCCGGCGGCTGCCATTAAATCCCCTTCATAGGTCGCGTCGATGAACATGCGTCCGGTAAAGCTCATCCCCGACAACGTACGCATGGATATAATTCTTCCTTGCTCTTGGGTGACACCTGACTCGCGATCCAGCCATTGATCGCGAAAAACTGGAATGTTGTGTTCTGTGACGAAAGCTTCGAAAGCATTCTCTGCCACGTGGGGTTCAAAGATCCACATCGTCCGCAGTCGACCGTCGATGGCGGGCGATCCTTGACCTTTGTTGCCATAGCTCTCGGGGCTTTGCCACTTCCAAGCCTCGGGCTGTTGATAGTGTTCCCAGACCTTATGGTAGAACTCTCGAGCCAAACCTCCGATGACCGCTTTGTTGCCAGTATCCGTCCAACCCAATCCACTGCTGGTCAAACCGCCCAGATGTTGGTCGGGACAGACAATGACCGTTGAACGCCCCATCCGCTGGGCTTGCACTGCAGCCATCACGCCTGCCGAGTTGCCACCGTAAACAACAATGTCATAGGATGCTGGTGGTTGCGTTTGTCCTCGACAGGGCAGCGAGCTGTAACCGAGGTGAAGGACGATTGAGCAACATAAACATATAATGGCCACGCGCATGAATGCGTTCCTAAAGAATTAAGGACTGGTATTCGAGTCAGATGCAGGTTGGCTCGGAGGCAAAACCTTGTCCAACGCGGTCTTAATGACTGCCGCCCAAACTTGATAGCCCTGTGGGTTCAGATGCAAATTGTCGTCCAGGAAATACTTGTCGTTGGGTTTGCCCGAGCTATCCAAAAAATGTTCGGCTGTGTCGACATAGTGTACCAGTTTGTCATTCTGGCTGTAGCTTGCCATAAGTGCGTTGACTTGCTTGATCCTATCCCACACTGCGAATCGCGAACTGGTTGGAGTGACAGCGATCAGAAATACAAACGCATCGGGGTTTTTTTTATGGATGGAAGCCACGACAATCTTGACTAGCCGCAACACTTCCTCGGGTGATTTGTCATCCGACTTGCCTGCGATGTCATTGCCTACAAAAATAGCCACGGCGTCAAACTTGTGTGTCCCTAAAAGGCGATCGGCGAAGACCGCAAGATCGGAAAATTTTGCCCCGCCGTAGCCCCGTTGAATAACCGAATAGGGAGCTAGGTCTTGCACGATACCGTCCCAGCGGCGAATGCTCGAACTGCCAATGAACAGCACAGCGTGTTCGGGGTCTTCCTGCTGTTGATCGAGCCGCTCTAAGGCTTGGATGTCAGCCTCCCAACGCTCGATCGCAGCAGCCCGATATTGGGCTAGTGGATCAGCGGACTGCAGGGGTGTGAGTACGGCAAAAGATAGAAGTAATTGCAGTATCATCTTTTTAACGCTCCGTTGGAAAGAAAATTGCGTCACGCTTCGCAGCGCAAAGGGCTAAAGGCTTCCGGCGGGACGAGACGGTAGGAATTTCGAAAGTCTTGGCGACTTCCGCTACGGCAGCACTCGACAGTCCACGGTTCAAAAAGCTCGATCGTCGGTCGGTAGCTTATGATCTCGCAGCCATTGGAACTCAGCTTCGGCCTCATCACTGCGGCCGAGTGCTTCGAGGATTTTTGCGCGATGGTAGTGGACTACTCCACGTCCCCACAGTACCTCGCCAGCTTCACGATCGGTAAGAATACCATCTTCGGAGCGAGGTTCTGATGGACCAGCCAAACGCTCCTCCAACCAGTTGAGAGCTTCGCCGTAAAGGCCCTCAGGGTTCACATTGTCATAGGCGTTGACGGCAAAATCGGCGTCGTGAATTGCCTCTTGAGGTTTGCCCATTTGAAACAAGACCCAAGCCCGAGTATCGCGAAGCGCAGCGACGTCCTGCGCATCCTTCAGAGCCAGATTGATATCGCGCAGGGCTTGATCTAAATCGCTGGCGGCCAATGCGCGATAGTAGGCAAGCTGATTGAGCAATAACGGTTCCTCACGCATGTTGTCGATACATGCCGCTTCGAGCACTGCAACCGCCTCCTTAAAGTAGGAATTCTGAGAGAGCCTAATGGCCATGTTATAGCCGATGCTGAAATTTAATTTATCCCGCGCAACGGCTTGCTTGATTACCTTTTCTACATCTGTCGGAGAGGAAGCCAACGCTTGTTCAGCCCGCAGCAACCAATAGTCGCGCAAGCTTGCGGCATCGCCGCTCCAATATTCGGCTTGGGTCAGTTGCGGTTCAATGTCTTCTCCGGCCGCTACTCGATTGGCCGCATCCGCCAGATACCAACGAGCGACTTCCGTGGCGAATTGGTTTCGTAGTACAGGTACAGAAACTATCCCAATTGCGGCAAGCACAATAGCAATATTTAAAAATCGTGACATTCTGGGACTTTTTGCTGCGCTTTATTTTGCGTATCGGAGCATTAGGTAACGATTGTTGGTGAAAAAAGCCGCGATCAAACTCCCGTCTTGGACAGACCTAGGTTATGCTATGACTGTGTCTTACGATTGGCCCATGCTTACGAAATGAGGTCGGGAAGCCACTCCATAGCAACCGCACGTTTGGAATACGACATAATGCCACTCTACGAAATTGAAACCGACTCTCATATTATCATAACCTGGGCTGCCGACGAGCCAGCAGCGCGTGATGTCGTCAAGGAAGCCTATTCTGAAGACGCCGTGATTCGACTAACCAAACGTCCGCGCGACACCTGGGTGATTTCCAAAGGTGTGTTGGGACTGACGTCGCGGATGGACATTTGTGGCGTCGCTCGCGATTGTTTGGCCAAATCGTCAGGGGATAAACTGCACGCCATTCGTCTCTACATGCACGAAACCGGGAGTGATTTGGAAAAGGCTCGCAAAGTAATCGAAAGCAACATGGTGATGGGCTGGTAGTTTTGGGAGATCGCGATTTTGGAGTGCTCCGAGTTCTCGGAGCTTTCATTTTCAAATTTGTCTGCAGCGGATGGAAACCAACGGGTGAATGTAGTGTTGGCAGGGAAACAAGCGTGGAGCGACGATAGGACTAACGAACTCCATGGGAAACAAAGTGGGGTTGGCTGGGGCGCCGACATTCGTATTCCCGCTTTTTGCATGCGTTAGGGAAAATGAAAGCTGTGATACATCCCAGCACTCCAAAGTTGCAGCACTCCAAGGTTGCAGTCTCCAAAGAATCAAGGAAGCTCGAAGTGCGCTGGTTCGTTGAGCGGGTGCCCGCGTAAAAATTCTTCGACGCTCATTTCACGTTTGCCAGCCGGCTGCACGCGACTAATCAGTAGCGTGCCGGCGCCAGTGGACACGGCCAACAACCGATTCCATGGCGACAACCAATCTCGACTGCCGTCGCGGATTGCCTCAGGAAGTTCGCTCGCAGAGATCGGCACAACGGAACCGTTCATAGCTCCCGAGAGCTGGTTGAGCGTCGCATTGAATCCCCGTGCTGCTCGGATCAAGAGCCGCAGCTGTTTGCCGCTCGACCATGCCAGTTGTGCGTAAGTCCCGGGCCACGGTTGGCAGGCGCGAATTTGACAGGCGAGTTGGCTGGCTGACTTGCCAAAATCGAGCTGACCATCGCTTTTGGCGAAACGAGGTGCTTTGGTTACTAGGCTGGCATCCTGCCGCTCGCCAAGTGGCGCTTTACCATCCCAGTTTGTTAGCAAGGCAACGGCTTGGAGCGTTGCCTCCACCCCCAAATCGGCCAGGCGTGGTTCGAGCCCTTCGGCGGTTTCATCGGGGAGAATATCAGTCTGAGCCACGGCCAGGGAGGGCCCTGCATCCAGCCGCGGCGTCATATGTATTACGGTGACGCCGGCTACCTGATCGCCGCTCATCAATGCCCACTGAACGGGTGCTGCTCCGCGATGGCGGGGTAACAAGGATCCATGCAAGTTGACACCCCCCAATCGCGCAGCTCCAAGGCAGGTGTCTGAAAGAATTTGTCCGTAATCGCACACGAAAAAAAGATCGGCTTTATGATTAGCCAATTCGGCCACCGCTTCCGGCGCATTGATGCTGGCTGGTTCATAAATGGGTAGGCCGGCTGCTGTGGCCCATTCAAAGACAGGCCGAGGCGGTTGTTTTTTGGCAGTGGGGTTGGCGACCGGACGGGTGACGACGAGAGGCACCGTATGTCCATCGGCCAATAGTCGTCGACAGGTTGGAACAGCAAAGGGGCCAGTTCCCATTACCACGATGCGCATTGATGCGAGCTTCCTCTAATTAGCTAGGTTGAACATCGGATTCGCGTGCGTCACGCTTGTTCAAGTGGGTCACGCTTGTTCAAGTGGGGCACGCTTGCCGAGCGTGACTGTGTTGATTGAAACAGTCGCCCCCGGCAGGGGCGACCCACCAAACCAGTCGCCCCCGGCAGGGGCGACCCACTAAACCAGTCGCCCTCGGCAGGGGCGACACACTCGGATATCGCGAAAATCATTACGGCTATTCCAATTCTTCGCTCCGCGAAGCAGCGCGGAGTACCGCTTCCATAAATGCGCCACGGACGGCCCTTTTTTCCAACACCTCCAAAGCGGCGATCGTGGTGCCACCTGGGCTGGTCACTTGGTCCTTTAACTGTCCGGGATGACGCCCCGTTTGGAGAACGGTTTGAGCGGCTCCCAGCACGGTTTGCGCGGCCAATTGAATGGCTACGTCGCGTGGTAGACCAGCAGCCACACCACCATCGCTGAGGGCTTCGATCACTAAATAGATGTAGGCGGGGCCGGAACCCGAGAGTGCGGTAACAGCGTGCATCAAGTGATCAGGAACACGGACCGTCGTGCCCACCGCTCCGATTAATTGCTCAACTCGTGTCAGATCTTCCTGAGATAGATCGTCGTCGGCTGACAGCGCGGCTGCCCCGGCGGAAACCTGCGCGGGCGTATTGGGCATTACGCGGACGACGCGTTTGGTCTTGAGCATTTTCTGTAGTGCGGCGAGCGAAATACCAGCCGCAATGGAAACCACCAAGTGCCTGGCTTGGAGCAAACCTGCCAGCTCAGCGGCGATTATTTTCAACACATGTGGCTTGACCGATAGTATCACCATTTCCGCTTCGGGCAGCGCCAGCTGTGCCTGCGGTACCAGATCGATACCAGGAAAAAGATTCTCTAGGTGTTTGCGTTGCTCAACACTGGGCTCGACGAAAGACAAATCGGAAGCTGACAGCACACCGGCCGAGATCGCTCCACTGGCCAGGGCTTGAGCCATTTGGCCACCGCCGATAAACACAACTTTCTTAGTTGCCATGTGTGAACCGTCTGGATGAGAGGTGAGTCTTAAGGGCCAAACAAAAACTGGTGTCGGACACCTTTTCCCGACGCGCGTTGCACCCTAATTTTTAGGCCGGACGGAGCACGAGTGAGCAAAAATGGGCTTAAATTCCGAGCCTGGGAGATTATAGCCGAAGGCGGTCCTCCGCGGCGAGGGGCACGCTGTCGGAAAGATCTGTAATCGACATAAGCGCATGATGCGAGTAAGCTGCCCTCTCTCAACTCGCCACCCAATTTGCCTTTGATAATACAGTTTTGACAATGCTCGACAATGCACCTTTCTTAACGCACCAACATCGCAACTTGACCATCGAAGGTTACTCGCGGGCAGCCGTGCAATCGTATTGGAGAATCCCCGAATTGCGGATTGGCTTCGATTTAGGGGCGCAGCCCTGGGATTTCATGGGAACGTCCACCTGGGCCATCACCCACGGGCACCTCGACCATATCGCGGCCCTGCCCGTCTATGTGGCGCGAAGGCGGATGATGAAAATGGAGCCGCCACAAATCTATCTTCCCAGCAGCATCGTCGCTGGAGTGGAAACAATGCTCCGAAGTATATCGCGGTTGGATCGCGGTCGATTGCCATGTGAGTTGATTTCAGTCGATCCGGGCGATGAAATCGAATTGTCTCGCGAGCTAGTAATGACCGTGCACCGCACTACGCATTCGGTCCCTAGCGTGGGCTATTTGGTATGGGAACGCCGCCATAAACTTAAACCCGAATATCAATCCCTGAGTGGTTCTGAAATTCGCGATCTGCGGCTTAGTGGCACGCCAGTGAGCGCAGAAATTCGTATGCCACTGGTTGCCTACACAGGTGACACCAGCCCTGGCGGATTGGATAACAATCCCGATTTCTGGCGGGCCCAAGTGTTGATTACGGAGATGACGTTTGTCTCTCCCAAGCATCGCCGCGAAAAGATTCACAAACACGGCCACATGCATTTGGATGACTTCGTGGCGCGACAAGAGATGTTTCAAAACGAATTGATTGTGGCAGGGCACTTCAGCGTTCGCTACAACGCCAAACAGGTGTTGCGGGCCATCGAAAAGAAACTTCCAGGTTTGCTCAACGGGCGATTGAAACCCTGGATATGAAAAAACCCGAGCCGTTCGGGGACGGCTCGGGGAAAGGTGTTTTAAGCGGATCGAAACAAATGTTGCAATCTCTGGTCGGCAAACGAACCTAACTCGGACGTTCGGCCACGTAAACTTGCAAGCTACGGTAAATCAAATCGACGCGTCGATTGGCAGGGGCAGCAGGACCATCCAACTTGGGAAATATGTCCTCGTCTTCCCCCTTCGCCGTATCAATCAGCAAACTCCATCGCAATCCACGAATTTGATCGGGTAGTGAAAACTTTAGCGTATCTGGCGTGCCGTTGAATAGCATGATCAGATCACGGGCTTCTCCCTCGGGGTCATCGGCGATGGCTGGTGCCGGTAACCAGCACACTAGTCCACCACTGGGATGGTCCCAATTGAATGGCAGACCTAGGTGGTTAAACCAATTCACATCCGGGACTCCCCGCGAGTCGAAAGCTCTACCTGTCAAGAAGCGTGTGCGACGCAAGGTCGGTTGACTTTTTCGTATCGAAATCAAGCCACGCACGAAGTTGAATAGTTCCTCGTTGCGTTTAACCAGCGTCCAATTGAACCAAGAGATCTCGTTGTCTTGACAATAGGCGTTATTATTTCCTTTCTGTGTTCGACGAACTTCATCTCCCATCACAATCATCGGGACCCCCTGACTTAACAGTAAGGTCGCCATCATGTTCTTGATCTGACGCACCCGCAGCCGATCGATTGGCTTGCGGCGCGTTGGACCTTCCACACCATAGTTGTCGCTCGAGTTGTTGTTGTCGCCATCGCGATTTAACTCACCGTTGGCCTCGTTGTGCTTTTCCTTGTAACTGACTAGGTCATTCAAAGGAAATCCGTCATGGCTGGTGATAAAGTTGATGCTACAGTAGGGAGCGCGGCCAGCATGTTCATACAGATCCGAGGAGCCTGCTAGGCGTGTTGCCATCGGACCGATGAGTCCATCATCGCCGCGCCAGTAACGGCGCGCATCATCGCGGTAACGACCATTCCACTCGGCCCATCGCAGATCGCCAAAGGAACCGACCTGGTAAGCCCCGGCCGCATCCCACGCCTCCGCGATGATCTTCGTATCGGCCAACATCGGATCCTCAGCGATCTGCTCCACCATCGGTGGGCTGGCCATCAAGTTGCCATTGCGATCACGAGAAAGGATACTGGCCAGGTCAAATCGGAAACCATCGACATGGTAGTTGTGCACCCAGTGCCTAAGGCAATGGAAGATCAACTCGCGACAAATCGGATGGTTGCCATTGAAGGTGTTGCCGCAGCCGGAATAGTTGCTGTAATGACTACCGCCACTATTAAGGATGTAGTACACCTGATTCTCGAGCCCCTTAAAGCTCAAAACGGGACCATGTTCATTCCCTTCGCAAGTGTGGTTAAACACTACGTCGAGAATCACTTCGATACCAGCCTGGTGACAGGCTTTCACCATCTGTTTGAACTCGTTCACCTGCGCGCCGGGCTCTTTGCTATAGGCATAGCCACGGTGTGGCGCAAAAAAGGCCATCGGATCATAACCCCAATAGTTGGGGCGTTCCGGAACGTTGCCGTGGATGTCGAGTATCGGGAACTCGTGCACCGGCATCAGCTCGACCGCAGTGATTCCGAGATTCTTCAGGTAGGGTAACTTCTCGATCAAGCCCAGGTAGGTACCTGAGTGCTTAACGCGCGAAGTTTTGCTTTTGGTGAAACCACGGACGTGCGTTTCGTAGATCACCGTTTCCGAAAGGGGGCGACGCAAGTGTCGGTCCCCTTCCCAATCAAAAAAGTCGTCGATGACAACGCACTTGGGGGGACGGATGATTCCATCAGTACTCTTCTGAAAGCAACCGGCCAGTGCCTTGGCGTAGGGATCGACCAATCGTGCGTTGCCGTCGAACCATTGCCCCGATTCGGGGTCGAATGGCCCATTGGCTTGAAAATGATACAGCTGTCCTGGACCGATGCCTGGAACAAAAGCACTCCAAACATCACCCCAACGATCCGTGTCGCGATCAAACTCGATGATCTCCACCGGTTCACGATCATCAACGGTATCGTATAGCAGGACGCGCATTGCCGTGGCGCTACGGCTAAAAACTACGAACTGAACGCCACGGTCGGTTACCACAGCGCCGTATGGCAACTTGTATGCGAACTGTAACTCAGGATGCGGGTGTCGCATGAGCATACTTTATAGAGTCCTTCTCAACTTGCGGGGATCGTTTGGTCATCATTGACAATGAAACATACCACTCAGTTTGGCGAGGGAAGTTAAACGAAGTTAGCGGACCGTCGAAATCCACTCCGAGTGGTTCGCGATAATCCGCCCACCGAAAGCTTGCCGAAAGGAACAAGAAATCTGGGTCGGGAAACTGTAGCAGCTAGGCTGGATTCTACAGTCTAACTGCCACTGGCAGCTTCCGGTTGCGGCGTTTGGGAGAATTGGTGCGGCTAACCGCCAGGTCCAGCGGCTGCGTCTACGCGGCACCGTATCGTGCAGAAAATAACCAGCGCGTTCCGCAGTGGCCTGGCGATGCTCGTTGACGAGCTACAATGGTCGGGGGAACCTCTTTCTGCTCGTGCCACCACTGCGTGTCGGACGGGGTTGGTGGTCGGTAGGCGTCTCTGTCAACGAAAAATCCCGATTCTAAAATCGGTAGATTCCATTTTCCCTGGGGTTTGCACCCCAGGCTACCCACTGCCACCGCTTCGCGTTTGAAATAGTGCAACTTCAAAACTGGCGCGTTAAGGTGAATCTAATCCACATCTACGGTATCAAAGAAGCCGATCATCATCTCGTCCCAGCTCTGTTCGCCCCAGCGGATCCGGCGGCTGGGATCTGGGTTGGCCAAATTGGCTTCCGAGTTGTCGTACACCGCCGTACAAACGACTTTTGTTCCGCGGGGGAGTTTCTTGGGCTCGGCCAGAATATACTTCAACTGCCAATTGAAATCATACTTGGGGACATCCAATAAAACTTCGTGCTGGCCATCGGGATAAATGGCCTCATAGCGAAAAGCCTTGCCACGAAGATGCATATGTGGTGTCATGCTGATCAGCATTTCATCCCGCCTGGACTGGTAGCCCGCGGTGACTTCATGCGCGGCGGCACCAGCTGGAATCTCAAAATCGTTCTCAATGGCCGCCTGACCTCGTAGCAGCTTGGTCACCTTGTCCTTAGTAGTAAAGCGAACGCCGACGTAGCTGCGATCGACTTGCTCAGTGCCATTAGGGGTGTAGTGCATTTCGAACAGCAACTTCGATCCAGCGGGTACGTGGATGGCCAATCCATCCTCTAGCTTGACGGGCACACTCCCCGGCGCGTAGCCCGCCAGGACGGCTTTCAGGTTTCGGCGATCCGCGCCTGGAGGAATAATGAAAGCCAAGATGTGGTGCACTACTTCGCGATTGTCAGGCCGCGCCTCAGCGGCATCGATGTACTTATCCTCTGTCCAACCTGGATCGACTAAATAGCGTTCGTAATCGACGACTCCCTGGGCTGGGACTTTGAAGGCCGTGTCGTTCATGTAGATGATTTGATCGGGTTGGGCAATCTTCCAGCCTTCGATAAACTTGGGGGGCTCAGGCAGATCGGCGGCATCGCCTTCCGGCATCCCTCCTGCGATCCAGGACTTAATTAAATCGACTTCTGGCTCACTCAAACGCGGATCGTTTGCGAAGTGCCCAAAAGCGGGATTGGCATTCCAGGGAGGCATGCGGTTGTCGGCAATCACTTCCAGAATGGTATCTTCCCACCCCAGCACATCCGCGTAGTTAGTCAAGTTGAAGGGACCAACCTCACCCGATCGATGGCACTCGACGCAACGCGCATTGAGTATGGGTGCAATGTGTTTGTTAAAGGTGACTTCGCCCGCCTGTTCGATCGACTTGACACGACCGATATAACAGCCCACCGCCGGCATCTCGGAGTGTGTTACGGTTTTTCCTGCCAGCAGTTCTTCGATAGCGACTGCCAGATCGTCTGTCTCAGCCTTGGGACGAGCCACGCCAACGCCGTACTGATCATCGATGCGTCCATGATAGCGAACTTGGCGCTCGGCATCTAACAAGTAGACTTCCGGAGTCCGCGTGGCACCCACCGCATCGGCCAGCCTATTTCCCACGTCCTTGAGCATCGGAAACTGTATTTTAGAACGATGTACGTAGGCCGTCAGCTCGGTCAAACTATCTTGTTTGTTGGAATTGATCCCCAGCACCACCACTCCTCGATCCGCATAACGTTTTTGCAAGTCGTCCAGGCGTGGGCCATAGAGTTTTGCAAGTGGACATTCGGTCCCCAGGAAAGCTAGTACTACGATCGGCTTGTCGTCAAACTCGCGGAGCGCAATCGATTTACCATAGTTGTTGCTCAACTCAAATTGCTGCATCACTTGTTGGAAGTCGGCCAGTCGAGCCTCAGCGGTAAATCCTCCGCGTTCCGTCAGCACGGTCCCTAAGATTGCACCTACGACGAGACTCAATCTCCGCGTCCACAGCCAATCGTTTCTTGCTACCATCTCGTTACCGGCTCCTGAAAAATTCGAAATCTGTAGAAATTGTCTACTCAATCAACTCAGCCTGCCCGTTAGGGCCAAACAATAAAGGTGTCGGACACGAAGGGCACGAGGTTAAGGCGTAGCGGAATTCGCCAAGAATTTCGGCAAAGTATTTCACCGTCGGAAAACCGAACCTCTTGGCGAGTTCCGCCACCGAAAACCGCTTGACCTCGCCGCACTTGAGTCTGACAGCTGCTGAGACATAGCCTAGTTTCGGTCAGTTTGCTTCCTGCCGCAAGCGAGTTTTTGAATCAATTTGTATGCGATTGTATTTAGGCGATGTTGCTATCTGTTGCGGAGGGGCGGATAATGCCCACTTAGCAAGTATAAAGTCGCGCGACACTCGTAGCCGCCTTGTGCTACGGCTATGGACTTGGTTTTCCTTAGAACGACGCGTCGGAGCGCAACTCGGCTCGGAGAGTTGAGCAGATTTACCCTTGGAATATACGTTGAGCAGTTCACCTAACAGCAACATTGCTCTATTGGTTGACTACGAAAATGTCGCCAAACCCGAGGGGGCGTGCTTGGATGCAATTCTGGCTCAAGCCGAACGTGAGGGGACCGTCGTTCTTCGCCGTGCCTACGCCAATTGGGGGCGTTTCGCCTCGCACAAGATCAAGATGCGATCGGCGGGATTCGAGATGATCGACGTAGCGAGCGTCAATGGGAAAAACAGCGTCGATATCAAACTTGTGGTCGATGCCATGGAAATTGCCTATTCCAAAGACTACATCGACACCTTTGTCATTGCCTCCGGCGACAGCGATTTCATTCCACTGGTGGTCAAACTCAATGAACTCAATCGACGCGCATGGTTGCACGTGCCTGATAGGCAGCTATCGCCAGCGCTAGCCAAGTTTTGTTTTCGAATGCCGGGGACTGCCAAACCAGTAGTCAAAGCGATCAATTCCAAAATTGGCCCAACGATCCCGAATAACAGTCCCGTCGCCAGTCTAGCGATGCTGAAAATGGCCTCGCACCCCATTCAAGCCAATCCTTCCGTCTCGCTCGCGACCGGTCAACTCGAAACCGTACAAACGGCAATTCAAGTCTGCGATCTCGTGATTGAGTCCACCATGCCACTTCCTTGGCTCGTGTACACCGTACGAATGCTTGATCCAGGTTTTGATGAGGCCAGTTGTCTGGGGAACCGAAAGCGTCCCTTTGTGCGACTGGGAAAACATCTGCACCAGCTGGGATTGATCGAGCTGGCCATCGACGAGCGGACTGCCGTCTACCTATTTTCTCCCACTAGCAAAGCTCGCAATTTAAGTTTCCAGCCTGAGGGGCACCCGAATTTTCGAGAGGCTGTCACTCACCTAACCGAGCGAGTTGCTCGCTGTAAAAGCGATCAGTTTAAATTGCGACCAAATTTCCAACTAATTCAGTCGGGAAATGAAGCGACAAACGAACAGTCCGTGACTTCATGTGGAACCATAACCAATGCACAAGAGGCAGAATCGGTCGAGTTGGCCGCTTCTTCAGTCCAGTTGACTTTTTCCTTTTGAGACGAATCCCAGCGAATTCATGGCAAACCCACACCAACACAACCCCGTCAAATTTGGTCTGATCGGTTTTGGCGCCTGGGGGAAACACCATGCGGATGCCATCCATAAATGCCCTGACGCGCAGCTGGTGGCAATTGCGGCACGCAGCGAAAGTTCGGCTGCGGCAGCGCGCGAGGCTTATCCCGGCGCCAAAATCTATGCCGACTACCGAGAATTGATTGCGAACGGTGGAATCGACTGCGTCGATGTTGTGGTTCCGAGTCACTTGCATTTGGAAATAGGTGCTGCTGTTCTGACATCGGGCACACATCTGCTGCTAGAAAAGCCCATGGGGATCACAGTTGCTCAATGCGATCAATTAATTGAACTGTCAACGCGCAACAACTGTCAACTTGCCGTTGGTCATGAATTGCGATTGTCATCGCTGTGGGGACTGGCCAAGCAGATGATCGACGAAGGTTTTATTGGTCAACCGCTGTATGCCCTGGTGGAACTGTCGCGGAACCCCTATCGCTTGGGAGCCGACGGATGGCGGTATGATATAGAGCGCGTGGGGAACTGGATTTTGGAAGAGCCGATTCACTTTTTCGATTTAGCTCGCTGGTATTTGTCGGCAAGCGGCGATCCGGTGTCGATTTTTGCCTCGGCCAATTCGAGTCAAGTCGATCACCCCGAACTGCAGGACAACTTCAGCGCAATCCTCAAGTTCTCCGGTGGCGCTTACGCCGTGGTGACGCAAACACTGTGCGCTTTTGAGCATCATCAAACGATCAAGGTGACGGGTACCAAGGGAGCCTTGTGGGCGTCATGGAGCGGTGCCCAAGATCGCACGCGACATCCGACTTTTTCTCTTCGAGCCTTTGATGGGCAGCAAATCGAGACAGTTCGTATCGATAAGATGACAGGTGAGTTGTATGAGTTGGAAGATCAAATCCAACGCATGTGCGACGCGCTCCGCCACGGTATTCCGCTACATTGCACGGCCGAAGATGGTCGTTGGTCCGTCGCCATGTGTCTGGCGGCACAAGCTTCGGTGGATTCCGGTCAGCCGGTCTCTATCGGCTGAGCCAATCGTCGCTCGACTCTCCGCGTCGAGACCGAGCCTGAAATACACTTGTCCCTAATCGACACAGTCGATCCCAAAGTACCGCGTGTCCATGCGCGACCGGAACTCGACTCGGAGAGTCGAGCGACGATTATAATTCTTGGGCCGCGTATTTGAGGCAGTTGTAAAAAGCATCGTAGGCAGCCCCTTTGTCGATCGAGGTGGCTACTTCCATATTGGTCCGCCATTGCCTGGGGGAGCGTTGATCGAAGATCGTTGTGCCACGCGACAACTCACCTCCTATTTCCACATCCCCGGCCAACTCCTCCCACTCGAATAACATCGGTTCTACCAGCATCAAGATTGGCAAAACTGCGTGTAGTGTTATGGATTCCTGCCCCAAATGTTGCCGAGCAGCGCGACAATAATACGGTACAATCTCGCTTAAAACGGCACCCACTTTGGTGTACTTGGGGGGAAGTCGTTCGACAAGTTCGAATCCAAAACTCAGCTCACGCGCAATTTCCAATGGAATTAGGCTCTTGGTGGTGGCCGAATGAAACACGACCTGAGCACTCACCGGATCGAAATGCATGTTGAATTCCGCCGATGGCGTGACGTTGCCAATCCCGCTGACCGATCCGCCGGCAATAATGATGCGATCGACCATTGGAACGAGGGCTGGATCGCGTCCCATGGCCTTAGCGACACCTGTCAAGGGTCCCATGCAGACGATTGTCACCTCGCCTGGGTCAGCCCGCAGTCGATCGGCAATCAACTTGTCGCTGGGGAGGGAATGCTGCCGGGAGACCGGTTCCCAATCCAAATTTCCCAGTCCATCCTCACCATGAAGCAGCGTGCCATTGGAAACTGCGGCACCCAATTCCGGATCCAGGGCTGAGCCGATACGTGGCATTCGCGGCGGATCGAGCCGTTCCACTAAGGCGCGAACATTTTGGGTTGCTTGTTCCCCATCGACCGTTCCGGCGCAAGCCGTAATGGCGACCACGTCCAACCGCGGATCGAACAGGGCCAGTGACAATGCGACAGCATCGTCAATCCCCGGATCACAATCGATGATTACCTTGCGTGCCATGCTTCTTCCCGAGTTAGCGCATCATGATAAAGTAAATGGAGCTGCAAATCATACCATCCTCTGCCACGATCGTGGAAGAAGCGGTAAAGTGCCCATCGTCGCAAGGCTCTCTGAGCCGTGAACATACTCCATCGTCGCACGGCTCTCTGAGCCGTGACCCAGATAGCAGAATCATGAAAACTACCGATCTTGCCCCAATCATCGTTTCCCTCCAATCTCGCACCGATCTTTCGGAGGGGGACATGCGAGCTGTCGTTGGGTGGTTTTTGTCTGGTGAAGCCGACGAACCTACCATGCAAACGTTCCTACTCGCCCTGGCAGACAAAGGGGAAACGACATTGGAACTGGTCGGCGCGGCGCGTGCCCTCCGAGATTCGATGATCGTCATACAAAGCGATCGGCGGCCGGTCGTCGACACGTGTGGGACCGGTGGTGATGGCGCAAAGACCTTCAATATCAGCACCGCCGCAGCGCTGGCCATTGCCGCCACGGGTGTCGCCGTTGCCAAGCATGGTAACCGAAAAATCACCAGCTCAACCGGTTCGGCCGATGTGCTCGCAGAGTTGGGGATAAATTTAGAGGCTGAGCCTAAGGTAGTCCAGCAGTGCTTGAATGATCTGGGGATCTGCTTTTGCTTTGCTCCCCATTTTCATCCAGCCATGCGGCATGTCGGACCGGTCCGTCGACAAATCCCGCGCCCCACCATATTCAATCGGCTGGGACCGTTGGCGAATCCAGCTCGGGCTGATCGGCAGGTGCTGGGGGTAGGCGCGGCTGAGTTGCAAGCGTCGATGGCCGCCGCGCTTCAGCAACTTGGTACTGAGCGTTCTCTGGTGGTTCGGGGCGAGGACGGCGTGGATGAGATTAGCCTCTCCGCAGCTACGCGTGTTTTGGAAGTGACACCTGAAAGCATACGTGAACACCGATGGAATCCGGAAGATTTCGGCATTTCACCCAGCTCGCGCGAAGCCCTGTATGCCGATGATCCGGCGTCGAGTGCAGATTGCATTCGCTCTGTTTTCCGAGGCGAGCGGAGTCCACGCCGCGATGTGGTAGTCATCAACGCAGCTGCTGGATTGTGGATCGCAGGTGTCTCGAGCGATTTACAGCAGTGTGCGCAGTTCGTTGGCGATGCGATCGATTCCGGCCGCGCGCAGGAGTTGGTCACTCAGCTGGCTCAAGCCACGCAATAGCTCCTCTAGCGGAAGTCGCCAAGACTTTCGGCAGAGTCTGAGTAGATCACGATTCGGAGAATCGTGCGACGATGTTGCGACGATGTGAGTGAGTCTCGATTCGGAGAATCGTGCGACGAATTTGACATGGGTTATGCAATGCCGCAATTTGACGTCACGTCCTTAGATGACCCACTGCTTGAGCCCTTTCGTGAATTGCGTAGTCGCAATTGGACAGAGCAAAGTGGCCTGTTTGTCGTGGAAGGACCACTTTTGGTAGAGCAATTGATCAACAGTAATTACTCGCTGAAAAGCGTTTTACTTGATCGTAAATACCAACCGCACTACGCTTCAATGATTCCCGACTCAGTCGACTTGATGCTTGTAGATCATGCGTTGGTTGAGAGTATCGTGGGCTACAATTTCCATCGCGGTGTCTTGGGGTGTGGCCTGCGAAAGCCGGTGCTGGCACTGCGTGATAGTTTCCTACCGACAACCGACCCGCACGAAAACATGGTCTGTGCAGTGGGGGTACAAGACCCTGAGAATTTGGGGGGTATTTTGAGGAGCTGCGCGGCCCTGGGGATCGCGCGTGTCATTGTCGGCCCCGGGACGGCAGACCCGTTGTCACGGCGAGTATTGCGGGTCTCGATGGGTAATGTCTTCCGCCTGCAACTTTTCCGATCACGAGATTTGGAGAGCGACCTACAATGGCTCCGCGATGAACGGCAGATCACCAGCGTCGCGACCACGCTGGCCCCCGATGCCCAACCGCTGGAATCAGCTCCGCGACTGGGGCCCACGCTGATTCTCGTTGGCAACGAACGCAATGGATTGCCCTCCACGGTTGAATCCATGGCCGACCAGCGAGTTACCATCGCCATGGATTTAGGGACCGATTCGTTGAACGTCTGTGTGGCGGCGGGGATCGTCATGCACTATTTCTGCCGTCTTGCAAAGTAAACAAGGGACCTTGGTAAAGGAACAGGATGACTTAAAATGGTTAGAGTGGCTTGACTCGCTAGAAGATGACCTGGGATTTGCATCCCAGGCTATCAAATGCCGTGCCTTCGGCACTGAATTGCGAGCACATCAAAACTTTAGCGTCGAGCTGTTATTAAGAGTATGTTTTCGAAAACTTCGTAAACCTTAAATTTCAAATCTCCACTCTCAAACTTCCTATGACCCCGCAGACTATTGACGACCAAATTGCCAAGCACGCTCACATTTGTACGAATTTGAAGGACGAAGTGGCTCGTGTGCTAGTAGGCCAAGAGCACATGCTGTCGCGACTGTTGATTGGTCTTTTGACTGGCGGACACATACTGCTGGAAGGGCTCCCAGGGCTGGCCAAAACATTGACGATCCGCAGTTTGGCGACTGCCATCGATACAGGTTTTTCGCGTATCCAGTTCACCCCAGACATGCTGCCAGCAGATGTGATCGGTACGGAGATTTTCAACCCCAAGGAGGGGACGTACGTCGTCCGCAAAGGGCCGATTTTCTCAAATCTGGTGTTGGCTGATGAAATCAACCGTGCGCCGGCCAAGGTTCAAGCCGCCTTGCTGGAAGCGATGCAAGAACGCCAGGGAACGATTGGGGGACAAACCTACCGGCTCGAGGAGCCCTTCTTGGTGTTAGCGACACAGAATCCGATCGAACAGGAGGGGACCTACCCACTCCCTGAAGCTCAGGTTGATCGCTTTATGCTGAAAGTGGTCGTGGGCTATCCGACCAAGGAGGAAGAGCGCAAGGTAGTCGAGCGAATGGCAAGCGGTGCACCAATTGCTGAAGTTCGCAAGGTCGCTTCTCCTGAGGAAATAATGGCCGCTCGTCAGGTCGTTGATAAGATCTTTGTCGACGACAAAGTCCGCGACTATCTAGTTGATGTGGCGCGCGCCACTCGCAATCCCCGTGAATACGGTATTGATGACTTGGAAGGGATGATTGAGACCGGAGCTAGTCCACGCGCGTCGATCAATTTGATGAAGGCAGCCAAAGCGAACGCTTTCCTCCAAGCCCGCGGATACGTGACGCCACACGATGTTAAGAGCGTGGCCATGGAGATACTGCGTCATCGCATTATCTTGACATACGAAGCCGAAGCCGAGGGGAAATCGCACGACGATGTCGTTCGCAAAATCCTCGACAATGTACCTGTTCCGTAACCCGTGCGAGTTCAGGCTCTAGCCGACACGAATGCGGTAGAGCCTTCGGTGATTCTATGCTGTGCTCCGGCGGAAAAAAGATTCACAACCATGTTAGCTAAGGAAGTCATCCAACGAGTCCGGGAAATCCAAGTGCGCACCGGACGCCAAGTGGCCGACGTGCTCGCAGGACAATACGTGTCGGTTTTCAAGGGACGAGGCATTGAGTTTGATGAAGTCCGCCCCTATGTCCCAGGGGACGAGATTCGTTCTATCGACTGGAATGTTACTGCGCGGATGGGTGAGCCGTTTGTCAAACGCTACGTTGAAGAGCGGCAATTGACATTGATGCTCATGGCAGACATTTCCGCATCGCAGGATTTTGGATCGGGTCGTCGCTCGAAACGTGAAGCGACTGCGGAGTTGTGCGCTTTGCTCGCCTTCTCCGCCACGACCAACGATGATAAAGTTGGTTTGACGCTGTTTCACGGTGGCATCGAACAATTCATCCCTGCTCGCAAGGGACAAAAGCACGCGTTGCGAGTCGTCCGTGAAGTACTTACCCATGATTCGCGATTAGAAGCCAAGGCGGTGCGTCCCAGTCGGAGTTGGATCCCCTTTCGCGCTCGTCGTCGCGGATTCCGAAAAACACAATCCGACCCGAGGCGGGCGACGAGCATCGCGGGCGCAGTTCAGTTTCTGTTGTCGGTCACCAAGCGCAAGTCAGTCTGTTTTGTAGTCAGCGATTTTTTCGATGAAGGTTACATTAAATCCCTGCAAATGGCCTCGAGGAAGCACGATGTCATTGCTGTTCTCATTACCGATCCACGCGAGCTGGAGCTGCCGAATGTCGGCCTGGTCACCCTGCGTGATGCGGAGACCGGCGCCACGCTTGTTCGCGATACAGGTTCAGCGGCTTTTCGCGAGCAATTTGCTCGCGCTGCCCGCCAGCGAATCGTCGAACTTGAGCGGGCTTTTCGACGAGCCAAAATCGACTTTATTGAGATAGACGCTGCAGGTTCGATCGTTGAACCGCTGGCGCGCTTCTTTCGTATGCGCGAGCGTAAGAGGTATCGTTGATGATAACTTTGCGCGGCCTAAAAGTGTTCTGTAGCGGAAGTCGCCAAGACTTTCGGAAGCGTGCAGCGCGAGCTGGTCTCGGAGTGATGAAGGTCTTGATGGACTTCGCAGTTGATCACGCTCCGCGGTGCATGAAAATGGCCTGCTTGCTCTTTTCGTGGCTGTTGTTACCAATGTCAGCGTCAATTGCCGCCGAGCCCCACATAACGCAAGTCGGACCAGTAATGGCCACTGTAACCCTCACTCCCGAGCAGCCCACAATTGGCGACGAAGTTGTGCTGGAAATCAAGGTCGAGAGTGAACAGGGGATCGAACTTCTGATGCCCGAGTTCGGCGAAGCGCTGGAGCGGTATACGATCCTTGATTTCGTCCCCAAGCAACTCATTGCCGAAGATGGTGGGACGGTTTTTACGCAGCGCTATACTTTGCAGCCCCAGTTGTCCGGAGAACAATCGATTCCTCCGATCCTGATAGAGTTTGTCGACCACCGACCCGGAAAACCCGCGAGTCCCGACGATTTCGATGCGTATGAATTGTTGACCGACCGCATCGATTTTTCGGTTAAGTCGGTTTTACCCGAGTCAACCGTGGTGGAGTTGAAGCCACCCCTGGGAGAATTGGAACTCACTTCCACTTCGGATCGCTCGCAACGTTGGACGTTGATTATTGCGGGGACGCTACTTCTCGCAATGCTAATCGCTGGTGTGACTTTTGCGCTGCGTGCCAAGCGACACATTCAGCGACGCAATGCGTATGAATTGGCTCGCGCCCAAGTCGACCGCTTGGTGGCCGACCGGCAAAGCACTTCACCCAGGTTGACGATCGAGCAGTTTTACGTCGAGATCTCTTCGGTGATTCGGCAATATTTGGAGAATCGCTTTGAAGTTCGTGCTCCCGAGTTAACCACCGACGAGTTCTTGCAACTGGCGGCGGCTGAAAGTGAACTGAGCTCGGAGCATCAACAGCTGCTGGCAGAATTTCTCAATCAAGCCGATCGCGTGAAGTTTGCTAGTGGCGCTTTGTCGAGTGGTGCAGCCACGGATCGCGATGTCGTCCGCTCGTGTGAGCTGGCGTTGCAATTTTTGGAGGAGACTCGCGAAAACGCCCCTGATGTTGAGGTCCGCGATGCAAGCCCCGAGTCCACAGGTGAGGTGAGGGCCCATGTGGATTCAGGCCGGAAGGAGGCGCAGCGTGTTTAGTTGGGAATTCCGCGATCCATGGTTCTTGTTGCTCGCTCCATTGGCGCTACTGGCCTTTTGGTTCGCCATTCGCTCGCGTTCGGCGTTGACTTTTTCGTCTCTGGCATTGATCAAGCAGACATCGACATCGTTACGGATGTGGATTGCCAAGCTCCCAGCGTTACTTTTTGCGTTAGCCACTTTAGCCATGATTGTGGGGCTTGCGCGGCCCCGCACGCCTGAGCGTGAGACGCGTGTCTCGCGTGATGGAATTGCCATTATGATGATCGTCGATTTGTCCTCGTCGATGAATGCCCGCGATTTGGTGGAGGAGGATCGCTCGATCAATCGCTTGGATGTAGTCAAACAAGTCTTCTTAGATTTTGTGCTGGGCAATGAGCGCCCCGCTGCGGGCTTATTGGCAGCCGCAACCGGACGAGGGCGTAACTCTTCTTCAGGCAGGCCCGATGATTTGATTGGTTTGGTGACCTTTGCTGGCTACGCGGACAGCGTTTGCCCGTTGACTCTTGATCACGGCAATCTGGCGAACATCGTCAAGGATCTGCAGATAGTCACCGACCGCGCAGAGGACGGAACAGCCGTGGGGGATGGTTTGGGGTTGGCCGTCGAGCGGCTGAGGCGGAGCCAAGCCAAATCACACGTGGCTATTCTACTGACTGACGGTGTCAACAACGCGGGCGTGATTCCACCATTGAAAGCGGCCGAGTTGGCGGCAGAGAGTCAGGTAAAGGTCTATTGTATTGGCGCAGGAACCAATGGCGTTGCGCCGATGCCTTACAACGATGCCTTTGGTCGCCCAATGTTGGTAGCCCAGCCGGTGGAAATTGACGAAGAGACGCTCAAACAAGTTGCAGAGAAAACAGGTGGAAAGTACTTCCGCGCCGAGAATATCGAAGCCATGCGGGATGTCTATGGCGAGATCGATCAATTGGAAAAGACCGAAGTGACTGAACTGCGGTACTTGCGATACACGGAACACTTTGCCCCAATCGTCGCCAGTGGTTTGGGGCTGGCCGTATTGGCGGCTCTGTTAAGTGCCTCCATCTTCCGGAGGTTGCCGTGAGTCAGTTTAGGTTTGCCAATGTGGAATGGATACACGCCCTGTGGTTGGTTGGCACGTTGGCTTTTGTGCTCATTGCCTTAGAGCTGCGGGGAGTACGAGCCCTAGAGAGAATGCTTTCTCCGCTTATGCAGGTCCGTTTGGTAAATAGACCGACATTGGGGCGTAGGGTCGTTGCGGTGCTACTGCTCTGCGGAGCATTGACTTCCATGATCGTGGCGTTGATGCGGCCTCAGTGGGGAAGCACAGTGCAATTGCAAACGCGGGTCGATTCGCAAATCATGATCTGCCTGGACGTCAGTCGTTCGATGCTGGCCGAGGATGTCGTCCCCAACCGGCTTGAACGCGCCAAGGCGGAAATCGATTCGCTGTTGAGTCTGATGCGCGATGGGCAACAAGTCGGACTAATGGCCTTTGCCGGCAAAGCCAGCGTACTCTGTCCGCTGACGACCGATTTCGGTTTCTTGCGGTTGATCCTAGCCGAGGCCAATCCAGCCACAGTTGGCTTGGGGGGAACGCGCGTCGGCGAAGCGATTACCAAGGCTGTTGATGGCTTTCGCGAGGTGGGGGATGTTAATCGCCTGATACTGTTGATAACGGACGGAGAGGACCACGACTCGTTTCCATTAGACGCTGCCAAGGCGGCCAAGGAAAAAGGGGTACGCATTGTCAGTATCGGCTTCGGCGATGAACTGGGAAGCAAAATCGTAGTGACGGATCCCCGCACAGGCGCACGCATCACTGTCGAAGATCGCGATGGCACGCCAGTCATCAGTCGCCTGGATGGCGAAACCCTGCGCGAGATCGCTCTGGAAACCGAAGGGGCCTACATTCCGGCGGGGACCGGCGCGCTCGACTGGCAGTCGATTTACCAAGCCCACATTGCAGGCTTTCTACGCGGAACCACTACTGAAGAGGAAACCGTCGTGCGCAATGAAGCGTATCAATGGTGTGTGCTGGTGGCATTGGTATTGTTATTGGTGGCGTTGGCCACCCCAACGCTATTTGCAAAGGAGTCGGCGGTGAATCACCAGGGTTTAGCCAAATCAATAGGCTCGTCGCGCGCGGCCTCGTGGCTAGGCTGGGGGCTCCTGTTTATTAGCTGTGCTGAAGTCTCGCATGCCCAGACGCCAGGTACTGCCCTGAAGAATGCAGGCCCCGCGCCTGAGGCCCCCAATTCCGCGGTGGAAAGTTCGCAGTTGGACATGAAATTGGACACGCTGCCGAACAATTCAGACGACTCGAATCAAGAACGCGATCAGACTGGTGACTTGGAAGAAGAGAGTAGTAATCCGCGCGAACTTTACAATCGAGCCGTAGCGCTGGTTAGTACGGATTTGGATCGGGCAGAGCGGTTGCTCAACGCATCACGGCGGGAGGCGGGAGTTGATGGGGAACTCCGTTATCGTGGGCTGTACAATTTGGGGTGGGTCGAAGTAAACCGCGCCGAGGGACTGCTTGAGCAAGAACCCGAACAGGCACTGATACACCTAGAGATGGCCGCAGGTCGCTTCCGCGAAGCGATTCGAGTGCGACCGGAAAGTGATGATGCCCGACACAACCTGGAAATCATCTCGCGACGCATTCTTGAGTTGTCCGATTCGCTAGCTCAAAAAGAACCGCAGGAGTTCGCTCCCCGTCTGGATGAACTCATTGTCCGCATTCGCGAACATCAGTCGGAACTTCAAAGGATTTGTTCATTGGTGGCCGCGTCGCAAGCGGAACTAGAAAAATTCCGCAATGAATTTCGGCAATTGGGAGTCGCCGAGCGGCAAATCATCTCCGACCTGGAAAAGTTGGCGGCTGAGGCACGACGCCAGATCACGGCCGATCAGGCTGCTACCAACCAACAGAAGTCGCAGGGGGCCCAAACTCCGGTTCAAACCGCGCAGCTCGCCGCCATGCTCGGCTTCCTCGATAGCGCCGTGCAACGCATGCATAAGGCTCGCAGTTTTGTGCGGCGATTGCAAAGCGAGAGAGCCTTTGTGCGTTGGGTAGCCGGTCTGACCGATACCAAGCGGGCGCGAGACCAACTCCGCGATCCGCTGGACATCCTGGGAGTGTTGGTTGCCGATGCGACCGAGCACATGAACTTAACCCAGATCATGAACTTGGCAAATCTGCCTGTCACCGACGCGGACTCGCCAGTTGTGAAACCAAGCTGGCTCTCTGACGAAGTCTTATCCGACGGGCAACTGGCCACGACTGAGAGGACGGCAGAGTTGCATGACTTGTTGTCGTCTGCTGTGACCCAATCACGACAGCCCCAGGCAGCCGACCCGCAGGCTGGGCCAACAACAAACCAAGAAACTCAAGAGCTGATCGCCAATATTGAAATTGCGCTCCCCGCGATTGGTCGTGCGAAGAACCACTTTTCCAAAGCCAGCGAAGGGATTGCTTCTCAATCATGGAGTGAAACACTGGTTGAGCAGTCCTCAGGTATCAACGAACTGCTGAAAGCGGCTGAGGTTTTTTTCGATGTGCGACGATTGATCGACGCCGCACTGCAGGATCAACGCGGAATTGCCTCGGCATTCGAACAGCTGGGGCTAACCGTTGCACCACTCTCCGCTGAGAACAAATCGGCCGAGAATAAAGTTGGTGAAGCGCTATCGAACGAAACGTGGGAAAGTGCGCAAACTGCGATCGCAGCTGTTCAGCAGAAGAACCTGCAGCGTGCAGAACGTTTGGCAACGATGTTCCTCCAAGAACTGGAAAAACTAGAAACGGCCGCCGACGCAGCACAGGAATCTACTTCATCGATAGTTCCAGACAGTGCCGGCAACAATTCGACAACCGGTAGCTCAACCGAAACGGATCAAGCAAGCCAAGCGGCACAACGCGAACGATTTGAATTGGCCGAGCAATTGCGAGCTGTGGCTGAGCAGTCGATGCGCGAGGTTGTCGACGCGTTGGCGGCAGATCAAGTTGTTCATCGTGAGGACGACGATGCGAGCGAACTGGAGATCGAGCGACCTCCCGCGCCGCGTCGAGCCGAGCGCGGAAGTAGTAACGAAGGAACTGTTGAATCCACAGCCGAACGAGAGTTCGTCACCGCGGGCAATCGCGCCGTCACCGCCTTGGAAGAGCTGCAACGATTGTTTTTTTCGGTGGTGGAGCATTTGCGAGAAACAGCCCAGCGGCAAGCTGAATTGAACGACGGAACGACCCAAATGTTGGCTCAGCCCGATCAACAAACGCCCTCACGAATTGGCCCCTTGCAGCATCGACAGCTGGCGGTGGAGAAAACCGCGCAAGCCATTGCTGAGGCGCTCGAGCAACAAGCCTCTGGGCTGGCGTCAGCGGCCGAGTCCGAAGCGAATCCAGTTTCCAACGGTGCTGACCAACCACAAACTTCCCCTTCAGCAGAGGAGAAGCTCTCTCAAGCGGCCGGTTTGGTCCGGGAGGGTGTCCAAGCCATGGGAGCAGCCGCACAGACATTGGCCGCAGCAGCCTCCCTTGAAGAGCCAGACGTCGATCTAAGCGTTGCCGATAACGATTCGACGCCCCAGGGGAATTCGGCGACTGAAGGTGATGCGCGACCAGCGGAAACCGGTGAGATGCTTGAGAGCGCCGCAGCTGATCAACAGACCGCTTGGCAGAAATTGCTAGACGCCCTCCAGTTGCTCGTCCCGCCTCAGTCGCAGAATCAGAATCAACAACAGCAGCAGCAACAACAACCGCAAGATAAATCCGACGAAAAAACCGAATCGCAGCCGCAAAACATGGACGCCGAGCAAATGTTGCAGGCCATTCGTGAACGCGAAGCCAATCGTCGCCGTGAGCGACAACCTCAGGGAGCCGCTTCAGCTGGTGGCGTGGAAAAGGATTGGTAAACATGACGCAGCACACTATTGAAAACCGTGACGCTCGACAACCTGCCCGTATCGGAACTCGCCAAGAGTTTCGGCAGGACCAGCGCCTCTCATCTCGACAGTGCCGAAACTCTTGGCGAGTTCCGCTACAGATTACGCTGTTGTTGTGTGTTGTTGGCAACATAGCGCAGTCACTCGGGGCTCAGGAGGTTGCCATTGTCCCGCAACGTGGGCCCTACTATGTCGGCGAGCCGATGGTGATTCAGGTGCAGATCAATGGCGTTCAATCGAATCAAGATGTCGATTGTCAGTTGAGTCAATCGCAGCTCCCCCCTGGCGTTAGTGTTGAGGGTCCACAGATTGGCCAGTCAAAAAGTAGCTTTTCTCAAAGAGACTTTAGCGGGCGTATGATTAGTCGCGAGATTGTGAGCTTTACTTACAGTTTTCAAGTAACTGCCGATCGCCCAGGTACCAATGTCATTGGTCCCTTCATTGTAGAAATTGATGCGAAGTCACAAGATCTTGGAGGGATTGAGGTTGAATTCGAAGAGTTGGAAGACGACCCCGAGATGGAATTGGAGCTCTCACTGCCTCGGTCGACGATTTACGTTGGTGAACAAGTACCCGTAACCATTTGCTGGCGATTTGCGGGTGATCGCGAGGGCTTGCAGTTCGCCTTTTCCAATTTGCAAATTCGTTCGCCACTTTTTGATCAATTGCCATTTGTCGAGTCGCAACCGAAAACACGCACGACTTTGTCGATTGTTACCGCTCAAGGAGTCGTAGAAGTCGATGCCAAGGTGGAACAAGAACGTCGCAATGGCGAAGACTATGTTGTGCTGACCGGGCAGAGGACGTTAATTCCCAACACCCCCGGCGAATATAGTGAGATCTCTGCCAGCTGCCGCACACAGCGCGTAACACGCTGGGGACGCGATATTTTCGGAGGTGCACGTCCACGTGACAGCGCACCTGCGTTGGCCCGCGCTAAACCACTGAGCTTTCGTGTACTTCCCATACCCACGGTTGATCGTCCGTCCAGCTATTCCGGTGCGGTAGGAAGCGGCTTTGGGATCGAAGTTGCCGCCAATCGGTCGGTAGTTCGCGTGGGTGATCCAATCGTACTGGATGTTACTCTCACTGGCGATGGTGATTTGGACCGTTGCTCGCTGCCCCGATTGTCCAACTCGCTGGATGAAAACTCGTTTCAATTGCCCAATGAAGAGCCTGTCGGTTTGGTGGCTGGCAAGTCCAAGCAGTTCAAAGTCAGTGTGCGCGTCAAGGATGCAACCGTTGGTCAGCTGCCGGCGATTGAATTTTCCTGGTTCGATCCAAAACAAGAGAAGTTCATAACGGCTAGTTCTAAACCGATCGCGCTGCAAGTAAACGCGGCGCAAATTGTATCAGCGGCAGATGTCGTGTCGTCCAGCTCGGTCAAATCAATTTCTCCCAACTCTAGCGAGGGAACTTCCACGCCAAAGGCTACGAACCAGCCGCCGACTGTGAGCGCCTTGAATTTTGTAGGGGCCAATCTAGCTATCGAAAAGAATCTTCCCAACCTAGTGGTCGCTCCCAGCAGTTTAGCAATACACGATTGGTGGACGCCAACACTTTATCTACTTGGTATCGCGCTGATGGCCTTAGGCTTGATCGCGCAGCGCTATCGCGCCCGATCACCACGCCAAACGCAACGGCAGTCCGTTATCAAGCAAACGCGTTCGCGCGTGCAACGAGCCGAACGGCAGCCGCCACGCGACGCGACCAATAGTATCGCGTCCGCGCTTCGGCAGTTAGTCGCTGCCTATCCTGATGGCGATCGGACTGCAGTCGATGCAATCATTGCCGAATGTGAGCAACTCGGTTTTGCCCCAGCGCATCACGACGACTCGTCTCTAAAATCTGATTTAGTTGCACGAGCGCTAGCGGCCATCGACAACTTTTTTAGGAAGCAAACCAGTTGAAAGGAAGACTGCTACCAATAACTCTCGGGTTGCTGTTGATCTTTGGACAGTCGATTGGTGCCTGCGCCGATGAGGCGAGTATCGTTCAGGGTTTGGGCGAGTATGCTGCGGCGATGGAGTCGGAGCAACGCGACCAGCGTCTGCAGTCATTTGCTCGTGCTGAACAACTTTTTCAGCAAGCGATTGACAGTCAATTGAAAACCAAAGGAGCTGCCAATACAGAATTGTTGGTGAATCTTGGCAACGCGGCTTTACAGGCCGAACGCATTGGCACAGCGATTGTTGCCTATCGCCGGGCACTACTTCAACAGCCCGGTCATCAACGCGCGCTGCAAAACCTCCGCTATGCCCGCTCCCTACTCCCCGATGCGGTGCGAGTCGATCAGTCAACGCAGCTGGTTGATACACTCTTCTTTTGGAAATCGATGATTTCGCGAGCGCAATTGAAACTGCTAACAGCTGCCTGCTTCCTGTTGACTGCGACGCTGTTGACTGTTGGCTTCGTGTTTAGCTTCGCTTGGCTGCGCATGGTCGCAATGGGGTTTGGACTGCTGTGGTGTGTGCTATTTGTTTCAGCTTGGTGGGATCAGTCAGATCCTACGACAGAGGCAGTCGTAGTTTTCGATGAGGCCTATTTGTACTCCGCGGATTCGGAGAATTCGTCGTTGCGATTGGCTGACCCGCTTCCTAACGGAACAGAAGTACACATCCTCGAGCGCCGTGATCGCTGGCTGGAGATTGATGTTACCGGTCGCACTGGTTGGATCACGTCGTCGAAAGTTGAGCCGATCTCTCTGTAAGTGCCCTTGAATAGACAGCCCCACCATCGCGATTTGTTAAACCCAAATCCGTTCAAGTTTCCTGGTGCGGAATTCGTTGAACGCCGAGCCGAAGCAGGCTGTCGATCCGAGTTCGATCGGCCAATCGCGAAGATCACAACTAAGCAGAGTGTTTCTCGAAGGTTTGGACTAAGCCTGCGCAGGCGACGGCAGCGTTTGAGCAGGATAATGACTTAGCTAGTCATGTGAATGCCCAGCGTGTGAATCATGGTCGTGAGGAGCGTTGAGACTGGCAGGTTCGGTCGAATCAACAGGGCCGTGGTTATGGGCGTGCTCGCCCTCGAATAACCCGATGGCCCAAGCAGCGGCAATCCCCAACAGCAATGCGATACTCAGTGGAATGCGGCTATGCGAGTGAAACTCCATCTCAGGCAGGAGATCGCTGAGCGATATACACAGAAAGACACCTGCCGAGAACGCTAGTCCCCAACCGGCCAGCGTGGCGCCCCAGGCACCACCGGCTCCATGAGCACCGCCCCAAAACAGAAAGGCGCCCAGCGGGCACATCAATGCAAACCCCACATTGACCAACAGTCGCTTGGTGGGAGTCGTTACGGGATGCATTAGCGACGTGATCGACACGGCATCGAGCGGTTTGTGGAGCAGGACGGCCAGGAAAATCCCCAGGCCAGGCAAGGTCACGTGGTCGATATGGCCAACCTCAGCCACCACGCCGCTGGCCATCGCCACACCGTCCATTAACGTGTGGATCCCCAGGCCAACTAACACGGCAACCCACCGTGTTGCCCCGCGCCCAGCGTGATTACAGTTGTCATGATTATGGAGATGCTGATGCGCATGATTCGGTTCGCCTCCCGTGGGATGACTATGGTCGGAACACAGATGAGTCGATTCCTCTGCTTGTTCATCCGCCAAAATGCCAAAATCGGCCGGCCCATGCTGGTGAAAATGAAACGACCGCAATAAGAAAAAGGTGGCCAACATCCCGAGCATCACGCCCCACATGACTTGGTCAATTTTTCCCTGGCCCAAAGTTGCTAGCGAATGTGGGATCATGTGGAAGACGGCGATTCCAAGCATAACGCCCCCTACAAAGCTGATCATGATCTGCATGCGAGTGTGAGTCAGTCGTATCCACTCGGGCAACAACCCCCCCACCACCGACGCAAGGATTACGGCAGCGGAGTAGCCAATGAGGGTGGCCATAATTCGCCAATCGGGGTCAACATCGGGCATCGAAATCTTTCGTTGGGTGAATAGTCGCTCGACTCTCCGAGTCGAGTTCGGGCGACACGACTCGGAGAGTCGTGCGACGAAGGTAACACGACTCGGGGAGTGGAGCGACGAAGGGCAGTTTGTCCTGCAACGGTACCCACCAATCTTCCCCAATTCGGCCGAATTCGCCTAGTGGTTGTCAGTTTGGAGTCCAAATATCCGAATTCTGACCTACTCACACAGGCTCGGATTTGCTACGAACCCCCATATTACGACTTTTGAGGTCCCGCCGTGGCCAGCTCGAAGAGCTCACAATCCAGGCCCGCACTTACTTTTGCCGACACGGACGTCGACACATGAACAAGACAACTACGCGCCTAGCAACCATTGGTGGCATCGTAATCCTCGGTGCCTTCGCGATCGTGCTAGCACAAAATGATGCCCGTAAACGGGATCACGAGCAACCAACCATCGAACCCTTCGCGGCACAGGAAGCAGTGCCCATTCCAGCGGATGGGACCGATGACGCATGGAACCCTGGGATTCAAGCTTTGGCCGGCAAGTTGGTTGTGCGTGCCAATAACGACAAGCTTAGTCGAGATGGAGCTGACATCGACTTGCCGCAGTACTCCGACGACAATCCGTTGCGCGAGGCGACGGTCGAAGACTATGACGCGTCGCATGTGGTGTTGGCAGGCGCCGGCGTTCCGGTCGAACCACCTGCCGCCGGCAGACCAACAACCGGTAGTCCACCGTCTTGGTTAGGAGGTGGAGGGAGTGGACCAGCGGCTGGAACTGCAACGCAACCGACCACTTTACCGACGATGCCGTCATTTCCCATGACGGCAACAGGCACTGGAGCAACGGCACCAGGCGAACAACCGCATCTTCCGTCGCTAGCTGGCGCACTTCCAACGCTCCCGCCCACGCTCACTAGCGAAGTCGGCGACATGTCCGACACGCAACGGCCAGCCATGCCACCGACCAATATGATCTCTCCGCCCGGTCCGTCCTCATCACCGTTTCCACCATCCGGCGCGGTCACAGCTCCACTACGATCCGTTGCTCAACAGCCCACGACACTGCTACCTGGAAACGAAATGGTTGGTGCGAATCAACCACCTACCAGCAATGCATCGAATATCCCGGCTACACTTCCAGCTGCTTTGCCTCCGGCAGCGTCGAACACGAACGGCGGATCGATGGGCTCCGCGTGGCCATCTCCCACCAACAGCTCGCCAGCAGCAGCTAACTTTCCGGCCCCTGGCCAATTGCAATCATCCAATCTTCAAACTCCCGTATCGCCTCCTGTGGCTATGCCACAACGCGCCCCACGCGCCGAGCCAACTCGAACCGCAGCACTGGCGGGTTTGGTCAGCAATCAGCCGGGCAATCGCTACCTAGACGGTTCACAGAACCCCAACATGTTGATTCAAAAACGGGCGCCTGAAGAGATTCAGGTCGGTAAGAAAGCGACGTTTGTCATCGCTGTTCGCAATGCCGGAAATGCGACAGCCCACGATGTTCGTGTGGTCGATAGTGTTCCGCAGGGATCGCGTTTCATCGAGTCCGCACCTGCAGCCACGCCCGATGCGCAAGGCCTATTGTCATGGAGTTTGGGCGAGATGGCCGCCGGCGACGAACGGACCATCACACTACAAATCGTTCCCGAAGTGCAAGGCGAAGTGGGGAGCAACGCGCTCGTCTACTTTGCCGCACAAGCGTCGGTGAGAACCGTGGCGACGCTCCCGAAACTTGAAATGCAAGTGCAAAGCCTATCCGAGATGTTGATCGGCAGCCGTCAATCCATTTCGGTAGTAGTCAAAAACAGTGGCACCGGAGTGGCGCGCGATGTTCGCTTGGAGGTTGATTTACCAGAATTGCTCAAACACGACATCGGTGAAGCACAGTTGACAGCTCCGCTGGGGGACATGCGCCCCAACGAAGTCCGGCCAATTACGCTTGACCTAGCTGGCGTTGGACCGGGCCAATCGACAATCGCGTTCCGGGCTGTCAACGATGACGGAGCGCTTTCGGAACAAAGCGTACCGATACAAGTACTGGCGCCTCAACTAGCGACTAGTATCACTGGACCAGGGTTGCGGTACTTGGAGCGACAAGCCACTTTTGTGATCAAAGTAAGCAACACCGGTACCACGGCAGCTACCAATCTCGATTTCATCGCTCATTTGCCGCCCGGAATGAAGTTTGTTTCCACGACACAAAAAGGCTTCTACGATCCCGCATTGCATGCCGTCAAATGGGGATTGTATGAATTGCCGGTTCAAGTGGCTGATCCCATTGAACTCACTCTACTCCCAGTTGAACTCGGATCGCAATCGATCAGCTTTACCGCCACCGCCGACTTAGGGCTCAAGGCCGAAGCCAAACATACGGTAGCCGTCGACGGCCTCGCGGAACTCGCCTTCACCATTGGCCAAGACAAACGGACCATCGAGACGGGCACCACCTCAACCTACTGGGTACAAATCACCAACGTTGGTAACAAACCCGATAAAGATGTTCAACTTGCTGTACAACTCCCCAGCGGTGCCGTTCTCAGGGATGTTAACGCGCAGGTCAAATATCGGGCCGAGGGGAATCAGCTACTGTTTGATGCGGTTCCCGAAATGCGCAACAAAGATCAATACACCTATCGCTTTCAAGTGCAACACAACCAACCAGGGACTCAGATTGTGCGTACGCAGTTGACCAGTTCCAATTGGCCGGTGGCGGTCATCAAGGAAGAGGGAACGCTGGTATATAACGACCAGAAATAGGACCAGCCCTGATAACCTGCATCGACAGCTTGCAGCACTACTTGGGCTGCGAGCAATGAATCATATGGATCGCAATCCAATGCGTGAATCACCGCTCGAAGTAAGTTCTTTACCCTCCCGCGCGAAAAGGCTTGTTCTGACAAGGATTGCAATTCGCGGGAGGGTCGCCACGTGAGCACCGCGAACTTGGCGGGGAGGGAAAACAGGGGTCGCCCTCCCCGGAAAGCTCGTCGAACTCGCTTACCGACCCTCCCGCGAATGGGTTGAATACTGCGGTAATACTCTGCGCGCGGGAGGGTGAAGTTAACGCATGTTATAAGGGTGCGAATTAGGATCCATCAAGCGGAAGCCTTGTCCATTCAGCTTTGGCTTTGTCGGAGAAGGTGTCTGACACTTTGTCGACCACAGACGGCGAAAGTCTTGGCGACTTCCGTTACAGGCAGACGTGGCTAAGGTGCTTCGCGATAGGCTTCAATTTCAAATGGATTGTCGAGGTAGGCGTCCTTGCCGGCTAGCCACAACCACGCGGACGCACCTAGATAAGCTGGTCCCATAAATGGTCCCCAGCGTTCAAATTGCCGCACATGCACGCGTTCGTGCTTGCCTACTCTTTCGAGTCCTTCTGCGGTTTGTCCCAGAATAACATGTCCTAGTGTGAAGCCAGCCGTGGTGGGACCAGGTGGCAACCTGCGAACAAATTCAGCGGTCCCCCCTGCGTAGAACTCGACGGCACCGTCGCGGAACCTGCATTGGCCGCCGCGCAACATACCCATGGCACCGATCGTCAGGCCTAGCAAGCTGTACGGACTGACCCACACCACCAACAGTATTTTCCACACCACATTCCAGACGGACACTTTGCAACCTTTAGCCAAAGTTCATTGGATTCTCAGTCTATTGTGAAAACATCTTGACTTAGCGGACCGTAATTGACTAGCCTCGCGGCGGCAGATCACTTGTCGCGAGTTACTCAGCTTGCGATGGAAACAAAGCCGAGCTGAGCAGGTTCATGCACAATCACTTTTCTCTCGTGTCGCAGCTATGCCGCGCGCTACTATTTGGCGCGTGGTTGATCACTTGCGCACCCGCGGTTGCTCAGCGAATTCAGTTTCCGGAAAACACTTCGCCTGGTATGAATGGCTTGCGCCCTATTTCCCCGGGGCAACTTCCCAATTCAAGTTCGCCCGTGATGGTTCCGATCAACCCAGCCACACAAGCGGGTATCTATCCGTCGAATGGCATGGGTGGAGCCACTTTCGATCCCTATTCACTGAACGCCTCGCCACTACCGCAAACCAACTCACCCGTCTTCAATCCGACGCTAGCCCCGCCTTCATCGTTTACGCCAACCTATCCCGGCATTGCCCCAAGTTATCCCAATACAGCTCCATTGGGAGGCTACCCCGCTTACAACGGAGCGTCACCCGTGTTACCTGGCGCCGGGCAGAGTGCAACCGTGGGAACATTTCAGAATACAGGCCCGGGATTTAGTCAACCAGGTGTTTACCCCAATAGCGCGCCTTCGGCACTGTTTCCTGGGAGTGCATACAACACTGGGATTCCCAATGGTTATCCCAGCAATTCTGGCAGCCTGTTTGGCAATCTCTACAACAACATCTTTGGCGGTTCACAAGGCGGATACGGAGGCAATTACGGACAACCGGTTTACCCCCCACAGCCCAGCGTGACTGGTGGCACGTGGCCCACGCCTGGTGGCAACGGGTACTTCAATCCGAATGCATGGAATCCGCAGGGAACGGTCTTCAACGGAAATGGAAACTATCCGGAATTTATCCGACTGTTTCAAGGGCCTCGCTTTCGACACACCTACATTCATGGCGACGAGGATTATGACTCGTTGATGATCAATGATTCTGATTTTTCATTGGCGATGGCCATTCCCAATTTCTTTTATTCGACTCAACCGCTCTATTTGCTCCCTAGTTTTTCCTTGCATCAGTGGTCCGGCTTGCGCGCGCCTGCCTCCGCTGATTTGCCAGCCCTGGCCTATTCTGCATTTTTGGATTCAGGTTGGCAATCTGACCCAGCGCGAATATTTGGAGCTGAGCTTGGGTTGCGCGTGGGTATGTTCTCGGACTTCAATACCTCCACTTCCGATAGTCTACGCATTCAAGGGCGGGGGATTGGCCGCGTACGAATTACACCGCGCGTGACACTCAAGGGTGGTGTGATCTATCTCGATCGGAATAAGGTCAAACTACTTCCAGCCGGTGGCGTTTTATGGCAGCCCAATCCAGACACGCGTTTCGATCTTTTTTTCCCCGAGCCCAAACTGGCACACTACTTGGCTACCGTAGGTACTGCCGATACGTGGTGGTACGTCGGTGGCTACTACGGCGGCGGCAGTTGGACCGTCAAACGCGATTCGGGTGCTAAAGAATCGATCGATATCAATGACATCCGCTTGGCACTAGGTTTGGAGTGGGGACGCAGTGAACAGATGCGCGACGGCCGGCGAGTTGGCTTCTTAGAAGTCGGCTATGTGTTTGATCGCGAGTTGCTATTCAAGGAATCGCCGCTCGACAATCTCGATCTGCAAGACATGATAATGGTCCGCGCAGGAATCGGATATTAGACGCGGATCCGTATTGTTTAACCCGCAAACTTTGGTTGCAGACTAAACGCAATAACGTTCAATTATCCGGTTGCGGAATTCGTTTAACGCCGAGCCGGAGCAGGCTGTTGACCCGAGTTCGATCGTCCAATCGTGACATTCATGACTAAATAGAGAGTTTCCCGAAGGTTAAGTCACAGCCTGCGCAGGCGACGGCAGCGTTGGGGGGAATCAATCCGCGAAATCTAGCAAATCAGTCCAAAACTCATTCATTCTTGCAAAATCCCAGTCCCTCGATTCATACAGGCAGTGCCAGCCGGCGCCTACGCAGCCTCCATCAATCGATGCAACCAATCCATCGTGACCCAAGCTCGACAATTCTCGTAATCCGTAATCGCTGCGAATCGGCTTCTACGGCTTGGCGTTAAACGAATGTGCTCATTTACTGAAGTGCCAGCCGGCGCCTACGCAGCCTCCATCAATCGATGCAACCAATCCATCGTGACCCAAGCTCGACAATTCTCGTAACCCGTAATCGCTGCGAATCGGCTTCTACGGCTTGGCGTTAAACGAATGTGCTCATTAACTGAACGGTATTGGGGCTAAACGACGAAATCGATTGCATCCATCCACTCGTCGCTGGAATAGATTTCTTCACCATGCTTAATAAGCACGCGTTTAGAACCGAGCAATCCGTGTGGGTTTAAACTGTAGTAGCGATCGAGGTAATTCGGGCGAGCATAAGCAACAGATAGTAATTGGTCGACCAAGTCGGTTGTGAGTCGATCGGGATGGGTGGTGGGCTCCAAGATGATTTGCAGCGTCGAATGTGGATTGTCCACTAACACCCGCTGAACGAGCCCGGTTATAACGTCAGTATGTGTGGAGAAATCCTTCGCTTCGAACCATAGCGTTAGCGCCTGAGCGCGGGCTTCGGCAGGTGGCAAGTCGGGGCGATTGGGGTTGTCCAAATCGATTCGCGCACACTGAATGATGGGCTCCGCTGAATCGAATTCTAGTTTCGGTTCCGGAAACGGATCCCATTGGGTATCGAAAACCTCTTGAGCTTCGGCCATTAAGTCATAAAGATCGGACGTGGCCAAAGTGGGTGTGTCGAGTACGTAGTATGGTGGCCGCGGTTGGTAATTTAATCCAAGCTGGCTAGCTTCCTGCCGAAAGGCAGTTCCCGGCAAAATGGCCAAATTGAAGACTTGCATCGACGTAAAAAGTTGACTCGACGCTAGGTATTCGAAGCCACGTCGCACCGACGATAGTGTGTCGCCAGGTAATCCGATGATCAAGTCGACTTTGACGCGAATTCCAGCGTCAAGCATCGCTTCCACACCGCGTTCGAAGGCCTTCATGTTGTTGCGCCGATCCATCAATGTTTGGGTGGTCGGATCCACCGATTGCAATCCAATCTCGACTTCGGTGAAATTGGCCGCGCGCAGCAGTTTGGCCGTCTCCGGTTTGATTCCTTCAGCGCGTAGCTCACCGAAGTAATTGAATTGGTTTCCTGGATTCTCTCGTGCGAGCAACCGCAAGAAGTCATCAAAATCGCGGCGCTGATTCAACGTGGGATCGAGTAGAATCACCTCCTTCGCGCCGGCGGCCTGCGCGTGCCGCAGATTGGCCACAATCTTCTCTTCACTGACAAAGTACAGCGCATCGTAGCTTTTGGGATAGTAGCAAAATTTGCACTTAAAAACGCAGCCCCGAATTGTTTCCAAAAGCAGCAGTCGTTCGTCGGCCGCATTGAGAATGCCTGCCAGATAGGGCGAAGAAACATCGTCTAGTTTGGCCAACGGCTTGCGGAACAGTGGCCACTGAGGATTAGTGGCTCGCCACAGCCCCGCGATTAAGCGCCCATCATCGGCTGGCTGTGTATTCCACATATCGAGCAATTCAGAGAAGGTCTGCTCGCCTTCACCGATAACTGCGTAGTCGATCACGCCAGATTCGAGCACCCAAGCGTTGTCGGCCGTGATCTCAGGTCCACCGACAACGATGATTAACTCAGGTCGCCGGCGTTTTAGTTCTGCCGCGATCCACAGCGTGCGATCAATGTTCCAGAGATAGCACGAAAAACCGACCAACCACGGATCGCGGTTGAGAATCTCGTTAACGATTCCCGTCTCGGAATAGTAGTTAACGATTTGAGTCGAAAGCGTTTCGAATTCGAAATGAGCATCCAGCCCCTTCAAGCGGGCATGTAAAATAAGGTAGCCTGCTGCCAAAGGGATATTGCCGACGATCGGCTCGGGGCCGGCCGGTGGAATGGGAAGCTGTGCCAGCAATACGCGACGGTTGGTCATTGAACTGCTTTATTGGACAACGCGGCAGCGAACGTTTGCTTAGCGAGTCTTTGGAGAGAGAATTGCCCACAAGTTTCGAGCGACTGTTGATTGCTATTCTCAGCTATTGCTCTGCACTTGCCCAGGCGTAGCAAAAAACTCTGCGATCGTACAACGAAAGCCAGCCAACGCCTCTTCCCTGATTTTCAGGAAATTGTACCCACGCGAAGAACTCTTCGGCAGAGAACGTTTTTTTCTCAGAAGCGATCGACATGATTGTCTCTGGCAATTCGAAGTGGATAGCAGGGCTAGTAGCTATTCTAACTGAAACTAAACGTTCGCTCCACTTCGAATTGAATGAATAGATACATAGTTGTTGCGGAGTTGATTCAGCAATAACTGCCGTTTCGGCCAGCATTGTTGAGCGAGGTGTGAAGTACTGATATCATGGGAAACTTGCTGGTCTAAATCCAATGCGGCTCAAAATACTTCCTGGATCAAGCGTCGCACGATTCTCCGAATCGTGTTGTTTTATCGATTTCGATTGCCGAAAGTCTTGGCGACTTCCGCTACAGCAGCAGGTGTAATGTCCTTTCGCGTGAATATTAGCGAGTTGTGCCAGTGTTAAATTCTCTACGGACCAGCCTCACGTGTGCGGTGTTCGCGTGGTGTGGATTAGTCACTTTGGCTGCAGAGCGACCGAACATTATCCTCATTCTGGCTGACGATATGGGATTTTCCGATATCGGCTGCTACGGCAGCGAGATTGAAACGCCGGTGCTCGATAAACTGGCGGCAGGCGGCTTGAGGTTCACTCAATTTTACAACGCGGCGCGCTGCTGCCCGACGCGGGCTAGTTTGCTGTCTGGACTTTATCCGCATCAAGCTGGCATCGGTCACATGATGGACGATTCGGGTGTGGATGGTTACCGCGGAGAATTGAACCGCAACTGCGTGACGATCGCCGAAGTGCTCAAGTCGGCAGGCTATCGAACCTATATGGCGGGTAAATGGCACGTGACACAAGCCGTAAAACCAAAGACTGAGGCCGAGCAACATAACTGGCCCAAGCAGCGTGGTTTTGATCGCTTCTATGGGACGATTCATGGTGCGGGTAGTTTCTTCGATCCAAACTCATTGGCTCGCGATAACCGGCTGATCTCTCCCTTTGCCGACCCCGAGTACCAGCCCGAAGAATTCTACTATACCGATGCTATCGCCGACCAATCGGTGCGTTTTATTCGTGAACACCAAACCGATCATGCAAAAACCCCCTTTTTCATGTACGTCAGTTTCACCGCCGCACATTGGCCGATGCACGCCCGCGAGGAAGATATCGCCAAGTACCGTGGCCTGTACGATATAGGCTACGACGCAATCCGCTCGGCTCGATACGAAAAGATGGTCGAGCAAGGAGTAATTGCTGAGAATTCAACTGACGATTGGCCACTGCAAAAATCGTGGAAGGAATCGGACTATCTCGCTTGGGATATTCGCAATATGGAAGTGTATGCCGCCATGGTCGATTGTATGGATCGTGGTATTGGGCGAATTGTCGACAGCCTTGTTGAGGCTGGAACATTCGACAACACTTTAATTCTATATCTGCAAGACAACGGTGGCTGCGCGGAGAATTACGGGCGCAACGGTGAAGGGAAACCTCGCGCCGATGAGCCAACGCTAGAGCCCTTGTCCGCCGAGCATCTGCAGGTCGACATGCAGCCCAAACAGACGCGCGATGGCTATCCCATTCGAACCGGCAAAGGGGTGTTGGCTGGTCCAGCCGACACATACCTCAGTTACGGTAAGGCGTGGGCCACCGTTTCCAACACGCCGTTCCGCGAGTACAAACACTGGACGCACGAAGGGGGCATCTCCACACCGCTGATCGCGCATTGGCCCGCGGGCATTCTTCGCTCTGGCCAACTCGAACACACGCCCGGCCACCTCATTGATTTAATGGCCACCGCCGTTGATGTGGCTGGCGCGGACTACCCAGCCGAGTTTCATGATGGCCAGGCGATTAAACCTATGGAGGGAACTAGCCTACAGCCGATTTTTTGGGGGGACGAAATCGAACGTGAAGCCATCTATTGGGAACACGAGGGGAATCGAGCGGTGCGCCGAGGAGATTTCAAATTAGTGGCCAAAGACAATCAAAAGTGGGAGCTCTACAACATCGTCCGCGATCGATCCGAGCAATACGATATGGCCACCAGTCAGCCGCATTTGGTCGCAGAGCTATCTCGGTTGTGGGATGCTTACGCTAGACGAGCCAATGTGCTGCCTCTGACTCCCTATCGCAAGAAAGCAGACAAGCTCAATCAAAATAAACTCATCTTCACCTTGAAGCAGAATGACGATCTCAAACGCCAAGATGCACCCTATGTGGTCAATCGCGGTGTTTTTTTTGAAGCCAAATTGTCGGACGTCCAAGCGGGTGTGGTCGTTGCCCAGGGTGGCACCACGAATGGTTGGGGCGTCTACATCCAAGACTCAAAACTCATTTTTGCCCTGACACGTGAAGGCCAACGATATCTGATCAGCTCAAAGTCGGTCTCTGGCGCCGGGCGCGTTATCCTAAGACTTGCCAAAGATGGCAGCGTAACCCTGCGTTGGAACGGTCTTGAGGTCGCGCGTGGCACAATCCCCAGACTACTGTCTGAGCAGCCGCTGGATGGGTTGCAAATTGGTCAGGATCTGGAAGGTTGTGTTGGGACCTACCGTTCGCCCAACAGGTATCCAGGCAAAATAGAAGCAGTAACCATTCGTTTAGAAAAGTAGACGTGAGTAGTTTTGCAAACCTGCCTCCGAAAGAGTCTCCGCATGAAAAAGTTTTTGTTGGTTTTCCCACTGGTGAGCGCCCTACTGACTCACAGCTGGGGGGGCGAAGCGGATCAATGCTTCGATATTTATTGGATTGATGTTGAAGGAGGAGCTTCGACGCTGATGGTAACTCCGTCCGGTGAATCGATCCTGATCGATACAGGCAATCCAGGCCGCCGCGATGCCAATCGTATCGTGCAGGTGGCTACTCAAATTGCCAAAGTAAGAAAAATCGATCACTTGATAACCACCCACTATCATGGCGACCATTACGGAGGTGCTTCACTGCTGGCGACGCTCATGCCCGTGGGGGTGGTGTACGACAACGGAAAATTCGCCGATATGCCGAATGACCCCGGACCAGAATATTTCGATCTGCCCTGTGACGCGCGGATCGTTATCAATCCTGGCGACCAATTGACGCTTAAGCAAACCACCGCTGGTCCACGCGTATCGTTGCGTTGTCTGGGGACCAGACAAACCTTTGTTGAACCGCAAGAATCAAGTCCTATGAATGCGGCCACCTGTGCCGCTTGCCAGCCCAAGGATCGCGATGGTTCGGACAACGCCAACAGCGTAGTATCCATTGTTGAATTTGGTGGCTTTCGCTTTTTTGATGGAGGCGATCTAACTTGGAATCAAGAGATGAAGCTGGTCTGTCCGCGCGATTTGGTTGGACCCGTCGATGTTTATCAAGTCACGCACCATGGTTTGGACAGCAGCAACAATCCCGTGGTGCTCAATACCATTCAGCCGCGGGTGGCCGTCATGAACAACGGCGATAAGAAGGGGTGTCTGCCCGATGTGTTCGCCAATTTAACCGCTACTGCATCCATCGAGCGGATATTCCAGATGCACAAGAATTTGCGTCCCGACGGCTCGGTCAACAATGTAGACGATAAGTACATTGCTAATTGCGAGGCCAGTGAACTGTGCTCGGGGCACTATATTCACCTGTCGGTTGCTCCTGATAGCGAGCAATACTCAGTTTCCATTCCCTCCAACGCTGGGCTCAAGGAGACATTTCAGACACGGAAAAAATAGATGCTTGCAGCATGAAAATATCCGGGTGCGGAATTTGTTTAACGCCGAGCCGGAGCAGGCTGTCGAATCACGTCTAATCAACCAATCGCGAGAACCACACCTACACGATGAGTTTATCGGAGGTTGGGTCTTACAGCCTGCGCAGGCGACGGCAACATGGGAGCCAGAAGGAATCCCGTCCCACGTCGTACCCCAATTCTTAGGTTTGACAAAGCACTAGCACGGATGGCAAGGCCGGAGCACGGATATTCGCTTGGGTCATAAACAAGTTCGGGTTCATACGTGCCGCAACTGCACACATCCTCTGGTAGTCAAAACTCTGGGCTGCGGAGAGCGCGTAATGGGACTTGCGTCCTTAGTCGCGGCCTTCAAAGGACTTGCTTGTTGCTGCCTACCTTTGTCGCAAACATTCTCGCGTTAAACGAAAAAACCTGACCAGTAGTGATACTGGCCAGGTCGTCGGAGATCGTTCGGTTGTTGTTCAGCAAGAGTACTTAGGGCTGGACGCCGTACTTCAGCTCTTCCTCTTCCTGAATGATGATGCGTGGTGTAACGGTCATCATCAAGGTGCTCGTCTCACGACCGATGGCGGTATTCTTGAACAAGCGATTGACATAAGGGATCTTACTTAAGATCGGCACACCGCGTTCGATACGGCCTTCTCGCATACGCTTGATACCACCCAGCAGGATCGTTCCACCGTCTGGTACGCTGACCGTGGTGGAGATGTTCGTCGATGCCAAGCTAGGTTGTTGGACCGTAGTACCAGCAATGATCTGTTCTTGGTTGTCATCGTTACTATTGACGTTGCCGGTTGGATTCAGAATGTTCGTTCCGGTTTGAGTACTGTTAGTACGGGTGGTCCGCGAGCCTTCAAAAGTAAAGGTGTCGACGCGATCGATTTGTGAGAAGGTCGGATTCAACGTCAACCTCACAAAGCGTTTGTCTGGCGAGCAAGTAGCTTGTACGTTGAGTACGGTACCTTCGTTGAGTACTACGATCACCGGTTGTTGAGCCACTGCAAAGTCGGCAACAACTGGGATCAAACTGGTTACGAACGGTCGTTGGACTTGATCCGAGATCGAAGCGAATTGTCCGTCGAACATGGTCACTCGTGGAGCTTGCAAGACGTTGGTACGTTGATCACCCTGAGCCGCGTTCATGAAGAAGAACATCTCCAAGTCGCTCAGAATCGCAAAGCCCAAGCTTGCTCCAGCGTCTCCGTTGAACACGCCGAAAGCAGGCACTGCGGAAGCAAAACTGTCTTGTGACAAAGCGATATCGAAGTCAGCGGTAACAGGGAACGCATTGGTAGCGGTCACACCCGTGCTCAAACCGACTACAGCGCTATTGCCTTGGTCGTCCTCAGGCAGACGGCGATTGTTGTCGTCGATCCGCAAGTCGAAGTCGACACCCATTCGCTCGAAGAAGTTGTCATTGAGCGTGATGAACTTCACTTCAATCGTGACTTGCAAATCTTGTTGACGACGCAGTGTTTCGAGCAATTCCTCGATTTGTTCGTGCGTGGTCTGAGGAGCACTGACGACCAGCGACAAAGTCGACATGAACGGCGACATCGTGCTTTGTCCGCCATTTTGATCCCAGTCCAGCGGCGCGATGGTCTGCATAATGAGCGTCATCAATTCGGTGAAGTCGGCACCGCCGCCACCGCCCTGTTGACCACTACCGACCGACATCGGTGCACCACCCATCATGCCGCCCGACGGATTGAGGCCAAAGCCACCGCCCAGTGCGCCAGGCAGATTTCCGCCAAAGCCAGCCATGCCATTGTTCAATTGCCCCAGAGCTGGAGAATTGGGATCCAACGATGTGGCTGAGGCCAATCGGATGTCATCGCTCAAAGCCCCCAGCCCGCTACCTGACTTCTGAGCGATCAAGCCACGACCCATCGTCTCGTAAGCTTGACGAATAGCTCCGGCCATACCGCTGTTGTAGTCGGTAACAAAGTTTGGAATGGGAATCACCAAGTCACGCACGTTGTAGGTGCGGGTGGCATTGGTTTTGGCACTGTTGCGAATCGAGGAGATCATCAGCACTTCGTCGACCGGTTGGAAGGTCAAGTTCTGTGGATTGAGCAGCAGATTAAGGGCACTGCGAAGCGAAATCTGCGAGTTAAGGCTCAGCGTGACAGGCGTATCGGTAGTGACACCTTCAGCCGACAAACTGGCTTGATCCAAGTGAATCAACACACCGGTCATATCGGACAGGGCCGTCATCACTTCACCCAAAGGACGATTCTTGAAATCGACCAACACTGGCTGTTTGAGCTGTGCCCAAATCTTCTGCGCGGCGGGGCTCATGCCACGCTGTGCCTCTGAGAGTTGGTTCGAACGACGCTTGGTCAGCTCGTCCCAATCCTTGGCGTTCGGGAACAGCAGCGGTTGGCGGTCGTCGAAAGGAATGGCCGCTTCATCAACGGTCATCATAGCGTCGACGAATTTGTCTTCCTTGATGGCCTTGATCGTTTCGTATTCGCCGATGCGGCGAGCGTTGCGAGCGTTGGATATTAACAGGCTGGCAATGGTCGAATTGCGATCGAGCTGACCTACCTGTTTAGCAACAACCTCAGCTTCGGCGAAGCTCCCTTTGTCCATCAGGTCGTTATAGGCTTCAACCAGCGACGCGATTTGTTGGTCGAGTTTGCCGCGCTCCTCTTGATCCATCGACATCTGCTCAGTGATCTGGCGATTGCGCAGATTCTGATCAATGGCAGCTTTGTTCTGGTTCATGTAGATTTGATGAGCTGCGATTTGCCGATCGACCAAAGTCAACATCTGCTTGCGGGACGTACCGTCAAGATTGGCTTGCGAAACGCGAGTCCGTAAGGTCTGCAGACGTTCGGCTACCACTTGAGGTTCGATCTCACGATTGGCTTCGGCGGCTGCGATTTCAGCAGTCACTTCGCTCATCATTTTCTGACGCGCTGCCATTTCCTGATCATTGATCTGGCGCATTCCAGAGTTTGAATTGGAATCGGGTACATTGCCAGGTGACGCGCTCAGCAAGCTGAGTTTGTCCTTGAGTTGATTGCGCAAGGCTGGATCCATTTCACGTTCGAACTGCCACGCGCGGCGGAAGTTCTCCAAGGCTGCAGCTCGCTCTCCTTGGCCTAACAACTCAACCCCGCGACGGTAGAGTTCGTCACCACTGGCATTGCTGCCGAGTGGGGCTGGCACGGCTAGTTCAATTTGGTTGCTAGCTGCGCGGACGCTACTGGCATCGCTGTTAGGACGAAAGACCCCCGGTAATACCGGCTGGCTTCCGGCAGGACCGGCAGTAGTTGCTGAAGTTACGTTTCCATTGGTGGCCAGCGGTTGCTGTGCGCCAGCTTGGACAATCGGAGCTGTTGTTCCGGGGCCACGCAACGGAGAGGTTTGAGAGGCCGCAACCGCGACCGCACTCTTATTCCCTGGGGCAGTGGTTAAAGCACCGAGGCTGCCGATGGCATCGACAATCTTGGCCTTGGTCATTCCTTTGGACACGACAAAGGATTCGATTTCCTTGAGACGGGCTTCGAGTTTGTCACTCTTCTCATTGCGTTCGTTGAGAGCTTGGCGTCCACGCAGCGCCTCGGCAAACGCCTTGGCTGACGCATTTAAATCGCCAGCTTCAGCTTGCTTGGCCGAATGCTCGAGCCAACCCAGCACAAAGTCGACGTTGACCGTCGGATTCGCATCGGTGATCGACTGAACCGCATTGGGCGTCTGGCTATGGACGGTGCCACTTGGAATCACTCCCGTCGTGAAGACGGGGGCAAGCAGGGCCGGTGCCAACCACAGTGCCGTGGAAGTCCGCGCACTGAGAATACGTTTAAGCCAACGTCGCTTCTGTTTCGAATTTTCTTGACTCAACGCGACTCTCCTTCTTCGCGAAAATAACCGGATGTCCGGCCGTGGGATTGGTCAGTGTCGATCGTGTGCCGTAATCCTCACGGCCCTATGCCAAACTAGTGCGAACAGGATGCACCCTCTGGCGGCGATCGATTGCCTTCAAAGGGGATACTTGATCCCGAACTTGTCGTCAATGTTTGTTTTCGGCATCCCATGTCAAAATATTCTGATTATTCCGGCAAGATAATCTTTTTCGGTCGTAACGATTGTTGGGGCGATAGCTAGCTGACTACTCGGCTACGTGAATTACCAGCAAGATCGTCGCTATCGAATCAGATGGCGGAACCGAAAGTGCATCAGCTCCCCCCCAGCCACTAGCACGCTTGCTGCTGGAGACATAGCTGACACCATTGGTGGGCCCAGGAAAGGGGCTAGAAGCAGCCAGTCGAGGTGCTGGACTTTCTCCGGCCAAGGGTACTGCGAACGAGTCGTTGAGGGAGAAACGACCGCTGGTACCATTGAGAATATCTCTGACCAATCCAGCCCGAGCATCGACGGCTAGATTGAGGTTTACATTTGGAAAGTGAAGACTGTCCTTCCAAATGTTCCGCAAGGCGGCGTCGATATCGTTCATTTCGGCGCGGATGACCATGATGTAAACTCGCTCGGAGGGTTTACCTTTGGGTTCGACGATCATGCGCGACTGATCTAAGGCCTTGATAATCTTGGCATCGGCAACGACCGGCTCAACGCGTGATATTCCGGCGCCGGCTAGAACACTCTCTAAGATTTCTTCTCGTATGCCTGCCGATGTGATTTGAACGTCAGCAACTAAGACGTAGGTCAAATGATCAAATTGGCCAACAAGTCGAGGTGATGAATTGTCAGGAGTAGGCAAGTCACGGCTCGGAGAGCCGTGCGACGATGTTGCTCCTGTCGCAAGCATGGACTCGGGGAGGTCCGGTACAACATTGGGGGTTGAACTGGCCACGTCCGTGGCAGGGTTCGATTCGTTTGAACGGTTGAGAGCCAACGCCAACAGTATGGCCGCGGCCGCAGCCATTGAACCAGTGAGCACGATCCAGCGTTTTCCAGGTCTGCGAAGCAGCGACGCCGAGCGCGGACTGGATACTGTTACCAAGTTCTCGTTCCGATCAGCATGTCCATGCACAAAATGTGTTTTGGTGAGCCCATTCCGCACAGCCTGCTGCCGAGCTTGGGCAATGACAGTTTCCGCTAGAGATTGGTGCCGATTCAGATCAAGTTGGCGATGAGACTGTTCGACGAGCAACTTCCCTACTTCGCCAACTTCGCCAGCCTGCCTCCGCAACAGGAGTATTCTCTGCTCGATGCGCGCGTCATCACGGGCAGCTTCTTCGACGATTTTCCGCTCAGCTTCAGTGAGCACGCCATCGATAAAACCGCTGAGTAGTTCGTCAAGTTTTTCGCCATCGAGGGGCATTACTTCGACTCCCAGCTTCACAGCTGCCTAGCGACAGCCAATATCCATTTTTAAATAAACCGATTCCGTTATTCCTCCGATGTTACAACAAAGCCCCAAGTTCCCGAAAGGGCCAAAGAAAGAGCATGAAAATGCCAAAGGAAGCCAAAATCAGTGAGGACAGGTCCACTAATCGGGGGGGTTGAGCTGGTCGTCAAGTGCCTCATTTTGAGAAGCGGAATTTCGTCGGGAGTCCAAATAATGGGTGAGTATTAGATGCGCGGCCAATCCGTCCAAGCGTTTCTTTTTCTTTTGAGGGCTAATATTGGTTTCGTTGAGCAATCTCCGCGCCTCGGCCGTAGTAAAACGTTCGTCAAAAAGGCTAACGGGCAACGAGCTCAGTTGCGATAACCACTCGGCAAAACGCCGAGCTTCCGTCGATTTTTGACTCTCTTTTCCATCGCAGTGGATCGGTAATCCGACGATCCAACCTACCAATTGCTCTTGTTCGACAAGCTGCGTGAAGTACAGCTCGTCCAGGCGGTCGTTACGGCGTGTGTAAGTAGCGAAGGGTGTGACCCATTGTTGGCTCGGATCGCACGTAGCAATCCCCATGCGAACGGAACCGAAATCGATTCCAGCCAGCCGACCCTGCCGGGGAATTTCGCAGTTAGGTCTTAGTGGGAGTGTGGAATCGACCGTCATATTACCCAATTTTGATAATTTTTCCCAGATTGAGCGCGCTTAACGATTTGGTTGTGCGTTTGACTAATTAACGGCAAAAAGGAATTGGTCGTCGTCCGCAGCCCCTTGGGGTGGACGCCACAGAGAATTTTGGCCGAATTGGGAGCGGGAGAGCTCGATAACTACGACCAAAAAAACGACCCAGTCGCTTTTCGGTTCTTTATGGCGCCCATCCTGAGGGGCTTTCGTACGTCACGCGATCCAGCTGACTTGTATTCGTACGTCAGCCTTTCCAGGCTGACCAATCATCCAAATGTGTACGCCCGGTTTGGATGACGCACGTCAGCTTGGAGAGGCTGTTTTATCAACTACTGATTCGATGTAGTGGCAATTGAACTGATAAATCATCGGCGGTTGTCTCTAAACTACGTTTGTCTTTAAACTACGTTTGACTTTAAACTACATCGTAGCCGCGTTTTTCCAGTTCGCTTTTTAATGCGCTCTTGGCTTCCTCTTCGCCGTGCACCAAGCGAATCGCTTTGGGGCGTTCCTGCATCCCTTCCACAAAGCGGATGAGATCGGATTGGTCGGCGTGGGCCGAATAACCACTGAGTTGGTGAATGCTGGCTTTAATATCGTAGCGTTTGCCGTCGAGCTTGACCCACTCGGTATCCTGGATGTATCTGCCTGGAGTTCCTGCGGCCTGGAAGCCGACGAAAATCACATCGCTGGCTGGATCTCCGAGAAACTCCTTCAAATAATTGACCACTCGTCCACCTGCGCACATGCCACTAGCGGCAATGACCACTGCCGGCAATTTGGAGTCTTTTAAATACTGGATGGTGTCGCGGTGTTCCCGATGATCATCAATCTGTACCAAGTTGTTGAAGACCAGCGGTTGATCGTCGTAAGTCAGTACATGCTTGGCTTCGTCGTCCCAGTATTCGCGCATATTGTCGTAGATTTCGGTAAATCGTGAGGCCAACGGCGAGTCGATCAGCACATCCACGGCGCGGAGCAATGAGCACCCCGTTCTCTTCTCGACGCGCTCGAAAATCTCATTCATTTCGTACAACAACTCTTGCGTCCGACCGACGCTGAAAGCAGGGATGATCGTGACCCCCTTGTTTTCCATTGTGTGACACAAGACCTTTTCCAGTTGCTCAACGCGTTGTTCACGTCCCACGTGGTTGCGATTCCCATAGGTGCTTTCGAGCACTAAGAAATCGGCTCGTTGGGGACTGATCGGATCCTTGAGCAATGGTTGATGCCGGCTCCCCAGGTCACCACTGAACACGAATCGCTCCCCTCCGCGATCGATTTCCACGATTGCTGACCCGAGCACATGCCCGGCAGGCGTCAGTCGCATTTCCAGTCCACCGTCTAACTTGTGCCACTTGTCATAGCTCATTGGTCGAATGTGCTTCTGCAAGTCATGCAGAAAGCGTTCGATCAACCGCTTGTTGCGAGTCACCCCCACCCGCAGTGAATCCTCCATCATCAGCGGCAATAGCTTGGCCGTGGGAGGACTGCAGTAGATGGGTCCATTAAATCCGGCCGCAATTAAGAAAGGAATGCGACCTACGTGATCCAAATGCACGTGAGTGACAATCAATCCTTGAATTCCATCCAGCGGAAATTCAATTTTCTCTTGATCCCGATCCTTGGCGTCAGCTCCTTGGAACATGCCGCAGTCGATCAATAGCGAACGGTGGTCGCTGATCATTAGTTGATGACACGACCCAGTTACTCCGTCGAGCGCGCCATGGTGGACAACATGCATCGGTTTTTCCTAAAAGTACGTCAGGCTTTCCAGCCTGACATTGTCACCGTACGTCAGGCTTTCTAGCCTGACGTACATACCTGCTTAATTTACTTTCATTGACTCGATCAGTGCTCGGCAGAAATCGGGAAGGTCGTCCGGCCGTCGACTACTGATTGAATTGCGATCGACGACTACTGCAGCATCTTCGTAGACGGCTCCTGCGTTGACCAAGTCATCCATGATACCGGGCGACCCGGTCACACGAATGCCTCGGTAGATTCCTGCGGAAATGGGAATCCAACCGCCATGGCAGATGGCTGCCACGGGTTTGCCAGCGGAAAAAAATTCGCGGACGATTTCTAGAACACGCGGTAGTCGGCGTAGTCGGTCGGGCATAAATCCACCGGGTACGACCAGGGCATGAAAATCTTCCGAGCGAATTTCAGCGATGGCGGCATCCGACACACAAGGGTAGCCGTGTTTGCCAGCGTATAGTTTGCCCGCTTGTTCACCAGCCACGACCACCTCTGCGCCCGCCTCGATCAATCGCAATTTGGGGTACCACAATTCCAAGTCTTCATAGATATCGCCGGTGAAAAACAAAACCCGCTGGCCGCTCAGCGGGAGATCGGTGTTGTGCGCAGTTGGTTGCCCCACGATAAGTTATTTCCCAATGCATGATAAGTTAACAAGCTGATATGACGCCGCTGAACGCGATTCGAGCGCGCGACCTATTTCATAGCTTCCAGTCGTCGTGATTCGGCCATGGCATCTTCAGCCATCTGGATGTACTTCTGATCCTGCGTCCCTGCGAAAACGCGTTGGTAAGTAACGCTTAAGGCGGTGAAATTAAAGGGCTCCTTGGGCTCGAGTTGGCAAGCCTGCTGGCCATGTGCAACCGCTTGTTCGAACTTGCCCTGCACTGTGAAGATTCGCCCCAGCGTAAGATGGGTCAGTACATGCTTGGGGTCCTCTTTCAGGATCTCATTGAGCAGCGTGGCCGCTTCGTCTAGCTTACCTTCATCCTTGAGTTTCTCGGCCGCATTGTATTTTTGCATCGTTTCGGTCATTGCGATGGAAGATCTCCGTATTAGGAAAAAAAGTATGCCCCACAGGATTTGAAGAGCGTGGCGAGCCACACAAGATAACAGATCTTAGCGTGCGCCCCAACCTTCAGGTAGTCTCTCCATGCAGCGTAGCCATCAATTGTCGAGCGCCTCCACGGTTTCTGTGCTCGCACAGATAGATTCCTTGCCATGTGCCCAGCGCCAACTGACCTTTGCATATGGGAAGCGTAAGGGAAGAGCCTAGTAGCGATGATTTAACGTGGGCCGGCATGTCATCGAGTCCCTCGAGCGTGTGTTGCAGACGGAGTCCCTGCTCGGGCACAAGGTGATTGAAGTAAGTCTCCATGTCCACTCGCACGTCAGGATCGGCGTTTTCGTTGATCGTCAAACTTGCCGAAGTGTGGAGAATGAACAGATGAAACACACCCCTTTGGATTTTCCCCAAGTCCGGAAGCTGATTGACGACCTCGTCGGTGACCAAATGAAACCCACGCGATTTGGGGGATAAACCGATTTTGGATTGAGACCACATCTTGGTACCTACTTTGTCTAATGGTGGGGAAATTCGTCAGCGCGCAGGCGACCGGCGAATCTTTAGTCAAGTTTTGCTGAGCCCAGGCCGCTGGGAAATTGGAGTTTTTCGTTCCCAAAGTGTCCAACGCGAGGGCTGAAAACCGTGGTTTCCATAAATTTTCTCAATTTTTTTTTAGTCGACGGAGGGTACATCTGGTTGACAGCTCTACGTCACTTCTTCCGCTTTCAACCCTAAGTTGCCTATTTTAACGCTAGCGATTGACGGCGCACTGGGCACCATAAAGTCGCATGAAGGGATGGCTACTTGACATCGATTCATCGAGACCCCCAAGAAGCTCCACAGAAGACTGCGGTGCACCGCAAAGTCTAACTGATTGGCTCAGTTCCTGTAGCTGAGCGAACAGCAACTGGGCGGAGGCAATTGAGCCTCAGCACGCTAAAAAATCGCCAAAAAATTCTTGACTTCGGTCTCTACGCGTGAATAATCGCTCTTGTTAGTTCCCTCAGTAACGTCTGCGGACTGAGTCTACTTGGCCGCATATCAATAGTAACGAGTCACCCAGTTCAGTTCATTTAAGGAATCCAGTATGAGCGACGTTTGCAAAAATGTCTTCGAAGCCATTCTGAAGTATGGTCATGATGAAGACTTCGATCCCGAAGTCAACGAGAACTTCCAACCAACCGATGCGCCGGCCGGTTCGGCAGAAAAGATTGAAGTATTGCGCCAACGCGTGAGCTGCGGGCAACCTCTGTGGCATCGAGATGACCGTGTCGACTACGCGGGCTTGACCGGCGTCATCCGCCCTCGCGAGTAATCATCTGATTCGCTTGAACAAAAAAGCACATACCGAGAACGGCCTGAATTTTTTCAGGTCGTTTTTTTATTTCTCGATGCTTACCACAGTCTGCTTTGCAATTACCGGCGTGTTGATTTATTCGTTTCACCCGCAGCCGAAGGCGAGGTTCGGCCCGTTGATCCTCGCCTTCGGCTGCGGGTTAAACAAAGAACGGTCAAATCAGCACTAGATCAACAAGCCGTCACGCGCCTCGGCTCACCAAGTCATGAATGGTGCGGGTAAGTAACACCAAGTCTCGCAAGTGCTGCTTGCCGGCTTGCCCTATTAAAAACCTTTCATGGACTATCTTCGGTCACTTTGAAAAAGACATCTTCCAGGGATCCGGTACGGGCATAGGTTTCTTTGGCAAGTTCGACCGACCCTGAAAACAGACAACGCCCTTGTCTAAGAATGATCAGGTGACGACAAATATCCTCGACCAATGCCAGCAGGTGGCTGCTAACTAGCACCGTGGCTCCTTGCTCTGCCTTCTCCACCATCGTTCTTTTCAATAGTCGAATGGCGGCGGGATCAAGTCCCGTAAGTGGTTCGTCGAAAAACAGCACAGCGGGCGAATGCAGGTAAGCGCATGCGATGGCAACTTTCTGTCGCATACCGCGCGAGAGCTCGCTCGCCAACGAGTTTTTCTTGGCCTCCAGATTCAGCTGTGCCAAAAGGTTGGCCCCACGCTCCTCCAGATCAACAACTTCATAGGCTGAAGCGACGAACTTCAAATGCTCCCACACGGTGAGTGTTTCGAACAATGGCGGATCGTCTGGGACGTAGGCCACCTGTTGCTTTACTTGCAGTGGTTGTGTTTGCACATCCAGCCCGGCCACGCGTAGGCTCCCAGACGTGGGCCGAATAATACCGCACAGTGCACGAATAGTAGTCGTTTTGCCAGCTCCGTTGGGGCCCACCAACGCGCCCACCGTTCCCGCTGGCAACGTGAAAGAGATGCCGTCGGCGGCAACCGTCGAATCGTACAATTTTCGAAAGTCGCTTACTTCTATTGCATCCACATTCGGATCCTCCAGGCCTTCGGCCAACTGTTGAGCACGTTACCAGGTACAATCAGCCCGAACGTTGGAACTGAATACTAAACTACCGACACCAAACCGCGCTTTACTTGCCTATAGAATCTGTTCATCAAATCGAACTAAACTTTGTTGAAACGGGATTCTCCTTGATCTACAACATTTTTGCCAGCCTGCTCTTGTTGCTTGCGGCTCTACCGACGCTGATGGTGATTCGCAATCTACCGTTGTTCCATCGCGCCGCACGAGCGAACAACGGAATTTTCCCTCCTGTTTCAGTACTCATTCCGGCTCGCGATGAGCAGCACGAGATCTCCCAGGCGGTCGAAGCAGTGCTCAACAGCACAGGGATCGCGTTTGAAGTGATCGTCCTGGATGACCATTCAATCGATCGCACGGCGGCCATCGTAAGTGAATTAGCCATCAGAGACGCCCGCGTGCGGTTGGCCCTGGCTCCAGAATTACCCACCGGTTGGAATGGGAAACAGCATGCTTGTTGGCATTTGGCTCAATTGGCCCAATACGATCACCTGCTGTTTATCGATGCTGACGTGCGAGTTACAGAAGACGCGCTCACGCGGCTGGCCGCTGAATTCGATCGCTGCGGTTGTGCGCTCCTGAGTGGCTTCCCACGACAAATTACTATTTCTCTGGCCGAACGCCTGCTGATTCCGATGATGCACTTTGTGCTACTCGGTTATCTACCGCTGGATCGCATGCGGGCAAGTAGCCAACCAGAATTCGGTGCGGGCTGTGGGCAAATGTTCTTGACCTGTAAGTCCGATTACTTGACCTCCGGTGGGCACGCCGCCATTCGCCAGTCTCGTCACGATGGGTTGCAATTGCCTCGCAGCTATCGCCGCGCGGGGTTGAAAACCGATTTGTTCGACGGCAGCGATATTGCTTCGGTGAGAATGTACAGCGGCTGGTCAAGCCTACTGCAGGGATTGCAAAAGAATGCCACCGAGGGGATTGCCAATGCCAGACTAATTGGGATCTTCAGTTTCTTGCTACTCGGCTCCGCTGTCTTGCCGGTGCTGACGCTGGCACATGCGATTTTCTATGATTGGCCACGGATCACACTTGGACTGCTATGCATAGCCAGTCTGTTGAGCTATGCGCCACGAGCGTTATTGGCGGCGCGCTTGCAACAATCTTGGCTGGGCGTCGCGTTACACCCGTTGGCCGTCGCGATCTTCATAGCCGTGCAGTGGTTAGCCTTTATTCGCCAAGCGTCAGGTCGGAGTCCCATCGCATGGAAGGGGCGGCTGTAGTTTGAGTGGTCCGCCGGCGTGACGTCACATCCTAATCTAGACATAGCATATCGTTCACCTGTCGGCTGCAAGTTACACGAATAACTCCACAGCCCGCTACCCATCCGCAACTATTTCTGAGTTGCGGCACTTTCGGCTTCTAGATCAGGGGCCTTTAGATTGGCACCGTCGCCGAGCAATTGGCGAATGAATTCAACCTGCGGATCATTGCGTCCCAAGACTTTCTTGGACGTCAAATAATCGGCCAAGTAGCGTTGCACTTCGTTCTGCTCGGGGACTTTGAAACGATCTCCTTTTTGCAGGATAGGCAAGTACTCCGGCATCGAACCAAAATTTCGGGTTCCAGCGACTTGGCAGGGAAACCAATGCCCCTTCCCTTGTTCATCCTCGAGATAGAATTCAGGGTAGCAATGGTTGGGAATCCATACCACACGTGCTGGAACACGAGCTGCGCGGCATAGAGCTACAAAGGTGCTGGTCATCTCCTCACAATCCCCCGTGCGATCGCGCAGCGCTTCGCGGACCGTTTTCAAATCCCCGCGCTGATAAATGATGTTGTCGCGGACCCAGTCATATAGCAATTCGACTTTCTTCCAATCGGTTAGTGGCTCGCTAGCTTCGATCTCGCGAACGATCTTCTTAATCTCCGAACTGTTGGCCTCGATGTAGGGGCTGTTTGACAGAAAAGCCGAGACATCCCGCGGAAGTCGTTTGGTGATTTTATAATGAGTGGTGTCCTCCGGTCCGACAATATGACTCTTCGTGATCCTTACTTTGACGGTGGCCTCTGCAATCGAATTGGCCGGGATCAGCTGCGCGAACAACAACAACTGCTTGTTACCACCCGGCAAGTCGCGGAAATTCGATTGAAATCCGGCGGGTAAATTGGATTCAATGATCTCTACTGTTTGCTCGGGCCAAGGAGTCGGGAAGACGGTCGTGGCCATTGTGCCAAGCATATTGCCGTCAGGAGCCGTGACGCGGACGCCAATTTGCATCTCGAACGTCTTGGGCGCGATGAATTGCAGCGGTTCTACCGCAGCCACTTCTTCATCTGAGGTACTTGATGCGGGAGGAGTCGCTGTGTCGGATGCCTCAGGCAGCTGAGATCCTGCTTCTTTGGGGCCCTCGGCTTGGGTTACAGTGGCTTGAGTTACAGCATCCCCCTGCGCAAAAGCGATCGAATGGTAAGAGCCGACGATGAACAGGGCGGTTAGCACATGCGGAATTGGAGCGAAGCGGAATTTCATAGAATGACTCCAGTGGCAATGAATTGTCTTGGGTCTGTGGGGAGTGTGAAACGACGAACTCTCGGCCGCTTCGATACCCTCAAACTCCTATTGTCGTTGGAAACGGCACCAGTTGCAAAAAAGTTGGTGCAAATAAGCTGGTAGAGCAAGAATAAAATGTTTGGCAGCTAACGGTGGTGGCGTTCAATGAGAAGTGTCAATGTTTGCGGTGAGTTCATAATCAGAATATTTGGTCTTATAACAAGACGACTCCGATCAACTCCACCGATAGAAAAACGAATGGCGGTGTCTCCCCCCGAAGATACCGCCACGCGTCAGATAATGAATTTTGATTAGCCGTTGAGTGTGTACTATCTCTGACTAGTTGGCTGGCAACGATGGTGCCAGTTGTTGCATTGGCGGATTAATGATCGCTCCTTGGCCGGAATAGGTTCCACCAGTAATTCCCCCGTTGACGGTACCGCTATCGATGACGCCACTGCCGTAGTACGTGTCGCCATTGACGACACCACCGTAGCTGTCGCCCCCGCTTACTACCCCTGTGTCGTAACTGTCGTAGCCAGTCGTGTAACCACAGTCAGTGCAACCAGCATCGTAGGAAGCTGGAAGGGCAGGAGCTGCAATACCACACGAACCCGTGTTGCAGGGCGCTCCGCGGAATATTGGTAACCAACCACGACCACAACCACTGGCTAACGTAAATACCAGACCGAGCAATACTAATTTTCTCATTTTGTTTCCCCTAGCACAAAGTCTCAGCAATCGGCAGAATCCAATTTCATCCTCGGAAACTTAACCCACCGCTTGTGATGTGCAAACGAAACATGATGTTTTTTTCCAACAACGCGTCGATTTTTGGCGATTCAAATGTCCTCAGCACCCGCGCTTGCCCTACCTCTGTCGAATAATCGATAGAACCGTCAGAATCCCCGTACATCAAAACTATTTCCAACCTGACGCGCGGTATAACTTCTTAGGCCGAAGTTCTTGGGAACTTGTTGTTTAGTGAGCCTCAGGCGCGTGAGCCTTAGGCGCGTGAGCGGCCGGCGACAAACGTTGCCCGGTGCCTTACGGCCCACGGCTCACTCTTGGGTTTAATGATTCCATTACCTATTGCAACAATCACACGGCTTGCAATTCAAGTGCGGGCCCCCGAAGTTGCACTGAAGTCTTGGTTGGCCCTTAGACGATCGGAGCACATGTCCCTAGCCGACTTATGAATAACTTGATGGTCTGATTAGCGTTTTTTTGACACTTCTCGCTGAACGCCACCATATTCGTAGAGCTGACTCTGCAGAAAGCCCACCGCCAGCTTGCATTTTCGTACTCGTACTCAATGAAATGGTACTCGTACTCCTACTCGATTCGAACGGGGCATCGAGTACGAGCACCGCCTGCGGCTGAGTACGAGTACGAAAACCCGAGTTTTATGGTGGTGATCAGCGAGATGTGTCGTTTTTTTAGTCATTTAAAATACCAGTCCGTATATTGCAACATGCTCGTGCCACGACTCTACCTACCTTTGATGCTGCATGCCACCTGCGCCCGCCGAGCATTTCTCAGCGGAGCGGTCTTGTGCTTGGTAGCCAGTGTGCAGTTTGGCACGCTTTATCCGAGTGCAGCAGACGATCGATTTTGTCGCACGGAAGACACCGTGTGGGAGATCAGTTCGCGGTGCCTGCCTGACTGTCCTGGCCTCGAGTATGAGCCACAGTTTGCCGTCAGTGAAAACGCAGATTGTTGTTGGTGGCCTCAAACGCTCGACGGCCTGCGAAATCAGCTTAGCAGTCATTCAGAGCAGAAGATTATATTTTATGTGCACGGCAACTGGATGCCACACGCTGAGGCACGACAGCGAGCGCTGGCCGTTTATCGGCGATTGGTCCGCTGCGCTGATAGCCGTCCGATCTGCTTCATCGCCTTCTCATGGCCTAGCGAACGCCGGGAAGGCTTTGCCAGAGATGCAATCGGCAAAAAAACGCGACTCGATACCGATTCCTACTATTTTGCCCAGGCTATCGAAGGGCTTCAACTGCAGCAATCGGCAGGTTTTATTGGATACAGCTTTGGAGCGGCTGTGGTGTGCGGTGCACAGCATCTATTGGCCGGTGGCAATTTGTGCGGGTACCAACTCCGCGTCACACCAGCCAACCATCTGCCAGCCAAGATTAGCATGTTGGCTCCTGCCTTCGATCGGCAAGAATTAACAGCCCGCGGGCGATATCACCTAGCGTTGGAAGAGGCGGATAGCGTATTCAATCTCTACAATTCAATGGATCCAATACTTAAGCGATTTCGCTTTTTTGATCGCGATAGCGCACCTATTGCGGCGGGATTCGCGGGCTTGCTCGAGTCTCGCAGTTCTGAACCCTTGGCCGCTGATTCGACCATTGAGCAATTTGACTGCCGCTGTATTGGCCGTACGCATGCTGAGCTGGATTATCTTAAGTGTCCGTACGTGCAGCGGGCATTCGAAAACGTGTTGGGAATCGGACGGCCGCTGTAACTATAGATTTGGCTCTAAGGAAAAGTCCTGGCGAGCGTCAAAGCATCGCGGCTACGCAAACTAGGCCCACGGCCGCCAAACCCAACATGGCCAACATCAACCACGACACTCTACGTTCTTCCGTGGTATGTAGTTTTCTCGCAAGCAGCGTCATGCCTGGGTCGATCACGGCGCCGGCTCCGACATCCATCGAGCTCTGATTGGCGACTCCGCTGGATGACTCAGGTCGGTTGGCTTCCGGTGTTTGTTTTTCGGTCGCCTGGTTTGCTTCGGACAGCAACTCCATCATTGCCCCTTGAACGGCGCGAGCATTAAATGGGCGGTCTTCGGGGCGTTTGGCCAAGAGTCGATCAATTTCTTCCGAGAGTTTGACCGGACAATCCGCTACCAAATCAATGGCTTTCGGTGGTGGTTTATGCAAATGTTGTTCGAACAGGACGGCAAAGTTTGTTCCTTGGAAGGGTTTCTGACCTGTTAGCAGTTCGAATAGAACGCAGCCCAGCGAGTATAGATCGGCCTTGCCGCTTACATTTTCAGCTCCCACGATCTGCTCGGGGGACATGTATGCATGTGTGCCCACGGTCAGTCCTTGGTGGGTTAGATCGGCGGCCTGTGTATCGCGGGCAATGCCGAAATCACCCAGCTTGATATTGCCCGCTTGATCCAGGAACAAATTTCCGGGTTTCAAATCGCGATGGATAATCCCGTGATTGTGCGCGTGCTGTAGCGCACTGCAAACCTGTCGCGCGATCGAAGCCACTTCGCGCCAGGACAGGGTTTGGAATTTTTCTAGCAACTCCTTAACCGTGCCACCTCCAACGCGCTCCATCGCATAAAACAATCGGTCACCGTGACGCCCGCCGCCGTAGTAGCGAATGATGTTCGGGTGGTGAAGCTTGGCTAGAATCAACGTCTCACGTTCAAAACGTGCACGCACCAGAGCGTCCTCGGAGAGTGCGCTTAGCAGCAACTTGACGGCTACTTCGTCTCCCGATTCTTTGAGCGTTCCCGCGTAGACTTCTCCAACGGTGCCAACGCCGATTCGCGGCCCAAGTTGTATGTCTTCCAGTCGTAGTCGGTTCAATGCTGTGGCCCAGTTTAGCTGGTGGTCATCGCGATCATTGGCAGCCTGGTGTGACCTCTGCTCCCTGCGGTACAGGCCGCTAGCGAAGTCGCACGGCGGATGCAATGCAGCAATAATGTCGAGCAAATTGGTTTAGCGCTACATATCTACCATGATACACTCAAGCGAATTCCGCCTGGTAGTATTTGGTGGACAAACGCAGTTGCCAACGCAAACTTCAAATTATATCGCGGATCTATGCTGAAGGTGAGCGTCGGGAAAAGGTGTCCGACACCAAATGTGCGAAGCACCCGAAGGGCCGTTCCGGCTTTTGGTGTCGGACACCTTTTCCCGAACAACCCCCAAATTAAACATGGACAGAGCACTAGAAGCATGCGCCTCAGACATCTGGAATGCTCATCGAAGTCAAATCTGGAATGGCACCGCTGACGATCGAGTTGAAATCGGACAAGAAGAAATAGTTTGAGTTGCGTCAGGCGGCCCGTGCGTAGCTGGCTGACCGCGCCGTTTCCACTCCTAAATGCTGCCAGATTGACTGCGCAGCTTTGCCACTTACACTGGTCGAGCTTCCGCGAGTTGCCTCAAACTGCGAGCCTTCGGCGGTTGCAATCTGGCGACTGAGCTCAAGTAGTTGCTGGCTTTGCGCATGGCGTAGCTGGGCGTTCGCCATCAGGCCATCCAGTGCGGCGATGGATTGCGCGATCGCCTTGCCCGTCGAACCGACGGCCAGAAACTCGGGCATGATGGTCTCGCCAGCCATTAGGTTGGGAAGTGTCATGGATTTGAGACGTGTGACTGCGCAGGCGACGGCGTAAAACGCGCGACTAACGTGGTAGACGACTACGCTGGGGGTTCCGCGAGCCATCATCTCCAGACTCACCGATCCCGATTTCATCAATGAGCAATCGGCAATTTCGATAATCTCGCTCGTCTTTCCGACAAAAAATTCGATGTTCAATTTTCGATCAGCGGGAGTTAAATGCTCGCGGCACCACAGGCAATGTTGATCCTTGAGTGTGGCAACCAGGAACCGAGCAGCAGGATGTCTGCCAGCCAATTCGCGAATCGCGGCGAGTTGCATGGGCCAGATCTTTTTGATTTCGCGCGAACGCGAACCGGGAAGTACGGCTACTTGGACGCCGCTATGCTCCTGCCACTTCTCAACAAAACGTCGGTCCAGCTGCCTTTGCGTCACTTCGTCAAAGAATGGATGCCCGACATAGTCCACCGATAAATTGTGTTGTCGATACCACTCGGGTTCAAAAGGCAGATTGCAAATGACGTGATCGACCGTGCGTCGCATTTTGCCGATCCGCCAACTTCCCCAGGCCCACAGTTGCGGAGGTAGATAATAGATCACTGGTATCTGGTGCTGCTTGGCGCGCTCGGCGATGTGCCAGTTGAATCCTGGAAAGTCGACCAATACGACGGCATCGGGCCGGTCCTTGGCAAAAATATCGGAGGCCTGGCTCGCGACTCGAAAGAATTCTCTCAGCTTAGGGACCACAGCTGCGAAACCAACAACCGCTAGATTGGTTAGTTCGTAGTCAATATGGCAACCTGCATCGCTCATTCGCGAGCCGCCGAAGCCGCGAAAAGTCGCAGTGGGCTGTTGTTGTCGTAAATGAGATATAAGTTTGGCCGCGTGCAGATCGCCACTTGGCTCCCCAACGGAGAAAAATATATTGGGCTGGTTCAAATCGTGTCTCGTCAACCAAGAATGGGAAATAGATTCCCATCAGATAGTCCAAGAAGCCTAAGCGAGTCTAGTGCAATGTATTTTAGGGCAGAATGGTTGACGTTTTATGAGGGAGCGGCATTGCTAGCTACCACCGCACAGCATGGTCGTATCCAGCCACTTTTGCCAATGGGCGATGTCGGCCTCACTCAGCGTCGGATCAGACGTATGAGGCAAGCGGACTCGGCGGTTGCCATCGGGCCAGGTGAGGCTCGACTCCAATATTCCGCTTTCGTCAATTTCCACCCGCAGTTGCAACGGTTCGGCACCCACCCGCTGCGGGAACAATTCGTCAGGTTTGACCTTCCCCAACGCAAGCCAATTAGCGCCACCCAGGCTGCTGCTTTCAATGATCTGCAAGGGAGCGAAGGCGTGTTCCGCTGCTCCTTGCCCTGACGAATTAGGTCGTAGCGTGCGCGTGAGCGAGTTCGGAAGCGGCGACGAACGTTCCAGTAGAACTCGCGGTACCGCTTTATTGGTATGGGGATCGGCTGCCAGCAATGCGATGTCGTAGGCCGAACAACCGATACCCCTGGGTTGCAAATTTTCTGCCTGAGTGAGCGAGCTAAAGTGCCGCGACTGAATAGCTGCGCCACGAGCGAAGTCAGCTTTTTCGAGTTCGGTTACGGCGGCCCGATGCGGAATACAACTCCTGACAATCTGTTGTATAGGGCGCATCTTCATCATCGAACCTGCTAGCAGAATATGATCGATCTCGCCAATGTCTGTCTTCGCATTGACGCAGGCCGCGCGGACTGTATCTTCGATGGACCTCCGCAGATCGGGGGCGATTTTGACTAAGCCCTCTTGAGTAACCGTTTGCTCAATCGAAGCGCCTTCCCAATCAAATTTGACCTCGACCCGCGAGCTACGTGTCAGTCGATCCATGGTCAATTCCATGGTGCGTTGCAGACGAGTGGCGGCGGACATGTCGTCTTTGATCGTTTTACCGGTCTGCTCGCGTAAACGCGCCACAAAATACTCGGTTAGTAGAGTTTGCCACCGTAGGCCACCGAATTTCCAGCTGCCGCTGACTCCCAGTTGCTTAACTTCCAAACCTCTCGCGTGCAGTATGCTGGCCTCCAGGCCAGTGCCTCCCAAGTGCACGAACAACAGTTTCGAATTAACAGCAGATTGAGCGCCAGAGAATGTCGATAATCGCGAGTTTACGTCGAGCCAAGCCAGCCCCGCCGCCAGTGGTTTATCGAGCAGCTGCACCAAGTTTATTCCTGCGATACGACAGGCATTGCGAATGGCCCGGCGATGCATTTGGTCATAACAACTAGGGACCGTTACGATGGCGTGGTCGATTCCATCCGTCGCTTGGGCCGCATTCCACATCAATTGTTTCAGCAAGGCTGCTAGCAACACTTCCGGCGGAGTCCGCTCTCCAGCGAAAAGCCAGTTAACTTCGCTCAGCCCAATCCATCTTTGCAGACTATGGATGACTTGGTCAGGATGCTGTTGGCGCAGCATATGTGCCTCACTGCCAATCTTGATTTGTTTGCCGGCACTCCACAACATGTTGCGCAAGTGCTGGGTGTTGCCATCAGTCTGTGGGATAATTTGCGGTCCTAACACAGGGTCGAAGTAGGCGACTGTGGAGACAAGCATGCCTAAGTCGATGGCCACCACCTGCGACTTTTTAGCCAGCGTGGAGGTGCTCAGCACATCACTGGTGGGCCGATCACCACCGAGTCGTCCACCTCCGTGCTGAAATAGGACAGGTCGAACCAGCGAGGAGGACAAATTCAGCTGATTGAGGCTCTCCAACATGTCTTCAGCCGACGCGTAACGCTTGGCGGGGGACTTGGCGACCAATTTTTGGAAGATGGAGTCCAGTCGCAGGTCGACATCGCCTCGAACGACGTACAACGGCTCTGGCGTCTGGCGAAGCTGCGCCACGGCGACATGCATTTTGTCGCCAGTAAACATTGGCCCGCCGGTAAGCAGGAAGAAGAGCGTGGCTCCGAGTGAATACAGGTCGCTACGGCCATCCACTAAATCGGCATTTTCAATTTGCTCCGGAGACATGTATTCCGGAGTCCCCATAAAGATCTTTCGATTGGCTAGCCCCTCCGCCCGTTTTCCTAGCATAGCTAGACCGAAGTCCAGGATCTTCACCGTGCCACTTGCCGTTAGCATGATATTGCTCGGTTTGATATCACGATGAACGATACCTAGATGATGCGCGTAGCCCAGCGCTAGGCCAACCTGCTGGACTATATTTGCCGCTTCACCGCTACTCATCGGTCCCAGCCGTCGAACACGATCGGAGAGCACTTCTCCCTCGACTAGCTCCATCACCAAATAGTGCTGTTCACCGATAGAGCCCGCGTCGAAGGCGGTAACGATATTGGGGTGCATCAGTTTGGCAACGGCGCGAATCTCAGCGAAGAACTGCTCAAGCAATCCTGAATGCGCTGCGATATCGCGCGAGAGTACCTTGAGGGCCACATGTCGATTCATGGTGCGATGTTCGGCCCGATAGACGCGCCCCATGCCTCCCACGCCAATCTGTTCCAACAACAGGTAATCGCCGATGACGCCGATTGGACCATCTGCGCTGCCATCGGCGTCCTCAAAAAGCTCGAATTCGTGCGCATCGATGGCGTCATCGTGCTCGCTCGACACGAACCGTGTTGCATCGTCCAGCTTGGGACGAGCAGGCACGTCTTCCGAATCAGGGGGGCCGTTAAGTTCGAGCGGCATGGAGGATCGACAGATATGAGGGCATCAGGAAGCTCGCGGAGGTGACAGACCCGCCGGACTCATCCCCCGCCGGACTCATCCACGGTGCAGCCGTTCAATTCTATGCTTACTGGCAATTCGGCACGGAACTCTATTTTAGCGACGCAGGAGTACGTTTGTCTCGTAAAATTGGGCGCAATCACTCGCAATTCTTGCTGGTTTCCAAAACGAGTGTTTGTCATACCGTATTTTCCGGTTTTTTCGACAATTCTCGGTAAACGCCGGTACCACGCGTTGATTTCACCCTAGTATGTTACCAGCATTGCTGAAAAGCCGAAATCTGGCACAGTAAAGCGAACGAAGCTACTGCAACTTTAGGCCAGTTGCGGTAGCGCCAATCGGTAGATCGTTTTTGACCCTCTGGAGCTAGACTTCGTGCGGGA